>CAIYRS010000077.1 GCA_903928685.1 uncultured Methylococcaceae bacterium
CCCGTTTGCCGCGTCGAGCACCGGAGTATTTGTCGGGAATAGCCCGAAGGGGTGCGGCATGGATGCCGCACGGCGGCAGATGGGCAGGAAGCCCATTCTGCCGTCCCCCGACAAATACCCCGCAGGGCACAAGTGCGAGGAGCGCAAGACATGAGCGGCAATCGGGCCGCCTTTTCTTTGGCTACTTGCTTTTGGCGGCGCAAAAGAAAGTAGCTCGCCTTCGGGTGCGAGAACCCGATCAAAATAACTGTCGCGATAGCGACTCAGCATAATTAATTTCAAACCTCAGAAATCGTCTGTGTAACATCAGTTTTATCAGCCGAAATAAGCGCCAATTCCCGCAACTGCATTAATCCGTAAAGACTTTCCAGGCGAGGGCAGGGAACACCCAATTGTCTTCCGGCAGCTACGGCATTGCCCAAAATGGCTTCCGTCTCCATCGCCTGCCCACGTTCAAAATCTAACAACATGCTAGTTTTATACGGCGGCATGTTGTAAGTCATGTCGATATTTTTGTCGATAATATCCTCAGCAAAGTGATGCCCGCTTGCGGCGGCAATTGCCACCACTTCCTGCATAATCGCCCGCACCAAGGCGTCTTGGCTTTGCAAAATCGCCAAGGTCGGCAAACCGCCGGACAACACCGATAACGGATTAAACGGCGCATTCCAAATACATTTTTGCCAACGCGCCGCGACAATATCAGCAGTGGTCTCACAAGCAATGCCTGCTTGCCGGAACAATTCGGCAAGCTGCTCGGTTTTGGCACTGACAAATCCCGGCAAATTGCCCAATACCAAACGCCCGTAAGCCAAATGCTGGATTTGCCCTGGCGCAGTACGGTTGCAGCACAAAAACGCCAACGCACTGACGACTTCATTATTGGGAAACGCCGTTTGCAGCTCAGCTTCAATCGCCACGCCGTTTTGGATAAAGACAATCGCGGTGTTATCGCCAACCGCCTCGCGGATTAACGCCACACGATCAATAGCCGGAATGATTTTCGTGCAAAGCAAAACCACATCGGCAATACCTTGGTAATCGCTCAACTTTGCCAATACTTGTTCCGGCTTAAACTGCCAAGTGCCTAAAGTGCTGTTGATGCTAAAACCGTGTTGTTTAACTTCCGTATAATCGGAGCGGCACAAAACCGACACACGAGCGCCCGCTTTTGCCAACAACGCGCCGTAAAAACCACCAACTGCGCCTGTGCCGATTACTAAAACATTTAGTGTCATGGATTAGGAAAAATGGGATGAAATTGAGTGGGGGATGAGGCTATGAAAATATTCAAAAACCACTCGAGTGAAGTTTTTTAACATGTTGATTTTTTTTATAAATTTTAGGAGTAAAAAACATATTTTCTACTCATCAATCGAAGGCTTTTACACTCTCGTACCGTATTCCTCGACATAGAATAAAAGCGGCATAATGTTTTTCAATTATTGCAATTACGGTATTAAGCCGTTGTCACCTATCGTCCTGAAGGGTTTACAGAAAATTTGTCATAAACAGCTGTTTTTAAATTTAAAAAAATTACTTTTTTAAGCACTTTATCCAGAAATATTTGGTAATACCGGATATACCGACAATAAAACTGACAGAAACTAATACAACTAAACTATTTAGCAAGACGAGTTCTAAGCTAAGGTTATTTTCCAAGTAAAACGAAATTAACCCGCCCAATACTGTCGACATTAAAGCCGTTATGCCTACCCACCAATAAGTACGAATTTTTAAGCCCTTCTCAAAGCTAATATTCGCATCCCACTGGGTATCATTATTTTTTGGTTTAGGAAAATCATTGTTGCTCAATATCCATTCTGTTAAGCGATTTACGAAACAATCTGGTTTATTTTTTAAAAACGTTAAGTATTTGATATGGCTGTAAAGCAATAAAGGATGGGCTTTGTAACAATAATTTTTTGGTGTTACTGGTCCTGCGTTATAAGAGTCTAATGATGCAGCAACAGGATCGGTATGGTCGAAAATATTTAGCCACTCAAACTTATCTGCGAATACGGGTTTTTGAGGATTAATGGGCACAATAGCTCCCCAAAGATAAGCAAATTTGTCTAGCGGGGAGCCATAAGTGACAAAACCTCTGAGCTTTTCAAATAAAACATTACGTGAAAGAGCCGCTTGGTCATCTTTTATCCAAAGGGGTCGAGCTGGGCGCATGTCATTAGTATTTTCTTTATCCGCAAGTTGTATTACTAACCCTTCTTTCTGAAGGCATTTTTTCCAAGTTTTTTCATTAAGATAATTAGGCAAACAATGCTCGGTCTCCATCAAGCCATTCCATGCCACTACAGAGCCCAAGCTATGGGCAAGTACATACCAACGGTCATAATTAAGCGAGCAGGCATCAACCAAAACTTGAACCATTCGGCGTCTTATAGAATAGCGGGGTGGAATTCCGAAATCGGTCAGTGTTGCCCCGTTTACCCTTAAAAAATCTTGGTAAAGTTTTACATCGCCTAGATATTGAAAAAGTATGTCCGCCCTAAAGAAATTTAATCCAATTTTTCGTAAGAAATAAGCCATAGGGATCAAACTAAAAGAGGCTAGCAAAAAAACTAAACCAACAGCGGCGAGACGTAATCTCACTAAAAAGTCTTTTTTGGGATCAAAGAGTGATGAAGGTACTTGAAGAGCAGCAGCACCTGGTAAATCGGATTTGTTATAACGCTCAAAAACCCAAAGGCTACAAACCCAAAAATAAAACCTTATCCATTCCCATAAGGTACTTTTGTTATCAAGATCGGCCCACCAAACTTCATGGATAAAAAGAGATTTTTGTACTTTTTCATTATTAATAGAATGAAAAAAATCTATTTGCAAAGGTGCTCCATCTTCTGAGAGCCAAATTTGATTTTCAGCTGCATATTCAGCATCTTGGGTAACATGCGGTTGTACAGAAACCTGATCTATATTTTTATCAGTCTTTAATGATCGGATAATTTCTAATACTTCGGTAGATAAATGCTCAAAGCGTTTCTGCTCCCCGATTCCGTGAACTAAAACAATGCCTATTTGTTCAGACATACACGCCCCCTAATTGATTTAAAATTTAATTTCAAATAAAACTCAAACGAAATGTATTATTTGAGTTTTTCAATTACTGCGTCAACCTCAGTTCAGTTTCCAATACTAATTGGGTGGTTTTCAGCACCGTATCAGGGTTCAAACTCATCGAATCAATCCCAATTTCCACCAAATATTCCGCCATTTCAGGATAATCCGAAGGTGCTTGTCCGCACAGGCCACAATGGCGATGATTTCGGTGTGCGCCTTCCACTGCCATTTTAATCATCATTTTCACGCCCGCATCGCGCTCGTCAAAATCTTCGGCGACGATAGCAGAATCACGGTCTACGCCTAGCGTCAATTGCGTCAAATCATTCGAACCAATAGAAAAACCGTCGAAATGTTTGGAAAACTCATCAATCAAAATGACATTGTTCGGAATTTCGCACATCACATAAATTTGCAGGCCGTTTTTGCCGCGCTCCAAACCCAGTTCCGCCATATAGGCCAAGACGCGCTTCGCTTCGTCAACGCGGCGGCAGAACGGGATCATCAAAATCACGTTGCTTAATCCCATGTCTTCGCGTACCCGTTTCATCGCCGCGCATTCCAGCGCAAAACCTTCGGCATAAGCTTGATGGGTGTAGCGGGATGCGCCACGGAAGCCGATCATCGGATTTTCTTCGTCAAACTCAAACCAACGTCCGCCTAGTAACGTGGCGTATTCGTTGGTTTTAAAATCAGACATTCGCACCACCACGGGTTTGGGATAAAACGCGGCGGCAATCGTGCTCACGCCTTCGGAAAGTTTTTGGATGAAAAACTCGGCGGCGGTGGCGTGGTTGCGGGTCAGTTGCGCCAATTGTTCCCGCTCATCGGCATCTTGCACTCGTTCAGGATGCAGTAAGGCCATCGGATGCGCCTTGATGTATTCGGTGATGATGAATTCCATCCGCGCCAAACCCACGCCATCATTCGGTAAGAAGCTGGTTTTAAAGGCCAGTTCGGGGTTGCCGATGTTGAGCATAATGTGGGTGTTGGGATGCTGTAAACCAGACAAATCCGTGGTTTGGATGTCAAAAGCCAACAAGCCTTCGTAGACTTTGCCATTGTCGCCTTCGGCACAGGACACGGTGACAGCCGAGCCGTCTTTAATCGTGGTCGTGGCGTTGTCGCAACCAATCACCGCCGGAACCCCAAGTTCGCGGGAGATAATCGCCGCATGGCAAGTCCGTCCACCGCGATTGGTGACGATGGCGGAGGCGATTTTCATCACCGGTTCCCAATCGGGCGTGGTCATATCGGCAATCAGCACATCGCCTGCCTTGAAACTACCCAATTGCCCGACATGTTCGATAATCCGCGCCGTTCCGGTGGCGATTTTGCTGCCGACCGCGTGACCCGTGACAATCGCTTTGCCTTGGCCTTTCAGCACATATTGCTCCAAGACCATACCGCTTAATTGTGACACCACGGTTTCAGGCCGCGCCTGTACGATGTACAACTTGCCGTCGAGGCCATCTTTCGCCCATTCCATATCCATCGGTTTGGCGTGTCCGGCCTTGTCGCTGTAATGCTGTTCGATTTTCAATGCGTAATCGGCAAGCGTCAGCACATCGGCATCGTCCAAACAAAACCGTCCGCGTTCTTCTTCCGAGGTGACGATATTGCGGGTCGGTTCGCAGGTGCGCCCGTCGCTGTAGACCATCTTGATTTTTTTCGCGCCCAAAGTGCGTTTCAACACGGCGCGGTGGCCTTGACGGAATGTGGGTTTGTGGACGTAAAATTCATCGGGATCGACCGCGCCTTGCACGACGTTTTCGCCCAAGCCATAAGCTCCGGTAATGAAAACGACATCGCTAAAACCCGATTCGGTATCCAGCGAAAACATCACGCCGCTGGCGTCCAAATCCGAACGTACCATCTTCATAATGCCGATAGACAAGGCCAGTTTGAAATGGTCGAAACCTTGGTCGATGCGGTAATGGATGGCGCGGTCAGTAAACAAACTGGCAAAACAGCGTTTGCAGGCTTCCAGCAAAGCTTGTTCGCCGCGAATATTCAGATAAGTGTCTTGCTGGCCAGCAAAACTGGCGGTCGGTAAATCCTCGGCAGTCGCCGAACTGCGCACCGCAACGCTTAAGTCTTCACCGTATTGTTGTTGCAATTGTGCATAGGCGGCGAGAATTTGCGTGACCAAATCGGTTGGCAGTGGCGCGGCGTAGATAATCTCGCGGGCTTGCAAGGCGCGTTTGGCAAGGTCGTTGACATCGTCAGGATTTAAGGCATCCAAGGCCTGATGCAAACCCGTCCAAGCATCGGCTTTGTCCAGCACATAACGGTAGGCTTCGGCAGTAATCGCAAAACCGTTTGGGATTAAAATGCCCTGCGGCGTGAGTTCTTGATACATTTCCCCCAGCGAGGCATTTTTGCCGCCGACGAGAGGGATGTCGTCTATGGTCAGTTCGTTGAACCAGCGGATGTAGTTGTGCGTAGTCATTTGGATCTCCTTTTATTTTTGTTATGGAGAAATTTTGGCTAGATCGCGTAATGGTAAATTTTCTGAAGATTAAGCCGTTCGTGGTGAGCTTGTCGAACCATGAACGGCTTAACCGCCCATCCTTCGACAAGCTCAGGACGAACGGTTAAGCCTAAAACAGAAAACCTGACCGTTTGAAACAAATCCTAACCAATAATAAACTTACATTTTACGTGGGTATATTACCAGTTACTTGAGGAATACGCATGAACATCAAACATATGGAGATACGTAAATGGTACGAGGAGAGGGTTGATATTTGGCGAGGTTACCAAGTTATTGATTAATCATATGCGTTGCCAATTGTTGCAAGGCATTGCGGAGATTAGTTTCCAGTGTGGCATCCATCGGTACATCGGCTATCGCCTTATTCATGTACAACATCCATTGGTCACGTTCAGATTCACCAATCGCAAACGGCAGGTGGCGGGCACGCAACATAGATGACCGAATTCTTCAATAAACAAATTAGGGCCACCTAAGCAGCCTGACAGAAACTTGAACAATTTCTCTTTAGCGGTGGAAAGATCGGTCTGATGAATAGCGCGAATGCCTGCCACTTCGGGTAAGGTATCCATGTAAAAATAAAAGCGGTCGACTAAGTTAAGAATGGCTTGTTCGCGACCCATTGCGCCGTAAGGTGTTTGGGTTGTCATTGCAAATGGCTTTGTAAGATTGGTAAGTTGTTGATAGTGGCTAATTAGTTTGTAGGATGTACCGACGAGAGGAGGCGCATCGTTCGCGGTTGTTTGTTACGCGATTGATGCGCTTCGTGCCTGAGAACATCCTATTTAGCCCATCTTATCGATTTATGTCTTTCTATTTTCGAAATATTAGTAACTCTCCATCATTTAGTTGTGCTACGAGTCCATATTTTTCTTGGCTTCTAATAATTAACTTGCCTTCAAAAGTAGACAATATATCCTTTTTTTTATTGCTACTGTATGACGATAAGACTTTACCTATCGCCATTTGTGCAACAGGGATTAACCCACCCGTTACAACGCCAAGTATTGCTGATATTGCAACCTGAGCATCGGCCATTGCGTTTGAGTTCTTGAAATAACTCAAACGCCTATCTATATGATTATAAGATTCCGACATCTCTTTACACAAAATAATGGCATCAGCCTCTTTATCCATTGCACTTTTAAATTGCATCCAAGTAATACAACGCTCCAAACGGTAAAATGTTTTGTCTCCATCGGGAAAATGAATTGTAAATATCATAATAAAGCCCAAATTTTCGTTAAATTTAAATATTTTAAATACCCAAGAGACGTATTACCAAAGTGTTGTGGAGAATGAGAATATTCAAAAATTTGCTTAGTGCCTTTAAGTTATTAATTCTCAAAGCCTTAATTCATAAGATTCAGAGAAAAGCAAATAGAAGACATAAAGAAACGGTGTGGGATAAAAAAAACAAATATTCTCTTATAGCATGAAAATATCTAGTGAAAATTGTTTTGATATTAAAACCATTTGGGTATGTCTTGGGAAAGGTATATAGAAATAAGAACAAAATCGCATTAAAAACAACAGCTAGGATAATGAAATTACCACTACCAGTAGGCATACTATTCAACTGTAAGACATCTTTGCATTTATCAATAAGATATAAAAAACTTAAAACATAAGCGAATGTTGATACAAACCATACTAATAAAATACTTTCGTTTTGCTGCGCTTGGTTATAAATGATTTTTGCTGAACCGTAGGAAGAAAAGAAGATAAACCCAATTAGGATTGCTGTTGCAACTCTTTTGTTTGGTATTGTTGAATCAAGTTCTATTGAAGTCCCAAACCAATTTAGCAAAGCAACTATAAATGTAATTATGCTAATCAAATTGCCTAATAAAGTTATTATTTTTTCAAAAGATATATACATTTTTTGTCCCTACATGGATTACTTTTCGTTCTTACTTGCTTTAAACACCCACCTCACGACTCAATGCCTCAGCAACCCACTGGTTCAAACTTTTGCCTTGTGCTGTTGCTGCACTAACAACATCAGCGTGTAGATTTGCCGGAATACGCACATTAAATTTACCGGAAAAAGCTTTGCGTGGCTCTATGCCTTTTTCGCGGCACACATCCAAAAATACTTTGAGTGATAGCTCGCCTTCGTGCTTAAGCCCTTCCACATCGGCGGCATAAAAATCCGCACTACCGTTCAGGTCAATAAATTCTCCTCTGAACAGGGCAATATCGGGGTCATAAGTAATAATTGCTTTATGATCTTGAATTTTCATTACGTTAATCATGGATTTACCTCGTTGTCATTTAGCCACTTGCGGATTGAAGCAACTGCGCCCTTGTCGGTATTTGGCGACGGATGTGGGCGATGGAATACCCGTACTTCGCCAAACAGGACAACCGCAATCCGAGACCCTTCACGCTCACTAATCTCCGCACCCAGTTCTGCCAATAATGCTTCAATATCGCGCCATTGGATATTGCCGCTAACTGGGTGAGCAAAAATGGCTTCTAATGTTTTTTTGTGTTTGCGCTTTATAGCCCAATAGTACTAAATTTCAGTACTAATTTAAAGCTAAAGCGTTTTATTTCTATTGAATTTTTAACCATTCCAAATAAGACGGTTCTTCCATAATGTCATCATGGTTTGTATTAGAAATGACTGTTAGCGTCGCCACATTTTTGCTAAAGCTTTTATAAAGCTGTTCGGTGTTGGCATACGGGATGACTTGGTCGTGTGAAGCAGCGACCACTAAAGTCGGGGCGGTGATTTGCGGGGCGTATCGCCACGATTCAAATTTATCCATCAACAGCCAGTTGATCGGAAACAGCGGAAACTTGCCTTGCGCCACATTGAGGATGCTGTCAAACGGCGTAATCAGGACAAGCTTAGCGATGGGGCGTTGGCTGGCTAATCGGGCGGCAACTCCCGAACCCAAGCTCCGCCCGACTACTACAACATGCGAATGCTGCGGGTAAACCAACTTATCAAACAAGGCTAGCGCATCATCATGCAAAGCAGACTCGCTAGGCTCGCCAGTGCTATCGCTATAACCCCGATAATGCGGCAGATAAATGGCATAGTCTGGAAACATCTTTGTAAACAAAGGCAAGCTCCAAGCCACATCTTCCATATTGCCACCGAAATAAATCAGGGCATTTTCGCTTTTTTGCTGATGTGCGGTAATGGCTAACTCAGCGCCTGTGACCGCCAACTTGAGTTTTCCAGCCGCCGCTTCAGCACTAGTACTGGGTGTTGGATGGTAAATTAAAGATCGCTGGGCGAGGTATAAACCTAAGCAAAGCACCAGATAAATGCCCGTAACGGCAAAAGTAATCACAAAAAGACGCGGCATGTTAATGTCCAGAAAAATTCAGGCTAACAATATTACCGCAACACCCCCGCCGGACAAGAATAGTTATCCAACACCTGCACATAATTCGCTCGTTCGTAGGCACTGGGGTCAATCGCGTGTTGTTGGCTGACGCTGCCTTTAAGTTGCTGAATGGATTCGTATTCATGCTCGACCAGCCAGTTTTCCAATTCCGTTAGCAAGTCGCGTAAACGTTCCGGGCCTTGCATTAATAAAACGCTGCACAATTGCACAATGTCCGCGCCTGCCAGCAAGGCTTTGACGATTTCTGGCGTTTGCTGGAAGCCGCCTGTGACTGCCAGCGACAGCTTGACGCGCCCGTACATTAACGCCGTCCAGCGTATGCGTAACAACGCTTCGGCGGGGGTAGACAGTTCCAGTTTCGGCACGACTTGCAGGGTTTCCAGATCAATATCGGGCTGGTAAAAGCGATTGAACAACACGATACCGTCGGCTCCGGCTTGTTCTAGGCGTTTGGCGAAATGGATGGGTGAGCTGAATTGTGAGGACAGTTTCAGCGCAATCGGCAAGCGGATATGGCTTTTGAGTTCCTGCAAAATGTGCAGATAACGGTTTTCCACCGCCGCGCTGTCTTCGTTAAGGTCGGCGGCGAGATGGTAGATGTTCAGTTCCAAAGCATCCGCGCCCGCGTCTTGCATGGCGAGGCCGTAATCCAACCAACCGCTGGTGGACGTGCCGTTCAGGCTGGCGATAATGGGAATTGCCAGACGGGTTTTCAGTTGGGTTAGATGCTCAAGATACTGGTTTTGGTAGGTTTTTGGATTGTCCACCGCAGGATGGAAGGAATCCGCTTCGCCGTGGCCTATCGCTTGCTGGAAAAAAAAACGCGTCATGTGCTGGGTTTCGTTTTCGATTTTTTCTTCGAACAGCGAATACATGACGATAGCGGACGCGCCTGCATCTTCCACCCGTAACGCGCTGCTGAGGTCTTTGCTGAGAGGGGAAGCGGAGGGGACTAGCGGGTTTTTTAGATTTAAGCCTAGATAATTTGTTGTTAAATCAACCATGATGGTCTCCAAAATGTAGGATGGGCTGAGGAACGAAGCCCATCATATGTCGTCGCGGTGATGGGCTTCCCTTCGTTCAGCCCATCCTACAATTATTCGCTGGTTACCAAGCTCTGGCTTACCCTCTGGGGCATAAATGGTAACCCAAGTCTTAGAAGCTCTAGCTTCGAGAATAACGGGGAAGCTAGAGCTTCCTGGACTGCATTCCCATTTATGCCCCAGAGGGTAAGCCGGAGCTTGGGAACGAGCCGAACTATGTCTATATCAACCATTGCTTGTCTCCAATTTTAATTGCGCCTTCACCGCCGACACCGAAGTATTCTCCGTCCAATCCAATTCAGACAATTGCTTGTAATAATGATAACGGTGCTGCACGTCTTTTTGCGCCTGCGCCAAAAACGCTTCCGCCGCGTCCGGGTGGGTTTGCCATAACATACTGAAACGGGTTTCGCTCATGACAAATTCGCGGTAGGGGATGGACGGTTCGGCGGAATCCAAGTGCATGGGGTTTTTGCCTTGCGGGATTTTGCTGGGGTCGAAGCGGAACAAAGGCCAATGCCCGCTTTTTACGGCTAGATTTTGTTGGCGGTGGTTGTTGGACAAATCCACGCCATGCGCGATGCACGGTGCGTAGGCGATGATGATGGACGGGCCGTCGTGGGCTTCGGCTTCCAAGAATGCGCTTAGGGTTTGTGTGTCTTTGCCTGCGTAGGCGACATGGGCGACGTAGACGTTGGGGTAATCCATCGCCAATAAGGCCAAGTCTTTTTTCGCCGTGGCTTTGCCGCCAGCGGAGAATTTCGCCACCGCGCCCAACGGTGTGGATTTGGAGGTTTGCCCGCCGGTGTTGGAATAGACTTCGGTGTCCAGCACCAAGATATTGACATTACGCCCGCTCGCCAACACATGGTCGAGTCCGCCGAAGCCAATGTCATACGCCCAACCGTCGCCGCCGATGATCCAGACGCTTTTTTTGCAGAGATTGTCGGCGAGTTCCAATAAAGTTTTGGCTTTGCTGTCGGTCATCGTTGCCAAGCGTTGTTTCAACTCGGCGACCCGTTGGCGTTGTTCGTAAATGCCTGCTTCGTCGGATTGGTCGGCTTCCAAAATCGCCGTCACCAACTCTGCACCTAAGGGTTCGCGTAAGGCTTCCAACAATTCTTGCGCATAAGCGGTTTTTTTGTCGATGGCGACGCGGATGCCTAAACCAAATTCGGCATTATCTTCAAACAACGAATTGTTCCAAGCCGGGCCGCGTCCATCGGCGTTTTTAGTCCACGGTGTGGTCGGCAAATTGCCGCCGTAAATGGAGGAACAACCTGTGGCGTTGGCGATGACCATGCGGTCGCCGAATAATTGCGAGGCCAATTTTAAATACGGCGTTTCGCCACAACCGACACACGCGCCAGAAAATTCAAACAAGGGCTGCAAGACCATCGAACCTTTAATGGTGTTGGTTTTCAGCAAGCGGCGGTCGTATTCGGGAATATCCAAAAAAAACTCCCAATTGGTCTTTTCGGCTTCGCGCAAGGCAGGTTGCGGCTGCATGTTCAGCGCTTTGCGGCTGACGTTGGATTTGTCGCGGATCGGGCAGATGTCCACGCACAGCGTACAGCCCGTGCAGTCCTCCGGCGCGACTTGGTAAGTCATCGCCAGTCCTGCGGGAAAATCTTTGCCTAACATCGCCGCGTGTTTGTACGTGTCTGGCGCGTTAGCCAATAATTCGGTTTCGTAGATTTTGCTGCGAATTACGCCATGCGGGCAAACCATCACGCATTTGCCGCATTGCGTGCATAAATCAGTTTCCCAAACGGGGATTTGCAAGGCCAAGTTGCGTTTTTCATATTGCGCCGTACCTGTGGGGAAAGTACCGTCTATGGGCATGGCGCTGACGGGTAATAGGTCGCCGTGTCCGGCAATGATGTTGGCGGTGACTTTTTGTACGAAGTCGGGGGCGGTGGCAAATATTGCAGATTTAACGAGAACGGCTCCTTCTCCCTGAGGGAGAAGGTTGGGATGAGGGGATATAAACAAACTCCCTTCCTTATTTTTATTTCCCCTCACCCAACCCTCTCCCTCTGGAGAGGGCAAATTAACCGGATGCAAATTGGCTAAGGTTTCATCTATCGCTTTGAAATTCAACTCAACAATCCGCTGGCCTTTTTTTCCATAGGTTTTTTCCACCGCATGTTTGATCGCGGCGATCGCGTCATCCTTGGGCAACACGCCGGAAATGGCGAAAAAGCAGGTCTGCATGATGGTGTTGATGTGCTTGCCCATGCCGCACAAGCTTGCAACTTGATAACCATCAATCACATAAAAGCGGATTTTTTTGGTGCGGATTTGCATTTGCATCCGCACAGGTAACGATTCCCAAACGCTATCAACCGCTTGCGGGGTGTTCAGTAAAAACACGGCGTTGTCCGCCGCATTTTTCAGCATATCGTAACGTTCCAAGAAAATCGGTTGATGGCAGCCGATGAATTGCGCGTCGTTGTCGGCGATCAAATAGGTGGAGCGGATAGGTTTGGCACCAAACCGTAAATGCGACACGGTGACCGCGCCGGATTTTTTCGAATCGTAGACAAAATAGCCTTGCGCGAAGAGTTCGGTTTCTTCGCCGATGATTTTGATGGTGTTTTTGTTCGCGCCTACCGTGCCGTCACTGCCCAAACCGTAAAACATGGCTTGGAAAGCATCTTTTTGGGCATCGGTGCGGTAGCTGTCATCCCAGCTCAAACTGGTGTGGGTGACATCATCGCGGATGCCGATGGTGAACTGGTTTTTCGGTTGGGTTTGCAGTAACTCGTCAAAAATCGCATTAATCATGCCGGGCGTAAATTCTTTGGATGACAAGCCGTAGCGTCCGCCGATGATGGTCGGGAAGCCGGAGAATTTGCCGGAATTTTGCGCGATGGCGGTGACGACATCTTTATAGAGTGGCTCACCATCTGCGCCGGGTTCTTTGGTGCGGTCTAAAACGGCGATTTTTCGGCAACTGGCGGGCAAAGCCGCAAGCAAAGCATCGGAAGAAAAGGGGCGGAACAATCGCACTTTCAACAAGCCCACCGCCTCGCCGTTACGGTTCAGATATTCCACGGTTTCCTGCGCTGCTTCCGCACCTGAACCCATCAAAACAATTACCTGTTCGGCATCCGCCGCACCCACATAATCAAACAATCGATATTGGCGGCCTGTTAAACCAGCGAATTTGTCCATTGCGGCTTGGATAAGCTGCGGCAAGGCTTGGTAGTAACTGTTTACCGCTTCCCGCGCCTGAAAATAGACATCAGGATTTTGCGCCGTGCCGCGCAAGACTGGATGGTCGGGCGACAAGCCGCGCTGGCGGTGTGCGTGCAAGGCGTTGTCGTCGATCATCGCCGTCAACACATCATCGTCAACCAAAACAATTTTGGCGATTTCGTGCGAAGTACGAAATCCATCAAAAAAGTGCATGATGGGAATGCGTCCCGCCAAAGTAGCCGTTTGCGCGATGACGGCAAAATCTTGCACTTCTTGCGGCGAATTGGAGCAAAGCATGGCAAAACCCGTCATCCGCGCCGACATCACATCACTGTGGTCGCCAAAAATCGACAAGGCTTGGCAGGCCAAAGAGCGGGCGGCGATGTGGAAAACCGTGGGCGTGAGTTCGCCCGCGATTTTGTACATATTTGGCAGCATCAGCAATAAGCCTTGTGAGGCAGTGAAGGTGGTCGCCAGCGTTCCGGCCTGTAACGCGCCATGAATCGCCCCCGCAGCACCTGCCTCGCTTTGCATTTCGATGACTTGCGGCACCGTTCCCCATAAGTTCTGCCGCCCTCGCGCCGACCATTCATCCGCCCATTCGCCCATCGGCGAGGCGGGCGTGATCGGGTAAATGGCGATGACTTCGTTGAGCTTGTGGGCGATGCTGGCGGCGGCTTGGTTGCCGTCGATGGTGGCGTGATGGATCATACAACCCTCCTAAAGCGCGTTTTTGATGGCTTGAATCGCCCAAAGCTTAGGCTGATTGCTGTCTTTAATCGAGTTAAATCTTTTAATTTTTTATGATCTAAATCAAGTTTGGCTTACTTAAGCTATCGAAGGTTTTAATTTGTGAATCTGGCTAATTAAAGCCCAAAGAAAAGCCCCAGCGCCTGGAGAAAAACGCTGGGGCTTGAGTGGAATCAGCCGATCATAAAGGGGGAAATTACGACTGACTGTACGCCGTACAAGGCGGACAAATGCTATGACCGAGTGCTATAGGCCAAGTTCAATTATTACCGATAAAAATAGTCTGGATTTTGGTAATTGTTAAATTGAAACTGGCATAAGTTATTTAGGAAGTCGCCCAAACCTTTAGCGCTATTGCTGCTGTGTTGGGACTTCTTTACCACTACTGCCAGTAGCGAAGTAAGGTGTATTAAAGATTAGATCGACTGCCAAAAGGCTATGTAAACTCAAAAGCAGTAAGGTTGCAGCTTGTAAATAAAGAATTGGAAGCCATTCTCGAAGCTAGAGCTTCTAATGCTGGGTGCGTAAAATTAGAGATACTTTAAAGTCTTTGAATACGGAGTAAAAAACATGTTTTTTACTCCGTATTTAGATATAAATCAGAGTATTAAGTTTTATTGCATTCCTTAATGCTTACGCCATTTCAATAAAATCGGCGGGATAAACTCTTTCAGCAAATCCTTGGCTTTTTGCTTATCGAATTCTAAGCCGAACAATTTTTCCCCAGGGCGTTCTTTGAAAACCGTGGTGTGTTCAGGGCCCTGCTCTTCTTCAGGTCGGCCTACGGTGTAGTAATACAAGGCGACTGAGCGGCGGGTGCGGTTTTCTGGGCAAGTCAGCGGGTCTGGGTGTCCGTGCCATGAGGTTTCTGTGGTTGAGAACAGGGCGACGCGGTTAAAAATCGGCAGGATTTTTACTTCTGCGTTGGTGACATCCTTATCCCATAATTCCAAATAGCCACCATAAGAATCTTCCCAATTTTCATTTAGATACACCAGAATGTTAAGGCGGCGCTCTAAGTTTTTGCGTTGATATTTATTAAAATCAATATGCAAAGACAATTTGCCGCCCGGCATGATTTGGTGCATACCGCCGCCTGTTAAATGCGGGTCTGGCAACAAGCCGCTGATTCCTGTGAGTTTTTCGATAAACTCAATAAACATCCCGGAATTCATAATGCTGATTAATGCCCGCACATACGGGCCAATGTCGGCATCACCTTTAGAAGCGAGTTTTTTCTCGGCTTTGCCATCAAAACGCTGCCAAGTTTCGGCGGTAGCTTCAGGAAATTCTTCAGAAACTTTGGCGATAAATTCTTTCGGGAAAAAATCATCAAAAATAATGTGTGGGAACGGCGACGCGGTTTGGTATTTTTCGGCGTTGTCTTCGGCGATTTTGGTCAATTGCTCAACGGAGACAATTTTGTTGAGATAATCTAACGGAAAGGCTGGGCTATTTTCCATGGTGTTCTCCAAGGCTATGGGTGGACTTATTTTTATTAATATAAGAAACTACTAGCGACAAAGATTTTACGCTTTTATGAAAACAAATTCTGTCGCCCTTACAGCACTTTTTTAAATTTATATTTGCGGGTATCCGGTGCAATGGTGGCTTTGGTGGTGCCTTGATAACCATCCCATTTGCTTAACCGCAAGTAAGCATCGGATAAGCCAGTAATGATGAAAAATAGCGTGCAACTTTGGTATAGCATCCCAACTGTACAGACAGCGATAAAATACATCAGGTAAGTTGCTGCAAGGGTAAACGCTAATGAACTCCCCCTTGGGTCGGGCATTGGGCGGGTCATGCCATGCACCAGCAAGCGCCCCATCATGCCAAAAAAGATGGTTAGCAATAAACCGACGGCAATAACGCCGTGGTTTAAATAGTACAGCAGAAAATTATTGTCTATCGATTCAAAGCCTGGAATTTCCGGCCATTTCATCAAGCCCCAACCGAACCATAAATGTTCGTTGGCTTCATCCATGTATTCTGTGACCAATTCATATCGGTAGGCGGCAGTTTCCTGATTATCGTCCTTCGCGTTGGCACGGCCTACAGAAGCGTAGTTTAAAAAGGCAAGCAGCAGCGGCACGCCGACAAATAACATGAAGGCAATGACGCAGGTCATGGCTAAAACACGTTGTTTGGATCGCCCTATAATAACGATGCCCGCCCCGACAATCCCCGCTAACCATTGGCCTTTGCCAAAAGTGCCCAACACGCCGCCCAGGATAAACAAAGTAAAAATCTGCGCTGGCGTAAACCAGGGAATCCAAGCTAGTTGCTTGATTTTTTTTGGCCATGCGTCCGACCATTGCAGCCAACGTTGTAAGCGATAGCCCACCGCCATGACAATGCCATCGACCAAGCAATGCCCATAAGGCCCTGCCGCTCTTGCCAGGCCGAATCGGAATGTTGTTACCCAACCTTCGCCTTGTCCCGGGAAGAACATACCCAAATAGGCTTGCCATAAGTTATAGCCGAATTTGTTTTCAAATAAATTCATAAAAAACACAAATGACAAGCAGAGCACCACGCATTTGGCAAAGTCATAGCGTAAATTAAACGGTTCGATCAGGCTTTTGGCGAAAATATAGGGAAAATAAACGGAGGTCAGTTCAAAAAAAGCCAAATTCTGGGCATCAGAATAACCGGAAGCAAGAAATTCGGAGATTGATACCGCAATTGCAAATCCGCCAACGATTAGATCGGTATAACTAAAACGATAACCCGGTGATCCCTTCATAACGAATACGGCGAACAAAGCCACGGAAGCACTTTGGTTAAAAGTAGGATCAGGCAAGCCTGGGGTAATCGCGCGGTAATAATCCGGCAAAAGCAACACTGTTGGAATATAAACCCAGATGAAAGCTTTCTGAACTGAATAATTTTGTGCGACGTAATAGGCCAATAAACCCGGCAGATAAGCGATATATGAAAGCATGCGTTTAAGTTTTAATGACTTGAGCAGGAATGCCGACCGCAACAGCACCCGCTGGAATATCTTTTGTAACTACCGCATTCGCGCCAACTACGGCATTTTCACCGATAGTCACACCGCCCAAAATGGTCACGCCACGACCTATCCAAGCATTTTTGCCGATATGGATAGGTTTGCCCTCGTGTCCGCTATGGCGCATAGAGCCTTCGCCGACAATGCGGTGATTGGCATCGCGCAGGCTGGAATATTCGCCAATCATCACTCCGTCTTCCAAGACAATCGACGCAAACGCCACCAAATGCACCCCACGTGATAACACTACCTCATCACCGATGCTAATCGTGCCTGCATCTTGGGTTTCCAGATACAAATCGCGGTACAGATACAGATTTTTCCCTAAACGGATTTGCTTAGTGCCGTGCAATTCCGGCATGTTCAGCACCACAACCGACGGATGCACCGAGCCATTTAATGCGCTGTTGAGACGGGCGCTTGCCCAGAGGCGTTGGAGTGCGCCTAGTTTGTTGGTTAATGCAGCGACAGGTTGCAGGGTTTTTACCAAGATTGTTTTTAGTTGTTGGCTCATGGGCTTACCTTTATCTGGGGTCGAAAGGCTATAGGTCGTTACAAGGTATCGTAAGTTGGGTATGCCGCCAAAGCAAAACGATAGACACTTTACTTAGACGGGATTGTTACCGTGACTACTTCACCTCAACCTGCGGGCTTGTTTTAGCGCGAAACTGGTGAACCATCCCCAGCTTTTCCATATTAAACACCCGCCAACGATGGCAGCTATTGCCCCGATTTCGTTACTGACATGACCAAGGGCATGTTTAGCTAGGGAATGGAATTGAAAATGTGTCAGGTAAATAAACAGCGAAGAAGCTGCAATCATGTTTGTACAGTAAGCCAAAATGTTCGGCAAACTGACTCGTTTGATAAAAAGCACAAAAACCATTGCCACAAGGGCGAAAATATTAAAATAGCCTATTGCCCACATGCTTATAGCTAAGGCGATTAACGGTAATTTTTTTTGATAACTCTCCGCACAAACCATCGTTAATCCCAGAAAGAACAGCCATAGTTTCATGTGCGGCACTCTATGGTACAAATCGTTGGTATCCCAAAAATGATCGATAACACCGCCTAAAACAATAGAAACAATTAAGGCAGTGAATCCAAAAATATAGGGTTTATTTAGGGCGAAGGTTCGGACTGGTTTGATCAAAAATAAAGCTATCAGAATGATATATATTTGAACAAGAATCTCGATAAACCAGTAAGTTAGCGCATGATCAAAATAGGGGGAAATGAAGTTACTGATAAGCAACGCGCTTTCCCAATGAAATTCCGAAAACACTTGCTGCAACAGTAAAATATATAAAAACACCGGTATAAAAATTTTGACGATGGTGTTGACGATAGGTTTGACGGTGTTTTTTTGACAAATGGAAGTAAGTTGATACGTTCCAAAACTGCACCCAGCCACCATAAACAGAGCATCAGTCGATCCGCTAATTGACAGCAGTTTAAAATGGTCTAGCACCACAAGAATGATTGAAATGGCGCGGACTAAAACAGTCGAGTAAATTTTGTGTAAAAAAAGTTTGCTGGTTTTTTTATTGTGCTTAACCAAATCCCCAATCGGCGTGTCTTCCCAGTTGTCTGGCAAATACCCCAATTTTTTCTCTATGACGATAGAGGCTTCAATAAATGACAGGGAATCGCCACCAAGCTGAATAAATGATTGTTTAGGATCTATTTTTGCTAAAGAAAGCAGTCTCTTGAATTCTGGTATCAAACCATTTGCTTCATCACTGTCATCGGACAATTCATCGCTGTCTTCACTGTCGCCCTGATTGTTGCCGAGTTGGATCAGTCGGCTACGATCCAGCTTGCCGTTTGGTAGTAACGGTAAGTCATCAAGATAGATAAATCTTGATGGCACCATATAGGCTGGCAGTTTTTGGGCAAGATTTGATTTTAATTGGGCTGTGGTGGTGTCTTGTTCGCCACCATTAACAATAACGTAGGCAACCAAGATATTTTCGCCGTTCGGCAGGCTTTGCGGCAGTACCGCTACATTTTTAATGAGGGATTCATTCTGAATCGCTTTAACCACTTCGCCCAGCTCAATTCTAAATCCCCTAATCTTGACTTGATCGTCAATCCGTCCTTTGATAACCACCGCGCCATCGTCGCGATAATAGCCATAGTCACCTGTCCGGTATAATAAATCGCTGCTGTCGTCGCTGAAGGGCGATTTGACAAAACAGCTTGAAGTCAGCATTTCGTCATTCAAATAACCTAATGACAAGTATTTCGTCCTGATACATATCTCACCGGATGCTTTTATATCGGATAGGCTGAAATCTTCTTTAAGAACCAGAATCTGCACATCGGCTATGCCTCGCCCTATGGGGATTTCGCTTAAATCTTCCGCCTTATCAATAACATGATAAGCCATCGCTTGCGGTGTTTCCGTTGTGCCGTAAAAATTGACCATTGATACTTTGGGCGCAACCTGTCTGAGTTCGTTGACATGTAAAGCCCGCAGGACATCGCCGCCAGAAAATACCATACGCAGCTCAGGCAGTGATTTATGGCCTTCTGCGCCTGCACACAACAGCCTAATCATTTGTGGCGTTAAATGGGTAAAGTTAATTTTAGAGCTAAAAAACCAGTTAAACAGCTTTATCCCGTTAGCGATGATGTCATGTTCAGGGATATTAATTTCGCCACCTATCGATAGCGGTACAAAAATATCCCTTAAAATAGGGTCGTGGCTTAAGCCTGAAATCATCGAAAATCTGTCGCCAGATTTAGGTTTAAATGTGTTTTTATAGAAATCGACAAAATGTACCAAAGGCGAATGACCCGTCTTGATACATTTTGGTTTGCCAGTCGTGCCAGAGGTAAATAGCAAATAAGCAACGTTGTTGTCGCTACCTTCTGGAATGATTTCTTCACTGTTGTTAGCAAGCTCATGCAGCTTATCCATGCTGACGGCAAGAATGTCGGTGCTGTTATAAGTTGTAAATAACCGCTTCAGTTCCTTTTCTTCGGTGTCAATTCCTATGATAAAAGCAGGATCAATTAGATCGGTTAACTGTTTGATTTTTTCATCGGGATAAGCGGAATCAATCACCACAAATGTAAAATTAGCCCGACTGCACGATAAGATTGAAATAACTAATGAGGCTGATCGTTTGCCGTATAGGGCAATGATCCTGTTTCTGCTACTTGGTTTTGACAGTAAATGACTGGCAAGCGCCTTGCTTAAAGCATCGACTTCTTGATAACTCAGTACGCTTAATGAATCGCGTATGGCAATGGATGAGGGCTGGTTTTTACATGTTTCCAAAAACAGATCATGAATTTTTTTCCCTGTAATCATATCCTGAACAGGAATATTTACATCAGGACGCATATCAAAGGTTTCGGAATTTATTTTCATAATAGCTGCCCTCGTTTTAAATTACAGTGTTGAAATACAATTATTAATTGTTTAGTCCCGTATTCAATTGGAATGAATTGGCAGAAAAATATTCGGCTTCGTATCGTACCACTGAAACGCGGCATAAAATGCGTCAAAAAAAACAGTCTTGAAAACCATGTTTTATCATACCCAAATCTATAGAGAAATTATCATTACTTCCCTACGATTTTTGCAGGCATTGAAGCACTAATGCTTTTTTAAATGTAGTCTAAAGAGGGTATGTTAGCTATATTTATTCTCAGTTTATTAAAACAGCTATTAATCATTGGCTTATCTACTTATCAAAATAATCCCCATGAAAAAACTCTTAAGCGATTGCCTAAAAAACCTGCAAATGGGTTTGCGTGTGTGCTGTTTTTTACCTGTTACTACCAGCCAATTTGTCATCAATAGCGATCAATTGGTAGCCCTGATATTATTGGATTTTCTGTTGGCGAATGGCTTAGATTGCTTATTGGCATTGCCTGATCCGGTTTTTGATAGCTACGCACTGCCGACTTATGCTTTAGGGCAATTGGCGTTTTTACTGCAAGCTTATGTCATTGCCAAGCTGTGGAAAAAAGCCAGCTTATTTTTGACCTTATCGGTGCTGGCTTTAGCGGTGTCGCCGTTATTACAAGGGCTAATCCATTGGGATTATTATCTGGAGCGCGGCAAAGACTTACCGGATTCAAATTATGTTTGGTGGGCGGGGATCATCAGTTTTTATAGCATAGTGGTTTTGGGGCGCAGCATTTATATAGCGGCAAACCGCAAAAAGTTTTTAACCGCAGTTTTTGTCTTAGTCACTTTGGCAGCGGCTTCGGCGGAATTTGCCTATTTCGGCGATTACCAAAAATTCTGGAATAGTGATGAATCTGAAGAACAAGCGGAAGCCGATCCGTGGTTGGAATACCGCAACATGGATGCCGAACAATTGATGTACCAGCAGCCATCGTTATTGGCGAAAACCTTGGCGGCATTACAAGCCCAGCAGCCAAGCAAAGCCGAGTGGTTTTTTGTCGGCTTTGCGGGGTATGCCACGGAAGATGTGTTTTCCAAAGAAGTCAACTTCGCCAAGACTTTAGTGGATAAGCAATTTGCTACTGCCGGGCATTCGCTGAATCTCATCAACCATTTAAAAACCCGCGACACCATTCCGTTGGCAACTGCGACCAATCTTGCCGCCAGTTTAAAACACCTTGGCGGCCTGATGGATAAAGACAATGATGTGTTGATGTTGTACTTAACCAGCCACGGCTCAAAGCAGCATCAATTAAAAGTCAGTTTTTGGCCGTTGGCCTTAAACGACATTACCCCCAAATCCTTACACGAAATGCTGGATGCGGCGGGCATAAAATGGCGGGTGTTGCTGGTTTCTTCCTGTTATTCAGGTGGCTATATCAATGAATTAGCCAACGATACCACCGTGGTTGCCACTGCGTCGGCAGCCGATAAAACCTCATTCGGTTGCGGCAGCGAATCTGAATTCACTTATTTTGGCGAAGCCTTGTTTAAAGATGCCTTAGCGCAGCAGCCGTCAATCATCAAAGCCTTACAACAAGCCCAGCAAGCGATTGGCGAACGGGAAAAACGCGAGCAACAAGAGCCATCGTTGCCGCAGTTGTCGGTGGGTAAATTGATTGCCGCTAAGCTGGATAATTTAGTGGCTAATTGAATGTTGTGCTCGTTCCGAAGCTACATCGTATTGGATGCTAGAAACGTAGGTCGGGTTAGTGATAGCGTAACCCGACGCACTCAGCATTCAAAATGTCGGGTTACGCTATCGCTAACCCGACCTACCCATATGCAATCCTGTCGATCCTTTGTTGTTCGTGTCTTTTCGTGTTTTTCGTGGACAAATTACGCTTAACCAACCTCAACTTTCCATTTCCCCGTCCCCACAGCAAACCATTTCCCCAAGGCTTTAAATAGCGTTGATATGCCAATCACCCACCAAACCGCCGCTGCGCCGTAACCAAAATAAATGGCAAACAACCAGCTAAATGGAATCCGCAAAAAATTAACGGGCGCAGACCACAACAGGATGGATTTGGTTTTGCCCGCACCGCTCAGCACACCTTCTGCCAAGGCTTCATAAGCAATGAATAATTGCGAGAACGCCAAAATTTGCGCGTAACGCACCGCTTCGGCTAATACCAGCGGGTCTTGGGTAAAAAAACCGCACAGCAGATTGGCGCCAAAAAAGAAAATAGCCGTTATCACCAAACCCAAAACCGTCAGCAACTTAAACGCCAATTTGATGGCTTGGATGGCTTCGGGGACTTTGCCTGCACCTAAGCTGCGCCCGACAATACTGGCAATACCCATAGAAAATCCCCAAAACACCGGCCAAGTAAAACCTTCCAAGGCTGAGAAACCAATGCCCAAAGCGGCATTCACTGGCGCACCTAACGGAGAAATCACCCAATGCAACATGGCGGCGTAAACACTGGCGAACATTAACGTCCCCCAGCACATCGGCAAACCAATCTTGGCGATTTTTAATACCGTGCGGTTAAGCAGAAAATTCCGGGCGCGAAATGGGTGGCTGCGGTTTAGTAACAGTAAGCCGATAAATAAAGCTACCGCTTGGCTAAGTCCGGTCGCCATCGCTGAGCCGCCGATGCCGTAATCCAGTTGATAAATGCAAATTGGGTTTAAGACGATATTTAAAACCGTGGCGATCACTTGCAGCAATAGCACCGTGCGGGTTCGTCCATAAGCAATAAAAATGGCGTTGACCGTGGGCATGATGGCTTGCGGCAAGCAATACACCGCGTGCCAATGTAAAAAAGCCGTCGCTTGTTTGGCGACGTTTTCCCCTAAACCCAGCAATTGCGTCAGCGCCGGAGCAAATAAATAGCTTAACGTTAAAACCATCGCCCCCAGCAACAGCGCCCCGGTTAAGGCATTGCCAATCAATTGTTGTTGCTCTTGTTCGCGGTTGCCGCCCACGGCTTTGGCAATCAGGGAAATACTACCAGCGGAAATGATGGCATAAGCGGCGTAATAGGCAATCAATATAAAAGTACAAGCCGCAATAGCAGCTTGCGCCTCCACGCCCAACCATTGCACCGCGTGTTGGTCGATAACACGGTAAGCGTTATCAAGCATAGCCGACAACGCAACAGGCAAGGTGAGGGCGATCAGTTGTTTACTGCGGATAGTCATGGTGTGCAGGTTAATGGCTAGTTGGGCTAGCTAATAAACCCAGTTGAGGGGGAATAGTCAAATCGGTGTGGGTTTATTTTCGAGTTGGGTGAAGCAAGGTAGGGTGTATAAGCGAAGCGCCATACACCGAATTGTGAATAGACAACACGCCATGTAGGGTCAATTCATGACAGGAATGAATAACGGGGAGCGGTAAATTCGTTTGCAGTGATTGCAATCCCGATGCGGTGTATGACGCTTCGCTTATACACCCTACGGGCCTACGGGTCAGGTTTGGAGTTTTTTAGTTTGGGGTTTGGTGGTTTCGGAAGGCAATTTGGGTGGTTTTTTATGTAGGGTGGGCAAACAGCTTTATCGTTTGCCCACCATCATATGCCGATACAGTGGTGGGCAGAAAAGCGTTGCCCACCCTACCCGGCTTGGGGTTTGGCGGTTTCGGCGACAGTTTTGGGTGATTTTTTGCGTAGGGTGGGAATAGGTGATAGGCCGGGGGCGAACAATAAGCGATAGCAGTTCATTGTGGCACCTTCAGAACTTGGCCAAATTGCGGCTTGTATATTAGTACGCGCTCATAAGGTGAGCCTAGTGGTTGTTCCCCGATTGGCCACTTCAGTTCCTGATCTTGCGCGGGATCCCTAAAGTCGACGACGAGCAAGAGCCAATAAGCATCGCATTTTTCGTAGTTGGTTAGCTTATGCGTCTTTTCGGCAACGATCTCTCGGATGCGCTCAACTGAAAGGAACGGGACAGAGGAAGTCTGCGAGGAGCGCCATAGGGCATCAGGGTACTCGTCCGAGTTGCAGTAAACGAAGCGTAGTTCTGGTATGTGCTTAAAGAGGATGGGACTCAGTTGTGAAGATGGCTTGTTCTCAACCTGCATCGCAAGTGCAGCAATGGCTTTTGCTACAGGGCCAATCTTGGTTATTGGGTTTTGAGGTTGAAAATCAACTGTCAGTTCGATTCGTTTTCCACCATTCGCCTGATGCAAAGCCTGTGCTTGCTCAATGACTTGTTTACGGCGAGGTCGCTGAACTTGCTCGCTGGCAGGATCTGAACCATTCGATATGTACAGGTTGGCAATTTCAACCCCTACTTTAAGTGGCCCCCGAATAAGCACATCAGGCTTGTCCTTGAACTCAACGACGCCAGATGGCAGTGGGTAATGCTTCTGGAACTGCTCGAAGTAGTGCTGCTCAATTGCTTGGTTGCTGAGTTTTGCCATAAAAGTCTAACGTTGAGTAGACATCCTAATTGACGTAAAAAACGTCAAAAGTTTACCTATAAATTTTTAAAATATTAAAACTCATTTGTTTTCATTTTCTTAGCAACATTTAGAATGACCTAAAAAAGCTAGATTACACTTCAGGCGAATCAAACAACAGCTTTGTTTTTGCTTTTTTGTGCAGCCCAGCAAGGTAGGGTGTATAAGCGAAGCGCCATACACCGAATTGTGAATAGACAACACGCCATGTAGGGTCAATTTATGGCAGGAATAAATAACGGGGAGCGGTAATCCGTTTGCAGTGATTGGCAATTTCGATGCGGTGTATGGCGCTTCGCTTATACACCCTACGGACTGTCGTCGGCACATCCTACAATTACCGCAATCAAGAACTACAAGACAACATCGAGCATCCTGCTTTATGCCTTGCCCAATCCGGGCGTTTTTCTGCGTAGCTTTGTTTGTCTGGCTGCTCATCGTATGGGTGGCGCAGCAGTTCTAATAAATCCAAAACCATCGTATTGTCGCCTTGTTCAGCCAGGTCGATGGCTTGTTGCGCCAGATAATTTCGCAACACATATTTTGGGTTGACGGCATCCATTTGCTGGCGGCGGCTGGCTTCGGGCTGGGCGTCGGTTTGTAGTCGCTGGATATAAACGCGCAACCATGCGGCTAAACGGGTTTGATAATCGGCGCTTAGCGTTTCTGGCAGATAAAAAGCATTTGCCAGTGGGGCGATTAGCGCGTCGTCGGTTAAGCCGAGGTCTAATGGCAGCTTTGCCAGTTGCCGATAAAAAATCGGCATATCGGTTTCTGCCATTTGCAAAATGCTGAGTAATTCGGTGCATAAGTCATTATCGGTTGCAGTTGCAAAAGCTTTTAAGCCCAATTTATTAGCCATCATCGCTTGCCAGCCGCTTTCAAAATGGTCTTTGTAGGTTTTTAGCGCTTGCTGCAAAGGCTCTACTTCGTCGATTAACGGGAAAATGGCATTCGCCAGTTGCGCCAAATTCCAATAGGCAATGGACGGTTGGTTGCCGTAACGGTAACGGCGTCCGCCAGCATCGGTGGTGTTGGGTGTCCAATTCAAATCGAAATTTTCCAGCCAGCCGTAAGGGCCGTAGTCGATGGTTAATCCCAAAATCGACATATTGTCGGTGTTCATTACGCCGTGGACAAAACCGACCCGCTGCCAATGCACAATCATGGTGGCGGTGCGTTGGCATACTTCGCTAAACCACGCTAGATAGGTGGCGGTGGAGGGTTCGCCCAAGTGCGGAAAATCGGTGCGGATGGTGAAATCTAGCAGTTGCTTTAACACGTTAATTTCGCCACGCGAACTGAATAACTCAAAATTACCAAAGCGGGTAAAAGACGGCGCAACCCGGCAGACTACCGCGCCGGGTTCCAGTTTGGGATTGCCATCGTAGAACATATCCCGCAGGACTTTTTCACCCGTGTTGATGACTGACAACGCGCGGGTGGTTGGTACGCCCAAGTGGTGCATGGCTTCGCTGCATAAAAATTCGCGGATGGAGGAGCGCAACACCGCTAAGCCGTCGGCACGACGCGAATAGGGCGTAGGTCCCGCGCCTTTTAATTGCAAGGCCCAATGTTCGCCGCGTTGGTTTTGCAGTTCGCCTAAATTAATCGCCCGCCCATCACCCAATTGCCCCGCCCAATTACCAAACTGATGACCGCCATAACACATGGCGTAGCTTTCCATGCCATTTGCCAAGCGGTTGCCAGCAAACACTTGCAGGAAATCTTCCGACTGGCAAACGCTATCCGGCAAATCTAGTAGGGCAGCTGTTTCTGGCGAATACGCCACTAATTGCGGCTCGCTGACGGCGGTCGGTAACACCTTGGAATAACACGCTTCGCTGACTTGGCGCGGCAAATTGATGTTTTCAGTATCGCCGGGTAGTTCGCGTAAAAAGCGGTTGTCGAAGTGTAAATTATCTAAAGGGGAGGTGGTAATCATAGTAAAGACAAAGTGATTTGGAAATAAAGTAAATTCATAATGTTAGTGTTTTTTGACATCCATTTTTTATGAAATTCGCACATTATGATTTGAAAAAAAGCAATATGAGTACGATTTCCCTATTTTGCCTTAATGAATTGCCATTTATAGCCTATACCACAGGAGACTGTGAAAGTATTCAAAAATAAGCACCTTAAAAACCAAAGCCCCACTGCGAAATTAAAAAATGCTTTAATAAAGGTGTTTTTTTAGTTGTTTTTACGCATATTTCAGGTTTTTCTCCCCATTTTCTTGGCGTTGGGCACAATAATCCCGTAAATGCCCGACGCCGAGCACTGCCAACACCCTGCTGAAGTTATAGCCTAGTGCCATCAAGCTGAACTCAGCACGGCATTTTTCCAAGCCCCTCATTAGAAAATGCTGCGCCCCGGCACGGTTTTTCAATGTGCCAAACGGGTGTTCGCCCAATGCCGCCCGATTTTTCATCGCATCGGGGCGCTGTGCCATGCGCAGCTTGTGGCGCTCAATGACCGCTTCATGTTCCCAGCGTTCTATTTGTTTGCGTCGTGTGCTTGGCTTTAAACACTGCTGCCGGATTGGGCAGCCTGCACAGGTTGAGGCTTTACTTTGATAACGGATATAGTTTTTATGGTTTTTGCGCTGCGGTTGGCCGGAAGGCTTAAGCGTTTCGCCTTGCGGGCAAACATAGCAATCTTGCCCGGCATCATAGCGGAATTGTCCCCGGGCAAAACGCCCCTGTTCCGCAATGCGCTTGGATTTGTCGGGGACGGCAACATACACGGTGATGTGGTTGTCTTCGCAGGCTTTGATTTGCCCACTTTCAAAATAGCCGGCGTCCGCAAGGCCTGTTAAGTTTTCGGATTGCAGGATGGCCTGCGCCTTTTCCAGCATGGGCGCCAGTAAGCCCGTATCGTTCCCCTCTTGGGTGACCTCTTCGGCGACAATCAGCTTATGCTTGCTGTCCACGGCGATCTGCACATTGTAGCCGCCCGTGGTTTCGCCGCGTTTGCTCAATAGCCGTGCGTCTTTGTCTACGGTGGATACCTGTTTATGGCCACTGGCCTTAAGCTGTTGCTGCAAGGCTTGCTTCTGCGCCTGTTTTTCCTGCAGGCGTTTAATCTTTTCTGCCAAGTGCGCATCTTCAGCCAAACTGCCTTTGCCGTCCGCATCGTCAGACGCATCGTTTTTTTCCAACGCGTCTTGGTAGGCTTGGATTTTCTTTTCCAGTTGGGCGAGCTGGCTGTCCAGTTTTTCGCTGGTGTAAATGCTGGCTTTGTTGGTGTTGGCCTTGAAAAAACTGCCGTCCACGCCGACTTCCTCGCCGCCGAACAGGTCGAGTTCTTTGCACAGCAACACAAAATCGCGGTTCGTCGCTTTCAGTGCCGCCGTGTTGTTTTTGCGAAAGTCGGCGATGGTTTTATAGGTGGGTTTTGAGCCTTCCACCAGCCATATCAATTCCAAATTGCGCACCGCTTCACGCTCCAGCCTCCGGCTACTGTGAATGCGTTGCATATAGCCGTACAGGTACAGTTTGAGCAACACCGCCGGATTGAACGACGGTTGCCCCCTGGCGGCACCCATCTGGCTGTGCTGGTAACCCAGCGTGGCCAAATCCAATGTCGACACATAAGCGTCAATGGCACGGACGGTGTTGGTCGGGCTGACATAATCTTCAACACACATTGGCAGGATCATGTCTTGGTGTCGGTTTAAGGTGGCTTGGTAACGGCGTGGCGGCATTTGTGATAAGGCTTTGTGGTTATGTGTCTATTATATCGCGTCGCGTAGCTATACTTTCACAGTCTCACAGGCTTATTGGCTATCCAAAGCATCGGTTTTTAATATGCGTTCTAGCTCGGCTTTTTGGGTGCGGGCAAAGTTGACCAGTTCGGGTTCGTTGTCGAAAAAGGCGAAGGAGTGTTTTAGGGCGGTTTCGTCGTATTGTTTAAAGCGTTCGGCTTTGGCGTGGATTTCTGCGGGGTTGTTGCCTAGCGTTACCATGATGTGTTCTGCCATGGCTAAGGAGGAGTCGAAAATTTCCCGTTTGTAAAAATCTACGCCCGCTTTGTAGAGTTCGTAAGCATGGCGGCGGTTGTGGGCGCGGGCGAAGATGGTCAGGTGCGGGAATTCGGCTTTTGCCAGTTTGACGATGCTTACGCTGGTTTGCGGGTCGTCGACGGCAACAATCAGCAATTTGGCGGTGCTTGCGCCTGCGCTGTGTAATAAATCCAGCCGCGAGGCGTCGCCGAAATGGCCTTTAAAACCGAATTTGCGTAATAGTTCGATTTGGTCGGGGTCTTTTTCTAAAACCGTGGCTTTAATGCCTTGGGCGGTGAGGAAGCGCCCGATGACTTGTCCGAAGCGTCCGAATCCGGCAATGATGATGGGGTTGGCTTCGTTGATGTTGTCGTAATTGTGTTCCGGCAATACGCTCATGAATTTGGGGACGATGAAGCGGTTGTAGATCAGCATCAATAACGGCGTGGCGGCGATGGATGTGGCGACGGTTAAGGTGAGGAATTTACTTTGCGCTTCAGGCAATATCGCTAGGCCAGCGGCAAATTGGAATAGTACGAAGGCAAATTCGCCGCCTTGGGCGAGGGCGAAGGCAAAGCCCAGATTGTTGAGGTTGTTGAGTTTGAACAGTTTGCCAAGCGCAAATAACACCAGACTTTTGCTGAGCATTAATAGGCATACGGCTAAGCCGACTTGCAGCGGGCTATCGGCAAATAAGCCGAAATCCATGCCCATGCCGACGGAGATAAAAAATAAGCCGAGCAATAAGCCTTTGAAGGGTTCTATATCGGTTTCTAAGGTGTGGCGGTATTCTGAATTTGCCAGCACCACGCCGGCGACAAATGTGCCTAAAGCGGGCGATACCCCGACCATTTGCATCAGTAAAGTAATGCCGACGACTAACGCTAAAGATAGCGCGGTGAACACTTCGCGTAAGCGGGTTTTGGCGATTTCCCGAAATAAATGCCGCGATAAATAGCGTCCGGCGACGATGACGGTGGCGATAACGCTGGCGACAATCACCGCTTGTAGCCAGCCGGGAAAGTCGTTTATTAAGCTGCTGTGGGCGCTGGTGATGGCTTCGCCTTCAATCGCCAGCAACGGCATGATGACCAGGATGGGGATGACGGCGATATCTTGGAACAGGAGCACGGCAAAGGCGGTTTCGCCCATTGCCGTGTTCATCAGGTTGGTTTCTTTAAGCACTTGTAAAACCAAGGCGGTGGAGGATAGCGATAATGCCATGCCTACCGCTAAGCTGGTCTGCCAGGAATAGCCTAAGGCGCAACCGATGGCAGTAAATGCGGCGCTGGTGAGTACAACTTGCAGGCCACCTAAACCGACGATGGATTTCCGTAACCGCCAGAGCAATGCGGGTTCTAGCTCTAGGCCGATCATAAACAACATCATTACCACGCCGAATTCGGCAAAGTGCATGATTTTATCGGCATCGCCAATCAGCGCGAACCCGTATGGCCCGATGATGACGCCTGCCGCGAGATAGCCGAGTACCGAGCCGAGTTTAAAGCGGCTGGCAAGCGGCACGACGACGCAGGCGGCAACCAAAAAAATGAAGATGTTGAATAGGCTATCGTCCACAGGTTGCTCCGGCAAAGGCTTAAATTGTGAAAATGTTGCGTGTAGTCAGATTATGCTGATGTTTCTTCGGCTTCTGCTATCGGCTCAACATTGACGGCTTCTTGGGCGTTTTGGCGGTCATTGGCAAACACTTCGGCAATTAAAGGCATATACGGCGCCAATTGCGGGATGACCGGGATTTTCCAAGATTTTCCGGTGATGTAGGAAAAAATGGTTTTTAACCAAGGTTTGTTGGTTTCCGTTTGCAGCAGGGCAAAGTGGTAGTTTTCGCCGTCATGGCTGATAGCGAAATCTTGCAACCAAACTTCAATGGCTTCGGTTTCGCCGTAAAGCGTGGTTTTAAGGTAGGCTTTTTTGTTGTCCAGATCAAAGTTAAATTCGTTTAACTCGGCGATTTCTTTCAGGATTTTATTAGCCACCCAGATAATTAAGGTGCTTGGTGTCCATCTGATGGCCATTTTTATTATTTTGGATTTGTAGCTCATGTTTTACCTTTATTGTAGTTGTAATGGGGAAGGTGGATTTTACATGCCGTTTGTTGGGGTTTTTATTAAAGGCATTTAAAAGGTTTATTCAGTCAGTGGTTTTTGTTGGCTTAATTTAAGTTTGTAGCGGCGGACGGTTTTTAGAACCTGTATCAAAAACGGCTACGATTAGGCGAGCAGCAGCTCGCCGCTACGAATTAATGCCGACAATTCAATATCGACTGAATAATAGGATAGTAGAAAAATCAGCAGATTGTATGAAACTGGCATCAAAACTAATCCAATGCCTAGATTTTGGTGTTAGTAATACGCGATTAAGAAAACAGCATATCCTGTTTGCCAAACAAGTTTTTGTACAAAGCCAAGTCTTGTTTGTAAAGCTTGCTGACGATGGCTTGGGTTTCGTCATCATAAAGCGCGGCAGGCGAGGGCAGTTTTCCGGCTTTTTTTAGGGTGTAGATGTCGTCGGGTAAGCATTCGGCAAAATTGTCATCGCTTAGCAGTTGGAAGCGGTCGGTGCCGTGTTGGGTCAGCGGTCTGGCATCAACAATTTGTAATCCGGCTTTGTTTTCGATGATAGTTTTGGCTTGGGCAAATTGTTCTAAGCAGAAATAATCATCGTAGGATTTGTAAACCAAAAAGTCGCTTTGTGGTTGCCAATGGATGTTGCTGAGTAACACTTTTGGCGTGCTGATGGCTTTAACAAATGCCTTAAAACTTAAGGCGCTGATTTCAGTTTTGCGTTGCAGGGTTTCGTAAAGATGCCAAGCTTCGGCGGTCCTATCGACAATTTTATCTAAATAAGCACTGGCTAAGCGGGCATAAGGGCAGCGCAAGATAACAAAGGTGTAATCGGCAAGCTGCAAACTGGCGAGATCGGCGGTGAAGGTGCTGTTGTTTTGGTGTATCCAGTTAAAGTCGGACGGATCGCTAATGCAGCCGTTAGCCATGGCTAGTGATACCCGCATGGTTGAGCAGGCATTTTTGGGGATAAAGCTGTAAATGCTGTTGCTGCGGTAAATTCTTAAGGCGAAGTTGTTGGCAAACTGATGCGCTCTGTTTCTTGCCAAATAATCGTAAGTGGCGGCGGAAAAATTAAGCTGGCGATTTTTCATAAGGCATCAGTTTGTGGCAGTTTGCTTATTTGGTTTCTGCTTCCGGCGCGGATAAATTCAGCATGTGATGGCTGCTGTCTGGCGCCGATGCAGGCGCTGTTGTAGCAGTTGTTGGGCTGGTTTCCGTGCTCGTTTTGGCAGGGCTGCTGCTAGGTGGTGGGGTGTTGAAGTTTTCGTCCAAATCCAAATCATCCGCTACGTTGCCATCGTTGACTAAATAATCACGGCGCTGTTTATAGGCATTTTTAAGGAAATCGTAGCGGTTGACGGCGGCTTCATTAACGACTTTTTCAGTACCCAATAAATCCGCACGGGTATCGGTAACTTCAACGACTTTAGAGCCAGCGGCTGCGGCGCTGGCAGTCGGGCTAATGAATGATACATAAGTCAGCGGGTTTAATAAGGCATCGCCAACGCGTCCCAAGGTATCTCTTGGATTGCTTGAACCAAAGATTGGCAACACCAGATAAGGCCCAGAAGGCACACCCCAATAACCCAGGGTTTGTCCGAAATCTTCGTTGTGTTTAGGCAGGTCAACCATATCCGCGACATCCACCAAGCCGCCAACACCCGCCGTGGTGTTGATAATGAAACGGCTCATATCCATGCCAGATTGCAGCATTTTAAATTGCAGCATATCGTTTACGGTGACGCCAATATCATTGATATTGCTGAATAAATTGGTTACGCCGTGGTCGACAAAACTCGGCGTTACCCATTCATAACCTTGCGCCAATGGTTTTAAGATAAATTTATCCAATTGGTCATTAAAGGATTGCGTGCCACGATTCCAACTGTACCAAGGGTCATCAGCATGTTGTGGGCTAGCCGCACAACCAGCAAGGGCTAAGGCCATGGCTATGCTGCCCAAGAGAATGGATGGTTTGGAAATAGTGGCTGTAGGCATGATTGGTTCCTTGCTAATTTTTGTATTAATTTTTCGTTGCACGGTTTTGTTGATGGCAGCAATTTTGTCGATTGCCGGATAAGATTTTAATTTTAAAATCCAGACGGCAATTCTAGCATTGGAACGAAATATTCGGTTATTTAACAATTAAATATCGGGATAATTTATTGAGTTCAGCTTGGTATTGGGTATTTATTACTGCAATTAGCCAGTTATCGGTATTTCAAAAACGTTATCAAATGATTTGCCAAAGAAATTAGTTTTTCGCAGTCATGGAATAATTTGGCTAGTGCCGATGGCTTTTTATGAACAGCTTAATGCAAGTAAATTTGATGCGGGCTGTTTATTGCTATTGTTAATTTAATCAATAGCTTATGTTTTATGTGTTTACTATGCCATGCGTTTTAGAATTAAGTTCAGAAAATACCAAAAAGTTGTCCACAATTTTTGTGGATAAGTTTGTGTATAACACCTGAATAAAGCCTTCAATGCCTGATAAATACAGGCTTGGCATTAAATTGTAGTATTTTCATACAAAAATTTTGATTTTTTTAAATCAATGACTTAAAAGTTTTTACTAAAATTTGTAGGGTATTTTTTAGCAAAATCGGCGTAATAATAAAAATCAAGCTTCTTGTGCATAAACAATTGTTGGTAAGCTGTTGGGCAACCCCATTTGGATCTTTTTAGCAGGTATTTAGGATGTTTTTATTCATTATATGTAGTTTGGTTTTGGCATTTATCGTCCAAACCTCAAATCCGTGGCTCGCACTATTGGTTGATCCTATGGTGTTTTATGCGGCTTTAACCGTTGCCGCATTAGCCATGGTGGCGGTGATTATTAAAAAAGGCCCGAATCAACAGTATTACGATGTTTTCGCCAGCAGTGCCTTAGTCGCCTGGTACGCCCATTGGCAGCCCATCTTTAACGATGATTCCCCGGTATTATTTGCATTTCCGGTGTACTTTGTCTTTATGGCGGCGTTTATAGAATTAGCGATGTTAAAGCAACGCCAGCGTGTAGATGATGTTACTTACCAACACATGCAAGCCTTGGCTAAAAAAAGCCGAGTGCAGCCGTGGTTAGTGATGGTGGGGGTTTTAGTGAGTTTGAATTTGGATGACCACTATATGCTGTATCCGGTCATGATGACGGTACTGATGATCCGGTTTGCGTTGTTCCGGTATTTGATGAATCGGGATTAATTTTTCCAAAATGAACTATAGAATGAACTATAGTTTGCTGACCAACCAAAAGTCTGGATTTAACCCTAACGAGTCACGGAGAAGCATTGCATGTTGTTACCCAAACCCAGAGCCTTATGGCTTCTGCCTTTGTTTTTGTTGGCAGCGCCAGCCCACGCAACCTTAAATGATGCCTTACTTACAGGCGATCCCAGCCAGCTGCCCGCATTGGAAAGCGAAATTGTTGATGCCGCTTTATTGCAGATAAAAACTTACCAAAGCAATCAAAACAAGTTGCTGACGGGTATTTATGGCAGCGGTGCGATTAATTACGCACCCGGCAATCGTACCCAGTTGCTGGTTATCCAAGAAAACGAAAGCGTTTTCCCATTGCTTTCCGGTAATAATGGCAAAATTTTGGCGGTGCAAGGCTCGGCGGGTGGTGGACGATTTGCCGCGTTTGGTGCGGAGCCAAGCAGTTATTTTTTGGCGGGGAAAAATCTGGCTTATGAAGACAGCTTTAAGCGGGTTTTGGGTTGGTTGTTGACAGGTACAGCAGGCGATACCAGCCGTTTGGCGCAAGCGCAAAAAGTGGCGTTAACCTTTACAGGCGGCGCGAACACTGGCATCACCAAGTGGCTTGGGCAACAAGCCGCGCCGTGGACGACGAAAATCTGTAATGATCCGGCGACTATTGCCACTTGTTATCAAAACCAAGATTTACTGATTGTCAGTTGGGAAAGCAATGCGACTGCGGCGAACAATGCCATCGTACTGGCAGCCATTAAAGCGCACATGGCGCTGAAAAAACCCGTGCTATATGTGCATACTTGGTACGAAGGCACATCAAATTTTAGCGATATATTGTCGGCTTTTCTGGGTTTTAGCTTGCCTTACGGCGGCAATTACTGGGATAACGATGCCGCCAATTTTACCCAGCTGAGCGATATGCAAGCTGGGCAAGATAGCTTTGCTGGCATCCAACGCTTGTTAACGCATTTTAAAAACCAAGATTACCATTTCAATTGGAGCGGCTGTAACGATGACCGCTCCTGCAAAAATATGACCGATTTGGTCAGCGAATTTTATAACGGCGCAGAAGCCGTTAAACAACAAGTGGCGGCCTGGGAGCAAAACAATGTCGATGTGTTTGCCAGAGGCGGACGTAAACTGGGCAAATTGTTGGTGTTGCTGGGCGATAAATACCGTGCGGGCATTAACTATCCCATGCGTAAAGGCATTGCTAATGACACCACGTTTTTGAAAGCCTTGTATGCCGACCATGCCGCGTACATCACCCGTAAAATCAATCCTCGCCAAGCCGATTTAGGCAGCTTCAGCGGCAAAATCCCAGAAGTGTTGCCTGCTTTAAGCAAAACCTTAACTTTAGCCACCCAAGCTAGCGCGGTGAGTTCTTCTTCTGGCTATTACGCCTTAGCAGGGCAGAGCATCAGCTTAACCCGCAAAGACAGCAATCCGGTAAAAGCCTATGTGCATGTCAATATGTTACGCAGCGGTGCCGCCCATGTTTTCGACACTTATGACCGCCCGCTGTTTTTGTGGAGTACGCGCATTCCGCTAGAAATAGGCAAAGCTGTCAAAATTACTTCGCCCTATGGCGGCATTGTGTTTTTAAATGCCGACAGCACCGCCACGTCGCAAAAAATTCAAGTTGCGGCGACAGGTTTGGCAGCGTTCCCCAGTTTTAATGGCACTAACGCAACAGAATTCACCAGTGAATTGGCAAGCACGCCGCTGAATTGGGCAGAGCTTAAATTTCCTGGCATACAAATCCATTCACGCTTGGATTTATTGCATGAATCCATTGCTGATCCGCTGATTGGCGGCAATTTGTCCAGATTGTTAGATTTAACCCAAACGTATCTTTATAAAGACATTTACGGATTGGCGGGATTTGTCGGTACAGGTCTGACGCAGCCGCCCAAAGTATTGGCGTTTTGTACCAGCCACGGTTGGGATTGCACCAGCGCAACACTGCATGGCATGAGCAACATCCAGCACGTCAACGCCGACCGCGCCAACTGCGGTTACGGCTGTTCTGGCAATCCTTACGACCAATATTGGGCGTATACACCATTAGGTTGGGGCGAATCGCATGAGATAGGCCACAACTTGCAACGCGGTCGTTTAAAAATTTACGATGGCGCATCTACCGAAGTCTCCAACAATATTTTCCCGACCCATAAATGGTTGCGGTTCAATAAAGTGGCGACCGAAACCATCAAATACGGACGCGATTTAGGCTTCAAAGCTACCTTTAATGCTTTGCAACAAGCAGCATTGACAGCCGATCCGATTGAAAGCGCGCGCACGGCAATTTGGGTAAACGGCGGGGTTTTCCAGCGTTTGGTGTTTTACTGGCAAATGGCGATGAGCAGCCGCAGTGTAACTCAGCTGAGTGATAACGGCTGGGACTTGTTCCGCTTAATGTATCTGCACGAACGCTTGTTCACTAATGCCATAAGCAGCGACAGCAATTGGACGGCGCAACGCGCTGCATTAGGTTTTAGCCAATATGCTAGCCGCCCGACCGCAATTACTGGCAACGATTTTATGCTGGTGTCGATGTCCTACATCACTAACCGCGACCAACGCCCGTTCTTTGATATGTGGGGGGTAAAATACAGCACCGAAGCCAGCGCCCAAGTCGCCAGTTATGGCTTTGCGGCGGTGAAAAAGAACTTTTGGGTAGTGGCGGATGAAGCAAAAGCCTTTAAAGACCCATTGCCTACGCCTGTATTGATTAATGGCACTAATCTTTGGCCTTTATAAGCTCGGCTAAGTAGTAGCGCATTTCTAAATAAGATAGCTGCACGGTTTTTGATGACGTGCAGCTATCATCCAAAACTTTTCCAAGCTTGGCTTAAAAGCCTCTTCAATTCGCCAATTTAACTGCCATATTTTTGGCAGTAATCCAAAGCCATTTTCATCTGCTGTTTCCGCAAAATCATTTGAGTTTCGTTGTTGAATGCAACGCTCAGCTAATCGATTTCGGTCATGCTTCTACAAGCTAAAAACCAACGGAATCAATTAGTTATAGGATGCGCTTCACTTTATTCAGCACATCCTATTTAGCGCATCTTATCTTGTTAGTTTTTATGGCATTTGCCACAGTTGCCTCGGTGATATGGCCTATTTATCTTCGATGGCTGCTTTAGGGTTTTAGCGGAAACCAAAAAATTTTATATAAAATAATGGGTTAGTTTTTTAGTCAGTAGCTGTTTTTTGTGGCACAGCTTGTGCGATGAATAATGCACCTAATAATAAATTGATTGGCGTGTACGTGTTGTTCTCGGCTTTAACACATAATCCACTTAGTTATTTGGTTACCAAAAACATAACGACAACTAAAAAAGGAAAACCCATGCAAAACAACAAACATCCCGTCGGTATACGGCTTTTAGGCGTAGCCATTTTGGCGTCCCAAGCCTTCATTGTTAACGCCGCCGATTGCCGATTATTTACCGCAGACCGCCTTTTTGACGGCAATGAGTTAAAAACCGATATGGGGGTTGCCGTAAGAGGAAAAAACATCCTTCAAGTTGGTAGTAAAGCTTCGCTGGCTGGCTTGTGCAGTAAAGTATTGGATTTGGGCAATGCGACTTTATTGCCCGGGTTTATTGAATCCCATGCCCATATCCGCTTTCAAAATGTTGATAAAGAAAAAGTTTTACAGCACGGCATAACAACCGTACAAGATACTGGCGGGCCATTATTTCCCCCAGAAGGTGGCATAAGGCAATTGCGTTTATTGAGTGTTGGGCCAATTTTGCAAGCCACCGATGGTTATCCTTTGAATATTTTTGGTGGTACTAGCGGCTACGACAAAATTGGCTACACCTTGAATACAGAAGCGGAAGTACCAGCGGTTGTGCAGCATTTGGTGGATGGTGGCGCAACTGCCATTAAAATCGCCTTAGAGCCGGGCGGGGAAACTGGTGCGCCTTGGATGATGCCACATGGCGAAAACCCCATCCCAACGCCACCATGGAATATCTTGTCACAGCCGATTGTTAACGCCATTGTCAATGAAGCCCATCATCCTAAAGATGGACGGCCCGTGCGCCGGGTAATCGTCCATGTCGGCGAAAATATCGGTTTTGAACGGGCATTAACCGCAGGTGTTGATGAATTTGCCCACATGCCTTGTGCGCCCATCGATGCGGCGTTATTGACACAAGCCGCCAATACCAAAGGCTTAAGTTTTGTGAGCACCGTTGATACCTTATCTTCGTGCGTGAATACCAACACCCAAATGGGCATCCACTCCAACACCGCCATATTGGCAGGCAAAATTGCCGAATGTGAAACCAGTACGCCAGGGCAATGCGCGCAAATTTTGTACGGCTCAGAAATTGGTCACGATAACGTGCCATGGGGGATTAATGGCGAAGAAATGCACATGATGCTGAAATTGACTAGCGGCGCTGCCATTGATTTTGGGGATGTTTTGAATGTGTTCCGTGCAGCCACCTCAAAAGCGGGCGCACACTTAGGTATCAATAAACTGGGGACTTTGGTTGCAGGCGCACCAGCCGATATGATCGCCGTTCGCGGCAATGCGATTGAACGGTTTAAAATCTTGGAATACCCGGATTTAGTGATGTCAGGCGGGCGTTTGGTGGTTAATAAATTTAGATAAGTGTTTGAATTACAATTTGTAAGCAAGATACTATTGTTAATCATAGCAAAATTTGTAAGGTGGATTGCACCAGCGATCCACCATCTTGAAGCCACGGTGTTGTATTGGTAGCCGTGGTTTGCCTGTCGGCGAAACCACCTTACAAATCAAACGTCTTACGTGTTAGCGGATTCAATTCTCATTTAGTCCAGAAGGTGATCGAGTGTGCAAGCGGTCTTTCCAGCTTGATTCTAAACGAATGACTTCATTAGTATCCATATCTGGTGACACTCTTTCCAAAATACTAAATTGGAAAGAATCAGGATTTCGATTCCGAAGAAGTTTATTGTTTCCGTGTCCAGTAGCAGCATAATTTTCCCATCGCCCAAGAAGGTTCGAGTTACCGTATGCTGACCCAACATAAGCTTTGCCATCTGAAGCGTCGAAAATGAAGTAAATGCCTCTCCATTGTGACAATAGTTGCTTCCAACGAGTAGGTAATACTTTAAGTTCTTCCCAAGTGAAATTAATATCGCGCCATTCAGGCATTTTTGCATCCAGTACGCTTTCCTCGTGTACGGATAGCACGAGTAAGTCGTTTTTATGAGCTCTTCGCCACCAAGATCGCTCTGGCGGCGGCCACGTAATAATCAGTTTGCCTTTCCAATGAGAATAAAAGTCTGTCAAAACAAGTTCAAACCAGCGAACTGTAGGACGGTCACGTTCAAATTCTTCAGTAAACCATCTCTTGCCCCCAAATTTCTCTATCTCTTTGTAGGCTGGTATTTCCATGAAAGTTTCGCTAGTTAAGGTTTTCGAAGAATCTATGGAATATAAACCAATGAATACCGCCTTACTTGGTTCGTGTCCCCAAAATGCCGCTACATACCCATACCCTACAAGTGATTCAAACGCATTTTCAACTTTAATCCCACTTTGAGTTTGCTGATATGCGTTAAAAATATCCGGCTTTTCAATAACAAGCCAAGGGAATACTTTTTTGAGTCCTGGTTCACGTGGACAATGGCGACACACGATTACGTTTTCAGGATTAATGCCTTGCTTTTGAAGCATATCGTTAAAATTCATGAGTAATGATTTTTCTACCTGTGTATAGCCCGTTAACGCTAAGTGAACACTTTTTTGGTGTCGTTTTTTTGAATCAAGACCATAACAAATTAGTTTTCTGTTAACAATTGGGTGATGGTAAAAATCAACGTGATGTTGTTTTTCAAAGATGGCATCAAAAAACATGTTTTTTGACTCCTCTTCCATGTAATCACTTAATTTTTTACCACTACCAACAATTGTTTACCCCATCATGATTCAATAATCAGACAAACTCTTAGGCGGTATCGCTGCCCGCAGCGCGTTCAAGATTGCCAAGCCGTCGATCACTTCCTGCGCCACCGCTCCCGCCACTGGGCTTAAGTAGCCCATGCCCGCAAACACCATGCCGATAACGCTGAGCACCATGCCGCCGACTGCGCTTTGCAGGGCGATTTTCCGCATCCTGGCGCCGATGTGCAGCAGCTCGTCCACTTTCAGCAGCGAGCTGTCCATAATCACCGCGTCCGCCGCTTCGCCGGTAATGTCGCTGTTTTGCCCAAAGGCAATGCCGATGGTCGCCGCTGTTAACGCGGGCGCGTCGTTAATGCCATCGCCCATAAACACGGTTTTGGCTTTTTGGGTTTCTTCGCGCACCAAGGCCAATTTTTGTTCGGGGCTTTGGCTAAAGAAAACGTGTTTGATGCCGACTTTATCTGCCAGATAGCGCACTTCCGATTCCCTATCGCCAGAAACCAGCATGACTTTTTCAAAGGAATGGTTGGGTCGCAAGTGGTTGATAAACGAAGAGCTATCGCTACGCACTTCATCGCGGAACTGCAAGGTTGCCGCGTAGGCTTCGTCTATCAGCACCACGCATTCCAAACCGCCGCTCATGGGCGGCAATTCGGCGAGCTGGTCGGGGTGTAATACGGTGAAGTTTTTGCGACTGGTGACTTGGATGATTTTGCCATCCACCGACCCTTGCAAACCTGCGCCCGGCAATTCGTTGATGTCGTCAACTTTCAGCAAGCTGATGCCCGCTTTTTCTGCGGCGTTAACAATGCTGCCCGCCAGCGGGTGTTTGGAATAACGTTCCAAACTGGCAACCAAAGTCAACACCGTGGCTTCTTGATGGTGTGGGTTGACCAACACCGCCGTTAACGCGGGCCGTCCATAAGTAAGCGTGCCGGTTTTGTCGAAAATTGCCGTGCGGCATTGCCCGATGGTTTCCAAAATGGCTGGATTTTTGATGATGATTTCCCGCCGCGCCGCCAAGGAAATGGCGCTGATGATGGTGACCGGGATGCCAATCAATAATGGACACGGCGTGGCAATCACTAACACCGCCAAAAAACGCACCACTTCACCGCTGTATCCCCACGCCAGTAACGCCAGCAATACCGCTAACGGCGTGTACCACGCGCCCAGTTGGTCGCCCAAGCGGCGCAGACTGGGGCGGTGTTGGTCGGATTCGCGCATCACCGTCATAATTTTGGCGTAGCGCGAGTCGATCGCCAGTTTGTCGGCGCGGATTACCAACAAACCATCGCCATTAACCGCGCCGGACAATACTTTGGAGCCGTTGATTTTTGACATCAGATACGGTTCGCCTGTTAAAAACGATTCGTCCATGGTGCTATTGCCTTCCAAAACCGTGCCATCTACGGGGCAAATTTCGTGCGGTAAAATCGACAACCTGTCACCGATGTTGATTTGGTCGATAGCAATATCCACCAGTAAATCTTCCGATTGGCGATGGGCAATCGACGGCATCCGATTGGCTAAGGCTTCCAGCACCGACGAAGCTTTCCGCACCGCGTAAGCTTCCAAAACACTGCCACCTGCCAGCATCAGCACCACCAGCGTGCCTGCCAAATATTCCTGCAAGGCGATAGCGGTAGTGATGGCAATCGCCGCCAGCAAGTCTGCGCCAAAATTGCCGCGTAATAGCTTGCGGAAGATTTGGTAAATTTGCGGCACACCAGCAAACAGCAGCACGGCGAGCAAAGGCACATCAAGCCACGCTATCGAGACCTTAAATTGGTTTTGCAACAATTCTGAACTATCTGCCGACAGCGACCAATGCACCGCCAAGCTATAAAATTGTTCAGGAATGGCGAATGCGTAGCGCAACAGCAGATCAGTACAGATGCCAAGTAAGCTGAAAATGACGATATTGATGTCAAGCCGCGAAGAGGGTGGTTTGTTGGCAGGCGTCATCGTTTTACTCATCCAGTGATTTTTTGTTACCCGTCAGCATCGCTTTTGCCAAACTTTCTTTGTGGATAAAGCTTTCAATAGCAACACCAGCAATATGGGCAATAACTAAGGCCAGCGTAAAATTGGCGAAAAATTCGTGCAGGGTTTCCCAAGTTTTTTCATTCGCCGAACCGATAGCCGCTAATGGTTCTAAGCCTTGGTCGGCGCCATACACGGCAAAACCGCTTAAAGTGGTCATTAATAAACTCAGTAACAACAACACAATCATCGCCGCGCCCGCCGGATTGTGCCCCAAATAACGTTTAGAGCGTAGCGCGACAACGGTTTTAAAATATTCGATAGCACTTGCTGGCGTGCATAAAAAACTGCTGAACCGTGAGTAATAGCTGCCAACAAATCCCCAAACAAAGCGGAATATCAGCAGGGCAAACACCAAATAGCCCGCCCAAATATGAATGTCGAGCAGTTCTTCTTCGGTCAGATAGGCCACGGTGAAAGCTAGCACCAACAACCAGTGAAAAATCCTTAAGGGTAAATCCCAAACTTTGGTTAATGTTGTAGAAATCATAAATATTTTCCCGGTTTTATATCCACAGCAATTGTGGGTTTATTGGGCAACTATACGCGCACCAATTTATAAAACAATGCGGTAGCCAACAGACTATTACTTGGTTAATGTTGAATGTCAGAATTATTATCGTAGGGGCGAGCTGATGTGCCTACACTAAATCGGACACACAATTTAAAAAATCCCGAAAAAGAGTGTGATCCTAATGTTAGCCAAGAAAAAGCCAAAATCTATACCGCTAAATTTAGGGGCTCAGCCGTCAAGCTTGCCAATGAAAGCGATAAGCCCATTGCTAAAACGCCAAGGAGTAAAACACCCTGCATATCTGGATTAATAAATATAGTAGGTAAATGGCGCAGGACGACACAGTTTGGAAGGACTGCCAGCTTAAGCGCCTCGCCTGCTTAATAGAGGAGCGTAATTTGTTACCTCATTCAATTCCAATACGCCATGGTCTTTGGCGGGCAATAAGGCGTCTTCCAAATCAGGGTTCAAAAGGGCTTTTTTCTTGTGCCCCCTTGGGTATTAGCCACTTTGCCAAAGTTGGGCAGCTTACGTCGAAAATCCGGTAAATGCCCCTCATGCTAGGCCGCTAGTAATAGCCATTGAGTATTTGTTCTTTTTCGGCTTCGCTATCCTTGGACTTTATGGCATTAATGACACCCGCTGACGGCATAGGGAACTTCTCCCGACTTCGGTTCCAAGTTCCCTATGCCGTTAGCGGTAGTGACTATTTTTTGTTTTCACAATTGCTAGGCTTAATGGCGGACTGGTCACGGATTTGGTGTTTCCAAAAACGGCGTTGCCAGAGCGTGGATTCCCGATGTTTGCGTTTAGACACGTTTAACCAATCGGCGCGGTGGTAATTGGATAAGATTCAAGCGGTTTGTGGTATTGGTAGGGTGGGCAGAAAAGCGTTGCCTACCCTATGACTGCTTCTGCCCGAAGCATACGGCTGCTATAACAAATCACCCACCACACCTAAAATCAAAAACTTCGCCGCTTAAATGGACAACGCTATTTTTCCGGTATATTGAGTTACTGCTTATTAACAGCTTAACTCGCCTAAATAAATGAAAATATACACCATTTACCGAAAACAACAGCTCGCCATCAGCACCTTACAAGCTTGGCAATTTCTGTCATCCCCGCATTACTTAAACCAAATCACCCCTGATTTTTTCAACATCGAAATTACTTCACCCGTGCCCGATGAAATTTATGCGGGATTACTGATAAGTTACCGGATGAAAGCCGTGTTCGGCATACCGATGTCATGGCTTTCGGAAATTTGCCACTGCGACCAACCACGCCGATTTGTTTACCAACAACGCGTAGGCCCGTTTAAATTCTGGAGCCACGAAGTCAGTTTGAAAGAATGCGATGGCGGCATTGAAGTAGAAGACATCGTTTTCTATGCCATGCCCTTAGGTTGGCTAGGCGAAGCTCTTCACGCCATACTCATTGGTGATAAATTGCAGCGGATATTCGACACCCGCTACCAGTATTTGCAAGCAAAATGGGGGATGAAGGCATAGAGGTTAGAAAAGCAATGCACTTCCAAGCTGGGGTTTGGGAACAAGATAAATATTTATTATTTTCAAATCGTTGCATTAACTTTTTGCGGATTTCCCCATTAATACCGCTCTACACCTCTCGCCAGGTTTGTTTTAATACTATTTCGCTGTTACAGCCACTTTAGCTAAGTCGTCTATTTGTCCTTATCAGAAGCTTGATACGGTTTAGGAATTTTCTTGTAATGCCCACTTATCTCCCAGATAATCAAAAAGCTTTCAAGCTTGACTGGGTTTGGTATTTTTCCATTAACACCGGACACCTGTACGGTGTACAGACCTTTGGCATAGCTTACGTTAGTTCTATAAATCGAAAATAATAAAAATAACGCGTGTTTTTGGAGGGTCAAATGAATATTCGCTTAGCATTTTTAGCAATAGTTTCTTTAGCTAGTTTTTCAAATTATGGCTATTCCGCAGTTTTGCCGACAGATGTTGCTAAAGCCTATGTGCAGGCAATTACTAACGGTACTGGCTCTAAGGTTGCCGGATCAATTGATTATGTGGCATTAGGTTGTACGGCGGCGACCGTATACGATGAACAAAAATGCCAAAAAATCGTTTTTAATGGCAAAGATGGCAAAACGCTGCTGATGGAGTCGATTACGGCAAGCAATATCGCCAGCCTTATACCGATTGGTGATGTACGCAGGATTTACGGAAATGATCCGCAATATGCAAATGTTCGGGAGCTGTTTTTTTTACTCAGCACAAAAAACAGCGGTTGGTATTCTGGGCTTGAAGGCGAAGACAAAGCCAAAGCCATTCTCCAGCGCCATCTTGAATCCAGCGGTCCAGGCGGCATGTACGGAAATTTTATCTGGCCATTTGATGCTTCAAGTCCGCAAAAAGCCAAAGTTACCTCGACTGGAGTTGACTTTCTAATCGTATCCTTGCCGTCAGCGGCAGCCTTAGATGTTAATAAATCACCGCTCTACTATTGGGCTTTGCAAACTGATTTCAGCAATATGGCTTATCCGCTAGGTTTTGATTTTGCAGGTGTTTCTGGTATCGACCCCAACCGTTGCAAAAACACCAAAGTGGCCTGGGGGCATGTTGGCCTGCAATACGCAAAAAACAATCCTAGCTTACCGAATAGCGTCCAAAAGCAAGCCAATTGGGGCGGCGGTGGCGACGGGTCGGGTATTGGTGATTACGGTTGCGGCGGCAGTGACGTTACCAAACTTAATTGGAAAGTCGGCACATGGTATGAATATCGGGTGAAGCGGGCTGTGAGACGCGCGCCAAAATTGTGGGAATGGGTGGGTGAAATCTATAAAAAAGGTGATGCCGCCCCCATTTACAGTAAAACCATTTTTGGCGGCGAATATGTAACTTATGCGACCACATGGGCGGAGCTTATCAACGTCAGTTGCACTTCCCCCAGATTAATTACCCAGTGGGCCAATCCTTGGATGGGTAATGCAGGCGGTAAATTTAGGGTTGGGCGAGTAAACTTAGAAAATGGTGCGGATGGCTGTTTACGCTCGAAAGAAATTATCTCCAACAAATGCCAAGCCAAATGGACACAATACCAAGGCGCGATTAGTCCGGCTACTCATGCCGCTGCAAATTTGCTACGCAAGACGAACTCTAGCGATATGCAAGAAGGCTATTGCGAGCGCGTACCTGATGCCACAGAAATTGCCATAGCGAAAGCTTATATCCAAGCAATTTCAGGAGGAACTGGCGCTAAGCGGGTATCGACTGCAATTGACTTTACTGCACTGGGTTGTAATGCGGACACTGTCTTTGATGATGGAAAATGCCAAGCCCCCGTCTTTAATGGCAAAGACGGTAAAACCGTACTCATGGAAGCCATTACCTCTGTATCGGACGGCAATTGGCATTCTTCCAACATACAGTCAATAATCCCCTTTGAGACCATCAACCGTATTTTGACCGATCCCAAATATGCCCTAGCGAAAGAGTTATTTGGCTATTTCTCTATGCAGAATGACGGCTGGTATGATTATCTGGATGGGCCTGGGAAACCAAAAGATGTGATGTTCCAATACATAACCGCAGTGAATGCGGCCAATGCACTTAAAACTAAATAATTTGCTAGCTCTTTTATAGTTTGGGTGCTGGGATTTTATTGGATGATCTCAGCACCAACTGCCACAAAAATAAGAAATTCCTTTAGTTACTGAGCAATACGGAATTTCTCAACCTCGCCCAATTTTTTTAAATCAAAATGTAATGGAACGGGTAACAACCCCGTTCCAGCCTAGCAATCATTCCCCAGAGGTAACAACCTCCAAATCATCCGCCACCCCCGCCCAATTCAGCGGATAAACCCGCTCAGCTACATAACGATGGAAAGTTGAATAAGGCCAATCGGCAACGTGTTGGCAATAACCATGTTTGACGGGGTTGTAATGCAGATAATCGACGTGACGGTTAAAGTCGGATTGGTCACGGATTTGGTGTTCCCAAAAGCGGCGTTGCCAGAGCGTGGATTCCCGATGTTTACGTTTGGACGCGTTCAGCCAATCGGCGCGGCGGTAATGTTCCCGACATTGGATGCTGACTTGGCGTTTAATCAAACCTCAACGGCTAGAAAAATCGGCATCGCCTTCCGGGCAACGTCCAAATGCTCGGCAACTGCTCCTGCGTTGCTCTACCTTCTGCATGACCCACATGGACGTGGGGAATGCAGATAGCGCAGGAGCGGCTATCTGTCCATGCAGTCGAATGCAAGTGGTCGGGCAACAACACCCACGCATCAATGGTGAATGGTTTTTGCTAGCGCACAGAGATGTTCGCTTCCCGCAAAGCCACCCGCACAGCCTCATCACACAAAATCGGCTGGCGGCGGAAAATCACAACCGTAAAAAAATAACACGCCCCTTGGGTGTTAGCGCGGCGGTAATTGGACATGGTTTAAGCGGTTGGTAGTTTGTGGTATTGGTATTCGTAGGGTGGGCAACGCTTTTCTGCCTTTATGCCCTTTAGGTACACCTTTTGCGGCATGATTAGTTGGCAGAAAAGCGTTGTCCACATGACTAAAGTTTAATAGCGGCAGCAACAGAGTTAAAACTTTGTGCGCCCATTTTTTGAAGAGTAGGCCAATCAAAATATACAGGAGGTTCACTAATTTTAGCCCAGCATTCGTTGAGATATTCGCTGAATTTAATGGTTCGATTATAGCGAACACCTATATCGAATGACTCTAGTTTTTTCAAAATGTCATTTCGATAAATTTCATCGAAAATTGGAGTGTCAAATAGTACCGCATCCATATAAGCAAAACTGGTTGCCCAATATTGGACATGGTATACGCCAATAGTTGTAATTCGAAAAGCAAGAGGCATATCCCCAACAAGACCTTGTAAACCTTCATCAAAAGTTATTCGTTCAGTAGTTTCAACAAGTTTTTTATTTGTTAGTCGTCTCAATTTATGTTCTATCTGGTCACTAACAAAACCATATTTCTGCATTTCAGTTAGTAAATCAGCTGTCCTAACAAATCCATCGGGTGATTTATGCTGTCCGTCACTAATCAGATAACTAATAATTATTGGAGAAAGAAAATGTTCTTTTTTATCTGGATATCGCACATCAAAAAGATTTAAAGCTAGCGATGATGGTGCGTGATAATGAGAATATGCACCTAATATTGCTTGTTTAGTAAATTCATGTAACGGAATCATATATTTTCCGTCGGTTTCCATTATGTTAATGATTTTTTCTGAATCAACATTTGCACTGCCAATAAAATCTTTAATTAAATCTAGTGCTTGGCGTATGTTTCCGCCTGTAATATTGCTTAGAAGTCGATTAATTTCTTTGTTGTTTTGCAACGAAAATAATAAAGCTTTTAAAAACAATGCTATTGATTCTAGTTTTATATTTATGCCTTCTAAACGATCTAATTGAGATTTTCCTTCAGCTAAATCCAATGAAAACTTCAACCGCTTAACAAGAACTAAATCAACTCTTGGCGGTGATATAGTAATAATTCTCTGAGAATAGCCGGAAATTGATCCTGAGAACTTTGATGCAAAATATGTCTGAGGGCGAAGTGAGACTAAAACTAGTGCATGCCAGGTGGCGGCAAATTCTTGTGCAGCCATGAAAGCATCCTGTTGATCTAAAGGTTTTCTTTGGTCTGCATTGTCAATTGAAATAATTACTTGCTTTTTTCTGCCTTTTGAAAAGTGTTCAATACTTCGCCGAAAATGCTCTACTTTATTTTTTGTCAGAGATTCAATAAATTGTATTTGGTGTTCAATGAATTTTTCTGGAGCTGATTCTTTTAGAGGAGCATAGATTCCATTATCAAATCGCTGGATATCTCTATAGTAAATTCCTCGAACTGTATTATTTTCATATAAATCGACTTCATACTCCTCAAAAAGCTGCCTCTCGATTTCTTCTAAAAAGAAGGTGTGTAAATCTTGGCCTAAATTAGCTTGGCTACCAAGATCAATATAGATAAATATCGAATTTTTAATCTCATCAATAGCTTTTACAAAAATCAAATGTCTTATAAAAGATGTTTTTCCAACTCCTACATCGCCAATAATAACAATTGGACGCCTACCTAGTGCTTCAGCAACTGCTTCTGAATCCATTCCATATTTGTCATTTGTAGAAGGTTTCAAACCCTGTAATTTTGGACTTTGTAAAGATGGATTAAACATCGCAGCATAGCGGGCTGATAGTATTTTCTTACCCACCAAAGCATCTTTAGCCAGAGCTCCACTTTCGCAATAACATTCTTCATAAAACCGTTTTCTATATGAAGGAGTATTTGGAGCGTCTTCAATTAATAGGTCACTTAACATACGTAAGCTTTGTTGCGAATCACTTGGATATCGAAAAGAAGGGTAACCAGGTAGATAGCTCGAAAGTTTTGCTGGTATCCCTGTTGGTACACTGGAAACGAGATCTTTTAATAATAATTTACGGTGTTCAGCTTCTGGTGAAATTGCTTGCCAAAGACGATGGAAGTTACTTTCAATTTGATCCCAGCCATTAAATAGTAAGCATTTTCCTTCTGATGGTGGTATTCCATCGTTTCTTACCCCGATAAAGATAATGATTTGTGTCATATTTGAAACAACACCGATTTGTATGCCGCGATCACTACAATACTTTTGTGTTTGTTCGAAAGCAGATTGAAAATTTGAGCTCAATTTCAATAATGAACTTAGTGATCGGAGAATACTGTTATTGGTTTCGCAAGGTATATCAAAGGAGTTTCCTGCGCGTTTCGCTTCGATTACTATTTGTGGAGGGACTCCAAGTTCGTAATCGCTATATTCCCCATTAAATCTGCGTTCAAGATGTGTTTGATTGGGGTGCCACCCTAAGCATTCATGAATTAGGCGGTCTATGAATCTATGACGTGTATCAGCTTCATTAATATCATAATTTTCATTTTTTATGTCTTCAAGTAGGCGCGATATGGCAATCTGACCAGCAGCAAGATCAGACGGTATAGAATTTGTCATTTTGATTTCCGTATTATTTGCTAAGTTAATGAAAATATCTTGGCCTTAACTCGTAAGGCGGTTTCTGATATATGAAAACTTTAAAAGCACTCAGTTTTAGTTAGTTCTCAAGCTACGTGTTTGGAACTAGTGAACTAAAGCCCCAAACCATCCAATTTATCAATCAGATAAAATTGTTGCTTATACGCTATGCGATTCAACATAAGCATCCAGTAATCTGCGTATCATCCGCTGGTATTGGGTGTTATTTTTAGCCGCTTCTGACTTGAAAAACTCAACACTTTTCTTACTCAACGCCAAGGTGACTTTAACCCCTTCTTCATTGAAAGCTAATTCGGCGGGCGAGGGCAGAAAATCTGCAATTATCTTTACGTCGCCCAAGGGTTCATTGGTATATTTTATTTTCGCGTTCATAGATTGCCTTGCCTTTACGCCAGTAGCCAGCGCCAATAATTCGAATAACAGCGGCCCGATAAGTGAACCGCACGGTTAAAATTCCACCACCAACTGCTCCGAAACAATAGAAACGTTCTTCGGTTTGGCTGTGGGATTCGTCTTTGGCAATAATACGAAGAGGATCAGCAAAGGCATATTGGGCAACGGTAAATGAAATGCCGTGCTTTGCCTGATTCAACACATCTTTTTCTACATCCCATTCAAATTTTGTTTTTGCCATAATTTAAGGATAACAGTTGCCCATATTGTTCGCCATACGTTTGTATGGGTGATTTTACATACTCTCCTCATCAATCCCCAAAACCTTCATCTCCAAGCCCTCAATCTCCTGCAAAGATTTCCCCGCTATTCCCTGCAAATCGCCATACATGCCGACGGTGGCGTTCATTACCCGCTCGATTTGTGTTTGCCGTTTTGCCCATTGCTTCATGATGGCTTTGCGTTCTTTGTCCAGGTCTTCTTGCATGGTGGAGAAGGCTTCGACGATGGCTTCTACGCGTTGTTTGAAGCGCGGGCCGGTGAGGTATTGGTAGACCAGTTCGGTTTTGCCGTGTTGGCCTTCGGCGGCGAGGCGGGCGAGTCCGATTTGTTGCAGGGTGTGGCGGAGGATGGTGGCGACGGGGAGTGCTGCGCGGGGGCTGGTGACCCAGATGCCGTCGATTTCTTCGAAGTTTTCTACCCCTTTGGGCAGGGCGTGGCTGACCAGCACGGCGATGTCGGCTTTGGCGTTGCGTTGGTCTTCGCGCAGTTTCACCAGCCAGCCGTCGCTCCAGTTTTTGGTACGTTTGGTTTCCCATAATAGCGTGCCGCTGATTTGTCCGGTGGGGCTGATGACGCGTTGCAGGGCATCGCCCCCGTTGTCGCCTTTGGCAACGGGTTCGATGCTGTCATAGGGGAATTTGGCGCGGAGCATGGCTTCCAATTCCATTTCTTGGACTTCGCCTTGCAGTTGTTGCGAGCCTTGTTCGGCTTTGCGTTTGAGTTCTTCGATTTTTTGCTGCATGGAAGCGATGGTTTGTTCGCGTTCCAGCACTTTGAGGTTAAGGCTGTCTTCGGCTTCGCGTTTGGCTTGGGCGCGGACTTCACCTAGGCCGTCTTGGATGCGTTTGGCGACGGTCAATTCCAGTTCACGTTTGGCATCGTCAAGTTCGCGTTGTTTTTTGATGAGTTCGGCTTGGGCTTGTTGGGCTTCGGCGAGTTTGATGTCGCGTGCTTTGAGCACGTCGTTGAGTTCTGCCAGTTCGCGGGTTTTGCTGTCGATTTCGTTGGCGGCGGCTTGTTTGGCTTTTTGGCTTTCTTCGCTGATGATGCGCTGGCGTTCGGTTTGCAGTTGCGCGGCGACTTGTTGGGCGATTTGTTCGTCTAGCGTGCGTTTGGCATCTTGCAGTTGTTTTTGTTGTTCGCGCAGGCCGTTTTCGCGCTGGGCGATGTCTTGGTCTTTTTGTGCCAGTTGTTGTTCAAATTGCTGGCGGGTGGCGGCAATCAGCGGGGCGGCGAGAGATTCAGTTAGGCGGATTTCGGTGGCGCAGTTGGGGCAATGGATGGTGGGTTCGGTCATTGGTGATTTAATGGTGGTTATTGTTAGGTGGATGGGCGAGCGGTGTTAGTCCCTGCTTTTATAACATGTTTTTTGTGGTGGTTGATTTAAAGCGTTGTGGTTTGATTGGTTTTGGTGTTTTTGGAAAATTTCAGTGGTGTTAGCTGGTGAAGCCTTATGCCAGAGCACGGTGGTGATAGTCAATTTAACTTCTTAGGGGCGGACGGTTGTCCGCCTTTTTTAGGGGCTGTATCAAATTCTGTTGTGACAAGGCGAGCAGCCGCTCGCCGCTACGAAGATAACAACAGTGTTTGCTGGTTAAGCGCGACGCTGGAGCGTCATTGGCGGCATTCCCACGCTGGAGCGTCACTGCCATTAAGTTAAGAATTTATATTTCTTATCAATAGGATAGATTGGTTACAGCAGGATTTTTCCGTTCGTCCTGAGCTTGTCGAAGGATGAACGGAAAAATCCGTGAGCAAAGACTTAAACCATTCATGCTTCGACAAGCTCAGCACGAACGGTTTAAGTCTTTGGATCATATAATTTTTTCCTTAACTTAATGGCAGTGACGCTGGAACGTGGGAACGATGTTCATGCGCTTAACACCATCAGAAAGCAGCGAATATTTTTTAAAAATACACCATAATGCCGTCCACAAATTCCACTGTAATTTAGCTTGTCGGTTAGACTTTTAAGGGTAACTTTCGCCATGAAAAACATCATTTCCTTCGTATTGTTGGTTTGTGCCAGTGCAACCTATGCCGCAGGGCCGGAAACAGTGGCTTCTGCGAATCGGGCGTTGTGGCCTGAGCTTATCGACTCACCCACTGCGTTTGATAAAGCGTCGCGGGCGGAGATGTTGGTGTTTGCGGAGGTGTTGTCGCAAGTGAGTATGCAGAATGCGGAAACCTTAAAAAGCCAGTTGCGGATTAAAAAAGTCAATTTGGCGTCGGTGGAAAAGATTCGTAATAAATTGGCAGGGCAGTTGTTAAAAAACTGGCAAGTGGCGGTTTGCGATAATGACGCGGTGTTTTGTCCTAAAATTACTAGCAGCCAAGACATGGTGGCGGCAGGTATCGGCTTAGCCGCCAAGTTACCGGAAAATTATCGCGCTTGGCACAGTAACGCCAAGTTGTTCCATAAAAATTATGCCAATGAATTGATCCGCTTGGCGGCGTTGTTTCCGGCGGTGACCAGCGAAATCGACAGTTTTTCCGCGATTGAGCGCGATGGCAGTGAATTGCCGGATCGGCAATTTGTGCTGACTTTTGATGACGGCCCGACCAATAAAGGCGGCAACACCGATGCACTGTTGCCGTTGCTGCAAAAAGCTAAGTTGAACGCGACTTTTTATATGTTGGGCGAACGTTTACAAGCGCGTTTGCAACAAACTGATGCGGCGGTGTTGTCTGATAGTTTCCAAGGCCAATGTGTGGCTTTGCATGGTTGGGAACACCAATCCCATGCCAAATGGGATAAGTGGCAAGAATCTATTGAAAAAACCAACGCTTTGGTGAAAAAGACTTTTCCTAGCCAATATAGCGCTTGGTTCCGCCCGCCTTATGGGCAACGCAAAGCTGATAGCGAAGGGTTTTTCAAAAAGCAAAATTTGCAAGTCGGGCTTTGGAATATCGATTCTCAAGATTGGAACAACCATGTGAGTGGTGATATGGCAGCGCAACGGGTATTTACCTTAATGTTGCTGTGGCGGCACGGGGTCGTTTTGTTTCATGATGTCCATCCTAAAGCCTTAGTGGCTGTGCCTTGGTTGTTGGAGAAAACCAATAATACCGGGGTTGTTTGGAAATCTTGCCAAAGTTATTAAGTGTTTCGTGTTTTTTCTAAGGCTTTATTCAAAACTTCCAAAAGTATGCGTTCAAAAACTTTAATAACTAACTTTAAGCAGTAACGCGCTTTTTTCCCGTTTGCCGCGTCGAGCACCGGAGTATTTGTCGGGAATAGCCCGTTAGGGGTGCGGCATGGATGCCGCACGGCGGCAAAGGGGCAGGAAGCCCCTTTTGCCGTCCCCCGACAAATGCGAGGAGCGCAAGACATTAGCGGTAATCGGGCCGCCTTTTCTTTGGCTACTTTCTTTTGGCGGCGCAAAAGAAAGTAGCTCGCCTTCGGGTGCGAGTACCCGATTAGAAAAACTGTCGCGATAGCGACTCATCAAAAAGTTAAAAGACTTATACGCCACCACTTAAACAACAATTGCCATTAATCCTAACCAAAAAATCCAGGAGTTTACCGCTATGCGTTCACCATTTATTACCTTAGTCAGCGGCGCGGCACTGGCGTTGTTGCCGCATTATTCATTTGCTGAAACCCGTGTGCAGGTGAACGCCAATGCCAACCAGTTTCCTTATGTCACCGTGCGGGTGCGGGTGGCTGATAGTAAAACTGGAAAGGCGGTTACCAATCTGAGCAAAGACAAACTGTTGGTGTCGGAGGATTTATCGAAGGTTGAGATTGATGATTTCAAAATTTTCGATAGCCATGACAGTAAAAATCCGAATGTTGATGTCATGTTTGTGTTTGACCAAACAGGCAGCATGTCTGATGAGATTGCCGCGTTGCTGCAAAAAACCCATAAATTCGCCGATATGTTGGCGCAAAGTGGCAGTAATTTTCGCCTAGGCTTGGTGAGTTTTTCTGATAAAACCGAAAAAACCTTTGATTACACCGCGGATGTTGAGCAATTTAAGAAAAACGTTTCGACCTTAACGGCGAACGGCGGCGATGATGAGCCAGAAAACCAATTGGATGCGCTGCTGGATGCCAGCAAAATCGCCATGCGCCCAGAAGCCAAGCGGGTGTTTATTTTAGTCACCGATGCCTCGTATCATTTTCAAGACAGTATCACCAAGCAACGGCCTGAAAACGTTATTAAAGCGTTGAAAGATTTAGGCATACAGTTACACGCCGTAGGGCCGGAATTGGATTCTTATAAATCCATGAGCCAAAGCTTGGCGGGTAATTTTTACGACAAAGACAGTGACGATTTTTCTAGTATTGTCAGCAGTATCGGCGGGGAAATATCGGCAAATTACCAGTTTTCTTACCGTTCGCCGCGTATGTTGAACGATGGCACCCGCCGCGCTGTGCGCGTGGCCATGCAGGGTGATGCCGCAACCGATGCCGCGCAATATGTCGCGCCGTGGTTTACTACAGCTAGCTCTCGGCGTGAAGCCAGCCGAGGCGACGAAAGCCCGTATGCGCCGCATAAAGTCTTGGATGGCGACCCGGCAACCGCGTGGTATCCCAGTGAGATTGGTTTAGCCGATAACGAGTGGCTGCATTTTGCCTTACCAACCGAGCGTACCGTCAGCAAAGTGACGGTGAAAGCCGCACAAGGCCACGTTTTTGATGACAAAACCAAGGTGACTTTATCGGTTGATGGCGGCGATGATTTGTCGGGTGAAAATGCCAAAGACGGTACCTCGGTCACTTTTAACTTAGCCAAACCTGTGCCTGTTCGGCAGCTGCATTTTGATTTGCATGTGCCAGCGGGTGGGCAATTGGGTATTGCCGATATTGACGTGTTTTTGCCAGACGGTAGCTTGATTCCAGAAATTGATATGCACCATGTCACGGTGGCGAGTAGGGAATCTGCCAAGGATATTAATGCGCGTGGTGAAAAAGCCTATCACGCTAATAAAATCGATGAGTCAGTAAAACTGTATTTATCAGCAATTAACGCCGACCCAGAATATGCCCAAGCTTACAGTAACTTAGGCTTAAGTTATTGGAAGTTAAAGCAGTATCCAGACAGCGTTACCGCTAACCGTTCAGCGATTGCTTTGGGTAAGCAACAAGGCAATTTAACGGTTATGGCGAGTTCTTATTTCAATATCGCCAAAACGTTTGAAGAGCAAAAAGAATACAAACAAGCGTTGATGAATTTCTGGTGGGCGAACCAAACCACGCCAAAACCCGTTTATGAAAAAGCGATTAAACGCATGAATGCGTTGATTGCTAAGGATGCGGAATAGGGAAAAAGTCTGTCGTTCCCCGTGTTGGGTTACGCTATCGTTCGGCAACTGCTACATGTGTTGGCTTTGTAGGATGGGCTGAACGAAGCGAAGCCCATCATGGGGGGTATTGAGATTGATGGGTTTCTTATCGTCAGCCTATCGCCTTTTATGTTTTGCCAATCTGAGGGTTTGAAAATATGTCTCTACGCTATGCAATCAAGTTTAAAAGTGAGCAATTTGATTTTCAGTCGGAATTGCCGGAGGAATACAATGCGGGTAACCGCTTTTACGGCAAAGATTTGGCGGAGTATCTGACCAATAGCTTTCTGGCAAGCGGGCTAGTTGCTGATTTTTTGGATGAAGATTGGGGCTGGTTGGTGTTGGGTTTAATCGGCGAGGATTTGCATTTTGATGTCGCTATCTACAATCTTCTGGATGATAGCGAGCAGCCGAGCAATGAATGGGGGCTTTGGGTTCACGCTTATGGGAAAGGCAAGATTCTTGGCTTTATTCCCAAAAGGGTTGAAATTGCAGTGCCGCAGTTTGTTGTCGATGTTATTAATATGGCGATTAAATCGGTTGCTTATGATATTGGTGATTGGGACGATTAAGCCGTTGTTTAAGGCTAAATGATAGGCTTCCTTGCTTCTCACCAGTAAATAAACAATGCTGGATGATGAATTCCCACGCCGGAGCGTCACTGCCATTAAGTTAAGAATTTATATTATCTATCAATAGGATATATTGGATGTAGCAGGATTTTTCCGTTCGTCCTGAGCTTGTCGAAGGATGAACGGCAAAATCCGTGAGCAAAGACTTAAACCATTCATGCTTCGACAAGCTCCCGGCAACTGCTCCATGCGTTGCTCTACCTCCTGCATCCATGCAGTCGAGCACGAACGGTTTAAGTCTTTGTACCGTATAATTTTTTCCTTAACTTAATGGCAGTGATGCCGGAGCGTTGGAACTATAAAGCGCAAAACATGTTTTGCATTCCTAAAGCGTAGCAATCACCTTAAAAATCACCGCCGTCTACGGCTCAGCCACACTAGCACACCCCCCACCAGCAACATAAACGGCATTACCAGTAAAAAGCCAAACCCCATTAAACTCACTGCAACGGCAGGTAATTCTAGGTGTTTATCCGGGGCGATTTTTGCGGGTAGGTCGATGAATTTATCGTCGTGGATTAACCAGTTGATTATCCGTAAACCCATATCCATATTGCCGACGTTGGCAAGATAGCTGTTCGCCAAAAAATCACCGTCGCCGATGACTACGACGCGTTGTTCGTTGTTGTTTACGGTTCTGGTCAGGGTGTAGGCAAATGCTAATGGTCCGGATTGTTCATTGGCATCTTTGCTGATAGTGCCTTGCATGGCGGTTTCTTGCCAAGTTTTGTCGCCGCTTTCTAAGAGTTTTTGCGACTTAAATTCGTTGGGGTTTAAGGTGAAAGAGCTTGCTGCCGGATACACGGTAATTAGCTGCATGCCACGGCTAATGGGGCTTGTTGGGTAGTTGTTGGCAATCACAAAGCTAGGATTGTCCAAACCGTACAATTTTCCGGTAGTGTCGGCGATAGTGCCGGGGTTTTGCTTTAAGCCCAGATAATCCAGCAAGGGTTTTAGGTTGCTGTTATTGGGTTCGGTCATCAGCAACAAATTGCCGCCGTTTTGTAGATAGCTTTTTACCAAATCGATTTCGCCTGCCAATAAAGGTACAGTGGGGGAGGCAATCGCCAGCATGTTGGTGTTGTCGGGGATGCTGTTCAGTTTGGTCAAATCAAGGTTGATGGCGGTGATTTTACGACGCGCCAGTTCTTTGCCAAATTGGCCTAAATCAAAATTGGCGATGCCGTTTGGGTTGCGTTCGCCGTGCCCACTTAAAAAGCTGATCCAACGTTGTTCGCTGTTAGCCAGTTGCAATAAGGCGTTGGTGAGCGTGGATTCATCCAGAAAGCCTAAGGTTTCGCTGCGGCCTTGGTAGCTGACTAAAATCGCTCCTTGTTCGCCGATTTCTAATTCCCTTGCTTGTTGCGGTTGGCTTTCGGGGTCAACAAACTGGAAGCTGATATTGTTTTTGTGTTGTTGGTAACGGGTGATTAGTTGGGCGATTTGTATACGCAGCGGCATGCCACGTTTGATGTAAGCGGTGATGGTTATCGGTTCGGGCAACTTATCCAGCAAGCTGATACTGGCGGCAGTTAGGGTATTGCTTTCGGCGGCGGTCAGGTCATGTCGTAATGGGTAGCTTGCTGTCAACCACGCCAAACTGGCGATCAGGCCTAGGTAGGCGAGGGTGGTTAAACGGTGTCGGTTGCGGGCAGTGAGGCGTAAAGTCATTGTGGCAAGCGCTCGCTGGCTAGATGGCGGATGCTCAGTAATAAAAATCCGCCGCTAAATAATAAAAAATAGCCAATGTCGGCTGTGCTGAGCAGTCCGCTTTGCAGGTTTTGGTAATGCCTCAGGATAGACAGGTATTCCATTAATGGGTTGGGTTGGTCGCGGATGGCGGTGCTCCAGTCCATAATCCACAGCAATAGCAATGTGCCGAATGCCCCCAACGCCGCTACCGTGGGATGCACGGCGATACAGGACATGTACAGGCCAATACTGGTGAATGCCGACATCAACAAAAACAAGCCGATAACATTGGCAAACAGTTTGCCAAAATCCAGTGTGCCGCCAATTAATAACGACAAGGGCATCACTGTGATAAGTACCAGCACTACCGATAACAAACCCAGTACGCCAAGAAATTTGCCCAGCACAATGTCGGTGATGGACACGGGCGCGGACAGTAGCAAAGGCAGGGTTTTGTTGCGGCGTTCTTCACAAATCATACGCATGGTTAGCAGCGGGGTGACCAGTAATAGCACGATGCCAGCATTGCCAAATAACGGTGGCACAATAATGTCGGTAAGGCCGGGGCCGTTTACCATTGCCGCCAGTTTGCTTTGTAAGGTGACGAAAGTTTCCACTTGCGTTAAAAACAGATACGCCAAAATCAATTGCAATATCGCCAGCACTGTCCACGCCAGTGGCGATAAAAACAGCGATTTGAATTCACGGGCGGCAATCGCTAACAAGTTACTCATGCTGGGTGGCCTTCAGTCAGCTGGATAAAGATGTCTTCTATAGAGGTTGGCATTGGTGTCAATTCTTGTAATTCCCAACCAGCGGCGATAATAGTTTCGGTGATTTGTTGGCTGGGGTTATGGTCGTTGCTGTGCTGAATTTTTAGTTGCTGGTTATTCAGTGTTTCTATGGCAATAACGCCGGGGATTGCCATCAATACGGCGGTTTCTACCGGAAAGCGGGTGGTAATCTGCAAAATACGGCTGCCCATGCGTTGTTGCAGTCCGGCAATGCTGTCGCTTAACAGTAATTGGCCTTGGTGGATAATTTGTACATGGCTGCAAGTTTCCGCCACTTCGGTGAGGATGTGGGTGGATAAAATCACCCCGTGATCTTGCCCCAATTCACGGATTAAGGCGCGGATTTCGCGGATTTGCAAGGGGTCTAGGCCGACGGTGGGTTCATCTAAAATAATCACTTTGGGATTATGCAAGATGGCTTGGGCTATGCCGATGCGCTGTTGGTAGCCTTTGGATAAATTGGCAATCAGGCGTTTGCTGACTGGCGTTAAGCCGCAACGGGCTTGTGCGTAAGTGATGGCGGCGGTCGCGGCGTGTTTGGCTAAGCCATGCAGTTGCGCGCAATAGCGCAGGTATTCCAGCACCGTTAGTTCCCGGTATAAGGGCGGTACATCGGGCAAGTAACCCAATTGCTGTTTGGCTTGTTTGGCTTGGCTTTGCAGATCAAAACCATTGATGCGGATGCTGCCTGCACTGGCGGCAAGATTGCCGGAAAGCATTTGCATTGTGGTGGTTTTGCCCGCGCCATTTACCCCTAAAAAGCCGAGGACTTCGCCATTATTTAGGCTAAAGCTAACATCGTTGACTGCACAGTGTTTGCCGTAATAGCGGGATAAGTGGCTGGCTTCAATAAGCAATGTCATCAGTGGTTACAGTTGGGCTAGCAAGATTTGTAATTCAGCTTGGATTTTTTTGCGGTAGAACAAAAACTTCCAACGGCTACCACCGCATTGCCGCCATAAAATTACTGAGCGGATACCTGCCAACAAACAAGCGCGGATTTTGTCGGCGGTTTGATTATTGCTGAGGTATTTTGGGTCGCCATTCACCATAATGCGCGGCTGCATTTTACTGAGGGTATTGGCATAAATATCGGCAAGATTCGCCAAGACATTTTCATGCAATAAGCCAAAATGTTCCGATTGTGATTGCGCTTTGCTGACACCGATAAGAATGGTATTGAGAAAATCTTTGCGCCCGGAAAGCTGGTTTTCCAAAAACACCAACGAGGCTGAGTAACGCGCTTGTTCTGGACTGGCGATTTTGTAGCCAGTCATTTGTTGGCTGAGTTGGGTTAAGCCCAGTTTTAGGCCGTCCAAACCGCCGTAGACATCGATGACGCTATCGGAATCAATTTTCAGCACACTGCCGATGCTGGCAGTTAACGCGGCATTATCCGCCGTGCCAGTAGTTGCCAATTGATGTACCAGTGCCGCCGCTTGGGCGACACCTGCCAAAGCGATGGTTTGGTTGCTAAGGGATTTAAGTTGCATAAGCCGTTGTTGATATGAATCAGGAAGGCCATCGTACCAAGAATGCTCGCGGGCGTTCAATGTAAATGGCGGTAGGTTAGTGACGTAAGTAAGGAATCTGCATTAATCCACGTTGTTACCCAGACCTTTCAAGTTTTAAAAACCTGAAAGGTCTGAGTTTTTATCTGGAGTGAAAAACATGTTTTTCATTCCAATTTAAAGCCCTTATCAATCATCATCCCCGTGTTTGCTGGCTTTTGGTATAGGCAGCAAAGGAATGTGCTGGCTTTCTAAAATGCCTTTAATGGCATCGGCATTTTTATCAATTAATTTATCCAGCTGCGCTTTGCGGGCTTTGTCGCCATTGCGTACTGCCATCGCCATGGAAAATTCAAATTTCATGCTTGGGGCGGATTGCATGGGGATGAACGTGTAACTGTCTTTAGGGCTTTGGCTGATGATATAGCCAGCGATAGGCCCCCATAAAATTGCCATGTCGATTTTTTTGGCTTTTAAATCCGCTTCCATTTGCATGGCAACGTTATTGTTTTCATCGCCAGACATGGATTGGTAAGGGATACCTTGGCCCAGCAAATCCATTTTTTGCAGCCAAGCTGTGCCTGGGCTGCGGTCAAACATGGCGATTTTTAAATTCTCTTGGCGTTGCAGCGGCACTTCCGCCAATTGTTCGGCGCGTTTAATGTCATCCCAGCCACGGCCTTTGGCGATCAACAACACATAGCTGGAGTGGTAATAAGGTTTGCTGGTCAGCACCATGTCGGAATCCGCAGGCATACCCATGACCACATCGCATTTGAAGACTTTGCTATCGACAGCGTTGTCATCCAGCGGTGCGGTTAAGGTGTTGCGGATAAAGCCAATGCGTTGTGGAAACCAAGTATATTCCAGCGTTTGTCCCAGTTGTTTGGCGAACAGTTCGGCGATTTTATTTTCAAAACCGTCGAGCTTTTTGCTGGAGTAGGGCGGGTTGAGTGGGTCGGCGCAAACTTTGAAGGTTTCGGCGGCTTGCGCGTTTACGGCAAAGCCAACCAGCGCGCAGACAGCAAGGTTTTTAGCAAATTTCATGTAGATGTCCTAGTCAATCAAGAATCGATTTCTTCGATAAAGGTGTTTTGTATCGGGGTTTGGATGTAGTGTTTTTTCTCGTCCCAAAAATAGTAATAGCCTTTTTCGCTGGTGGTGACTTTACCGTTTTTGATTAGCCAGGTTTTTTCGGTGTTGCCGTTGGCGTAAGTGACGCGGTAATTGCCGTCGATAAATTCCACGACTTTTCTGGATAATTGGTTTTGTTGGTCTTGGGTGCAGCCAGCTATTACGCTTAGCAGGAAGAGTATGCTGATTTTTTTCATAGTATTTTTAAATTTAGTAACTTGTTGGATGTGCTGAACCTAAGGGTATGAACCAAAGCGAAGCGCATCGTTCACTTGAATTAGTTTACTCGGATTTTGGTTTACGCAAACTCAAGGTCACGCCGAAAGTCCCAGCATAGATGACAAAACCTAAGACCATCATCGCCACCACGGGGTCGATTTGGTTGGAAGCGGCTAAGGTATAGCAGCCGACGCCAACCAGCATGGCGACGTTATTGAAGAAACCTTGCAAGGCCACGGCGCGTCCGCTGCCGATACTTTGTTTGCCTAATTCTTGCAGCACGGCGTTAATCGGCACAATAAACATGCCGCCCATGACACCAATCAACAATAACGCGATGCGGGCAGGCCAGATGCTGTCGGTCATGCTCAGTGCCACCACAAAAACTGCCATCAGATAAGACGGGATGCGGGCGCGGCGGATTTTTTCTATGGGGATGAGCAAGATCACGATAGCCGATCCTAAAATAATGCCGATGGCTAAAAACAAGGTGAGAAAGGCGATGTCGGTGGTGTTTTTGGTCATCAGCACTAATGGTGCCCAAGCGATGATAATCACCCGCAAAGTCGCTGCCGCCAGCCAGAATAAGCCGCCGCCGAGTATGGCGAATGACGATCGTGGCAAGGTAAAAAACTCGCCGATCTCTTTGCCAAACGCGATGATTTTAGAACCCGGATTGGCTTTGCTAATTGTGCCTTTGGGCAAAAATACCGTGAGCATTGCCGATAAGATAAACAGCACAACCGTCCCTATTAGCGACAACTGCGTGGAATAATCCGCCGCCGCCGCGCCTGCCATCATGCCCAGCAAAATCGCCAAGATGGTTGAGCCTTCCATCAAGCTGTTGGCTTTCACCAAGTAATTGTGGTCAGCAAGTTCAGGGAGAATGCCGTATTTGACCGGATTGTAAATGGCTGCACCGACACCAACGATGCTATACGCCAAAATCGGCTCGACATTTAACAACAACAAACCCGCGCCAGTGGCTTTGATTAAGTTGGCGATCAGTAAAATTCGGGGTTTGGCGTGGGTGTCGGCAATCTCACCCACCCATGGCGCTAACACCACATACGCAATGGTAAAAGCACTTTGCACCGCCGGAATATACCAACTTTCGGTATGGCTGGAGTGCATCACAATGGCAATCACGGTAAACAATACGGCATTATCAGCAAAGGCCGACAAGAATTGGGCAAACAGTAACGGGTAGATTTGTTTGTTCATGGTAGCCTTGGTTTGGGTGATTTGAAATTGTGGTAGCCCGCATTATTTATGCTCCAGAGGGTAAGCAAGCTTCATGCGGGCCACCGTTATCAAGATTGCCTTTATGGGTTTTCCCTGACGTAACTGACGATGGCTTGGGTAAATGCCACTAATTCATCCAAATCCACCGTTATTATGGTGGTCAGTATTGCTATGTCCAATTGTTGATATTGGTGTACGGCAATATTTCGGAAACCTACCATGGCTTTCATCCGAGTTGCTAAGGTTTCATTAATGCACTGTTGACGTGCCAACAACATAAAGGCATCACTGCTGGAATTGGGTATGCCGATTTTATAACGCTTGATGACATGGTTGGCGAGATCAATAGCTTGCTCGCAAGCGCGGGTGATATTCAAGATAGCGGCATCTTGACGGCTGTAATCTGCGGCAAAACCACTGCCAGCTTGGCTGTATTCTTCTCTGGCGCGTTGGATGCAGCGCTGGATACTCTGTACTTTATTAATGATGATGTCGTTCATACTTTATACGCTGTTCCGGTGCGCCAAAATTCATCGACAATGTCGGCACGCTCGGCATTGAGTTTTTGATAAAAAGACAGCGATAGCATTTCAAACTCATCCGCCGCGTAGCTATCCGCGCAAAAAATACGGCGATTGGCATTGATGATTTGTTGTTGCATCACCGTAGATACTTGCCGCAAATTTAATAAATCAATCGGTTTATCAAGCGCATCAGCAAGATTTTGTTGTATTGCCAGCCACGTTTTTAAGTCGGTATTTTTAGCATGGCGATGCGGCAATAGCACGGCAATATCGACATCGCTTTCGGCATTTTCCTGTTCGGTGGCGTAAGAGCCGAACAGATAAATCGCCTGTAAATCGGGAAACGCCAACTGTAGTTGTTGGGTCATGCGCGTTTCGGTCAACATAGCTAGCATCTTATGACAATCGACTTTGCGCCAGTTCAGTCACCGCCGGATAGTTGACTTTGCCCGTCGCCATTACCGGAATGGTATCAACTTCAATAATCTTTTTAGGCAAACCGATGGCGGCAAAGCCTGTGGCGACGGCTGTCAATTCCGACAAATTGGCTGATTTTTGGGTAGTCAATAAGATGATCTGCTCGCCTTTTTTTGGATCGGGCAGGCTGATGACCGCATGTTGGGCGTCGGGCCAGGCTTTTGTCGCCAGTTGTTCAACCACGGTTAGCGATACCATTTCCCCGCCGATTTTGGCAAAACGTTTGCTGCGGCCTTTGATGATGATAAAACCGTCGTCGTCGACATCGACAATATCGCCCGTGTCATACCAGCCATCGCCGTAAACTGAGGTGGTTGGCACTAATACCCCAGGATTGTTTGCCAGTAAATAGCCGCGCATGATGTTGGGGCCTTTTACATGCAGTTTGCCGCCTGTTTCAATGCCATCGACAGCTTCCAGTTTGTGGTGCATGGCGGGCATAAAACGGCCTACCGTACCTGCTTTGTAATCCATTGGCGTGTTAACGGCGGTGACAGGCGCGGTTTCTGTTGCGCCATAACCTTCTAAAATGCGAATGCCAAATTTATCTGCCCATAATTGTCGGGTGCTTTCATGCAATTTCTCTGCGCCTGCGACCACATAGCGCATGGAGAAAAAATCATAAGCATGGGCTTTTTTGCCGTAGGCCGCCAAGAAGGTGTTGGTGCCGAACATGATGGTGGCGTTGATGTCGTAGGCGATTTCTGGGATGACGCTGAAATGCAGCGGGGTAGGGTAGAAGAACGTGGTCATGCCATTTAGTACAGGCAACAGCGTACCGACGGTGAAGCCAAACGAGTGGAACATTGGTAAGAAATTCAACACCACATCCTGCGGGTTAAAACTGATGCGCGCACTGATTTGTTTGTGGTTAGCAAGTAGATTGGTATGCGACAACACCACGCCTTTGGGTGTGCCTTCCGAACCGGAAGTGAACAGCACCACGGCGGCATCGTCGGGGTTGTAACGATCGGTTTTGTACCAATAATTAGCTGTTTTACTTTGTAGTAGGGCTTTGATTTTATGGGCTTTAGAAATGCCTGTGGCAAGGTCTTCCAAATATATTAAATTGACTTGTGCGGCGAGTTGCTCGGCTTCGGCGCTCAGTTTGCCCAAGTCAATAAAACGTCGAGAGGTCAGCACGGTTTTTACCAGGGCGGTATGGCAAGCCGACAACATGCCTGCTGATCCGGTGGTGTAATTGAGCATGGCAGGCACACGTCCATGCAGCTGTAAGCCCAGCACTACGCACAAGGTTTTGGTGGAGTTGGGCAAAAATACCCCGACGTTTTCGCCGCTGTCGGTAATGGTTTTCAGCGCGTTGCCAATGGCGATGCTGCGGGTAATCAGTTGATCGTAAGATAACGGTACGCGCTCCAAATCTTCGGCAACGGTATGTTTACCGCCGTGGATGCTGCGGGCTTCTAATAATTGTGCGAACAGGGTTTGCTGATAACGGCTGGAGGCGAACATCATGTCCGTCATCATATCCGCCAAAACCGCACCGCTGTGTTTACGGCGATTTTTGCCCGATAGTTCTTTATGGGCGACCATAAGGGTAGGCGGCAAAATATGGATGCGGATTTTGGGGAACAGCCGCAAACGGACGATATTGCGTAATTTGGAAAAGTGGGTGTACTGCCCGCCATCAATGCGGATCGGCAAAATAGTCGCGCCAGATTTTTCTGCCACCATGCCAGTGCCGTCGTAAATTTTCATTAACGTGCCCGTATCGCTAATGCGGCCTTCCGGGAAAATCACGGTTTTGCTATCGTTTTGGATTAAATGTTGGATGAGGTTTTTTAGCGATAACGGATGGGTGGGATCCATCGGGAATACTTTGGATAAGCGCAAAAATGGCTTAAGCCACCAACGTTGCGATATATGGGTGTTGATGGCAAAGGTGATGAAATCCGGCAAAAACACGCCCAGCAGTAGCGGGTCTAAAAATGAGGTGTGGTTGGCGATAATCAACACCCGTTTTCCGGCTTGGTGGTAATTGTCTAGCCCGATAACTTCTACTTTATAAATCAGCGTTAATAAGCCGCGTAAAACTGTCTTCAACATGATGGTCTCCTCCGTTGCGGGGGATTTTAACAGATATTGTTCGGCTGATTGCCTGAGATAAACGATGAAATAGGCTTTAAAAAGGTTTGATTTCGGTTTTTTTCGAAAGGAGCGCGGGCATCTTGCCCGCCAGTTGCGGTCATGATGACCGCGTTCTAAAAAACCAAAAACTTGAAGGTGGGAAGAAAACTTACTGCGGATTATCCCGTTGCGCCATTAAATCTTCCGGTAAGGCGGTTAAAAAGCCTTCGGGTGGTTCAATACAATCGTTGTCATATTTTTGCACCCACAACACTAATTGCTGCAAAACTGGCAATAAATCCGCGCCTTTGCGGGTTAGTAAATATTCGTAACGGGTCGGTTTTTCTTGATAAGAACGCTTTTCGATAATGCCGAATTCTTCTAATTGCCGTAAGCGGTTGGCGAGGATGTTAGTGGGGATGCCTTCATCTGAATGCTGGAAATCGCCGTATTTGCTTTTGCCCATGCACATATCGCGGACAATTACCAAACTCCATTTGTCACCGATTAAATCGAGGGCTTTGGATAACGGGCAGGGGGATCGGTAAGTGGAATCTGATTTCATTGTAATTATTATCGTGTGAATGTTACTTGTAAATAGCAAGCTTCTGTGTAAGAATCTGGTCACTTGTTTTTTACAAGCGAATTTCCCAACAATTACTTAAGAGCCTATCATGAAACTATACCATTTTCCTATATCACCAAATTCACGTCGGGTAATAGCGGTTTTGCATCATTTGGATTTAGCGTGTGAACTACAAGCCTTGGATTTAGTAAAAGGCGAACAACTGCAAGAAGAATTCGTCAGCTTAAATCCAAACCACATGATACCAACTTTAATTGATGGCGATTTTGTCCTGTGGGAATCTAACGCCATTATGCAATATTTGTGTTCAAAAGTGGCTAATACTGATTTATGGCCGAATGATGCGAAAATCAGAGCCGACATTACCCGTTGGCAGTTTTGGCAAACCGGGCATTTTGGCCGTGCTTGCGGTATTTTCATTTTTGAAAACTTGTTGAAAAAAGCCTTAAATTTGGGCGAACCGGATGCTGGTGAATTGGCGAAAGGTACGGAAAGCTTTCACCGTTTTGCCAAAATTTTGGACGCGCATTTACAAGGCCGCGACTGGTTGGTCGGTGAGCAAATCACCTTAGCGGATTTGTCGGTCGGCTCGTTGTTGGATTTAACAGAAATGGTGGCTTATCCAGTTGAAGGCTATAAGGAAATCAACCGTTGGTACCAAGCCTTACAACAATTGCCTGCGTGGCAAAGTTCTATGCCAAGCAAATTGTAAAACTGCAAGGCCAAGCTTACGGTTTATCATGATTGCTGAAGAAGCCAAAATTAGCTTGGCTTCTTTTTTTGTCCACGAACGGCACGAAAAGACACAAACCTACAAACTTTTTGGAATGAAAAACATGTTTTTCACTCCAGCCCGCTAAAAACACTCAGCAAAACAAATCAAAAAATTCTCCCTATTCGCGATTCACCCAGACCTTTCAGGTTTTAAAAACCTGAAAGGTCTGCCGCTTGAACACGGCAATCAGCCAAGCATTTTTAGCCGAATACATCGCCGCACCACTCGCGCGGCTTGCCTAGTTGCTCGCCAACACCTTAGCAGCCATCCAAACTGCCGTTTTTGTTCTGTTTTCTCAAACAGCCCCATCGTGTACTATGTGCGGTCAAAGACTTGCGTTCCAATGTGGCTTGCGGCTGCGCGGCGTATCTGATTGCCAAATACAACAATAATTTATGAAGATACTCAATATTTACTTCAAGAATATCAATTCATTGGAAGGCGAAAGCCGCATTAATTTTATGCAGCCGCCCATTTCAGATAGCGGCGTGTTTGCCATCACTGGGGCGAACGGCTCCGGTAAATCCAGTATTTTGGATGCCATCACCTTAGGGCTTTACGGCGAAACTTTCCGTTTTGATCGTCCTGCCAGCTTTGTTATGACTAAAAACACCACCGAAAGCTTTGCTGCTGTGGAATTTCAGTTAGACGACAACGTTTACCAATCCCGCTGGCAAGTGCAACGCAGCGATGACAATCCGCAAAGCGACATGCTGCCGCCGCAAATGCAATTATTGCGGCTTGCCGATGGCGCAATGTTGGCAGATAACCCGCAACAAGTGTGTAAGCAAATTGCCGAATTGACGGGCATGAATTTCCGCAATTTCACCCGTTCCATCTTATTGGCGCAAGGCGATTTTGCCGCGTTTTTGAATGCCCTAGATGCTGAGCGCTTGGATATTCTGGAAAAAATCATCAGCACCGATATATACGCCGATTACCGGAAAAACATCACCGATAAGGCCGAACAAGCCCAGCAAAAATTAGCCAATCTAAATAAGGAATTGGCGGCATTAAAACCCTTATCTGCCGATCTGATTGCCGCCCACCAAGACGATCTCAGCGATTTCACCGCCCGTTTTGAGGAATTACAAAGCCAGCGCCAGCAATTTGAACAATGGCAATTAGCGTTGGAATCTGCCAAGGCTTTGCAAACCGAACTGGCGGCTGCCGAACAACAGCAACAAGCCAGTAACGAAAAAATCGCCGCCGTTGATGGGCAATTAGCAGCTATTGCCGATAACCAAGCGGTACTGCAATTTCAGGATGCCGTGCAGGCTATAGGCGCACAACAGCAAACGGTTGCGGCAACCGAATCTACCTTGGTCGCTTTGCAAGAAGAATTGCTGCAACTGAAACGCCTGCTCGGCGACATTCCTTTAGAAGCCGATATTTCCGGTAAGACCTACAGCGAACAAAAAAAACAGATTGATGAATTGCAAGCCAAAGCCAATCAAGCGCGATCCAACCAGCAAATGGAAACGGGCTTGTGGCAATCCTTAGCGGCGCAGCTCAATGATAGAAAAGCCAATAAAGACAATGTTGCCGCGTGGCTTGCCGCCCATGCCGATGACCAAGCCTTATTGATAGATTTTCCAGAAACGGGCAAATTAAAACGCTTACGCACTGAGCTTGCCGAGCTGACCGAAAAGCAAAAAATATTCGGTAAACAAAACAAAAAATTTATCAACGCCTCAAAAAGCCTGCAATCGGCTTTGGCGCAAGCTACCAGTAAAAAACAAGCATTAGAGCTACAACTCAGCACTGATGAGAAGGATTTGGAAAGCTTGTTGGCAGGCAATACCTCTGAAACTTTAAAAAACCTGCGGATTGAACAACAAGAACGGGTAGATGCTTTCAGCCAATTGCTTAAATTGGCAACCTCCCATAAAAAACTCACCAAGCAAAAAGGCGGCTTATTTGCCGTATTTAAAAGTCAGCCAGCCGCCGAACCTTTAGATATAGAGGCATTGACGCTTGAGTTTGAAAAACTTTCAGAAGCAATCAAGCGCGAAGAAAACATCAAGCTGACTTTAGAGCAGGCGCGTATTAATGAAGCTTTGGTAAAAAAACTCACAGCCGACCGCAATCACTTGGTTGATGGCAAACCTTGCGCCTTATGCGGTAGCACCGAGCATCCCTATAGCAAGCGTCCGCCAGTATTTGGTAACTCCTTAAAAGCCGCCGCTGACCAGCAATTGACCTTACGCACCTTGGCGAAAGCTTCTGAGCAGTTACAAGAAAAAATCGCCTTTGCCAAAAAACACCAAGCCAGAAATAAAGCCATCGCCGAACGGGTAGAAGAATTACGCGGACAGTGGTTGAGTCTTTGCAATCGTCTGAATGCCGTCAGCAGTGATTTGGAAATCAATAACTTGGCGGCTATGACCGAGTTGCTCGATACCGAACAGCAAGAGCTAAACGAAATAACCGCATTGATTAGCAAATGCCGCAGCAAACACACCAACATTGCCAAATTAACAAAAGATTTGGAAAAGAACGCTTTGTTGATCGAGCAATTACAAGCGCGTAGCGGCAAATTGGATAACGATTCCGCCGGGCAATCGCAAGAATATAAAGACATCGTTGCCGCATTAACTACCTGTCAGCAAGAAGAACAAGCCTTAAGCGAAAAAATCACCGCGCAATTGGCGGCCTTAGGCGAAAAAATGCCGGATAAAGGCAAAGAAGATAGCTTGTTTGATCGCTTGAATACCCGTCGTCAGGAATACCAAAGCTATGTGTTGCGGCAAAAAAATATGGACGACGAGCTGGCGGCGTTGGAAAGCAAACAAGCGGCCTGCCAAGCGGAAATTTCCCATTACAACGAGGTGTTTGAGTTGTATGACGGGCAATTGCAAAAAGCTGAAATTATCGGCTTACATTTAGCAATTACCGAAAAACAAAAACTCATCGCCGATAGCCAGCAAATGTTGGCGCAACAACAGCAAAACGCGCGTTTGTTGCAGCAAGATTTACAAGAAAAACTCAATAACAGCCGTTATAAAACTTTGGACGAGTTGCGGCAGTTGCTGGCATTGCAAAGCCGCTTGCCTGCGCTGGAAGCAGAAAAAAACCAGGTATTGCAAATGCTGGCGGAGCAACAAGCCGAGTTGGCAACACTGGATAAATTATGGACGGAGCAATTGCCAAAAATCCAAGGATTGGCTAGTTTGGAAGAGCTTAAACAACAGCTACACAGCAATCGCGAACAAATCGACATAGCCCGATTAGAAATGCGCCGCGTGCAGCAGGTTTTGGGCGAACAAGACAACTTGCAGCAGCAATATCAACAACTAGCCAGCCAATTGCAACAACAGCAACAAGCCACCGATGCCTGCATGGCAGAGATGGCCTTATTGTCGGAAGAGCAAGGCATAGCGTTCCGTAAAAAAGTACAGGCCGATATTATTGCCAAGCTGTTGTCCAAAACTAACGCTTTCTTGGAAAAAATCAATGGGCGCTATTACTTGCGGCAAAAACCCAGCGACCAAGGTTTGGCATTGGAAATTGAAGACACTTTACAAAGCAATGCCCGGCGTTTGCCGAAAACCTTATCAGGCGGCGAAACCTTCGTGATTAGTTTGGCCTTGGCTTTAGGCTTATGCGAATTGGCAAATAACGGCAAGGCCGTGGATTCGTTATTTATTGATGAGGGCTTTGGCAATTTGGATGCGGAAACCTTGTACACCGTCATCACCACCCTAGAAGGCCTGCAAGCTCACGGTAAAACCGTTGGCGTGATTTCCCATATTGATGCGGTACAAAAACGCATAAAAGCGCAATTTCAAGTGGTTAAAAAAGCGAATGGTATGGGCGAATTGCGTAAGGTTTCTTGATTTTTCTCTCGTTTCTGATCGGCAATTTCATTAGTTATTTCCTGTAGGATGGGCTGACGGTAGGAAGCCCATCACTGGGGTGCCAAGTTGATGGGCTTCCTACCGTCAGCCCATCCTACATTTGTCCAAGTATCAATGGAATCAATTAGTTCAGCGCTTTCCTATCAGATTGCCAATAGCAGCCACCTGCAATTTTCAAAAACACCCAAATAAACCACCGCCATCATGACCGAAACCTCAAAAAATCCCCATTTAGGCGCACTGACCATCCTCACCTCGCTATTTTTCATTTGGGGATTTCTCACCTGCCTTAACGATATTCTTATCCCGCATTTAAAAGCAGTGTTCACCTTGAATTACGCACAGGCGATGCTGATACAGTTTTGTTTTTTTGCTGCATATTTTGTGGTTTCCGTACCCAGTGGCAGCTTGGTGGAAAAAATCGGTTATCAAAACGGCATCATCACCGGATTGGCTATAGCAGGATGTGGCTGCTTGTTGTTTTACCCATCGGCGGCATTGCGCTCTTATCCGTTATTTTTATCAGCTTTTTTTGTGCTAGCAGCCGGAATTACCTTATTACAAGTTGCTGCCAATCCTTATGTGACTTTGCTGGGCAAAGCCGAAACCGCCTCTAGCCGCTTAACCTTAACCCAAGCGTTTAATGCTTTAGGGACAACGGTCGCGCCGTATTTAGGGGCGATTTTTATTTTGGCGACTGCCGTTAAAAGCACCGAAGCATTGCAAGCCTTAAGCCCTGAAGACCTGAGCGCTTACCAAATTGCCGAAGCCGCAGCGGTGCAAACCCCGTATTTGCTATTGGCAGCGGTGCTGTTTGCCTTGGCAGGGTTATTTGCATTGTTAAAATTACCGACCATCCCGAAAGCGGATAAAACCGCCACTGCCAGCCAAAATGCTTGGCAGTATCGGCACTTGCTATTAGGTGTGGTCGGTATTTTTGTTTATGTCGGTGCAGAAGTCTCCATCGGCAGTTTTTTAGTCAGCTTTATCAGCCATACCGCCGCATTCACAGAACAAGATGCCGCCAAATATGTGTCGTTTTATTGGGGCGGGGCAATGGTGGGGCGCTTTGTTGGCGCGTGGGCGATGCAACGGTTTGCAGCGGGAAAAGTCTTGGCAGCTAATGCCTGCACCGCCGCCTTATTGGTGTTGGTAACTATCGTAGGTGATGGCAGTTGGGTGATGTGGACAATCTTGGCAGTCGGCTTATGTAATTCCATTATGTTCCCGACCATTTTCTCGCTGGCCTTAAACGGCTTAGGCGAACACACAGGGCAGGGCTCAGGTCTGCTGTGTGCGGCAATCGTTGGTGGTGCAATTTTGCCAGTGTTACAAGGTGTGTTAGTGGATAACTTAGGCTTGCAAACCGCGTTTGCTTTGCCGATGCTGTGTTATTTGTATATTGCTTATTACGGTTTGCTTGGTTCAGTGCCCAAGACTGTTTAGAGGGTTTCTGTAAGTTAGAAATTGAAATTCAACCGGGCGAATGCTGAGTTGTATAGTTGCCCCGACCTTATTGGGGCTGAATGATGTGGTGATAGGGTATTAAATGTAGTTTTTGTGGATTTTCCGGTCAGATGTCCGGAAAATCTTTATACAAAAGAATCAATTAAACAGGATTGTTTCCCCTTCTTGCAATTTATTGCTATTTGCTGGTGTATCGTTACCAAATTTACCGCTGTCGCCTCTAAGTTGTTCATTAATTTGCTTAGCGACATCGACGCCTAAAGATTTAGATACCTCAGAAACAACTCTTGCTCTACTTGGCGTAACTCTGTTCCCCCCTGCAATATACGTACATCTTGTCCTTCACCTGTTGCGCTAAATGCAGATCTTACTTCATAGGTCTTAATATCAATTAGGCTAAATTCAGCAACTAACATCAAGTTAAAAGTGTTAGAAACAGTATTTGTCCCAATAATTGGGTTGGCTTCATCACGAAATTCAAGTTCGCTGACAGTGCCAAATAAGACATAATCGGCATGGGGGTAATAACCTTTTTTTATCCTGCCAATAATGTCGTAGATTTTTTCGCTACCATTAGCAGTATAAGGCCTTGCTTGGGTTAGTTGAAAACCTGTTGTTTTAAGAATCTCCCCTTTAATATCACCGACGAATTTTCTTAATTCACCATATTCAATGTAGCTGTAGCTACTTTCAACTTCCATATAATCCGTTTGAGATTTTCCACTCACTGACGAGCTGGATGAGCCAGAAGAGCTGGCGTAACCATCCCTATAATGCTCGCTTTCTTTGGCGCGGATTGATGATTTGTTGTGGTAATCAATAATATGGATATAACTGCTTAGCGTTCTGCATAAGCCAAGTCAGTTACTGCAATAGTCTCTGCTTGGGTATTAGCAGTATTAAGAAGCGCGATTAATAATAAGCCTAGCCATGTATTTTTTTAATCACAGATTAGACCCACTACCGTTAAAGACGCTTCTGATGGAATATGCTCAAATGTGCGTTACCCATAATTTAGATATGGCAATGTCCTATTTTTTATCATCGAATAAACCATAATTAATTGGTGATGGTAAAAATCAACGTGATGCTGTTTTTCAAAGATGGCATCAAAAAACATGTTTTTTGACTCCTCTTCCGTGTAATCACTTAATTTTTTACCACTACCAATTAATTAAATTTTTGAGCGCCAAAAACTTACCGCCGATACCGAAAATAAGCCGCACAAGCTCCCTCAGAAGACACCATCGTCGTGCCTAGCGGATGCTCCGGTGTACAAGTCTTGCCAAATTCCGCACATTGCGACGGTTTCAACAAACCTTGCAACACTTCGCCGCTGCGACAAGCGGCGGGTTCTTGAGTGGCGATGCTATCGACGGCAAAACGTTGTTCGGCATCCCATTCGGCAAATTCCGGTTTTAACGCCAAACCGCTTAACGGGATTTCACCCAAACCCCGCCAGCTTCTATCGACCACGGCAAACACTTGTTGCAACAAGGCTTGTGCTGGCTCATTTCCCACTAAGCGCACCACGCGGCGATATTGGTTTTCCACCTCAAAACGCCCAGCTTCCAATTGCTGGATGCACAAATACAGCCCGTGCAGAATATCGACAGGTTCAAACCCTGTGATAACAATCGGGATTTTGTGTTGCTCACTCAGCGGTACATATTCGTGATAACCCATAATTGAACACACATGCCCCGCGCCTAAAAAGCCCTGCACTTGTTGGTTGGGCGAATTTAACAACGCTTGCATTACAGGCGGTACGCGCACATGGCAGACCAGCAAGGAAAAATTCATCACCCCCGATTGCCGCGCCTGATACGCCGCTAAGGCCGTAGTTGGCGCGGTAGTTTCAAAACCCACACCGAAGAACACCACTTGTTTATCAGGCTGTTGCCGCGCCAATTCCAGCGCATCCAGCGGCGAATACACCACGCGAATATCCGCTCCTTGTGCTTTCAAGGCCAGCAAATCTAATTGCGATCCCGGCACGCGCAACATATCGCCAAACGAGCAGAAAATCACCTCAGGTTGCGCGGCGATAGCGAGGGCTTTGTCGATATAGGCCAACGGTGTGACACAGACCGGACAACCGGGGCCGTGAATAAGGGTGATGGCTTCTGGCAACAGTTGGTCGATGCCGTGTTTGATGATGCTATGGGTCTGCCCGCCGCACACTTCCATAATCCGCCACGGTTGGGTGGTGATGTTGGCGATGGCTTGCGTGAGTTTTTTGACGGTGGCGGGGTCGCGGTATTCGCTGAGATATTTCATAAGGCTTGCTGGAATGCCGCCAAATCGTCAAAGGCCTGCAAACTGGCTAAGGCTTCTTCTTGGTCAAGCACCGACAAGGCAAATCCGGCGTGGACGATAAGATAATCACCCGGTTTGGCTTCTGGTACATAAGCCAAGCTGATGTCTTTGCTGATGCCGGAAAAATTCACCCGACCCGTGCGCGCCAAACTGTCGGCGTGGTCTTTGATGCTGATGAGTTGTCCGGGAATGGCTAGGCACATGATGAATTCCAAATGGTATAGACGCTAGGCATTGAAAAAATTATGACATTAACATCAAAAAAGCAAGGCGAGGGTTGGATTCAGGGCAAACATACATAAATGTCACACTGGGAAAATTACAATCTCTTTAATACGAATATTTAATTTTGCCTTAAAGAGTTTACGCTAAATGCTCGGTTACAAGTGATGAGCAAAAATACCACGGGCGTGTAAAACTTTTACCCCACTCACTTAGATCACCTATACACCCCGTTTGTAATCTTTATCTCTGCTAAAGTTTCCAGTTTGGTGTTCGGATAACATCGTGTATGGTGTATTAATGCTCAATATTAGACTTCAAATTCGGCGCAATGCCTTTTGGTTATTGCGTACTACCTTGCTAGTTAGCGGTGGCTTGATTATATACCTACCTAGCACAGTTATTACCAAGACATGTAGAACAAACAAAACCAATTACTATAAAGTAAAGCCATGTTAGAAATAGTAATCATCATTAAGTTAATAGCTATTTTAATAACAGTATATTTCACTACAACACTATTGATAGGGATAGTGGTAGGAATATATAAACATCTAAATCCCAAAAAAAGCAAAAAAAAGGGGGAACAACAATATAAGGATTGGATGGAAGGCCGTTACAAGGTGGAAAGAAGAAATCAAAAACAGTCCACTGGGGAAATAACACGGATAAAACGCCCAACCTATTGGGAGGTAGAAAATCAACCTAAAACTACAGCAGAACAATTCGGTAAAGGTGAAACCACCCGATTCAAACGCCCTGAAAACTGGAATGAAGCTTTAAAGACAAAGCAACCGGAAATTAAACCACAAGAACCTGAAAAAATATTATGGAACAAGGAGTTTCTATTGTCGATTGAGTGGAAGCTGTTCGAGGATATTTGTGTGGAGTATCTAAAAAGCAGGAAGTGTAAGGCCAATGTGACTAATATCGGCAAGGACGACGGTATTGATTTAAAAGTAACCAACAGGGAGGGGAAGCTGATGTTTATCGGTCAATGTAAGGCATGGAGCCAACCTGTAAACGTAAAGGAAATTCGGGAACTGTACGGGATTATGGCAGCGGAAAACGCGAGCGATGGCTTTTTTATAACGACTTCGAGTTTCACCAGCGTGGCAAAGGATTTTGCAAAGGGAAAACGAATTTTGTTAATCGACGGCGATCAGTGCATCAGGCGGTTTAACCAACTGGACGAAGAGAGCAAAGCGGAAATTGAAAAATTGGTAAAAGTTAACGGTTTTAATATACCAACTTGCGTGAACTGTAATATCAAAATGGTCAAACGGGTAAGCCAAAAACTACACAATAAAGGTAGTCAGTTTTGGGGGTGTAGAAATTATCCACAATGCAGGAACACGTTACGAATTCGGGGAGCAGCGGCAAACCAAGCCTATATAAACGAGAATAAATGGAAAGAATACGGGCCATAGAAAATACCCTTAAATTGACTACAGTTATAAGCTCACAAATAGGCTATCTCTTGGTTATCGCCCATTCTGGCAGGATGTTGGCGCAGGCGGCGATGTGTTCTGGGTTTAAGGTGTTGGTGATTGATTTGTTTGCGGACGTGGATACCCAGCAATATGCAGCCGATTTCCGGAAAACAGAATCGTTGGCTTGGGGGGATTTATCTTCCTTAGTCGAGGATTTTCTTGCGCTTTATCCCATCACTCATGTGCTTTACGGCAGCGGTTTTGAATGCTATCCAGAAAGCCTTGTGCAGTTACAGCGACAGTTGACTGTTTGCGGCAATACGTCTGAGGTTTTTGCCCGTGTGCAGGATAAACGTGGTTTTTTTGCCGCGATGGCTAGTTTTTCGATTCCTTATCCTGAGGTGGTTTTTTCTAAGCCGCAGATTAATGATTGTTGGTTGTTAAAACCGTTGCAAGGGCAGGGCGGGGTTGGTATCCGCCATTTTCAGGTTGATGCGTTAGACGATGGTAATTGTTATTGGCAAAAATACCAAGCTGGTGTGGCGCATTCGATGTTGTTTTTAGCCGATGGCAATCAGGTTGAGGTTGTCGGTTTTAATCGCCAATGGGCGGCTGATTTGGGGGAAGCGCAGCCGTTTGCTTTTGCTGGCATTATTAATCACGCGGAATTGTCGGTTAATCAACGGGCTTTGCTGGGGCGTTGGGTGGTGCAGTTGAGCCAGTTTTTTGGTCTGCGGGGTTTGAATTCTTTGGATTTTATCGTCGATGCCGAGGCGCTTTGGGTACTGGAAATTAATCCTAGAATACCTGCCAGTATGCAGCTTTATGGTGAGGATTTAATGCGGCGACATATAGCGGCTTGTGCGGGTGAATTGCAGGTTATGCCGCCGTTTGCTGGGCGTTATTGCGCTTATCAGATTGTCTACGCGCCGGACGATGTCGTCATCCCGGAGAATTTTTGTTGGCCTGCCGAGTGTGTGGATTTGCCGGAAGCGGGCGTTATCTGTCGCAAAGGACAGCCGATTTGCAGTATTATTGCTGATTATACGCAGCCCGACGCGGTGTTATCGCAGTTGGCGCGGGTGCAGCAATCAATTTTTAACCAATTACACAGAGGTTTTTATCCACATGGAATACCAAGCTAGCGTTAATAAACTGTCACAACCTTTAGTGCAAGAACTGCTCGATAATGCCGATAAATTGCGTCTTGGCATTACTAAATTGGCGAATGGTAGCACCATCATTGATGCGGGCATTAACGTGCCAGGTGGATTGGAAGCTGGGCGTATCATCACCGAAATTTGTTTGGGTGGCATGGGTACGGTAACGCTTAGCCATAGCACTTATACGGACAATTGGCCGTTAACGGTGAATGTGCATACCAGCAATCCGGTGTTGGCGTGTTTGGGTAGCCAATACGCAGGCTGGAGTTTGGCGCATGAGAAATATTATGCCTTGGGTTCTGGGCCAGCGCGGGCGATGGCTACCAAACAAAAAGAAGGCGTGACTTTGCCTGTGGAAGAGTTGTATCAAGAATTGGCGTACCGCGACCAAAACGAGTCCACTGTTTTAGTGATTGAAAACGATAAATTGCCGCCCTTGGAAATCGTGGAAAAAGTCGCCGCCGCTTGTGGTGTTGCTGGCGAAAATCTGACCATTATCGTTACCCCAACTAGCAGTCTTGCTGGCGGTGTTCAGGTGGTTGGACGGGTTTTGGAAGTGGCTATGCACAAAGCCCATGCTTTGCATTTTCCTTTAGAAAATATTGTTGATGGTTGCGGCAGTGCGCCAGTTTGCCCGCCGCATCCTGATTTTGTGCAAGCAATGGGACGGACGAATGATGCGATTTTGTTTGCAGGTTTAGTGCATTTGTTTGTTAAAGGCAGTGATGAAGCCGCAGAAAAATTGGCGAATGAGTTGCCAAGCTCTACATCTAAAGATTACGGCAAGCCGTTTGCCCAAGTCTTTAAAGAATACAAATATGATTTCTTTAAAATCGACGCTATGTTATTTAGCCCTGCCAGTGTGATTGTGACCGCCGTGGAGTCTGGTAAAAGTTTCCGCGCGGGCAAATTGGATAATGATTTATTGAATTTGTCTTTTGGCGGTTAATTTTGGGGATAGCGATATTTACTGATGATCCTGGTTGGCATGGCAAGCAATTGCAATTGGCCTTTGCCGATTTGGGTCATCAAAGCCATACGGTTTCTTTAACAGAATGCCAATTTGACATCAACACTGGCGGCATCCCCTTAGTTATACCGCATTTTGAACAAGCTTTGCCTACTGCGGTGTTTGTGCGCGGTGTGCCGGGCGGTTCGCTGGAAGAGGTGGTGTTTTATTTGGATGTGCTGCATGCGCTGAAGGCGATGTCGGTACCTGTCTACAATGATGGCAATGCGGTAGAGCGCAGTGTTGATAAGGGCATGACCAGTTTTTTGTTGCAACAAGCGGGCTTGCCAACGCCGATGACCTGGGTATTGCGCGACCGCGAACAAGCCTTGGCTATCGCAGAGCAAGAATTGGCGGCAGGGCATTTGTTAATCAGTAAGCCGTTGTTTGGTTCGCAAGGTGAAGGCATCCGCCGTATTGAAAAAACCACGGATTTGCTTTGGCTTACCAGCAGCCGTGGCGTTTATTATTTGCAGCGGTTTGTGCATTGCCAAGGTGAAGGTTTTTCCGATCACCGGGTGTTTGTCATTAATGGCAAAGCGGTTGCGGCGATGCGGCGGCGTGGCAAGTCGTGGTTGAATAATGTCGCGCGTGGCGCTAGTTGCGAACAGGTTGCCTTAACTGCGGAGTTGGCGGATTTGGCGATAAAAGCCACGCAAATCTTGGCGATGGATTACGCGGGTGTGGATATTATCGAAGACCGTTCTGGGCAATATTCGGTGATTGAAGTGAACAGCATTCCGGCTTGGAAAGGCTTGCAAAGTGTTTGTGATGTCAATATCGCCCAATTGCTGGCAGACGATTTGATCAACCGGAAATTAAAAGCATGTTGATGTCGCCAGAACAGCTTGCCGCTTATTATCAAGAAGCTTGTGAGATTGAGCTGCAAGCCTTCAAGCCGGGTAATGTCAGCGTTTATGCGGATGGCCATGATATGACAGTGGCGGATTTTCGCTTGAGCGCACAAGTCAGCGCAATGCCGTTATGCAATCCCGATTATTCGCTAGGCGAGAAAATTTATTATGCGGTTAAGGCGACTAGGGAAGCGGTCGGTTGCAATACCAATCTGGGGATTTTGTTGTTGTCAGCACCGCTGCTGCAAGCTTGCCAAATAGATAATGCGGGCTTGAGTTTGCGGGATGCTTTGCATCAAATCTTGGTCAACACCACGGTTTCAGATGCAGATTGGGTGTTCCGCGCCATCGCTTTGGCATCGCCAGGCGGCCTTGGTGATAGCCCGCAAGAAGATGTCCATAGCCAAGCTAGCGTCACTTTAACTGAAGCTATGCAGATCGCTAGCAGCAAGGATCGTATTGCCCTTCAATACCTTACAGATTATAAAGATATTTTTGATTTTGGCCTCTTATCCTACTATAATGGTATGAATATGTGGGCAAGCAAAAATTGGTCAGCAGTGGCGGTTTACGCCGATTTTCTAAGCCGATTTCCTGATAGCCACATTGAAAGAAAATACGGCAATCAGTTTTCTGGCAACGTCGCCGAAAATATGGCCATGCTGAGTAAAGCACTGGCAGGAACTTCATCTCCTCAATCCCTGATACCGTTACTTCATAGCTTGGATCAAGAACTAAAAGCTAAAAAAATCAATCCAGGCACTACCGCAGATATGACCGTGGCAACGTTGTTAACGGCATTATTACAAGATAACTGGCACCAAAAGTTGTCTTATTAAGAATTTGTTTAAATAACAAATAAACGGACACGAAGCGTGTCGAAAGTTAGCTCAACCTTTTCAATTTTTTCTCACAGGGGAAAACAAAAATGGCAAAAATTACTAAATTGTGCGTTGGTGAATCATTAGTTGGCGAAGGCAACGAAATTGCACACATCGATTTGATCATTGGCCCACGTGGTTCAGCAGCTGAATCTGCATTTGCAAACTGCTTGACTAACAACAAAGACGGCTTCTCTAGCTTGTTGGCTGTTGTTGCTCCTAACTTGATGGTAAAACCAGCCACTGTTATGTTCAACAAAGTAACAATCAAAGGTTCTAAACAAGCTGTTCAAATGTTTGGCCCAGCACAACGCGCTGTTGCTATGGCTGTTGCTGATTGTGTTGAAGAAGGCACTATCCCAGCTGACGAAGCTGACGATTTATTCATCTCTGTTGGTGTTTTCATCCACTGGCAAGCTGAAGACGATGCTAAAATCGAAGAATTCAACTATAAAGCTACTAAAGAAGCTTTGGAACGCGCCGTTGCTGGCACTCCAACTGCTGCTGAAGTAGTTGCTGGTAAAAAAGAAGCGAAACACCCATTTGCTGCTAACAACGTATAAGACGTTAGTTGCAACTTCGGTTGTTACCAAATACCCCGGCTTGCCGGGGTATTTTTTTGCCTAAAATTTAGAACGTATTTTAAAAGTTGCTACGCGGTTCGATTGCCGCGTTGCGCGGTGCTCGAAATCCTCATGTACGTCCAGTACACTCCGTTTTCTCCGCTCCGTGCGCCTCGCACTCGAACCGCTCGCGACACTTTTAAAACACGTTCTTAACCAAGTCATCAGCAGTAATTGCCCCAGAATGCAAAGCACTAGCGATTAAAACCTGTTGGATACCCAGTTGCGATAATTGTTGTAAATCCGCCAAATGCCGAATGCCGCCGGAAGCAATAAAGCGTTTTTGGGGATAGCATTCGATAAATTGCTGTAATTTGCCAAAGTCCGGGCCTTGGTTACTACCAACCCGTGACAAATTCATAACAATAATCTGCTCAGGCCACAACTGGCTATCGGTGAACAATTCAGCTGCACCCAAAGCCCCTGAAATGGCAAAATCCAAAGACAAAATAAACTTATCATTAAAATTTTTGAGATTGCCAAGCAACGCGTCTGTATAGCATTCACTGCCCAACACAGGCCAATAATTTTTTGGCTTAAGTATCGCTGGGCAAGCTTGATACCCCTTATCCACCCAAAAAACCTTATCTGGAAAAGCTGTGAGAATGTCATCGATTAAGGCATCATGATTGCCTTGCCCAGTAATGGCATCCAAATCGGCGATATAAAAACCAGTAAACGGATGCAAACGCAAAAACGCCTCAATAACCGCAAACGCCTCTGCTGAAGCGCATAACGGCGTATTGATAGCTTGGTAATTTTGACGGTCACCCAATTTGGCATGGACAACCACATTATTTTTTAAATCGATAACAGGGATAACTTGCATTGAATATATTGGTGTTTGAATTTATTAGTGGCGGCGGCTTTAACCAGCAAACATTGCCCGAAAGCTTAGCAAAAGAAGGCAGTTTAATGTTGCAAGCCGTCTTGGATGATTTCGCCAAGCTTCCCCAGATAGCGGTTACCGTGATGTTAGATTGGCGATTTGTTGACCGAATCAACAGCCATTATGCCACGACCGACATCATCAAACCGGAACAGGATTATCAACAACGGTTTTTACAGCTAGCACAACAGGCGGATGCCATCTGGCCTATCGCCCCAGAATCTGACGGCATTTTGCAGCAGCTATGCCAAACCGTGACCGACTTAGGCAAAATATTACTGACATCAAACGCCGCTGCTGTCGCTTTGGCGGGCAATAAATATCTAAGCTACCAAAGGCTTTGCCAGCATAAAATCGCAACCGTAAACACACAGTTGCTAAACACTTTTCGCTTCACACCTGGCGAATGGTTAGTAAAACCCATAGATGGCGTTGGCTGCCAAGATAGCTATATCATTAATACCGAAACCGATTTAGCCAAGCTTGCCGGACAACCAGAAAATTACCTTATCCAGCCGCATATACAGGGACAAAAAACCAGTCTGTCGTGTTTATGCAAACAGGGCAGGGCATGGCTGCTGTCCGTGAACAATCAGCACTTTGCTATCGAAAACCAGCAATACCAATTAATCTCGATAACCGTCAACCAATCCAGCCAGCATTCTCGCTATCAGCCGCTATGCCAAGCTGTCGCTGTGGCTATGCCGGATTTATGGGGCTATGTCGGTATCGACCTGATCGAAACTGAAGATGAAATTTTGGTGTTGGAAATCAATCCCAGATTGACCACCTCATTTACAGGCATTAACCGCGCCCTAGGCATCAATGTTGCCGAACAAGTTTTACGGCTATTGCATGACCAACCCCAATTACAAGCAACTCAAAACCTTAAGGTGACTATTTCCCTATGAAAACACACTACAGCGTAGGCTGGGACATCGGCGGCGCACATGTAAAAGCCGCCGTCAGTAATGTTTCCGGCAGCATCATTGGCGTATACCAGCAACCTTGCCCACTTTGGCTAGGATTAACGCATTTACGGCAAGCGGTGCAGGAAATTCTACAAACCCTGCCAGCAGGTAGCTATCAACACGCGATTACCATGACGGGTGAATTAGTGGATTTATTTGCTGGTAGGGATGATGGCGTTCAGCAAATTATCCAGACTTTAGAACAACTATTGCCACAGCAATCATTAACAGTTTTTGCAGGTAAACGTGGCTTAGTGCCGATTGCTGCGGTTTGCGCCGCCGATTATGCCGACATCGCTTCCAGTAATTGGCTGGCGAGCGCCAGTTATGCGGCACAAAAAATTGGCGACGGGGTATTTATTGATGTTGGCAGTACCACCACGGATATTTTATGCCTGCAACAAGGCAAAGTGCAGACCAACGCTTATACCGACCATCAACGCCTTATCAGCCAAGAATTACTGTATACAGGCATCGTGCGGACTGCGGTGATGGCGGTAGCACAAACCGCTGTAGACCAAGGCCAAACCATCAATATTATGGCGGAATACTTCGCGACAATGGCGGATGTTTACCGATTAACAGGGGAATTAAACGAAGCCCATGACCAAACTACCACCGCTGATGGTGGCGAAAAAACCACCAATGCCAGTGCGCGGCGTTTAGCGAGAATGATAGGTTGTGATTTTTACTTGGAAGAATTACCGCGCTGGCAATTATTTGCTGAAAATATCCGCAGCCAACAACTGCGAAGAATACAAACGGCTTATGAACAGGTTTGCCTAAAAACCGATTGTATAAAACAGCCGCTGATTGGTGCGGGTGTCGGGCGATTTTTAGTGAAAGCCCTCGCCGACCAAATCGCCAGCCCTTACATTGACTTTACCGACTTATGCCCAGCAACTTTAATGGCCTCGTCTATGGACATAGCCGATTGTGCACCAGCGGCGGCGTTGGCGATGATGAAAATCGGGCAGGAGTGAAAAAACAGGTTTTTCAACCCAAAAAGCCAGCTACTTTTTTACCGCCCGCTGCCGCCTAGCTTCTTTAGGGTCTTGCGGTAAAGGCCGATAAATTTCTACCCTATCGCCAGGATTGACGGTTTGGGACAGTTCACAAATACGGGCAAAAATTCCCACTGTTAAAGCCTTGTCACTAAGTTCAGGGAATCGTGAGCAAATCCCGGAAGACGCAATCACCGAGGCAATTGTGCTAGCTTTGGGGACGGTTACTGGCAGTACTAATTGTTGGCTAGCGGTCGCATAAGCCACTTCCACCGCTATCAAATTATCAGACATAAACCAGTTTGGCGCGGCTAGTGAAGGAGCTGACCATGGTGTTGCAAATTTGGTTAAATACCGCCCCAAAGGCCAAGCTTGCCAATTTGCCAGACATTTCAAATTCTAAATCTAAGCTGATTTTGCTGGCATCTTCACGTAACGGCATGAAGTTCCAGACACCCTCAAGATAGGAAAACGGCCCGTCTAATAGCGATACGGTAATTTTGCCGCCGTCATCTATTAAATTGCGCGTAGAAAAAGATTTCTTAAAACCGCCTTTGGCAATCATTAATTCCGCTTCGACAACATTATCTTCGCGCTTCAAAATACGGCTGCCGCTGCACCACGGTAAAAATTGTGGATAGGCTTCAATATCGTTGACCAAATCAAACATCTGTTGTGCAGAATATTTTACTAAGGCACTTTTTTGCACAACTGTCATTTATAGCACTCCAATGGCATGCAGAAACACCAAAAATACCGCCGCTGGGGCGATGTAGCGGATCAGCCATTGCCAAATTTGATAATGCAGTGGTTCTGGCAACGCTAATTCTTCTTGGCTATGGGCGGGTTTCATTACCCAACCCGCAAATACCGCAATGGCTAAGCCACCGAGAGGCAGCATGAAATTGGCGGTCAGATAATCAATCAATTCAAACAAGGTATTGCCAAAAATAGTAAACCCAGACCAGCTATTAAAGGAGAATACCGTCGCCAAACCCAATCCCCAAGCGGCTAAGCCTGCGCGTACGCAAGCTTGCTCACGGCTTAGGCCTTTGCATTCAATCAGCCAAGTGACAGCAGGTTCTATTAAGGCAATGGAAGACGATAACGCTGCAAATACCAACATGATGAAGAATAAAACCCCAAACAACCAACCGCCAGGCATGTTGCCGAAAGCAATCGGTAAGGTTTCAAAAATTAAACCAGGGCCGGCGCTGGGGTTTAGTCCGTAGCTGAATACCAAGGGGAAAATGACCAATCCGGCAAGCAATGCCACTAAGGTGTCGGCGGCAGCAACAATTACGGTGGTTTTGGCAATGGAGACTTCTTTAGGTAAATACGCGCCGTAAATCATGACTGCGCCCATGCCCAAACCTAAAGAGAAAAACGCTTGGCCTAAGGCAACCAGCACGGATTTGCCCGTCAATTTACTGAAATCGGGGTAAAAGAGAAAATGTAAGCCTTGAAAGTAACCTTTGGTGGTCATGGCGTAAGCCAGCAATAAAATCATCAGGCCAAATAAACACGGCATCATGAAGCGGACAGATTTTTCAAGGCCATGGCTGATGCCGCGCATAACAATTAACATGGTCGCAACCATAAAAACCGTATGCCAGAAAATCAGCTGCATAGGGCTGGCAATAAAATTATCAAACAAGGCTTTGGTGGCAGTGGCGTCCGCCGAAAAGAAACTGCCAGTGAAGGCTTTAATTACATAAGCCCCCGCCCAGCCAGCAATCACGCTGTAGTAAGACAAAATTAAAAACCCGGCAATAATGCCTGCGCTACCTAAATACCGCCAATTGGCATCGCCAGCGGCTTCAGTATTCAGGTTTATCATGGTGTCGATAGGGTTTTTTCGCCCGCGTCGACCCAGCATGGTTTCCGCCATCATAATGGGGATGCCGACCAGCAACACACACAGCAAATACACTAAAACAAAAGCACCGCCGCCGTTTTCGCCCGTGATATAAGGGAATTTCCAGATATTACCGAGGCCGACCGCAGACCCGGTCGCCGCCATAATAAAAGCAAACCGTGAAGACCATTCGCCATGTTGTGATTTATTTGTATCCATCATTGAGTCCTCAAAACCCATAAGCCGTAAATATCGGGTAAAATGGCAAAATTATACCTATACGTTAGTTTAAAAACACCTTTAGTAGTCCATGGCCGAAAAAAAACCGAAAAAGAAACAATCCTCACAAAGCAACACCATCGCCGTTAACCGTCAAGCTACGCATGAGTATTTCATTGAAGAGCGTTTTGAAGCCGGCATGGTTTTAGAAGGCTGGGAAGTCAAAAGCTTACGAGCGGGCAGGGTGCAGCTAAAAGAAAGCTATGTGAATATCCGCCGTGGCGAAGCCTGGCTTGCTGGTGCTCATATTTCGCCGTTGCTTTCCGCATCCACCCACGTCAATCCAGATGCCATCAGAGCCAAAAAATTATTACTTAACCGCCATGAGTTAAACAAACTCATCGGTGGCGTAGAGCGCAAAGGCTATACCTTAATCCCATTGTCTATGTATTGGAAAGGCGGCAGGGCAAAATTGGAAATCGGTTTGGCGAAAGGAAAGCAATTGCACGATAAACGCGCCAGCTCCAAAGACCGCGATTGGCAACGCGAAAAAGCCCGTATTATGAAAAAGGCTTAATAAACAGGGTTGTCCACGAGCTACACGAAAAAACACGAAAATCAGGCGTTCATGTAGGATGGGCTGAACAACGTGAAGCCCATCATTGGGTCGCTTAGTTTGATGGGCTTCCTGGCATCAGCCTTTTTGCCCTTGGGTGCATCCTACCATTAGGTGTTGTAACCCTAATTCAACGCCTAAGCAGATTTAATAAATATTTAATATCAAATAATTACACAACTTAATTAAACCAAGGTCTCAACACATATGCTATTACCTGTTTTTCTTGAGAAAGCCAAAAATCTTGAGAGCATCGCTTTTGCCGATACCATCAGTATCATCAACGAAAATTACCAATACCAGCCTTGCGAATTTAGCAACGGCTTACATGAAGACTTGTTGGTAAATCTTGCAGGCACCAATGAAGGCTCTTGCCGAATCTTTGCTTTTTCTAAAATATATCAATTAAATCAACAACAAACATTAAACTTGTTTGGCGATTATTATCATATTGATGTACTAGGCAATCCGGATGGTAACGACCATTTAAACATTAGAAATTTTATTAAATATAGCTGGGAAGGAATTGATTTTAAAGGACAAGCATTAGTCACTATTAACGAATAGCACGCTAATAAAAGTCATTTCAACATAACCAACCTATCCGAAATTAAGGAACAATCATGTCTGATATAGAAATCGCCCAACAAGCCACCATGCAGCCAATCATCGATTTGGCGCAACAACACTATGGCATTGCCGCAGAACACCTTGAGCCTTATGGGCATTACAAAGCCAAGCTGTCCTTGGAATACGTCAACAGCCTAAGCGACAGACCCGACGGCAAACTCATTTTAGTGACCGCCATCAGCCCAACCCCCGCTGGTGAAGGCAAAACCACCACCACTGTCGGTTTGGGCGATGCCTTAAACCGTATCGGCAAAAAAACCATCATGTGCTTACGCGAGCCTTCTTTAGGGCCGTGTTTTGGTGTTAAAGGCGGTGCGGCAGGTGGTGGTTACGCGCAAGTTGTGCCGATGGAAGACATTAACCTGCATTTTACTGGCGACTTCCACGCCATTGGCGTCGCGCACAATTTGTTGTCAGCATTGATCGACAACCACATCAACCACGGCAACGAGCTGGACATCGACCCACGCCGCATCCAATGGAAACGCGTCGTCGATATGAATGACCGCGCCTTGCGGAACATCGTAGTCGGCATGGGCGGCCCAGCGAACGGCTATCTGCGCGAAGACGGCTACGACATCGTCGTGGCCTCGGAAGTGATGGCCATTTTATGCTTAGCCACTAGCCGCGCTGACTTAAAAGCCCGCTTAGGCCGTATCGTCATCGGTTATAAATCCGACAAAATCACCCCAGTTTATGCCAGCGACCTGAACGCCCAAGGCGCAATGGCGGCACTGTTAAAAGATGCAATCAAGCCGAACTTGGTACAAACCCTAGAAAACAATATCGCCATCATCCACGGCGGACCGTTTGCCAACATCGCCCACGGTTGCAACACCGTCACCGCCACAAAAACCGCCTTGAAATTGGCGGATTATGCCGTGACCGAAGCGGGTTTCGGTGCTGATTTAGGCGCAGAAAAATTCATCGACATCAAATGCCGTATGTCTGGTTTGAAACCCTCTGCCGTGGTCTTGGTCGCTACCATCCGCGCGTTAAAATTCCATGGTGGCGTTGCCAAAGAAGCCTTAAACCAAGAAAACTTAGCCGCACTGGCACAAGGTTTTGCCAACTTAGAACGCCATTACCACAACATCACCCAACACTACGGTTTGCCGTGCATTATTTCCATCAATCATTTCACCTTCGACACCGAAGCGGAGCTGGCGTTATTGCAAGAAAAATGTGCTGAATTAGGCGCAAAATGCGTGCTAGCCAAACATTGGGCGCACGGCGGGGCAGGGGCTGAGGAACTCGCAGAAGCGGTAGTGGCGATGGTTGATAACCGCGAACCTGGCTTTAGTTATGTTTACGAAGACCAACTCAGCTTGTGGGAAAAAATTGAAACCATCGCCACCAAACTTTACGGCGCATCGAAAGTAACCGCGAATGGCAAAGTAAAAGCCCAGTTGGCAGCGTGGCAAGCCGATTACGGACATTTCCCCATTTGTATGGCAAAAACCCAGATGTCTTTTGCCACTGACGCTAATTTAAAAGGCGCGCCATCAGGACACACTTTAGATATTAGCGACGTTAAATTGGCAAATGGCGCGGGTTTTGTGGTCGCCATTGCCGGAGACATGATGACTATGCCTGGATTACCAAAAATACCCGCCGCTGAACGTATTGATATTGACGATAACGGCGTTATTTCTGGTTTATTTTAATCTTCATTTCATAAAAACACGGCGTCCAAAAAATTTTTGGACGCCGCAACTAAACATCATTAGACCTACTTAGCCAATGCCAGCCAAATATTTGTTTGTCTACGGCACATTAACATCAGCCGCTATCCCACTGGAATTACAAGAAATAATGGCAGAATTCGGCAGTTTTATTGGCAATGCGGTACTATCGTCAGCACAACTGTATCAGCTAGATGGCTATCCGGGTGCAGCTCTCTGCACAAACCAAGACGCTAAAGTTTTTGGCGAAATTTATCAGATTAGCAATAGCCAAAAATTATTTGCCGCATTGGATGTTTATGAAGAATGCAGCCCTGATTTTTCTGAACCGCATGAATATCGGCGGCAACAGGTAACGGTTACCGACACAATCGGCAATACCTTTACTGCTTGGTGTTATCTGTATAACTGGGATACCAATAAGCTAACAGTTATTGTTGAAGGTATTTATATTTAATATTATTCGGGATAGTACAAATTAATATAATTCTTTAAATAAATACTAGCCTTACCGACAGCTACAGCCATCAACATATCAGTATCGACACTCAACTTATCCTGCACGCCAAACTTAGTTGCGGATGTATTTAATTTTGGGATGTTTTTTCCGGCGGTTAATCCGTAATACTGCATGATCGGCTGCAAATCGGCTTCCATGTGTTCCACCCGCACCCGCAAATCCGGCACAGCTTGTTCTGCCAATTTATTCCAATAAGCATAAGACAAGGTTGCCGCCGTCAGCGCATCGTATTCAGCCAAATCTACGCCAAATCTACGCTTAATGGTTTGCTGGCGGGTTTTAAAAGAGTTGTTGTTACGTTGGTTAAATTCATTTTCGATAATAATCGATGGGATGGCATCCAGCGGGTTACGGATGAAATGGCAGACCAATTCCGGCTTTAACTGGCGATTGTCGGTTTTATTTTTATAAAGATAAGCGCCAAGCGCGGGTTTTCGGTTTGCGGTTAGCCACCAAGAGCAAAGGCCTTCATCATTTAGCGCTATCCGCTCGTGGCCAGTGGCTAAGCCAGCGCGGCTTAAATATTGCGCCAGCGATTTTGAGCCGCAACGGGGATGACCAATCAACACTATTTTAATGTTAACGGCTTCACTGTTAATTTGATTGCTTGGTGCGGTTTCGATATGTGGTTTGCTATCGGCATAAATGCTTTGGTCTTTTTGTACTAATGACCAATGGATGGTTTTTTTATGGTCTAAGTTATTAAAAATATGGCAATACTGTTTAAATTCGGCAAATTCAATAATCTGTATTTGTGGTTTTATCGCTCTATTTTTTACCAAGTTGTTAATGACACCGGGCCCAGTCACTAACCAAACATTGTTGTTGCTTTGGCTTTTAATATTGCTAAGGCATTGCGCTAACATTGCTTGTAAAAAACCGTCGTGAGCCGTTGCCGCAATAAAGCCATTGATTAATCGCCCGCCGCCTTTGGGTTTTTTTATTAAAACCAGTTGCTGGGAAAAATCCAACCAATCCGTCAATGGTTTTAGGCAATCAATGCCTGCATCTACATAAATACCGCCTTCGTTATAAATAAATGCGTAACGGAAAAAATCAGAACGCATCGCCGGAACAGCGCAAGCATTAAAGGCTTCAAGGTAAGCGGCAGGGAAATGTTCGCTAAGATAAGCCCTGGCAGTCTCGTCGTTAAATAATTGATGCTTAAAATCCGGATGTTGACGCTGCCAATTGGCGACTAACGGGGCAATGTCCTCTGGCAAGTCTGCGCTGTGCCAAAATTGCATGATGGTTTTGGGTATTTGCTTTTGCACGTAGGTTTTTTTGACTTGTTCATACACCGCCATGTCGTCGCTATTGGCGGCAAGCAAGCGTTGATAACATTCATCACCAATTTCTTTTTGGATGGCTGCCAGCCTTGCTGGTAAATCCATCTCTCCCCGACGGACATTTTTGGCGACCGCCATGGTTTCAAAATCTGGAAAATGTGGCAAAAGCCAATGCTTTAACCGTTGCAAAGAGTCGTCAAAAGCATCAACCAAACCAATAAACGGCAATTGCTCAATAGCGTGTAATGCCGCGTCTAACATAGCTTCGCTGTTATTGGCGTTGCTCATTTGCGCTAAACGATGGCTCTGGAAATTCCGGCACTGGCTAATGCGTTCGTGGCTTAAGTGGTGATCGATATAGCCAGCCAAACTATTGTTGCGTGCTAATAAGATTGCTGGGCTATCGCCATCTTGGTGTTTTTCAAACTCATAGGCCGAGGCGATGCGGTCGATAGGGTGACGGATAAAGAGAATTGGGAAAACCGTGGTATCGGCAATTTCCGGCGGCGGCAATAAGGCGGTATGGGAAGAAAAAGCGACTGCTTGGCTTTCTTGCTGACACCATAACGCCACTTGTTGCTGATTAAAATCGTAAGTGCTATTGAATTCCCTGGTAACCCATTGCGTTGGGAAATTGCTTTTTAAGATTGCGTCTACCGATGAGCCAGCGTTCTTAAATAAATGATAATGAAAAATAATTTTTCGCATGGGTGAATCTCAAAAACACAGCGGGGCAGGGCTTACCACATCAAATCATCAGGGACTTGGAAGGCGGCATAAGGATCGTCTGCTTGAGGATTATCGGTATTCGCCTGTTGGTTGAAGACGATGACGCATTCTGGCAAACGTGCTTGGATTTTTTCAGCGACTTCCGCCGCCACGATGGCGTAACTGTCATCCAGCTTAACGATAGCCACGCGACCGTTTACCAATTGTTCACGGATTTTTGCCGAAACATACAGGGTTTTTACTTTTTGTTGATCGGTAAAGTTATAGGCAGCGCCATCCGGGTCTAGGGCTTGGCGATGCAAGGCGATCAATTGCCGGACTTGTGCAAGCAATTCTTTTTGCGCTTCTTGTTGTTTGCGTAATTGGTTTAATTCGCGGTCGCGTTCGACTTTTTCCGCTTGCGCTTTTAACGCCAATTCTTTGGCTTCATCAACCACCGCGACATTATTTTTGCGCTGTTGTTGGGTTTGTTTGCGTTTGTCAGATTTCACCGCTTTGGCTTGGGCGTTGGTTGCCAAGCCTGATTTCAATAACTGCTCTTGCAAGGATAATTTTTGTTTGCTCATGGAGTTGGGATTGGCTAAAAGGTGTTATTTTGGGCTAAGTATCGTCAATAGCTCACTGATAAAATTAACTTTTTCTTCAGTGGATTGGAACGGTTTAATAAATTTGAGTTTATCAGCACCATCAAATTTATAGACTTGTGCTTGCGTTTGGATGAGTTGGATTAACTGCGCGGCATCAATTTGTGGTTCTGGACCGAAAATTAACCGACCGCCGCCTGCGTTGGCTTCAAGCTTTTTCAAACCCAATTTTTCCGCTTGCTGTTTTAATTCGGTGACGGTGAATAAGGTTTTTACTGGCTCTGGCAATAAGCCGAAGCGGTCTATCATTTCTATCTGCAAATCCCGTAAATCGTCTTTAGTTTCTGCATTTGATAAGCGTTTGTACAACACCAAACGGGCGTGGATGTCTGGCAGATAATCTTCGGGGATCAGCGCCGATGCCTGCAAATCCACTTCTGGGCCTCTGTCCATCGGGGTATCCAATTCCGGTTGTTTGCCGGATTTTAATGAGGCAATCGCGCGTTCCAACAACTCGGTATATAAGGTAAAGCCTATTTCTTGGATTTGCCCGCTTTGTTCATCGCCTAATAATTCGCCTGCGCCACGGATTTCCATATCATGGGACGACAGCATAAAGCCTGCGCCCAAATCGCCGGAGGCTTCCACGGCCTCCAAACGTTTTACCGCATCTTTGCTCATGACATTTTTCGGCGGCACGATGAAATATGCGTAAGCCCGATGATGCGAGCGTCCAACCCGTCCGCGCAACTGGTGTAATTGCGCCAAGCCTAGTTTGTCGGCACGGTTGATGATGATGGTGTTGGCGCTGGGGATGTCGATGCCGCTTTCAATAATGGTGGTGCTAAGCAGTAGGTTGAAACGCTGATGGTAAAAATCCAACATGATGCGTTCCAATTCCCGTTCTGGCATTTGTCCGTGGGCAATTTCTATACGAGCTTCTGGCACTAACTTGTGCAGTTCCGCCGCCATTTTCTCCATGGATTTGACATCGTTATGCAGAAAAAACACTTGTCCGCCGCGTTTGATTTCCCGCAAACAGGCTTCTTGGATTTGTGAATCTATCCATTCACTAATGAAAGTTTTGATGGCGTGGCGGTTAGGAGGCGGGCTGGCGATGATGGAAATATCGCGCAAACCTGCCATCGCCATGTTTAATGTCCGTGGGATGGGTGTCGCCGTTAAGGTGAGCATATCCAACTCATTACGCAATTTTTTGAAGTGTTCTTTCTGGCGCACACCAAAACGGTGTTCTTCGTCAATCACCACTAATCCTAAGGATTTGTACTTCAAGTCTTTAGAAAATAAGGTGTGCGTACCAATGACAATATCAACTTTGCCTTCCGCCAAGGCTTCGGTAATTTCTTTTTGCTGTTTGGCGCTGACAAAGCGCGACAGTACTTCTACGCGAAACGGCCAATCGGCAAAACGGTCGCGGAAGTTTTGGTAATGTTGTTGCGCTAATAATGTCGTCGGCACGAGTACCGCGACTTGCTTGCCACTTTGTACGGCGATGAAGGCCGCGCGCATGGATACTTCGGTTTTGCCAAAACCGACATCACCGCAAATTACCCGATCCATTGGTTGTGGGCTTTCCATGTCTTCCAAAATCGCGGTAATGGCGGTTTGTTGGTCGGGAGTTTCTTCAAACGGGAACGCATCGGCAAAGGCTTGGTAATCGGTGTTTTCCACGGCGAAAGCATGGCCTTGTTTAACGGCGCGTTTGGCGTGGATTTCCAGCAATTCGGCGGCAACATCATGAATTTGCAGGATGGCTTTTTTCTTCACTTTTGCCCATTGGTCGCTACCGAGTTTATGCAGCGGCGCGTTTTCTGGGCTCATGCCGGTATAGCGGCCTATTAAATGTAGCGATGAAACGGGAACATAAAGCTTATCGTTATTGGCGTATTCCAGGGTTAAGAATTCGGCATCAATCCCGCCGATGGATAAGGTTTGTAAGCCGAGATAACGGCCAACGCCATGTTCTTGATGCACCACGGGCGAACCGATAGTCAGTTCGTTCAAGTTGCTGATGATGTTTTCTAATTCACGCGCTGCCGATTGTCGGCGTCTGCGCCGCTGCGGGGCTTTTTCACCGGACAGTAAGTTTTCGGTAATGATGGCGATGTCGGGGCTTGTTAGCCATAAGCCCTGATCCATCGGGGCAATGGTAATGCACGGTGAACTGTCTGTGCTTAAAAAGGCTTGCCAGCCATCTACGGGTTTTACGCTGATTTTTAAGGCCCGTAATTTATCCATTAAGCCTTCACGGCGGCCTGCGGATTCGGCGACGAACAATAATTTGCCGGAGAATTCCTTACAAAAGCGTTGCAGATTAAGGGCAGGGTGGTCTAGTTTGCCGTTAATGGTGACATCAGGTAAGGTCTGGCAATGGCTGTCTGTACTGGCTTGGTGATTGATGTTGATGCGGACAAATTGCCGAGTTTGGGCAAATAATTCTTCGCTAGATAAAAATAAGCGTTCTGGCGGTAATAAGGGGCGGTCGGGATCGTATTTGCGTTGTTGGAAGCGTTCATTGGCTTCTGCATAAAAACCTTCGGCAAGCCCGTTAAAAAGTTCGGGCAATACCAGCACGGCGGAGCTGGGTAAATAATCAAATAAAGTGGCGGTTTGTTCGACAAATAAGGGTAAGTAATATTCTATACCGCTGGGGGTAATGCCTTTGCTGACATCGACATACAGGTTATTTTTTGGCGAGGTATTGGGGAAGCTTTCCCGGAAGGCTTGCCGGAATAGCTTTATGGAATCGTCGGTAACCGGAAATTCCCGCGCCGGAAACAATTGCACTTGCTCAATTTTTTCTAAGGAGCGTTGGCTTTCTGGATCAAAAGTGCGGATGGAAACGATTTCTTCATCAAACAATTCAACCCGAAACGGCGCTTTGCTGCCCATGGGAAAAACATCAACAATAGCGCCACGGATGGCAAATTCGGCATGTTGGAAAACTTGGGAGACACATTGGTAGCCAACGCTTTCTAGCTTGAGGCGGTTTAAATCCAAATTAAAGTCATCGCCAACTTTAATGGAAAAGCTGTGCGCCAAAACGTGTTCTCTAGGCGCAAGTCGGTGCATTAAGGTGTTTACCGATACCACCAATGCGCCGCGTTTAACTTGCGGCAGTAGGGCGAGGGTTTTTAAGCGTTCGGAAACAATTTCGGGTAACGGTGAAAAGACATCGTAAGGCAGGGTTTCCCAGTCGGGGAAATGCAGGATGGGATGGCTATCTTGTAAAAAAAACGCTAATTCATGTTCAATTCGTAATGCCGTCTGGTTATCGGGGGTAATAATAATCAGCAAGCGGTTTTCATTAGCGATTGCCGTCGCCAGCGCTAATGAATCGGCACAGCCCGTAAAACCGCACCAGGTTAATATTTCGTCTTTATCGTTGGGGAAAGGGGGGTAAAAGATTAAATTATTAGCCATTACAAATTAGCGATGAATCAAAAGCCGCCTATATTACACTGAAAATTCTTAAGCGGTTATGACGGTATGTTTAAGGCTTCAAACTGGAAGTATCTAAGAGGAAAAGATGGGGGAAAAGTAATGAAATATTATTTAATTGCTGCTGTGGTTATTTTGATGGTATCGATTGCCATCGTTGACTCGCAACGCAAAGGCATAACTGGAGAAATGTTGGAAAATGCTATCAGCAAATCACCGATTTTTACCGTGGTGGATAAAACTGGCACCGCGATAAAGTCTGTGACTACGACTGTCAATAACCAAGCTAATGCCGTAATTAGTTCAGCACAAAGTGAGACCAGCAAAGTACGCGTAAAAGGCAAACCGCTTAGTGAGTGCATGGGCAAAGATAAGGTAATCACCAATAGTACGGTGCAGTGTTTCAATGGTGATTATAAATAGCGATGTTTGGGTGGTGTTTAAGATATTACAAGCCTAAGCTTGTACCCTAATTTACGACTGGAATTACAAATTTAACCTCCACTTTTGGTTCATTCAATATTCAGTCAGATAAGCGAGTCGCTATTTTTGCGTAAAGATTTGCCGGGCGTCCTGCCCGAAAATCCGCAAAAACTACGCGACGGTTAGATTGCTCCGCAAGCCCGCGCCGTCCTGTCACCATATCGTCCCGACCCAACAAGGGGATCGGGACATCGTGCCACTGACTCTACGCCCTCAACATCG
>CAIYRS010000078.1 GCA_903928685.1 uncultured Methylococcaceae bacterium
AAAATTTAACGAAGACAATAATGAAGAAGCGGGCGAACATTTTACCCCGCGTGAAATCATCAAATTAATGACTCATATCTTGTTCACCCCGGTAAAAGATCAAATAACCAAGGGTGCTCACCATATCTACGACCCTGCTTGTGGCAGTGGCGGGATGCTCACCGAGGCAGAACATTACGCCCAAAAGCTAACAACAGGCAGCATTGCAAAATTCGCGCTCTATGGGCAAGAAGTCAACCCAGAAACCTACGCCATTTGCACCAGCGATATACTGATTAAAGACAAGAAAGGCGAGAAAGCAGAAAACATTGTTTACGGCTCTACCTTGCAAAGAGATGGTTTTCCCGATAAACACTTCGATTTCATGCTATCCAATCCCCCGTATGGCAAAACCTGGAAAATAGACGAAGAGGCGATTGTCACCGACCGAGGTAAAAAAGCGAGCCAACACATCAAAGACCCGCGCTTTCAAATCGGCTTGCCGTCCATATCCGACGGGCAATTGCTATTCCTGATGAACATGGTCAGCAAAATGAAACACAACACCGAGCTAGGCAGCCGTATTGCCACTGTCCACAACGGTTCGGCGTTGTTTACTGGGGATGCCGGTGGCGGCGAAAGTGAAATACGCAAACACATCATAGAAAACGATTGGCTGGAATGTATCATCGCTTTGCCCAAAAATATTTTTTATAACACAGGCATTCCCACTTATATTTGGATTGTATCCAATAAAAAAGCCGCCTACCGCAAAGGTAAAGTACAACTCATCAACGCCATAGAGGTGTATGAAAAATTGCGTAAAAATCTAGGGCAAAAAAACTGTGAAATGAAGCCCGCTCAAATTGATGCCATGACCCAGTTGTACATGGACTTTGTAGAAACGGACATCTCCAAAATCTACCCGAACAGCCATTTTGGTTACAACAAAATCACCGTTGAACGGCCGTTGCGTTTATCGGCACAGTTTACCGACGAAGCCATAGCCAGCTTGCGCTTTGACAAAAACCTCTCTGAAGAAATGGCATGGGCATACCGCCAATTTGGTGACGACCTCTATAAAAACCTAGCCCAATATCAAGACAAAATCGAAGCGCACCTCAATAAGCATGAGATCAAACTCAAGCCCGCTGACAAAAAGAAATTATTCAGCGTCGGGCATTGGCAAAACAGCTTGGCTTTGATGCAAGCCGCGCAAACATTAGCCAACACCATCGGCAACCAGCCATTTGACGACTACAACCGCTTTTTGCCCTTACTGAACAAAACGGCTAAAGATTTAGACCTAAAGCTTGATGCCAAAGGGCTAAAAAGCATCCTAGAGGCCATCACCTGGAAAAATGAAGACGCAGAACGGGTGATAAAGAAAACCCAAACAGACGGCACAATTCTCTACGAAGCCGACAGCGAATTGCGCGACACCGAAAACGTGCCGCTAGATCAAGACCTCCACACCTATTTTGAACGTGAAGTGTTGCAACACATCCCCGATGCCTGGATAGACGAAAGCAAAACCGTAACCGGCTACGAAATTTCCTTTACCCGTTATTTTTACAACTATGTACCGCCCCGCAGCCTAGAAGAAATCACCACCGAAATTTTTGCCCTTGAACAAGAAACCGACGGCATCCTTAAAGAAATAGTCAACAGCTAAGTGGTTAACAATGAAAACCGAAGAAATAAAACAGCTATTCCAAGACTTTGAAGCCGCCGCCACGCAAATTGACGGTATAGAATGCTGGAGCGCAAGGGCAATGCAAAAGCTATTAGGCTATAGCAAATGGGAAAACTTTGAAAAAGTCATCCACAAAGCCAAAGCCGCCTGCACCCATGCGGGAGAAAATGAAGCAAACCATTTTCCTGATGTCAGGAAAATGGTTGAAATTGGTTCGGATGCTGAACGCTCCATTGACGACATCGCCCTAACTCGCTACGCCTGTTATCTGGTTGCCCAAAATGGTGACAGCCGCAAACCGGAAATTGCCTTTGCCCAAAACTATTTTGCCGTGCAAACCCGCAGGGCAGAACTGGTGGAGCAACGGCTACTGGAACATGAACGAGTTAAAGCCAGAGAAAAACTGACACAAACCGAAAACCAACTGTCCGGCGTATTGTACGAACGCGGCGTGGATAGCCAAGGTTTTGCCATGATCCGTTCAAAAGGTGACCAAGCCTTGTTCAAACTGACCACGCAACAACTGAAAAAGAAAATGGGCGTACCCGATAACCGCCCCGTGGCTGACTTTTTACCGACCATCAGCATAAAAGCCAAAGACCTAGCGGCAGAAATGACCAGCTTGAACGTACAAACCAAAGACTTGACCGGACAGCCGCCCATAGAAAAAGAACATGTCGAAAATAATGATGCCGTCCGCAACATGCTTTTGCAACGCGGCATACAGCCCGAAAACCTGCCTGCCTCTAGTGACATTAAAAAAGTGCAGCGCAAACTGGTCAGTGACGAAAAAAACGTACTGAAAGACGTTAAAAAAATTGGCGATAAGAAAAAACACTAATGAAACTACAAAGCCAATTCACCTACGTTTCAGAGCTAATCGTTGCCGCCAAGCAACGCGCCTATCAAGCCGTCAACCAAGAATTGGTGACGCTGTATTGGACGATAGGCGAATACCTGCACCAACAAGTCAGCAGCAATGCCTGGGGCAAAGCGGTCATAAAAGAACTGGCGGCGTTTATTGCCCAAACCGAACCCAACAGTAAAGGCTTTAGCGCACAAAACCTATGGCGCATGAAGCAGTTTTACGAAACCTACAAAGACGAGCCAAAACTCTCAGCACTGCTGAGAGAAATTCCTTGGACGCACCACACACTCATTTTTTCCGCCTGCAAAACGCCGGAAGAAAAAGCCTTTTATCTGCACTACACGGTGAAAGAACGCTGGTCATCGAGAGAGCTGGAGCGGCAAATCAATACCGCCACTTACGAGCGCGTTATGCTGAGCAACACCAAATCCGCTAGCTTGGCGACTGCTTTACCGCAAGACATCAGCAATGTTTTTAAAGACACCTATGTTTTAGAATTGCTGCACTTGCCCGACACCCACGCCGAAAAAGACTTAAAACACCAAATCAGCCGCAACATCAGCCAATTTTTGCTGGAATTTGGCCGCGATTTTGCCTTTATGGGCGAAGAATATCCCCTGCAAGTCGGCACTCAGGATT
>CAIYRS010000079.1 GCA_903928685.1 uncultured Methylococcaceae bacterium
AGGTCTTCATGCGACAACGATGGAGCAAATAGCTAAAGCATTGAAAATCTCAAAACTGACCTTGTATTCGCGCTTTGCCGATAAAGAAGCCTTGTTTTCGGCAGTCATTGAAAGCAAATGCCAAGGCCATATTTCTGAAGATCTATTTAAACTGGCAGATGGGCAGCCATTTGAGGCGGCATTGCATGGAATTGCTTTCGCATTAATGGACTTGTTGACCAGTGAAGGGCCAATGAATATGGAAAGGATGCTGACAAGTCATACTGGCAAGGAGAAGAGAAATCTCACCCAGCTATATTACCAAGCTGGGCCGACACGGGTGAAAAGCGCGATTACCCTTTATCTGCAAAGTTTGCACGAAGAGCAAAAGCTATCTGTGCCCAATCCAATATTTTCAGCCAACTTGTTTACGGCGATGATTAAAGGATCGGATATTTGCTTGCGCGCGCTGATGGATATTCCGCCGCCAATTAGCGAACAAGAAAAGGCTGATTATTGCCGCGAAGCGGTGCAAATGTTTATTGCCGCGCACCTTAAAAAATGATTTGCCTAGAAAACCAATGATATGATTAAGCCAACCTCCTTATCGCAACTGGCGTTTTTTCGAGCATGCTTTTCGCAAAGAATAAAATGTAACCGGGCGATGTTGAGGGCGTAGAGTCAGTGGCACGATGTCCCGACCCCCTTTTGTTGGGTCGGGACGCGTCCCGCAGGACGGCTGGGGTATAGTGGTTGTCGCGTTGGTGAGTCGATTTTTGGACAGGGACATCTCAAAATATTTCACGAGTTAGCGACACGCTTGACTGACATACGAAACAAGCAAGACATTGATTTTATAGGCTTAAAAAATCGTCGCAAAATTACCTTTTGCACAACAAAAGAAACGTTCGCACACTACCCCTAGTTTGTAAGCTTATATAACCAGTCAAAAGGGAAAAGCTTACTTTACTCATTTACGCACGAATCCTTTCCATCGGCCTAGCCCATCAAGAATTGAATAAATGGAGCGAAAAGATAATCGTGAAAAGTTTTAGAAGTTATTTAGATGATTTGAATTTTATTGAACAATTGACAATTATATATTTGGCATTGCCAGTCGCTATTTTCTATATCAGTTGGTTGCAGCCAATTTATGGAATAGTTTGCAGTTTGCTTCTCGTCTTATTAATCTTCCCAAGATTCAACAAGAAAATGTCCGTTGGATTTGGAAACCATACCCATATCGTCCTTATTATAATTATCATTCTGGCTGTTATTTGGTGCACTTTGGGTGGGGCTGGTCATCTGTTTTATGCTAATGAGGATTGGCATGTGCGTGACGCCGTTTTAAGAGATTTGGTGATATCCCAATGGCCGGTTAACTATTCAACCTCTAATGAGGATTTGTTTTTGCTACGTGCACCACTTGGTTATTACCTTGTGCCGGCAATAATGGCAAAAATGATAGGGCTAGGTTATGCAGACAAACTATTGCTTGGGTGGACTATAACTGGAGTTGCTCTATTCTTTTTTCTTATAACATCTTCTTGGAAAAAACCTTGGCATATTTTTACCGTTATTGCTGTTTTTATTTCATTCAGCGGTATGGATATTATCGACATTGTCGGTAGGTATGTAACGCACCAAACTATCTCACCGACGGATCATCTTGAATGGTGGGCAGTTTATTTTCAGTATTCATCCATGACAACTATTCTTTATTGGGTGCCAAATCATGGCCTTCCCGGTTGGTTGATTTCGGCATTGATGGTCAGGCACTGGCAAAATCCTCGATTCTTACCACTTGCCTTAATACTTACTTCTTTCTTACCTCTTTGGTCTCCATTGACAGCTATTGGGACATTACTTATCTTCCTAATTCTATTTCTATACCACAGCAGGCATGGTTGCTGGAAAACACTTTTTATTCCAGAAGTGCTAATCGCGTGCGTCATAGCAATTCCAATTGCTTTATATATTACAATTAATTCAAACGACGTCCCTAGTAGTTGGTTTTTCAGTTTATCTGATTCATTGGCAAACCTAATCAGAGGGTATGCACTATTTATCGTTATTGAACTTGCAATTATACCTTTTATCATTTTCGGTGAAATAAGATTCAAAAGCGGCTATGTTTGGCTTACCACAATCACATCCTTTTTTCTTTTCCTGATCCCTTTATATCGATTCGGTGTTGCCAATGATTTTGTCATGAGAGTTTCAATACCTCTGCTAGCTATTATCGCTTTGCGAACAGCTGCTATTCTTATTGCAGCCATTGAATATCAAGCTTTTAAATTCGCTTTTTCAATTATGACCATTCTTATATTAGGTTCAGTCACACCGATTTCTGAGACACTTCGTTCCTTATATTTGACACCCTGGGAAACTGACCTTACAAAAAATCTTCTAATTGTTACAGACATGAAAGCGCCTCATTACTATACTTGGGTTAGGTCTGATAAATTGCCTATGATGTTAAAAAGACCTTCATTAAAGCATAATGATCTTTAAAAAGCGCAAGGTGGTTGAAGTTGGAGTACGTCACATCTGCCAGCCTCTTATCAAGCAGAATAATCCCATTAACGCTAAAGATATTTGAATGATGACCCAGCCAAAATCCCAAGAAATCTTGTCAAAGAAAAATTAATGGTAACCTGCAATAGATTTTCACAAACTAAAGGAAATGCTAAGCGGGACAGCCAAATAGATGGGAATATTGAAAGAAACACCCCGCCAATAAGGATCAGAATTACTGTGTAGATACAGCCACTAAAATAAACCAAGAAGAATTAAAGTTTTCAAGCATCTCTTTGTCCATTGTAAAAATAATATTTCAATGCTGATACAGGAAGTCTTCTAACCCTTGCCAAACAAAAAAATCGACAAAGCGAAGGCTATCAACCCAAGCCAGACAACCGTACTATAACTATTAAGATTCTTATTTACCCGTACTCTAAAAACAAACCACGCCTGTATTAAATAACTCAAAATTGCCATCGGCAGTACGATAATTGCCATCGCCCAAATTCTTCCGCCATATAAGGGAGCGAGCCATTCGATTAGTTTTAGGTTAATGACAAAAATAACAGCGTAGGACATAAGAAATCTAGGAACTCTGGCTAAGCCCAAGTCACGAAATACCAGTCCGCCTGTAGTAAAAAAATTGAATGTGATTGAGGCTATATTCGATACTATCAATACTATTACGGTTGATAGCTCAGTCAGTGCGAAAAGCGTGTAAACCCCAAAGCCAAACAAGGTATTGAAGCCGCCAACGCACAGAAATTTAACAAAACGATGCGACATCAGTTTTGCTAACAATCCCAACTTACTCATTGTGTGATCGAAAACCTGCTGAGATGGTATTGCCGACATTCACTCCGATTTTAAGACGGCCGACGCCAGTGCGGATACTTACCCATTTTAAAATACTCTTAAGTGCTTTGGGCAATGGCGCGAGACGTATCCAGTAATCCAGTGCATACCGATTAATGAAAGGTGCACTTGTAACCCCAACAAATCCCGAGCGCTTAAAAAGTTCATCAATACCGATCTTTGAAAATAACTGCATGTGTTCGATATCAATGATCGGGGATTTTTTACCCAAAAAGCGATTTACCATGCTGCCATAGTCATGCGTCACTGTAACAAAAACACCGCCTGGCTTTAATAGCCGCCATGCAGACAAAGCCGTGTCCATAGGATTGCGCACATGTTCCATTGTCATAAAACAACAGATTAAATCGAACGATGCTGGCTTGAACATACTTTCTTCAAAGATGCCCATGCGCAACCATTCACGACGATGTGCAGGTGCAGCCACTATTGGGCTGATGAAGGTTCGACACCGACCAGCTCTGTAAATCCTTCATTTTTAAGTAACTCTAAAAAAACACCGGTTCCAGAACCAATTTCGAGAACACTTGTTTTTGTTTTTAACTTGGCAAGGATGGGCAAAATCGCAGTGATATAACATTGGACGGCATCATTTGCTTCTTCAGAACTGTCGTATTCTGCTATGTGATAAGCCTGTGCAAGCTCCGCTTGTTCCGGCGGATTACTCGCATAGATCAATTCACACGATGGGCAACGAACCAAGCGATGGCACATGTACTCGGGTTCCTTACGGGAAGCGTAACTAAAACCGGAGAGCAAAGCTTGATCAATGCTCTCTTCCAGAAACAGCATTGCCTCTTCGGCGGGGGTGTTACAGACGGGACAGGGTCGGGGGAATCGCATGGTGTTGTATGCCTTCAATGTCAGACGGAATAAAGGAGACTCTCAGAATCACTTTTTTCAAGCCGCCGCAAGTCAGAATGATGCGGTATTATGTAGCAGACGCACAAAGCCATCCATAGCATAAACCATTAAAATACAAGCCATTATAACCCTAAACAGGAAAGCAAATGGCAGAAACCCACGTCATAAGCGCACTGGTGGCGAAGCGTTCAGAGCTTGCAGGGCTAGTCGATCACCACAGGAAGGAGGTCGCCCGTCTCTTGCAGGACGTTAAGCTTCTGGACGCAACCATCAGGCTATTCGAGCCTGAATTCAGCACCGATTTAATCAAGGCCAAGCGTCACCAAAAGAAAAACGTATTTTTCAAGCATGGCGAGGGCGGCAGGATTGTCCTTGATATTCTTAGGGAAGCTGGGAAGCCGTTAAGCACCAATGCCATCACTACGGCGGCAATGGCTAAAAACGGTATTTCAGGGGAACATGAGAAGCTACTGCAAGCGTCTGTGCTGTCTATCCTTCACAGGCATAAGAAAAACGGGCTGGTGGTGAATATAGGGAAGGATGATGCAGGCGGGTGTGTTTGGGCTGTAGCTTAAGATGGATTGTTTGATATTGCTAAAGTTTTATTAAGTTGCCTTAATGTAATTTGAGAAGTTTTAGCTTTGTATTCATCGTATTCTCCTTGATAAAAAAGCTCTAAATCGACCTCAATACCAAGATTCTCTAATTTTTTTATTTCAATGAATGTTTCATACTCTTTTTCAGCATGTTCAATAGCCCTGTCTTTTAAATAATCTTTGTACCCATCAAAAACAGGATAACCATTAAGGACAAGAAGGTTGTCAAGTTGTTGATGAAGTCCTTTCATTGTCATTTTCTTGCCCATTAAGGCAGTGGATTCTGCATATAAAAGAAATTGCTCTGATAAAAGGTGCATTCTGTAGATTTCGTTTTCATCAAGATAGTTTTTTCCAGTTTTAGCTTCATCCTTAGTTGGGATGATTCCTTTCATCGTTTGAATACCCATATTTTCATCGGTGTGTATTGCTCTTTCAAGAATTAGCTTTGAAGCTGTCATGCGTGTTATGGCGTGGTGAAATTTATCTTGAAGCAAACTATAAAACTTTTTAACCTCCTTCGATGTCGGCTCGTAATCAGACGATGCCAATTTAAAACATTCTCTTACCGACGCATAAACGTTTTTTTCATTGGCTCTTAGCTCCCTGATTTTAGCTGCCAGTTCGTTTAACTTTTTAGGATCAGACCTTAAAAGTTCTTCGTTAATTACGAAGCCATCTTTTAGATACTGGGTTAATACCCTTGTTGCCCATTGTCGAAATTTGGTGGCTTTTTTTGAATTTACTTTGTAACCAACCGAGATTATTGTATCTAAACTATAAAACCCGACTGGTTTCAAAGAGTTAACAATGTGCATTTTTTGCACATTGTTAATTTCTTGAAGTTCTGCATCTTCCCCGCCAGCAAAAATATTAGCAAGATGCTTGGTTATTACGCTTCTTTCTACAGAAAATATCTTGGCTATTGATTTTTGATTAGCCCATATACTTTCATTTTTTAAGATGATTTCAACGTCATCACTGCCAACAGAGTATTTTATGATATTGGTGATGTTTTCAATTTCAGTCATTTCTAAGCCGTTTTAGACAGATGCAATAGGCATTATTCTAACATAAGTAGAGCGTATTCTATGATTGAAACTAAAAGCGACATATATTTGTGAAGGATCAAGCCACCAGCTTATCTACAACCTTATTTCCTTGCCAATACCCGCACCAGTTCCGTGAAGTCGGCTTGGTGGCGCAACGTCCAGTAATATCCGCAAAGATTTGTCCGGTAGACCAGCGGCGGGTATCTTCACGGTAGCCGCATTCGTTAGCGTAAGCATTTAAGTTTTGGTTTCCCATTCTATGTACTTGGCCTTTTTGCATTCTACGGAAACGTGAAAAATAAGATTCGGCTTGGTTGGTGCATTCGCCTTTGTAGCCTTTGTAGCGTTCTTGATGGTTAACGCGCTTCATGTCGAACTTAGCGTGTAAAGCATCGTAGCATTTGGCATCATCGGCGTGGATGGTGGCTTGACCATCAATATGGGTTTCCGCCAATGCCTTAATGTCGGCTTGGTTTTCTGACTTCACCACGAAGGTTTTTGTTTTTATCGCGCCTTCGCCTTTCTCGCCGCGCTCGCGGATCGTGATAATGCAACGCTTGTTAGGGTTTTGGTTCTCGACCAAGCGCAAGTCCTTACGGTCGGCCTTTTCGTTCTCAGGGCGGACATAGCCGTTCACATAAGCCCCGTCAATTTCTACCTCGCCGCCTAATTTGGTAGCTTCGGCATCCATCAAAGATTCCCGTATCTTGTGCATCATCACAAACGCCGTCTTATATTGCACGTCTAAATCCCGCGACAATTGCAAAGCAGAAAAGCCTTTGGCAGTGTTTGTGTAAAGCGCAACCGCGCCTAAGTAGATTTTCAAGGGCAGTTTATGGTGGGCAAACAATGTGCCGGACGTGATGCTAAAAGTATGGTTACAGCCCTTGCAGCGCCATTGCTTGCGGGTCTTGATGAAGTAATGCTTGTCGATCAGGCCACAAGTAGGGCAAACCGGATTGCCATCGCCCCAACGGGATTCCTTGAACAGGTCAAACGCGGCTTCATCGGTCATGGTGAAGATTTGCACCAAGGACAGGGAGCGAGCTTTTGCTGATAGTAGGAAGTGTTGTGCCATGATTTTTGCCAATTCGTCAAATATGGCTATATTTTAACATTTATGGCGAAACACACAAGCTATTTATAGCTAAAATTCGTTATATTTGTATAATATTTAACAAATATGCTATTGTTAATCAATGCGTTTTAATTAGGATTACACATGACTGACATAGACTGGAATAAATTTGCAACCAATACCATCAAATCTGAGCTTGCTAGGTCAGGAATTGGTTATGACGAGCTTATAAATCGACTTGATGCAATTGGGGTAAAGGAAAGTTATACGGGAATAGCCGCAAAAATTAACCGTGGTACGTTTAGCTTTGCGTTTTATGCCCAGTGCATGAAAGCACTTGGGGTTAGAGATATAAGGCTCAACTAAGCCTTTAATGCAGAAAAATTAAGCAAATTTACCCGCACTTATAACCTGATATAAAACATAATGTTAAAGCCAAAAAAACAAAACTTACCCGCGCCTATTTCTATCCAAACAGAAATATTTCATGTAGAAAAGCAAATTGAGTTTGAAGGTATTGAAATGGGGGTTCTTGAAAATGGAATCCCTTATTTGTCTGAAAGCGGCCTCGCAAGAATGTGCGGAATAGACAGAAAGACCTTGTATGAATTATCGACTAACTGGGCGGAATTGAAATTAAAGCCACGCGGCAAAGCGATAAACCAGCTTCTTGAGCAAGCAAATTATTTTGAGCCTAACCTTTTTTTAAAATCTGATAATACAGGCACTCAGGTAAATGCCTATATAGAGCCAGTTTGCATGGCTTTACTAGAATATTATGCGTTTATATCGAATGATAGAAAGCAACAGGCTACAGATGCTTTTCGTATTTTAGCAAAAAGGCAATTTAGAAATTTTGTTTATGATGCCGTTGGTTATTCGCCAGATCAAAAAATACTAGATAGCTGGCGACATTTCCATGACAGGGTGGACATGACTATGGATGCAGTGCCGCCAGGATTTTTTAGCGTTTTTAGAGAAATAGCATCAATGATTGTTCCAATGATCCGTTCTGGAATAATGATTAGCGATAAGGTTGTCCCAGATATTTCAGTTGGAAGGTATTGGAGTGATTATTGGAAAGAAAATAATCTGGATAAAGAATTTGGAAAACGGATAAAGTACAACCACGATTACCCTATATACTACCCGCAAGCCAAAAGCAACCCGCAGCCATCGTATGCGTACCCAGATTCTTCATTAGGTATTTTTAGGGCTTGGTTAAGACAAAATTATATTGTCAATAATTTTCCAAAATATTTAATTGGGCAAACAAAACAGAAAAAACTAGACCCGGTCATTGCAAGCAAGGCAATAGAATCTTTTTCAGGAAAGCTAATTAAATAATTTTTTCTATCCTTTGTGCGCCTGCTACATAATACCGGAATGATGAGGCCATCGGATCATAGAATCCGCTATAGACCCAAGCACAGCGGTATGTGCGGCGAACGCAAGCGCTATCTGGACTATGGCTTCGGCAAGTCATAACTGCCAGCCACAAGTAGAAAACAGCCTAGTCATGTCTCTTCGGGGTGAAGCGAATCGCATAATAGCTTCCAAATTTAAGACGGTTTGTGCGCTCGTAGGCAAAGTCAAAATCTGTCAACCACTCATCGGCTAGAAACTTTTGGTCAACAACCAGCCAACCCGAACGTTTGAGCGATGTTGCGGTTCTATACAGAAACTCCTGTCTGCGTTGGGATGGAATGAATGCAAAATTGGCTGGCCCATGAATCGCACTCCAGGCAACAGGGGGTGTAGAGTCTACCAAATCTAAGGTGGAATCAAGCACGGTGACCGGTTCGCCATAGCCCTGATGCAAAAAATCGATGGCTCGCTCTGCATCACTGGAAAAGGACATCGAATCGCGCAATAATTTAGAGTCAAATGTTAGCACCCTGCCCTCCATTATGTTTACAGTCCATGCCTGCCAACCGAAAAGAGGAAGCCAGCCAAGAAATGTTGCGGTGAGTACAATACTTGCTCTGGATAAATTTTTGCTATCCGTAGCCGATATTGCATTCAGCAAAACCAACAGAAGAAACGGCATAATATTCAACAAGTTATTGTCGTGGCTTCGTCCAAGAAAGTAAGAAAACACAGCATAACTAAGGAGTTGCACCAAAAAACCACGTCGAAATGAGATCGTATCCCCCCCTTTCTGCCAAGAATACAATAACGTACCCATCCCAATAACGGTAGCTAAGAGAAAGTACCATACCCCACCACTCAGATTGATCGGCATTGCCCCAGGAGGGTTAATTGCATAGGCTAGAAAGCCGTAGAGAGTTGGCCCTTCATTGTAAATAATTCGAAATATAATATTAAAAATAATCACAAGACCTATGCTAATCGATAACAAGCACAGCGTAGCATTCGCAAAACCTTTCGCACGCGACCCAAAGTCACCTTGCACACGCCGGATAAAAAGGTAATAAGGCCACCAAACAAAAGTTGCATAAAAAGTCGATTCCGGTGACCAAAGTGTAGAAAACACCCAGAAACTATGAGCTATGAGAATTTTAAGTTTAGAGTATTCAATGCGGTTGGCGAAGAATAGGAAAGTTGTAAGTAGCACAGCAGGTAAAAAACGTAGTCCACTAACAGAAGGATACGTTAACGGCGAACTTACACTTGAGGCGTCACCTGTCCAAAAAAAACAAGTTGCGAAACAAAGCGAGGCAACGGCGAGGCGCTCAGGCCATCGAGGGCGACTTAGAGCAAGAGCCATAACGGAAATAAGCACATAAAATGCTAGTGTGACAAAACTAACAATGAAATACATGCCTTCCCAGCAATCGTTGCCACAAAAGCTCGCAATTAATGTAGTTGGACCCAGTCCATATTGCACAGGGAAATCATGAAATATCGTTGCACCTGTTAACAGTAATTCCGCTGGGCCAACATAGGCCCCCCAGTGGTGCCAAAGTGTAAGAAAAGCATTATTGTCAATATATATCCCCGTAGAGAAACATAATATGGCAGCAAACAACGTATAGACAATAATCCAAGTGATTGGAAGTTTACTTTTCCTTATAGGCTCATGTGCAGTAAATAAACGGATGAACACGAACGTAACAAGACTAAAAGCAAAAAGTTTGTAATTTGAAATATCTAATGAACCGTTCTGGCGAAGCCACCATGGGAGCGTCGCTGAAACACAAAGCGCCAAAAAACTGGTGGACATAGCAACAACATCGAGTTTTCCTCCTGACATTGACGTTGCCAGTGCAATTAAACCAAAGCCCAAAATCAGTGGTGAGGCGATTGATTCCCCAGTAATTAGTATCACTCCAAGCGCAGCCAACCCCAATGCGGTGGTCGATCGTATTGATTTTAAAAATTGGAAACCGGATGCCGCCACCACTCCTTTTTCAGTTATCCATAAAGGCCACAGAGCGATAACCAGTCCGGTCAGCGCATAGATCGCAATTACAGCGGACTTATCCTGCATAATTCGCTACTCTTGAAAAATTAGTTCTTCCTAAATATATAGCCGATAATACTATTAAGTCATCATTGTAAAAATAGCTAACCATACCGGACCCCAGATTGGCAATTTCACAGATCAAAGAATTTGTTCTTAAAAGTCGCATGTTAATCACGCATCTTTGCCATCAGGTAATAACTCGGTAGTTTTACCATTGCGTATCAATGCTGAGCGAATCAATCTAGGACGACTCTTAACCTCCGACATTATTTTTGCGACATATTCACCGACTAAACCAACGGCAAAAAGATTTAATGAGCCAAACATTAATAGAAGTTACGCATTGACGGCAGACGAAAAAAGAGGGTTTAAACTCTGCTTTCCGATGATAAATTCAGAAATGAAAGAAGCAATGACATTTTTGAACAATTCGTGCCGTATTTGGTAACAGTCCATGATAGCCTGGGTTGTCGTAAGTCTTTGTAATTGAACGTAACCGTAAATAGCGG
>CAIYRS010000080.1 GCA_903928685.1 uncultured Methylococcaceae bacterium
AGGTCTTCATGCGACAACGATGGAGCAAATAGCTAAAGCATTGAAAATCTCAAAACTGACCTTGTATTCGCGCTTTGCCGATAAAGAAGCCTTGTTTTCGGCAGTCATTGAAAGCAAATGCCAAGGCCATATTTCTGAAGACCTATTTAAACTGGAAGATGGGCAGCCATTTGAGGCGGCATTGCATGGAATTGCTTTCGCATTAATGGACTTGTTGACCAGTGAAGGGCCGATGAATATGGAAAGGATGCTGACAAGTCATACTGGCAAGGAGAAGAGAAATCTCACCCAGCTATATTACCAAGCTGGGCCGACACGGGTGAAAAGCGCAATTACCCATTATTTGCAAGGCTTGCACGAAGAGCAAAAGCTATATGTGCCCAATCCAATATTTTCGGCCAACTTGTTTACGGCGATGATTAAAGGATCGGATATATGCTTGCGCGCGCTGATGGATATTCCGCCGCCAATTAGCGAACAAGAAAAGGCTGATTATTGCCGCGAAGCGGTGCAAATGTTTATCGCAGCACATATGATGCCATGCACCTGATTTTTTTATGCCTCACGTAAGCAAGAGGCTATCTTTGTAGGTGAGAGGGCACTTTCATAGCCCAACAAGACAGCCGACTCTCTATATTCAGCGATATAGATTTTAATTCGTGTGTCTGATTTAGCGTAGCTGTAACAAACCAAAGTGGCTAGCTTTTCCCCATCATCGCATAACACACGGGCGTCAACACCAAACTCGCCGCCATGCCAAACAACAAGCCAGCGGACAATGACAAAGTCATCGGGATTAAAAATTGCGCTTGCGGGCTGGTTTCCAATAAGGTCGGCAGGAAGCCGGCAAAGTTAGTCAAGAACGCCAACAGAATCGGGCGGAAGCGCGAGGTACAGGCTTCGATGATGAGTTCCGTGATAGGTTTGTCCGAGCCTTCGTGTTCGCGGATGCTGTCTAGCAACACCAAGCTGTCATTGATGACTACACCGCTGGCGGCGATCATGCCCACTAACGATTCCATTGACAAAGGCAAGCCCAACAAGCCATGCGCCAACACGCCGCCGCTCCACGCCACAGGCGCGGCGAGCATGAATATCAGCGGTTTTAGGTAAGAGCGGAACGGGATGGCGATCATGGCGTAAATCACGAACAGGGCAATGGCGGTGTTACGGCCTAAGGATTCGGTGGTGGCTTCTTGTTCTTGGCGGTTTTGACCTATTTCGATGTTGAGGCCGTGGTAATCGTGTTCCAGTTTCGGCAACACGGATTTTTCCATCTCAGCATAAATGGCGTTGCCATCGCCGAGTTTGGGATCAACCCGTGCTTGCACAGTCAGGACACGCTGGCGATTTAGGCGGTTAAGTTTGGCGTAGCCTGGGATTTGCTCGATGTTTGCCAAGGAACTAAGCGGTGCGCTTGCGCCATCGGCAAGCCGTATCGGCAGATTGTCCAAATCATCCAAGGTGCGGCGTTCGTTGATCGGCAGGCGCACCATCACTTTCACTTCGCTGCGCCCGCGTTGCAGTCTATGCACTTCTTCGCCGTAATAAGCGCCACGCACTTGTTCTGCTAAATCCTCCAAGCGCAAACCTAAGCGTTCGCCAGCGGGTTTTAAAGTGAATTGCAGTTCCGGTTTGCCGGGCTCAGCGGAATCGACCACATCCTCAACACCTTGGTAAGCCGCCAGTTTTTGCTTGAAAGCGTCGGCTGCCGCCGTCAATACCGTTTGATCGCTAGCACCTAAGTCAAATTCCAAGTCGTACGGCACATCGCCTTCCTTGTACAAAAAATCGATTTTGCCGCGCCCGACATCGCCGATGCGCCGCCGCCATTCGCGGATAAAATCTTCGACCACAATGCGCTGCCGCCCAATGGGGGTAAATTCTGTCCAAAATCCCGCTTGCCTAGCCCAAACCATCGTTTCTAATCCTGCTATAACGCTGATTTTTTTACCTGTTTGGTTTTCTGGTTGTTGCGCGTCCAACTCATCACGCAAGGCAAAAAACGCCTGTTCGACTTGCTTTGCGAGCGTGCTGATTTCGCTGTACGGTGCGCCAATCGGTACGGTGAGGTTGACCCAAAAACTGTCGCGGGTGACATCCGGTTGCAACGATTGGCGGATACGGTCGCTGCCCACTAATGCGCCGCTGATTAGCAATAGCAACAGAAAACAGCTGATAGTCAGGTAACGCCACTCTAGGGCCAGTGTTAAAAAAGGCCGGTAATAACGCTCTACAAAAGTCGCTAAGCCTTGGTTTAGCCTTGTCCGCAAACGCTCCAAACGCGAGGGCGTTGTCGATAGCGGCGCAGCGGTTGCCAAATGCGCGGGCAGAATCAGCATGGCTTCAACCAGCGAGAATACCAATGTCAAAATCATTACCACACAGATAGGCCGCATCATTTGCCCCACCCAACCGGACAAAAACAGCCCCGGCAAAAACGCCACCAAAGCTACCAAGACCGCCAGCGTCACCGGAACAGCCACTTCGCGTACCCCAGCAATGGCGGAATTCAGGCTGGAAGTTTTACCCTGCGATTGCTGGCTGTGGATGCTGTCGCCAATGATGATGGCATCGTCCACCAAAATGCCCATCGCCAATAAAAAACCGAACAACGACAGCATATTCAGTGACACATCCAGCAATGGCATCAGCCATAATGCGCCGAAAATCGACGTTAAAATGCCCATGCCCGCCCAGAGCGCGACTTTCAGGCGTAAAAACAAGGTCAGTACCAAACACACCAGCACAAAACCGCTCAGGCCATCTTCAATCAAAGTGTTGATACGTTCATCGTAGGCTTGCGAATCATCCCACCAGGTTTTTAGCGTCAAGCCTTCGGGCAACTGGCTTTGCAAGTCTCTGACAGCGGTATTGACACGCTGGGCGACGGCGACAGTATCGCGTTCGGCGTGGATTTCCCAACCTTGTGCGGTTTCACCGTCGTGATGCCATTCGCTGATGAATTCTTCAAAACCATCTTTCACAGTGGCGACATCACCCAGCAACACTCGCCCGCCATCGGCATCGCTACGCAACACCAAAGCCACCACTGCCGCCGAATCAGTGGCTTTGCCGTGGATGTTTAACAGCCATTCTCCTGCCGGATTTTTAACCACGCCAGCTGGCAAATCCAGTGACGCGCGGCGCATGGCGGCGGCGACATCACTTAAACCCAAGCCATATTGCTGGAGTTTGGCAGACGATACTTCTACGGCGATTTCATAAGCCACTGCGCCGTAATTTAAGGTTTTACTTACGCCAGGAATGGAGGTCAGTTGTTGATGGATGATTTCGCCGTAGCGTTGCAAGGTCAGATTATCGGTTTTGCCATGCAAAGCCACCCAGATCAAACCATCATCATCTTCGCGTTGGGCGGCTTGTACGTCGATGTTTTCCAAACCTTTTGGCAGGCGTTGTATGGCTTGGACACGGCTACGTAAGGCATTCATGACTTGATTTTTATCGTGGTCGGGCAATACCGCGACTTTAATCTGGCATTGCGCTTGGGTGATTTCAGTATTCAGGCGCTTAACCCCCGGCACATCAAAAATCGCCTCTTCAATACGGATACACACCGCGCTTTCAATTTCCGCCGGCCCGGCGCTCGGATAAAACGCGGTGATTTGGATTTGCTGCGGACTGAAACGCGGGAAAACTTCGGTGTTGATTGAGTTAAAACTGGACACGCCGCCAATTAAAATCAGCAACATCAATAAATTGGCGGCAACGGGATTGCTGGCGAACCAAGCTAAGAGGCTGTTGGGTGGCGAGTTTGTCATGGATTTATATACTTATTTGTTTTTATAATTAACTTTTATGTATACAATAATCGCAACAAAACTAGGCGCGACCATGAAATACAGTGAATTCAAACGCTGGCTAGAAAAGCAGGGCGTTAATTTTAGTCCTGGCAAAGGCAGCCATTTACATGCGGAACTGAATGGGAAAACCGCCATTGTGCCGTTCCACGGTTCGAAAGAAATACCTAAGCCATTGGTTAATAAAATTAAGAAAGATTTGGGTCTGTAATCTATGTCCTTCCTTTCAACTCAAACATATAGGAGGTTTTATGTTTGTTTACCCCACCACGATTGAACACGATGCAGAAACTGGGCAATTTATCGTGGAGTTTCCTGATTTGCCCGCCGTGTATTCCGTGGGCGACAGCGCCGAAGAGGCTTTGCTTAATGCTGCCGATGCCCTAGAAACCGCATTTTTTTATCTTGTACAAGAACGCAAACCCGTTCCGTTAGCATCATCTTTAAATGGTCGTAACGGTGTGACACTACCTGTGTTAGTGGCTGGCAAGGTGGCTTTACACAACGCCATGATTGCCAACGGTGTCCGCAAGGCGGACTTAGCACGACAATTGAACATTGCGCCTACCTTAGTTGACCGTTTGTTGTCGCTGAAACATAAAACCAGAATCGAGCAAATTGAAACGGCATTAGCCTTACTGGGGAAAAAGCTAGTGGTCGATATTAGTTAGCGCGTAAACCACGCTATTGAGCTTGTTCAATCTTCACTGTCATCCCCTCTATCGGCACTGGCAAATCGGATACGACCACTTTGTCACCTGCCTGCAAACCCTCCGAAACCACCAGCCGTTCCGGTTCAAAACGTAAAACCGCGATTTTTCGACGGGTCAATTTTTGCGTCTTATCGACTAGCCAAACTTGTTGCGCGGTATCGACAGCGGTTGGTGGCAGCACAAACACATCTTGCCGCGTTTTGCCGTGGATGCTAGCTTGCACAAACAAACCGGCCAACAAGGGCGCTTGGCCTTTGGCTTGGCTGTAGGGTTTGGCAACTTCGGCGACGGCGTATATTTGCCCGTTGCTGGCATCGACCACGCCTTCGGTGCGGACAATGCGGCCTTGCCACGTCACTGCTCGGCCTGCAATCTCGGTGGTCAAATCGACGCTTGTTTGTAGTTTGGCATCGGTTGTTGGTTCGCCCAAAGGAACATCAACAAACGCCAATTGTTTGCTGTTGATTGGCAAGCGGATTTCGGCAACGTCAGTCGCATATAACCGACCCAGTTTTTCGCCGGGTTGGACGAATTGTGCCAAGCTGCTGGATTTTTCGCGGATTCGTCCGGCAAAAGGGGCGCGGAGTTCGCAGCGGCTGAGTTTGAGTTGGGCTTTGCTTAAATCGGCTTCGGCGGCTTGCAGTTTCGCCCGCGCCTCCGCCAATTGCGGTTCATGTAGGGCTAAGGGCGTGGCTAGTCCTGTGCCTAAAGTTTGCCATTCGGTACGCGCCTGCTGGGCTTGCGCTTGTTCGGATTGCAGTACCCGCTTGGCTTCGGCAATGCGGGCACGGGCTTCGGCGATGGCGTAATCGTAATCACGTGCTTCAATGGCAATCAGCAAGTCGTTTTTGGCAAAAAAGCCGCCTGTTTCCCAGTGCGGATGCACATAAGTGATTTTACCCGCCACTTCCGGCACCAAATCCATTTCCGTGCGTGGTTTGACAATGCCTTGGCTTTGTACATCCAACCGCAAGATTTGCGGTGTCGCAGTGATGATATTGACCACTGGCGGTTCGCTAGCGGCGATTTGCGTGGGCATCACGGGTTTGTAGGCGAGCAAGCCCCATGCGCTGGCGATGCCTAGTGTAAGTAAGGCAAGGGGTAGAAGTATTTTTAGCTGCGGAGTTGGCATCTTTTTTAACATCTTGTTATTTTTCGCATAACGATTTCAAGACGTAGGGTGGGCAACGCTTTTTTGCCCACCGTGCCAGACGAATCAAATGGTGGGCAGAACCGCATTGCCCACCCTACGCAAATGGATTTACTCAACATCGCCTCCCAAGGCCAAATACAGGTTAATCCGGTTGTTCAGCAATTGCCGCCGGACGGCGAGATAGTTGCTTTGGGCATCTAAGGTGCTGCGGTAACTATCCAGCAAGGTGAGGATTTGCACCAATCCTTGCCGATAGCCATACACCGCCAGCTTGCGGCTTTCTTGGGTTTGCGCGACGGCTTCGCGCAAATGTTGTTCTTGTTGTTGCAGCCATTGTTCCGCCGCCAAAGCTTGTTCTACTTCGCGGAAAGCGTTAAGCGCGGTGCTGCGGTAAGCGTTTAGCGATTCTTGGACACGGGCTTTTTGCAACCGAATGTCGGCTTGCAAACGTCCACCAGTAAATAATGGTTGCATCAGACCAGCGGTCAGATTCCATGCGGCGGCACGTGGGTCGATAATGTCGGCGAGGGCAGGGCTTGCGGTACCGCCATTGGCGGTTAAGGTCAGGCGCGGCAATAAGGCTTTTTCTGCGCTGGCGAGACGGGCATCGGCGGCACGTAAGCGGGTGAATGCGGCGATTAAATCTGGTCGTCTGCTTAACAATTGCGAAGGCATACCGGCGGCTAAGCGTGCGGGCGGTTCCGGTAATTGCTGATTAGCGAGAACCTTGCCTTCAGGATAACGGCCTAGCAAAGTTTCCAAACGCCGACTAAGCAATTGCACTTGGTTACGCGTATCGGCTAAGCGTGCTTCGGCATTGGCAACATCAGTCAGCACCAAACGCAAATCCAAGCCACCAGTTAAACCTAAATTAAACCGCCCGCGCACCAAATCACCAATTGTGCGACGGTCTTTGACCGATTGCTCGGCGACTTGCACTTGGAGCTTGGCTTCGGTCAGCTCAAAATAGGTTTGCGCGGTTCGTGCCGCTAGCGACAGTATCGCGCCTTGCCAATCGGCAGTAGTCGCTTCTGCCTCTTGGTTAAAGGCTTGCTGCGAGGCACGGATGCGTCCCCATAAATCGACTTCCCAACTCAGGTTAAACAAGACTTCGAATGCCGAATACCGCCCCGACGCGACATCATCGCTATGCTGATAAGCAGGTGAGAAGGACAATTGCGGCAAACGGCCCGCTCCGGCAATGGTTGCCGATGCACGGGCGGCTTGCACCCGTGCCGCCGCTGCTTGTAAATCGTAATTTTGGTTTAAGGCGGTGTGTACCAAAGCGGTCAGCATCGGATCGTCAAATCCTTTTAACCATTGCGGCGGCGCATCGGTTTGGCGGGGGTTGGCGGCTTGCCATTGTGCAGGCGGAAGGATGCCGCTGGATTCTGGTTTGCGTTCCGGCAAGTTTTGGCAAGCAACCAATAGCATGGCAAACAGCGTTATGGCAAACAGCGTTATGGCAAAAAAAGACGTTTTCACGCGCTATTGCTGCACCGTCACAAACGATAATTTGCCAATGCCGGAACGCTGTGCGCTCGCCATGACTTTTGCCACTGCCTCAAATACGGTAGCTCGGTCGGCTTGCAGTTGCAGGCTGATTTCGGGGTCTTTGGCTTGCAGGGCTTTCAGTTCCGCTTCCAAAGCTTCCACTGCGACGGGCTTGTCGTCCAACAAGGCTTGACCATCCGCTTGCACACTTAGAACAGCAACGTGTTGGTCGGGTGCAGGTTCGGTCTGTTCGGTTTTCGGCAATTTCACGCGCACTACTTGCGTCAATAACGGCGCGGTGACAATGAATACCACCAGCAACACCAGCATAACGTCCACTAAAGGCGTGACGTTGATCTCGCTCAACTCACCGTCTTCGTCATTAGATACGTTCATGGACATAGTCGTTTACCGTGTGTTGGAGCAAATGGCTTTGCATGGTGTTATGCAGGAAATCGCTGGCGAAATGTTCCAGCGTCGCTAAAGTCGCGCGGTTTTGGCGGAGGAAAAAGTTATAGGCCAACACCGCCGGAATCGCTACCGCAATGCCCAAACCCGTGGCAATCAAGGCTTCGCCGATGGGGCCGGCGACCACGTCCAAACTCGCCGAGCCTTTGGTGCCGATGTCTTTCAGCGCGTGCATAATGCCCCAGACGGTACCGAACAAACCGACAAACGGCGAAGTGCTGCCGAAACTCGCCAACCAACCTAGACCGGATTCCATTTTGGCTTTTTCCTTTTGCAATTGCTGGCGCATGGTGCGTTCCAACAACTCATGCCAGGCTTTATATTGGTCAACTGGCAATATTTGCTGTTCCGGCAATCGGTTCAAGGTATTCAAACCTGCCTGATAAACCCGTGTCGCTTGCGAATTTAACTGCAAATCGACGTTACCATCGGCGGCGTGTTCGCGAAATTGCTTGATAAAACGGTGGTTTCGGAAGGCGTTCCAAACCAATTCCCCCGCTTTCAGCAAAATGACACTCCACGTCAAAAGCGAAAAACAGCCCAATAAACAAAGCGTACCGTTAACGATACCGGTTTCTGACATATCCAAAGTGTTCTCCTTACATTTTATTATTGGTATTTGTTGATGGTTGCGCTTAACGAATTGAGCATCAGTTATAGGATGTGCTGTACCCAAAGGGCATAAAAGGAACGAAGCGCATCTGTCGAGTTTTTACGCGATTGATGCGCCTCCTGTCGTCGGCACATCCTATTCAATCTGGTAGAGATGAATGATGTAGGTGCGGATTTATCCGCACTGTGAGAATAAATTCGCACCTACTTTTGTAACATCACCCAATTACTCCAAAGAAAACTCAATCGGTACATTCACCCAACTTGCAACATCGCTATCGCCATGTTTGCCCGGTACAAACCGCCATTGCTTGACTGCGTCCATCGCTGCTTCATCTAAAGCATCATGACCACTACTGCGCTGAACCGATAAATCGCCACAATGCCCGTCTGCGGTGACAAAAACCCGCAATACCACACGTCCTTCCCAATGCCGTTGCCGTGCCATCCTGGGATAATTGGGCTTGGGGTTATTCAGATAAGCGGCATTGGCGTGGGCGGGAACATCTTTAGCCACAGGCGTACTTTGCGTTTTGCTTTCGGTTGGTGCGGCAGGTGAGGGCGGTGCTGGCGTAACCTGGGCAGATTGGCTAAGCGCAGGCGCAGCAGGTGGCGGCGTTTCTGCTTTTTTGGTTTCCGGTTTGACGATTTTCTTTTTGATTTCGCTTTTGGCTTTCGGCTTAACCACTGGTTTTGGTTTAGCTTGTTTCTCTGCGGGTTTGATAATCGGCTTGGGTGGCTCGGGCGGTGTTATGGATTTGGCAGGCGTGCTGGCAGGTGCTGCCAAGGCAATATCAATCATCGGTAACGGCATCGCCTCGGTGACCACCGGCGGGGCAGGGCGGTTTAAATACCAAACCAACAGCAAGCCATGCAGCAAGGCGGTCAATACCGCAATAAAAGCAACCGCTAAAGGCCGTTGCCAATTGGGCGCTATCGCCATTTGATAAAACGGTAAGTTCAAGGGTTCGGCGGCGGTGGCTTTAACAAAAAAGACATTCATTGTTCGGTGTTGGGCTGTTCAAATTCACTGCCAGCTTGGGCAAGACGGCTTTGCAAAATGGCTATTTGTTGTTGCAAGGCTTCAAGGCTGCGGTTGGTCTGTTCAAGCTGGGCTTCGATATGCTGAAAATGAATTTGAAAATATCGGGCTGATGGAAATTTGCCCGGGTTGCTGTCATCCCCAGATTTCGGCGGACGCCGTTTAGGCACAATCATGATGTGATGTTCTAGCTTATCCACAGATCAATCCGGTATTTGGGTTATTGTTTTTTACCTTCTTGGAATAAGACGTTTGAATTTTGAAAAACCACACCTTAGTTTTAAAAAAATTATGAAGCGGTTAATTTTGCAATTACGCCTTAATATCTTTTAGAAGCTTTTTGGAGTGAAAAACATGTTTTTCACTCCATTTGGATGCCTTCAACAATAAAAAAATGGCTGTCAGGTGTGGTTTGCCAGATTTCAAACGTCTTAATGGGTAACACGCAACCGGACGATTGGAATAACCCACCCCGCTATGAGCCGAATTTTCCCAATAGAGAATCCTCACCCTAAAGCCACCGCATTACAGCGCCTTAAAGCCCGCCGCAAGCTCTGGTTGCAAGCCCATGTCTGGCTGGGTTTAGGGTTTGGGTTATTTTTGGCGATTATTGGTTTGACTGGATCGGTGCTGGTGTTTTGGCAGGAATTGGATGAAGCGATCAATCCGCGTCTTTATCAGGCCAGCCAAGCAACACACCAAAACCGAAAATCCATCGACGAACTGATTGCCGCCGCCAACGCCGTCGCGCCCAAAGGCTGGGTGTCCGCCTCGGTGAATGCGCTACATGACAACGGCAACGCGGTGTTCGGGTTTTATTATCCAGAACCGGACTTAACGCCTGAACAAGCCGAATCCTTAACCATTGCTCTTAACCCCACTACCGCCGAGGAAGTGACGCGGCGGGTTTTTTATCATGCGTGGAATCCGTTTAAACATTGTTTGCTAGGATTTTTCTTCAAATTGCATTACGCGTTGTTTTTGGGTGAGACGGGCGTGACCATCGTCGGCATTCTTGCCGTGGTGTTTTTTGTTTCAGTGATGAGCGGGTTGATTTTATGGTGGCCTTTAACGGGCAACTGGAAACGGGTTTTGACGATCAAACGCAAAGCCAGTGCCGAACGATTCAACCATGATTTGCACCAGACAGCGGGTTTTTACAGCCTGATCGTGTTGCTGGTGTTATTGGTCTCCGGCATGTATTTCAATTTGCCTGGGCAATTTCGCTGGTGGGTCGAACAGTTTTCGACCGTAACCGAAGATGCCAAAGCTGCCCCACAACCCACGCCGCCGATGTCCGCCGCCGTACTGGAAAACGCCTTGCAAAAAATCGTCAGCCAAAACCCGCAAGCTGAAGCGGACTATTATGTGTTTTCGCCTGACCCGACCGTGCCCTTCACCGCCTGCTTCCGCAATGTGCCGGAATTGCGCCCGTATGTGCTGACTAACCGTTGTTATCAATTGAACCGAAATTCCGGCGAGGTGCTGGCAATCACCGATCCCGCTCACGGTACTGGCGGCGATGTCTTTATGCAATGGCAATGGCCTTTGCATTCAGGTCAGGCGTTTGGCTGGACGGGGCGAATTTTGGTCTGTCTCGCGGGCTTGATGTGTCCGCTATTGTTTGTCACGGGAGTGATACGGTGGTTGCAAAAACGTAAAGCCAAGCAACATAAGCGGGTTGTTTAGCAAACAAGTAGCCTTGCAAATGTTCCTTGAATTTTCTCTAGGAGTCCAAAACGTGTTTTGGATTCTTAATGAATTGGCGATTATCACCGCCATCCTCTTCCATTTATGCCTTTTCCACAAAGGCTAATAAGTGATTTGCCACAATCAATAGGGCAAATCCCAATATTCCGATTGCATAACTAGGTGATATTTGACTTATCTTTTTGATTTTAAAGATAGCTCCAGTGATTGCACATAAATTGCTTATAAACGGCAGCTTATTTACATCAGTGCCTTTATGATTGAATTCACCGCCAATACCATCGCCTTGTTAATGCAACAACACCGGAACGAATTGTTACGGTTTTTAGCCCAGCGGGTCAGTTGCCCTGACATGGCACAGGACATTTTTCAGGAAACCTTTATCCGCTTTCAGGGCTATGAGGAAAAAAACGCTGTTGAAAATCCCCGCGCCTTCCTGTTCCGTATCGCCAGCAATCTGGCGACCGACTATTTGCGTAGCCCCATCCGCCAAAGTAATAAAGCCTTTGATAGCGAAACTATTCTGGCTGAATTGGAAAATCCGGCCTTATCACCAGAAGCCCAAGCCATTTCCCAACAAGAATTGGATTTACTGATCTCGGCTTTGCAAGAACTGCCGCCTAAATGCCGCGATGTTTTCATTATGTTGCGCTTCAAAAACTACAGTTACGCCCAAGTTGAAGCCGAACTCGGCATTTCCAACACCATGATTTTGAAATATCTCAACCGCGCCCTCAGCCATTGCCGCGCTCGGCTTACAACCGAATAGCCATCCAGTGATATTTCCTTCGTGCCAGCCGTCTTATAATGAGAGCAATTGACACTCGGCTGGCAAAACTATGTCCTCACCCAAAAAACCTCCCGACCCACTTGCCCATCAAGCCGACCATTGGCTAGCCTTGCTGCACTCGCCTTTATTTGATCGTAAGCAACAGCAAGCCTTGCAACGCTGGTTAACAAATCCAGCTAACCGCGTGGCCTTACAAAAAGCGCAAGCTTTCTGGCAAAAAATGGGGATGTTGGATGCGGCGCAATTGGCGTTATTGGAACAACGCTTAGCTCAAACATCTGCACCTAAGCGCAAACCAAAATCTAAGCCTTTGTTTGTCAGTATGTGGCTGGTTTCGGCGTTAGCCTGTTGCCTGTTATTGCTGATGCCAGCTTGGCAGATTTGGCAAAGTCTGGCTGCCGATTACCGCACTGCAACGGGTGAACAACGCGTGGTCGAATTGGCTGACGGTTCGCGGGTGTTGCTGAATACAGCATCGGTTTTATCCGTCGATTTTTCCCAGCAACGCCGCCATGTGGTTTTGCATGAGGGCGAAGCGCATTTTAAAGTCGCCAAAGATACCAACCGACCGTTTGAAGTGGAAACCGCCATCGGTACGATCCGCGCTTTAGGGACAGCATTTGCGGTCAAACAAATGGACGATGACTTGACGGTGACCGTTGATGAACATGCGGTAAGGGTAACGTTCAGCAACGGTTCGATTATCGAATCGCTACGGGAAGGCGAGCAGGTCAGTCTGCATCAGCAGCAAATCAGCATCGTTAAGCACATCAACTTAAATCAAGCAATGGCCTGGCAACAACGAAGGCTAGTGTTTAAAGACCAGCCATTGCAACAAGTTGTCGCGGAATTGTCGCGTTACCGGAACGGGGCGATTTTCATCACTGACAATCGCTTGGCGCAGCATCAAGTGACGGGTGTTTTTGATGCCAACGATACCGAAACAGCCTTACTGACGATTGAAAAAAGTTTGGGGCTCAAAGAATATCGGATGACGGATAGGTTGGTGGTGTTGTTTCGCCAATAGTGATGCTGAAACAAAATATTTTCCTACTGAGGTTATAAAGCCCAACCACTCACACGTCTTACTGGATGAACCGCGCTGAAACCCCATCAGCCAGCCTTGCGCCATCATTTCCAGGAGACCCGATGAAGCCAATTCTACCTACCGCGACCGCCTGTCTAGGCATTGCCTGCCTTGTCACCGCACCGCTAGCGATGGCTGGCGAAAACGTCGCTTTCAACATCCCCGCCCAACCCTTAGCCGATGCTTTGTTGGAATTTTCTCAAAGCAGCGGCACGAAAGTGTTTTTCAGCTCTGATATGGCGAGGGATATTCAAAGCCGTGGCCTTAATGGCAGGTTCACACCTGAACAAGGCTTACAAAAACTGTTGGCAGGTACGCAACTGGTTGCCCAAAACGCCGGAACGGGGGCGATAACCTTGGCAAAAGCCGAAGTTGAAGCACGGCCTAGCCATTCTGACTATACCCAAACCTCCGACGTGTCTTTACCGAAGGTTACTGTCACTGGCAAGGCCGAAACCGAAGCTGACGACACCCAACACCTCGGCTACAAAGTGGAAAAATCCTACGGCGCAACCAAAACCAACACTGCCATTTTGGATACGCCACAAGCCGTGCAAGTCGTGCCACGTGATGTGATTGATGATCGTGTGGCGTTGACATCATTGGCTGCGGTCAAAAATATCAGTGGTGTGCAATCATCGCCTGGTACGTTTTATGACCAATTTCAAATTCGTGGTTTTGATAGCGGCTACGGGGTGACTTTTCGGAACGGCTTACAATTGGAAGGTGTTATCGGCGCAACCGACTCCGCTTTTACCGACCGCATCGAAGTGGTGAAAGGCCCAGGTTCCATGTTATACGGACGTATCGAACCAGGCGGTTTTGTTAATGTCGTGACCCGCAAACCCCTGCCAGTCGCCGCTTACAGCTTGCAACAACAATTTGGCAGTTATGGCATGTTCCGCACCACTGCCGATGCCACCGGCCCGTTGACTAGCGACGGCAGCTTGTCGTATCGGTTGATTGGTGTCAATGATATGGCCAATACTTGGGTGGATTATGCAGGCCACGACAATCAAGCCATCTCAGGCGCAATCAATTATCGGCCTAATAACCGCTTTGAATTGAACCTGAACGTCGAGTATTACGATAAGCAATTTAGCGATGGCAATTTCTTCGGTTCCGTCCCGTTCATTGGCGCACATCCTGCCAAATTACCCAGAAACTTCACCTTTGGCGGCCCTTCTGACCGCGATATTCCCCAAGAAATCACCCGCCCCTTGATTGGTTTTGATTGGACTTACCAATTCAACGATTCATGGAAAATCAATCACCGCTTCCACTATATGAACCAGAACGAAATCCAAACCAGTGTTGGTAATTGGGGTTTTGATGACACCACTGGCGATATGACCCGTGGCTTCGCCTACAACCAGATCGAACGGGATGTTTACGGCACCAACCTTAATCTGAGCGGCGAATTCAATACGGGATTATTCAAGCATAAGCTGTTGGCAGGCGGGGATTGGTTTGACTATGCAGATAACTGGATGGGTTATCTGGGAGCTGATCCACGCATACCTACGTTCAATATTTTCAAACCAGAATATCCCAATATCACTGGGCTAATACGCTCGTTGGCTTATGAGTCGCGCAACAACACGGTTTGGACAGTGGACGAAGAAGATCACGGTGTTTACCTGCAAGACCAAATTTCCTTGTACGACCGTTGGCATTTGTTGTTGGGCGGACGTTATGACTGGGCATCGGTGACTTACGCCAACACCTATGGCGGCAGTTGGGAAGCCTGTTACCCGAATTGCACGGGCGATGGCACCAACACCAAACACGATGATGCCTTTTCCCCACGCGCGGGTTTGCTGTACAAACTAACCGATTTTGCCTCGCTTTATTTCAGCTATTCACGCTCCTTCGGCATCAACAACGGCGTGTCCGAATCGGGCGAAAAATTTGACCCTGAAATGGGCGAGCAATACGAAGTCGGTGCCAAAGCCGAGTTTTTTCAAGGCCGCCTGACCACAACGGCAACCTATTTTGATTTGACTAAGCAAAATGTCTTGACCGCCCACCCCTTCCTGCAAGGGGTTAGCATTGCCGTTGGCGAAATCAACAGCCGAGGTGTGGAGTTGGACGTATCCGGTCAACTTACCGACAATATCAGCCTAATCGGTAGCTACACTTACGATGAAGCTATCATCACCAAAAATAACGACGGCAACCAAGGCAATCGTTACCGTGGTGTCGCGCCTCACGCCGCTAGTTTATGGGCCAAATACGACAGCAATCCCGGTGAAAAAAATGGCTGGGTGCTTGGTAGCGGTTATTACGTTTTGGATGAACGCGAAGGCGATAACGAAAACTTTAAAAAATTGCCCGGTTATGTCCGCATTGACGCGATGGCGGCCTACCGATTTAAGCTCGGTAAAGCCCCCCTGGCATTGCAGTTCAACGTCCAAAATTTGTTTAATGAACAATATATTGAAGCGACCGATAACGGCACTAACGCTTATCCAGGTGCGCCCCGCTTGTTTATTGGTTCGATAAAAGTCGATTTGTAAATCGAGGGTAGTGTGGGCAGTGCTTTTCTGCCCGCTGTATTAATGCGTTGACCGCTCAAAAAGCGGCGGCCAAAAACCATCTGCACGCCTTAACTGCCACCCAAGAAATCCCTAAAGCCGTGCTGCGCGATGCCAAGCTGGCCATCTCCCAGCTAGAAAAACGTATCGGCTCCCTAACGGCTGATGCCGTTAGCTGGATTGAAAAGCACCCAGAGCTTAAGCGGGTTATGGCGTTATTGGTTGGTATCAAAGGTATCGCTCAAACCAGCGCGATTGCCCTGATGGGGGGAGTTGTTATTGCTGCCGTCAGACCTATCCCGTCGCGAATGGGTAAAGTTTGCAGGACTCGACCTCAAAGCATTTGACTCGGGCAAGAGCGTCCATAAAAAGGCTCGCGTATCCAAAGCAGGCAATCGCTATATCCGCTCAGCTCTTTATATGCCCGCCTTGAGCGCTAAACAGCACGACCCGCACCTCAAGGCTTATTTCGATTATCTTATGGCAAATGGTAAGAAATCGTTGCAGAGTGTTTGTGCCGTGATGCGTAAATTACTCCATGCTATCCATGGCATGTTGAAACATGACAAGCCTTTCGATAACACCTGTTTTTATGTCATTACAGGCATCCAAAGGCATAAAGGTTGTGAAAAGCATGCAATCCAGCCTTAAGTGCTGTTTACACTCGTTAAAATTCTACCTTGACCGAACCCATGAAGGTGCGCGGTTGGCCTACGTTGATTGAGAAGCGGTCGCCCTGGGTCGCTGTGTAGTATTGCTGATCTAATAAGTTCTCGACGTTAAATTGCAGTGTGGTTTTGGCTTTTGCTATCGGCAACCGATATTTCACCAGTGCATCCACCCTGGCCCAACCCGGCAACTGGTAGGTGTTCAGTCTATCGCCTTCCTTCTGGTCTTGTATATAAACCCCGGCTCCGACGCTTAAGCCAAGCAATGACGGGTGTTGCAGGTCATATTTGGCCCACAAGCTACCTGCGTTTCTGGGTACGTTCCAGAGCCGTTTGCCGTCCAGTATGTTGCCGGCAAAGTCCGAACCTTTCAATATCACGGCATCGGTATAAGCATAAGTGGCAATCAAGCTCAAACCCTCGGTGACTTGCCCGCTGATGTCGAATTCAATGCCCTTGCTACGTGCGCCATCAAGCAATTCTGAAAAAGGTTGCTTAGGGTCTTTAAAGGCGACATTTGATTTGGTCAGTTCATAGTAAGCCAGACTGGAAATTAAACGGTCGTTAAAAAAGGCGGTTTTGAAACCAATTTCATACTGCTCGCCGATTTCCGGTTCCAACGCGCTGCCGTTTGCACCGACAGCGCCATTGGCGTTGCCCAGCGACTCTACGAAATTGCCGTACAGCGACAACCATTCCCAAGGCTGGTACAGCAAACCAACCCGCGGGCTAAACCGCCCAGAGTTGCTGGTTTTTCGGTTAGCGTAAGCTTCAGCGGCGGAAGCTTCACCAAAACCGCTACTGACATCAGCAACCCAGTCATAACGACCACCACCCAAGATATGCAGCTTGTCAAACAGCGTGATCTGATCCTGAAAATGAATGCCGTTTGAGTTGCTGCCGCTGCCGTCTTGAAAGTAACGGTCGGGGATTTTCGACGGGTTTAATGGACGGTATTGCGGGTTGAAGATATTGATGGGGTTTCCCGACGCATACAGGTAATTTAGCGTAGTGTCGCTGCTGTAATGTTCCCAGCCCGCCAAGACCTGATGTTCTACACCCCATGTTGCAAATCGGCCAGTCAGGTTTACCGTGCCGTAATAGGTGTCGCTTTGCGAGTAAGAACCGTAATAGTCTCGGCTCAAGTCGCCATAAGTCGCGCTGCTTGGATCTTCATCCAATCCCCACGGATAGGTTTGCGGGTCGGTGACATCACGGTTGAGATGGTTGAATCGGGCTTTGATTTTCCAATCATCGGTAAAAGCATGGGTCAGTGTCAACGCCGTGTTATAGAGTGTCGTGTTGGATTTGTCAGTGGATGGCTCCAATAAATAGCGCGAGATTGGGATATTGGCGGGACGGTTACCCAAGGCAACCACACCGTAGTCTTCCAGCGTGTCTTCATCGGAATACATGAAATCCAAGTCAAACTGGGTGCGGTCGCTAATTTTCCAGGTTAACGATGGCGCAACAAAAACACGATCCGTGAAAGCAAAATCGCGGAAAGAATTTTTGTTCAGCGATTCAAAGTTGATCCGGTACATTAATGAACCATCCGAGTTGATCGCCCCGGTAGCATCGGCGGTCGTGCGGTAAAGGTCGTTAGAACCAAACTGCTGTTCCAGTGCGTAATAAGGGCTTGCTTGCGGACGTTTGGTGACGATGTTGATCATGCCGCCGGGTTGGATGCGTCCGTACAAATTGGCGGCGGCACCTTTGACGACTTCAACGCGCTCAGCATTGGCAAGCGTCAAGCGGCTGGCAGGCCAGCGGAAACCATCTAAGTAATTGTTATAGGCGGTATTGAAGCCTCGGATCATAAATTCCTCGGCAAAGCCACCAAAAGTGAAGCCTTGAAACACGCCGCTGACATTTTTGATGGCATCGCCTACTTGAATAGCTTGCTGATCATGAATTACAGATTTTGGCACGACCTGTATTGATATGGGCGTTTCCATAATAGGCGTGTCGGTTCTGTTTGCACTACTGGCATTTGACACCGCATAAGCAGTACTGCGTGGATCATCGGGGGCATATTCCGCTGCACCAGTCACTTTGACGGTCGCTAGGGTAGTTGGGCTGGATGGTGACGACATTACCGCCGCAGGCGCAGCCGTTTTCACTAAAGTCACACTGCCGCCAGTCTGTTTGACGGCTAGCCCTTTCCCCGCCACCAGCTTATCCAAAGCCTGTTGCGGTGTGTAATTGCCATAAACCGGATTAGCACGGACATCCCGTGCCAAGCCAGCCGGAAAACCCACCTGCCAATCGCTGGTGGCGATAAAAGCATTGAGCGCGTCCGCCAAGGGTTGTTCGGGAATGTTGAATTGCTGGGTTTGGTTGCCCGCAGCTAATGTTAGAGGCGATACACCCAGTACGGGTAAAGCCAAAGCGATGGCAAGACTGAGTTGGCGCAGTGCGCCGGGGGTGTTGGTGGTGTTGGGGTGCATGGTCGCTCCTGTGTGCCGTTAAGAAAACCGCGATTTACCGCGCTTAGGAGACGAGACGTTTCAGGAGTTGGATCACACACGTGGGATGGAAAGTTTTTTGCGGTAAAACGGCGGGGTACTTTGATTGCTGATAGGGATTTAATGATTACCAGTATTACCGAAGCGACTGGATTTTCGTTGGTCACCCATAATGGCAAGCACTTTGACAGGATTAAAAATTTAAAGCTGGTGCGTTGGTTGTCATTATGATTTCAACACCGTCAAATACGGCGAAATAGTAATGATTTTCGCGCCAACAATATCGGCTAAGTTATGGATGACGGCGGAGGTATCGTCCAGTTTGTAATTGCCAGTGATGCGGGTTTGTCCCAGTTTGGCATCGGTTATCAAAATCGCACCGGGATGATAACGATCCAGTTCGGCAAGCACTTGCGCGAGGGTTTGGTCTTGGAAAATCAGGCGGCCTTTTAGCCATGCGAAACTGCGTGTAGGATTTATGAATGTGGCTGGGCTGACGTTGCTAGGGCTAATTTCAGTCTGTTGTCCGGCAGTCAGTTGCACATTTCCGCTGATTTCTCCGGCGCAAGCGACGATACCGCTATCTACGTCCACTTGAGTTGTTTCCCCTGTTTTTACGGTAAAACGTGTGCCGACCACGCGCACTGTGCCTTGTTCAGTTGCTACAATAAACGGCTTAGTTTTATCCGGCTGCACTTCAAAAAACACTTCCCCTTGCAAGAGTTTGATGCCGCGTTGCGACTCGCTAAAGTTAAGCATGACAGCAGAATCGGTGTTTAAGATCATCGCCGAGCCATCCGCCAATTCAATTCTCTTTTGCTCGCCCGTGGCTGTGACGTAATCGGCCTGCCAACGGTTGATAATTCCAGAAGCGATTGCTAACCAACCACACACTAAAACTATCGAGGCAGCAGTTGCCCAACGCATGGCTTGGTTGCGTTTGTGAGTGACCGGAAAGGGAATGGCGGCGTACTGGCTTAAGGCTTGGTTTAATGCGGGGGATTGCCAAAGCTGTTCAACTCTATTAAATGCCGCCTGATGGGCGGGATTTTCTGCAAGCCATTGTGCAAAGGCCGTTTTATCGCTGTTGCTGACTTGGCTGTCTTGCAAACGGGCGAACCAGGCTAAAGCTTGGTCTTGCGCGTAGCTGTGTGGGCTAGTTGAATCCGGTTCGGGATGATGGGACATGGCGGTTGCTTGTATGGGTTCAGCAGCATTTTATCAGCATTAGGCGTTTGTGCCATGCTGTTAAAAAGGATCATCACCTTGGGCGGCGAGAAGATGGGCGACAGCGGCCTGAATATTTTTTTCGACAGCACTGCGGGAGATACCCAAATGGATGGCGATGCGCTCATAAGGCCAATGATGGAAGCGATGCAGCACCAGACAAGTCCGTCGCCGTTCTGACAAACGCTGTAAGCCATCTAGCAATAATGCCACTTGTTGTTGGTCAGCGACGATTTTCTCCGGCGTAGGCAGGGTGACTGGCATACTTTCGTAACGGCTGTCGTCATCGTCGGTTGAAATTGTATCGGCAAGCGGCTGGCGGATGCGTTGTTTACGCAGATAATCCAAGGCCAAATTTCGGCCAATCTGAAATAGAAACGACTGCGGAAAGGTAATTTCTTGTGTTGTTGATGCCTGTAAAAATTTTAGGTAAGTGTCTTGCGCCAAGTCTTCTGCGGTTTGCGGACAGCCGACAATGCGGGCAAGGGTATGGATGAGGCTGTGCCGATGATGTAAAAATACATCGTCGGCATTATTTGCGGTGATGCTCATGACTATGTTATCGCACGGCTTTAGTGGAAGAATGACAGTTAGCCAATTTAGCAAAACTCACGCCATAAATAGGGGCTTTCATCAAAGAATATGCTGCTTAGCCGATAAGCTCGTGGATTTTCTGGCGTTGTTAAACGTTAGCTTATCTATTGATGGTAACTTGGGGAATCAGCAATAGAGACAAAAACCATAAAACTGTGGCATATCACGCAGCCATTATGGCATTTGCCATAATTTATTAAATCTCAGCTAACAGCAACTTGCCCTAAAGCTAATCGAGTCAAGCTATTATTGACATTGGTACAATTTCTGCATAAGCCCATGCTATTCCTTTTGAGACACCGTTTTTGCATGAGCCAACACCCTAGTCCCGCTTCTGGTCAGGATTTGACCGAATTTTATCGCGACCGTCATCCACAATTGCAAAGCTATCTGTATTGGCAAGTCCGCTCGCAAGAAATAGCAGAAGAACTGGCTCAAGAAACCTATTTACGTTTTTTAAAACAAGCCACGCCGCAGCCTATCCTTGATCTGAACGCCTTCTTATTCACTATCGCCGCCAATCTGGCCCGCGACCATCTACGTAGCAACAAACGCCAACAACAGCGTGAGTTTATCCCGCTCGATACTGAAATCGCCGATGTTAAACCTAGCCCTGAGGACATCGTCGCCAACTACTGTTTGGAGAGTCAATTGCAACAAGCCATCGCTAATTTGCCGGAGAAGACGCGGGAAATATTTCTGTTATATCGGGTTGATGAACTCAGCTATAAGCAAATTGCTTCGCGTTTGGATATTTCCGAACGCACGGTTGAATATCACTTACGTCAAGCCCTGCTGTTGTGCCGAAATTTTTTGACAAACATATGAGACGGGTTTAAAAAAACCGCTATTTTGTCATTTCTCCCCATATCCCGTTTTGGAGTCCGCGTTATTAACCCCATCCCTGCACCGCCCGTGTCTGAAGCGTTATTTACCGAAGCCACCACTTGGTTTTTCCGTTTATCGGCTGAAGACATCACCCTTGCCGAATGTGAAGCGTTTGACCACTGGCTAATTAGCAGCCCGCAACACGCCGAAGCCTGGCAAGCGGTGCAACAACTTTACGCCGCACTGGAAGCACCCGCTAAAACCATCCGGCAACAAGGCTTGCCAGCATCGGCAAAAACCATCCGGCGGCGATTTACCTTCGCTCAAGCCGCATCGGTGTTAATGGTTTGCGCGGTTCTGATGGTTTATTGGCAGCCGGATGTACTGCAAAACCTGCAAAGCGATTACCACACGGCAACTGGCGAACAGCGACAAATCGTCTTGGCGGACGGTTCTAAAATCTTGCTCAATACCGATAGCGCGGTGACAGTGGATGTGGCAAATACGGAACGCAAAGTGCGATTGCTGCGCGGCGAAGCGTTTTTTGAAGTTACTCATGCGCCAGAGCGTCCCTTCTGGGTGGAGGCGGGGGTTGCCCGTGCGCGGGTGACGGGGACGGCGTTCAGCGTCGAGCGTGATGACGAAGCTGTCACCATTGCCGTGGTTCAAGGCCGCGTGGAAACCAGCACCGAAGGCAATTCTGGACGCATCACGCCTTTGACGGCAGGTGAATCAGCCCGTTATCAAGATCAGCAATTGGCATCTGTCCAGCACATCGACGTGCAAAAAGCCTTGGCGTGGCGACAAGGGCAGTTAGTGTTTGTACAAGCGACCTTGGCGGATGTGGTGGGGCAAATCAACCGCTATCGGCCTGGGCTTATGCTGATTACCGATGAACAACTTAAAAACCGCCCGATTACGGCGGTGTTTTCGGTTAATCGTTTGGACGATGCGGTGAAGGCTTTGGAGCAGACCATTGGCGTTCGGGCGCGGCGGTTTGCCGATTATTGGGTGTTGTTGGGGTAATCGAATTTACCTTCCTCGCCAGAAGCAATTTACTCAATTAGCTTTAACAAATGAGTTTTGGCTTGAAATATATTAATAGTTTCCATTACTGATTCTCCAAAATATAGACCAACCTACTTTGGTCTATTAAACAACCAGCCGACAACTGAAATAATTTCAAAAACACCTTAGGGATTTCCATCCTACCATCGTCCTTGATAACTATGGGTAACTATAAACCCAGTCACAAATACGATAAAACCAATGGAGAACCCTATGCTTGTAAAGCCGCCTGTCTATTTCAGTTCCCGCCACAAACTCAAACCTGCCAACACATTGCCCAGTAGCCTTTTGTTAATCGCACTGGCGGTGTCCCATGCGGTTCAGGGCGCAGAATACGAAACCAAAACCGCAGCCAGCCAAACAACCGACTACCAAATTCGTCCGCAAACACTCGACAAAGCATTGGTGGCTTTCTCGATGCAATCTGGGATGCAAGTCGTCGCCGACGGCAAACTGACGGCGGGAGTCGCCTCGCGCGGTGTATCAGGCCGATATGCGCCGGAACAGGCTTTGCAAATGTTGTTGGCGGGTTCAGGTGTAGCGGTGCAATCTAGCCGTAATGGTATGGTGACTTTGCAGAAAGTGGCGCAGACCGTTCCGGCAAAGCCTGTCATACCGCCATCGGCGACAGATTTACCGACAGTGAAGGTGACCGGGAAAACCGATACTTATGACGATGATCCGACCAATCCGCGAAATAAAAGCTATACCGTCATTAACAGCAGCACTGCGACCAAAACCGACACGCCCATTTTCGATACCCCAGTTTCCGTGCAAGTCGTGCCTAGGACAGTGATGGACGACCAAAAAACGACACGGCTCAAGGATGCGCTGGAAAACGTCAGCGGTGTTCGGGCGCAGCCAACATTAGGGAGGGGGCAAGGCTTTATTATTCGCGGATTTAGCAATGGTAGGATTTACCGTAATGGCTTGTTGACTAACGGTAACTTATACACTGGCTTCCCCTCTGAATTTGATACTGGCAATGTACAAAGCATTGATGTGCTTAAAGGCCCGGCGGCTGTCCTGTTTGGACGTATTGAGCCGGGAGGCTTGATTAATATCACCACAAAAAAGCCACTTGACATCCCTTATTATTCACTAGAGCAACAAATCGGCTCTTACGACCACTACCGTACCCAGTGGGATGCAACGGGAGCGGTAACGGATGACCATTCGCTGTTGTACCGTTTTACCGGCGCGTATCAAAACAATAATTCATTCAGGAATTTTGTGTTCAATGATCGGGTCATGGTCAACCCCAGCATCACTTGGCGACCAACCGATAAAACAGATATGACCCTCAGTGTGGAAGGTTTAGAACAGGATCAACAATCCGATTTTGGTATTCCGGCGATAGGCTCACGTCCGGCACCGATACCTATCAGCCGCTCACTTGATGATCCTAATAGTCCTGTCGATCACATCTCCAAGACGTTGGTTAACACCGAAATCAACCATCGTTTTAATGATGATTGGGCGATACATCACCGCTTTCTTGCCAGCTTTAACGATGAGTTTTCCAGTTTTATTAATCCAGCTCCAGCTTTTGGCCCCAGTGAGGATGCCTTGCTACCGGATGGTACGTTGAAGCGGAATATCTTTGGTCAAAAAAGCGACAATCAAAACTATGCCATGAATCTTGATTTGACCGGAAAGCTAAAACTGGGGTTTTCCCAACATGAAACTCTGGTAGGTTTTGATTATTTTAAGTCTAGCCAGAAATACCATTATTTCGGTGAGTACAACATCCCCAATTCGGCACTTGACATAAATATTTTTAATCCAGGCTCCAGTTACGGGATCAGTCCGGCACTTATCAGGCAAACCTTGTCACAACCTCCTAGCGGCGACACCAGCAATTTTGCGGTTTCGTATAGTGATTGGTACGGAGCTTATTTCCAAGATCACATCACGCTATGGGACAAGCTACATATTTTGGGTGGTGGACGTTACGATTGGGCAGAATCAGGGCAATCTTATCAGGCTTCATATAGCCTTGCTGAAGCCACCTTGCCTTCGAGTAAGGTTGAAGGCTTTAGCCCTAGGGTTGGCATTCTGTACCAACCCATCAAAGAGCTTGGGGTTTACGGCAACTGGACAACTTCTTTTAGTGCCAACAATGCCCCAGCCGCCGACGGCTCAACTTTCGATCCACAACGCGGCGAGCAATTTGAAGCAGGCTTTAAAACCCAGTTGTTAGACGATAAGTTGCTGGCAACTTTGGCCTACTACCATTTGGTTAAAGACAATATCTTGGTACCGGATCTTTCTACAGCTTTCCTCTTTGACATGATTAGTAATAAACAACGCAGCCAAGGGATAGAGCTGGACGTGACGGGACAAATCACCAATCAATTTAGCCTCATCGGCAGCTACGCCTTCACTGATGCAAGGGTGCTGGTGGATCATAGTGGTGATACCGCAGGAAACAGGATGCCGAATGTTCCTGAGCATTCGGGTAGCTTGTGGGTCAAGTACGATATCAATGGTTATAGTGCGCCGGAGGGTTTTAGTATTGGTGTGGGTGGTGTAGCCGCAGGGGAACGGCAAGGCGATTTTGCCAATAGTTTCCAACTGCCGGGCTTTGTCAGAATGGATGCCTTTGCCGCTTATAAAATGAAAGTGGGGGCAACCAAAGTCACTACGTCGTTCAATATCCGTAATCTTTTGGATAAAGAATATTACGAATCGACTGACCCTGACCAAAATGTCACGCCAAGACTGGGTATAGCACCCGGTGCGCCATTGACGGCGATTGGTTCGGTTCGTGTTGAGTATTAGCCCTTAAGATGCTTCGTGAATTGGATTGCCTATTTTTCGCTGCTTGACAGTGTATTTGGATAGCTAACGACACGCCATGAACCGATTTTTTGACCAACCCAATACCCAACAACAGCATCTTGCCAAACTGAAAACCCGCCGCAAAACGTGGTTGGCTGTGCATCTTTGGCTAGGATTGGCATTGGGGTTTTTTCTATCCATTTTCGGCATTACTGGTAGCATTCTGGTGTTCCATGCTGAAATCAACGAACTGCTCAACCCGCAATTGTTGACCGTCACCGTGCCGGAAACCGAGTCGGCCTATCGCCCGTTAGCGGATATATTCCAAGCCGGACAGGCGGCGATGCCGGAAAAAGCCGTTAATACTTTTGCGGATTATCCACGTAATGACGCGGTGGCTTTCAAGCTGGTGTATGCCTTGCCCGTAGCCGACGCGGTGACCGAACGCTGGGAGGTTTACGTTAACCCGTACACCGCGCAAGTCATCGGCAAACGCCTGAAAACCTCATCCGACAGCCTTATCCCAAAGACCTTCATCGGTTTGGTTTTCGAATTGCATTATGCGTTGTTGCTGGGTGAGGATTTAGGCTATACCGTGGTTGGCATCATGGGCGTTTTGCTGATTATTTCTGTGCTGACGGGCTTGATTCTCTGGTGGCCTTTGACCGGAAAATGGCGGCAAGCGTTAACCATCAAACGTAAAGCCAGCGCAGAACGCTTGAATTTTGATCTGCATAAAACGATAGGTTTTTACACCACGGTGGTGCTGGTTCCGGTGCTGTTTTCCGGTGTGTACATGAATATACCGGAGCGCGTCGTTCCTGTGTTGGAATTGTTCTCGCCTGTCACTTACCGTTACTGGTTTCAATCACATCCACCCGCTAACCCCAAGTCAATCACTCTCCCTGAAGCGGTGGCCATCGCCGAACAACGTTATCCCACAGGCCGTCCCGATTGGCTTTACGTCGCAACCAAATCCACCGATACTTACACAGTCTGCAAAGACGGCGTGGCAGAGCAGGGCATTTGGCTGCATCGCCGTTGCGTGGTGATCGACCAATACAGCGGCAAAATCTTAGATGTGGACGACCCAAGTATTGGCACTGCGGGCGAAGTGTTCACGCACTGGCAATGGCCTTTGCATTCAGGGCAAGCCTTTGGTTGGACGGGGCGGATATTGGTGTTTTTGTCAGGTCTCGCGTGTCCGCTGTTGTTTGTGACGGGCGTGATCCGTTGGATGCAAAAGCGTAAAGCAAAAAATCGAGTACATGCCCGTGCCTGCGCGGGTGAGTCGTAAAAATTATGTCATTTCACACAATCAATAGGTGAAATAACACAGTTCAAAATGTGAATATATTCTTTTTACTATCAGAGTATTGGCGTGTTATTGCAGGAAAATCAAGGCTTGCTCGAAACAGGGAATATCGACCAATTCAGTTGGTACAAATCATGCTGAATGGGTTTCATTCTTCGTCAGTGTTTTACCTCAATGAATTCCTTGTCCAATATCGAAATTGCCGCGCTTGTTCAAGCTTATGACGAGGAGTTGCGTCGTGTGATGACTCGGCGCTGTGGTTGCATCGATACTGCCGCCGATATTGTCCAAGAAACCTACCAGCGCATGTTAAGCGGCAATCTTTGGCAGCAGGCGGAAAATCCACGGGCTTTATTGCATCGTATCGCCGCCAATTTGGCGGTTGATTACGAGCGCCGCGCCGCTGTCCGGCATCGACATATCACCAGTGAAAATGTGGCAACCGATTGGGTTGCCGAAACCGATAGCCGCCAGCCGGACGCGGTGCTTGCTAACCAACAACGGCTGCAACAGCTTAGCGTCGCCATTGAAGCCCTGCCGCCTAAATGCCGCACTGTATTTATGTTGCGAAAATTCGATGGCTTAAGTCATGCCGAAATCGCCGAGCGTTTGGGTATTTCCCGCAATATGGTCGAGAAACATTTGCGCCATGCCTTGACCGTTTTGCAGCAACTTAATGACGAATAAGGGTTTGCTTGACCTTTCAGGTTTTATTACCCTCTGGGGTACAAGAAACCTGAAAGGTCTTCTTTCTATGAAGAACCCCTCCTGTTTTGCCCTTACCGAACGTCTTATAATGGCAAGCCTTATTTAGGAAGCCATTGCCATGAACCAGCCGACAGAAACTGACCGCCGCAGCGCTATCCACGATGCCGCCATTAAATGGTGGGTGCGTTTGGATGCTGATGCCGACGATTCAAGTCAACAAGAAGCGTTCCAGCAGTGGTTAGCCGAAGATTCCGCACATGCGGCGGCGTTTGCTGAAATCAGCCGTTTATGGGGGGAATTGGATGCTTTGAAAGCGCAAGTATCTCCGTTGGCATTGGGAGCGACCCACCTCAAAAACCCCATCAGACGCAGCCAATCAATACGAAAATATGCGCCCTTGGCGATGGCGGCAGCCGTATTGTTGTTTTGCTTTAGCCCGCTGTGGCTTTGGTTACAGGCCGATTACCAAAGCCCGGTCGGTGCCAGCCGCACTCTCCATTTAAGCGATGGTTCTACGGTTGTCCTCAATAGCGATAGTGCGCTGGCGGTTAATATAAATTCCCAGACACGTGAACTCAGCTTACTAAAAGGCGAGGCTTGGTTTCAGGTTAGCCCCGATCCAGGGCGTCCATTCCGTGTCCATGCAGGTGATGGGTCGGTGACGGCATTGGGTACGGCGTTTAACATCCATGTCGGAGAAGGCCAGACCGAAGTCACGGTGACTGAACACCGCGTCGCTGTCCTGTTGGATAGCGGCATCTCAACGACCAACCTTCAACAAGGTGAGCGGGTGGTCTACAGCCGCCAAGCAATTAGTCCCGCCGAAACCGTGGATACCCAAGCCGCGACTGCTTGGCAACGCGGTAAATTGGTGTTCCAAAACCGTCCGCTAGGCGAGGTGCTGGCGGAGCTGAACCGCTACCATCACGGCTATTTCGCCATCACTGACAGCGCACTGGCGCAGCGCCACGTCAACGGCGTGTTCCGCACCGACCAACCACTGGCGGTGATTGATGCCTTGCAAAACTCGCTAAAACTGCATTCCACCCGTCTTGGCGGCTACTGGGTGATCTTGCATCAGTGATGCGTTGCTCTTTACGGTAGGGTACGCTGTGCGTACCTTTTAAATTGATTTATAAGCTATTATTTTAAGGTACGCACAGCGTACCCTACAAAATTAGCAAAAACTTTTAACGTCAACCTCCTGTTTTACCGACTGGCTGCGTCTTACTCACATTAGCCCCAGCCAATCAAAGGAGAGTTCATGACGTTAACACCCAAAACCCTTGCCGCATTATTGTCCGTGCCAACGGCACTCATGCTATCAACCGCTATCCATGCCGAAAACACCAGCCGTTCCCTACAAATACCCGCAGGCCAGCTATCGACGGCACTGAACCGCTTGGCGGAAGCCAGCGATTTGCAGATGGTTTACGATACCGATATGGCTCAAGGTCTGAAAAGCCCAGCACTCAGCGGCAATTACACGCCAACTCAAGCTTTACAAAAGCTTTTGCAGGGCAGCGGGCTAGGCTATCAACTTGCTGATAACGGTACGGTTACCATCAGTCGACAAGCACCGTCAGCATCGCCCCAAAATTCAAATAGTCCGCCGGAATCGGCAGTGATGCCGACGGTTAAGGTGACAAGCCAAGTCGAGTACGAACCCAATGATTTAGCCTATAAAGATTACCAAATCACTGACAGCAGCACTGCCACCAAAACCAAAACCCCACTTTTAGAAACCCCTTTAACTGTGCAAGTTGTGCCTAAAAATGTCATTAAAGACAGAGGTATGCAAAGTCCGAATGACCTTGCCGAGGTGGTCGCTGGTGTGCAACCCGTGGTCGGTTACGGCAACGCGCCTTCGCAGTGGTTTTTGATCCGAGGCTTTAGCAATGACTCACTAAACTACCGGAACGGTTTTCGTTTAGTCGAAAAATACACCCCCAGAGACCTTGCCAATGTCGAACGCGTAGAATTCGTCAAGGGTCCTGCATCGGTGCTATACGGTACGAACCAACCCGGCGGTGCGGTCAACACCATCACTAAAAAGCCTTTAGATTTCGATTTTTTAAGCACCAATCTGACGGGCGGCAGTTTTGACCGCTTTCGTGGCACGATTGATGCCAATAAAAAGGTAGGTAATCTGGGTATGCGTTTGAATGTGGCAGGCGATACAGGTAATAGTTATTTTGATTTTGAAAACTCGCAAAATTGGTTTATTGCTCCCGTGTTGACTTATCAATTTACGCCCAGCACAAAAATCATGTACGAAGGTGAATTTCAGGAAACCCAACGCCGAGGTTGGTCAAACGGCTTACCGAATTTTGCCTCTTCGTTTAGTTTGCCTGTAAACCGCACCATGAGCGAACCCTTCACACGTCTGGACAATTTTAACCATACCCATCATGTCGAGTTTGAACACAGCTTTAACGATGATTGGCGGTTCAGGCAGGGGCTTTATTACTCCCGTTCTAACCGAAGTTTTTTGGGTTTAAATTCTGATTTTTCAAGATTGCCTACTGAAACTGTCGATGCGGTTTCCCGCTACGCTTATCAGTCGCCTGATGAACATCAGGAAAATACCGTTGCTCAAAGTGAGTTGCATGGGCATTTTTTGACCGGAGCGGTCGATCATCAAGTGGTGGCGGGATTTGAAACCAGTCATTCTTTGTTTGCTTACGTTGCTGATTTTAGTTTTTACGACACCATCAATTTGGTTAATCCGGTTTACGGCGGTGCTGTACCTGCTGAGGCGGTTGGATTTGGCTCACAGGACATGGCTGACACCAATGCCGTATATTTGCAGGATCAAGTGAAGTGGGGCAAGTGGCGTTTATTGGCGGGTTGGCGGCATGATGAAGTTGAAACCATTAGCAAAGACCCATTAAGCACTTTCCGTAGCCAACAATCAGAAGGTGCAGATACCGCACGGGCGGGTTTGCTGTACACCATTACACCAAGCACATCGGTTTATTACTCGTTTAGCCAATCCTTTGTGCCAAATCTGGGACGCGACATCAACAACGGCGTTTTTAAAGCAGATCGCGGTACGCAGCATGAAGTCGGTGTCAAACAATCCTTGTTAAAAGGACTTGATCTGACCGTTTCCTTGTTTGACATTAGACGGAACAATGTCGTTGGGCCCGATGCCGATAACCCCGGTTTCCGTGTCAGCAACGGCGAACAATCCAGCCAAGGTATTGAAACCAGCTTAACGGGCGATGTGACTTCAGACCTGCATGTCATCACCAATTTCACTTGGCTAGATGCCAAAGTGGAGAGTGGCGATCCAGAAAGAGTCGGCGACCGTTTATATGGCGTTCCCGATTTTTCAGCCAACGCGTGGGGTTTGTATGATTTGCCATTAGCTATTCCTGGCAAGCTGTCAACAGGTTTTGGTATCGTGCATGTTGGGGATCGGGAAGCAACCTTGCCGAACTATGGTTTAAAACTGCCGGAATACACCCGTTATGATCTGGGCATGTTCTATAAGCTGAAGAACATGCGGGTGGCCTTAAATCTACGCAATTTGACCGACGAAAAATATTACGAAACCTTGGAAAACTTTGCCGTACAAGCGCAACCACCGCTCAATTGGGCTTTAAGCGTTGGTTATGATTTTCAATAGCGAAACAAGGAAAAATCGTATCAGCATCCGCCATTTTTGGGTGCTTGTACACCGATACGTCGGTCTGGCGATGGCGGTATTTTTGGTTCTCGTCGGTTTGACGGGCAGTCTGCTGGCTTTTTACAGCGAGCTAGACCGCTTGGTTTGCCCGCAATTTTTTGTTGCCAACACGGGCAGCAAACCGCTGGATATAGCCACTCTAGCGGAAAATGCCGCGCTGCTCGAACCCAAAGCACAAGTCGATTCGGTTTGGTTTGACCATGATCTGGCGCAAGTGCAGGTGTACGTTTCCCCGCGCATTGATCCCCAAACGCAGCAATCCTATGAGCTTGATTTTGAACAATTGATGCTCAATCCCTTTACCGGAGAAGAATTGGGGCGGCGTAATTGGGGCGCGATTTCCGAAGGGTTTCATAATTTGATGCCATTCATTTACAAGCTGCATTACAGTTTGGCTTTAGAAGACATCGGTACATGGATGCTCGGCATTACCGCGTTGGTCTGGACACTGGATTGTTTTGTCGGCTTTTATTTGACCTTGCCAACCAAGCCACGGATCGACAAGCATTCAAACTTGCTACAACCACGCTCCAGTTTTTGGCAACGCTGGCAAATTGCTTGGAAAATCAAATGGCGGGCCTCTGCAAAACGCGTCACTTTTGATTTGCATCGTGCCAGCGGTTTGTGGCTTTGGCTGATGCTTTTGGTCTTCGCATGGTCCAGCGTCTACATGAATTTGTGGGATACCGTTTACACCAAAACCACGCAACTGGTGTTCGATTATCACGCCCCGTGGACGGATTTACCAAACCTCGACAAGCCGCTGGAAAATCCTACCTTAACTTGGCGACAAGCTTATGAGCGTGCGGTGACACTCAGCAACGTGTCCGCTAACGAACAGCATTTCATTATCGACTATCCCGTTTACCTTATCCTTGACCGTGACCACGGGGTGTTCGACTATAAATTCAGGAGCAGCCTGGATTTTCAGGATAAATTTGGTGGCACCCGGCTATTTTTTGATGCCAATACCGGAGAGCAAAAATTGTTGCTGTTGCCTTCCGGTCAATACAATGGCAACACCGTCACCCAATGGTTGGTGGCCTTGCACATGGCGAATGTCTTCGGAATGCCATATCGGATTTTTGTTTTTGTGTTGGGTTTGGCGATTGTGATGCTTTCGGTGACGGGGGTATTGATTTGGTGGGCAAAAACGCAAAGTGAAAAATTTAAAAAGCGAAATTGTTAAATCTTTTTATGATTGCGAATTTTTGTAGTGAATAACTGATCGCCTAAAAAATCGCGGCATATCCCATAGTGTGCTGTGGCATTTCACGCAGTTGTTTTTGATATTTAACTTTAAATAAATGATTTTTATAAATTATTTATAGTGGTATGTGTTTTGCTTTAAAGCGGTATTGTTTACGGCTATAGACAGCCGAGGTGTGGGTTTGCCACTTGCACACGGTTTGGATTTTCATGACTTTGGATAATACCCCACTTTATCAACTATACCGCCAAGAGCTGGTTAACTATCTGTTCCGTATGGTGAATTGTTACGAAACCGCGCAAGATTTGGTGCAAGAAAGTTACTTGGTTTTAGCCCGCACGGCATCAGTTGAAGTAATTAACCAGCCGCGTGGTTTTTTGTATCGCACCGCCAGCAATTTGGCTTTGGATCATTTACGCCATAACAAAGTCGTGGCCCGTCACGTAGATTTTGTCGCGGCAAATGACGAACCAGAACAAGCTTCGACAGAATCAGAAATCAGCAAGGCTCAGTGGCGAGCGTTGTTGAGCGCGGCGATTGCAGAATTACCACCGCGCTGCCGGGATGCTTTCATCCTGCATAAAATCCAAGGCTTAAGTTACCGCGAAGTGGCGCAACGTTTGGCTATTTCTGAAAGTGCGGTGGAAAAACACATCGCCAAAGGTTTGCAACATTGCCGCCAACGACTTGGCGGACAGCTCTTACCGCCGCAAAATTGAGGTTTTCCCCGTGCCAAACGTCTCAACACGAGACACGCTAAGTTTAGCGACCTATCCACGTATAATGGCGGCATGAACATTCCCCAAACTCCTTTTTCCTCCGATGATGCGGTTGCCGAGCAAGCGATGGCGTGGTTTGCCCGCTTGCGTGCCGATACCGTTTCCGAACAGCAAAGGGTGGAATTTGCCGCGTGGTTAGCGGCGGATCCTGCCCATCAACACGCTTATCAAAGTGTCCAAGACTTTTGGGTGAACCCCGACTTTACCGAGTTGTTGGCTGAGGCAAAATTAAGCACGGTACCAGTCAAACCGCCATCACGTTTGCGCTGGCAGCCACCTATGCTATTGGCGATGGCAGCTTCGGTATTGCTGATGGTGTGTGTGTCGCCTAATTGGCATTGTTGGCAAGCCGACTATTGCACCGACGTTGGCGAAACCCGCAGGGTATCGTTAGCGGACGGCAGCGAAATCACCCTGAATTCCGATACCACGCTAAACGTGGTCTACCACGACAATCTCAGGCAGATTGAGTTGATCTCCGGCGAAGCGTATTTCTCGGTGCAACGCAATCCCGACCAGCCGTTTTTGGTGGCTAGCCATTTCGCCAACACTCGCGTTTTAGGTACGCGTTTTTTGGTCAGGCAAGACCCGCACAGTGATACCGTCACCGTTATCAGTGGCGTGGTGGAGGTGAGCGGAAAATCACAACCGCCAATAAAATTACACGCCGATGAACAAATCAACGTGGGCTCGCAAGCTGCCAATACCGTCCAACGAGTCGGCGCAAGCAACGCGGTTGCTTGGTTGAAAGGTCACGCCTTGTTTGATAATGCGCCATTGCCTGAGGTACTGGCAGAACTGGACCGTTACCGCCACGGTGCAATTTTGTTGAGCAACAGCCAATTGAATACCTTAAAAGTCAGTGGACGCTTTAATATTGCCGACACTGACCACGCCCTGCGTGCTTTGCAGGAAACTTTGCCTGTCCGTATCAGCTATATTTCGCCTTGGTTGGTGGTGGTTTATTAAAAACCCCCATTTTCAGCCGAACTACGGCAAATCCCTCAATTTGAGTGTGTCAAATGACACAGTACAATTATTTTTATTAACTAGAAATCTAGGGTTTCGTCTGCAATACATTGAATTAAATGCTAATTTAATTAAAGGCATAAACTTTGCTTTAACTGTTGTCGCTGTCATTTTGTCGCCAATCAAATCGCTATGTTTATCCCTGCCCAACAGCCCATCCACGATCTTTATCTCAATTGCCGTAGTGAATTGGAAGCGACTTTAATGGCAAAGGTGAAATGCCGCGAAACGGCGGCGGATTTGTGCCAAGAAGCGTTCATCCGTTTATGTCATGTTGATGATCTTGGCAGCATTAGCAATCTGAAGGCTTACCTGTTCAAAACTGCATTGAATTTACTTTGCGACCATTATCGCAGCCAGTCGGTACGTCAGGCGGTAACTGTGGAATGGCCTAGCGATGCCTTGCCGGAAACGGAAGATTTTCGATGCGCGCAAACCGTTGCGGTAGGGGAGGAGACTTTAGACAAATTGCTTGCCGCCTTAGAAGATTTGCCGCCGCAATGCCAGCGGATTTTTTATCTGAACCGCTTTGAAGGGCTAAAACAGCGGGACATCGCCGAGCGATTAAACATTTCCATCCGCACCGTTGAAGACAATATCAAACGCGCCTTATTGCATTGCGCCAAGTCCGTGAATAATCCTTAAGCGGGAATGTGGTTTCGCTGGGCTGTCTCGTCTAAGATAGCAACCTTCGCACGTTTTCCTGCATTCACCATGTCTACTAAACCGCCCGCCAACGACTTACTTTTATTACAAGCCCTTGATTGGCTCACGCAGCAACATTCCGGCGAGTTTAGCGCAGCCCAACGGCAAAAACTGGCGGCTTGGCGCAAAGCCGATGCCGCGCATGAACAGGCGTGGCAGCAGGCACAAGCCTTATGGCAAAGCATGGAAGGTTTGCGGGGCAGAACTATTCCTGGCTCACAACCGTTTTTGCCGGAAATTCATCCACGCCCGATCCGTAAATCCCAATCCAAACATTTATCCACATTAGCCATCGCCTGTAGCATTTTGTTGGCGGTGGTGATTCCGCTCAATTACCCACTCAGTTTATGGCGGGCCGATTATGTAACCGTGAAAGGTGAGCAACGCAGCATCACTTTGGCTGACGGCTCTACCATCACCTTGAACAGCGATTCGGCGGTGAGCATCCATTTTGATAATCACTGGCGGCGTGTCGAGGTCTTGCAAGGCGAGGCGTTTTTTTCCGTTGCCAAAGCCAAACAACCGTTTGTCGTAACGACAACTGACGGTGAAGTCCGTGCGGTAGGTACGGCATTTGCGGTACAGCTTCGCCACGCTGATACGCAAGTGGATTTGGTCGAAGGCAAAGTCGAGCTGCAAGATGTCAGCCATCAACAGCACAATCGCTTAATTGCCGGACAATCGGCGCAGATCCGCAACGGTCAAATCCATATCGACAGCAGCAAAGCACCGGAAAATTTGGCCTTATGGCGCGAAGGTTATTTGCAGTTTGATGGCTTGCCACTGGCGCAAGCGATTGAGCAAATCAACCGTTACCGGCCCGGTAAAGTGGTGCTGTTAAATCCTGCCTTGGCTAAACAGCGGGTGAGCGGCCTGTTTCGCTTGGATGCCTTAGACCAAGCCATCTTGGGTTTTAAAGCCGCCGTGCCGCAATTGCAAAGTTTCAGTCTGACTTCGTACTGGGTGGTTTTGCGTTAAATCCTTTTATTCCTCAAATTGTGCATGTGGGTTTTTAAAAAGTTTCCGTCTTAGTGTTATCAGCTTTAAAAGCTGTTTTATAACGACGACAGAAACCAGGAGCTACCATGTCCCACCCGAACTACAAGCCAATATATGCGGCGCTATTGGCAGTCTTGCTGACGCAAAACGCCCATGCAGATAGCAAGCACTACTTCAATATTCCCGCTCAACCCCTGAACCAAGCCTTACTGACTTTCGGTAAACAAAGCGGACAACAGTTGATGTATAACACCGCCGTTGCCGACCACTTGAGTAGCCGTCCTGTGCAAGGTGAGTTCACGGCAAGCGAGGCGGTCAATTTGTTGCTTGCCGCCGCGCCGTTACAAGCCGTTCCCACCCGTGAGGGTACGCTGACATTACGTCCTAAGGCAATGACGGTGGCGACGAATGAAACAGCACCACAATCTACGACTTTACCATTGGTGAAAGTCACTGGCGCACTAAGCAATGACGATGTTGATGTCAATAATCCAGCCAATAGCGACTATCAAATCACCAATGCTGTTACGGCGACCAAAACCGATACACCTATCATGCAAACGCCGATGTCAGTTAAAGTTGTTTCGCAGCAGGTGCTTAAAGACCAGCAAGTGATTACCGTCGATCAAGCCTTAAGAAACGTCAGCGGCGCGGTTGCCGGTGCGGGCGGTACGGGCAATTTTTTCTTGCGGGGGTTTGGTAATTCTAATATTTATCGCGACGGCTTTTTGAATCAAAGCCAGTGGGCGCATACCGAAGACCTGACAAACGTGGAACGGGTTGAGGTATTGAAAGGCCCTGGTTCTATTCTCTATGGACGTTCCGAACCCGGCGGCTTAGTCAATTTTGTCACCAAACAACCGTTGGATACGTCTTATTACAGCTTGCGCCAGCAATTTGGTTCATTTGACCATTACCGCACCAATATTGATGCCACCGGCCCGCTGACCGCCAATAAAGACTTGGCCTACCGTTTTAATTTAGGCTATCAGGATAACAACAGCTTTCAGGAATTTGGCGGCAACGAACGCCTGTTTGTCGCACCCAGTTTACGTTGGCATATTTCTGATAAAACCACCTCAACGTTAAAACTTGAATACAGCGACATTAAGGAACTGGGAAACGGCACAGTGCCGTTAATGGGTAATCGTCCTGCACCCATTACGCGCTCAAGAAATTTGGGTGATCCGTGGAACCTGCAAGAAGACGAATATACGATGGTATCGTTAAACACCGAACATGCGTTTAATGATGACTGGAAGCTGCGGCATCGTTTCAATTTCAGTAACTATACCTTGACCATGTCCGGTATTAATCCAGATGGCAATTGGTCGCCTGTACAGCCGAATGGAGATCAAACCCGTTTTTACTTTGCCCAAAATATTGACGGCAACGATTATCAACATAACTTTTTCAATGCCCTTGAGCTGACCGGAAAATTCAACACGGGTTTTGCCAGACACACCCTGTTAATGGGCGGTGATTATTACCGTAGCGATGTCCGATCAACGGCAGTGGGTTTCGGTGCTAATCCAAACCAATACGATGTCACCAATATATACAATCCTACCCACATGGCTGGGCCACCTACGACTCTGCCGGGGGATATTACGACTGCCAATTCAACGCTACCTTGGTTTGGTTTGTATGCCCAAGACCAAGTGCAACTGCCATATCACTTTCATGTGATGGGTGGTTTCCGTTATGACAGTGCCGATTATGATAGTGTCGCCTTCGGTGAGTATGCACATGATCGTCTAAAACAAAGTGAAGACAAGGTTTCACCGCGCGGTGGTGTGGTCTGGCAACCGTTACCAGAATTGTCAATTTATGGCAGTTACACCGAAAACTTCGGCGCATCAAACACCAATCTCCAAGGCATCCCGTTACCGCCACAAACTGCCCAACAATGGGAAACGGGCATCAAAACCGAACTGTTTGATAAACGTTTAATGGCGACACTGGCCTACTTTGATTTGACCAAGCAGAACTTACCGATTGCAATCCGCCCCGGTTTGACTCAAGCCTCAGGCGAACAAGAAAGCAAGGGGATAGAACTGGATGTAACAGGCGAAATATTGCCAGGCTGGAATATGATCGCAACTTATGCCTACACGCCTTTTGCAAAAACCGTTAAAGATGGGTTTGGTGCCACTCAATTGGGTAAACGCCTAAACAATGCCCCAGAGCATAGCGGCAGCATCTGGACGACTTATGAATTCCAGCACCTGCCACAGTTGCAAGGGGTGAAATTGGGGGCAGGTATGCAAGCAGTCGATGAGCGTCAGATCGGCTATAACGAAACCGCCCAAGCTCCTGGTTATGTCACCGCCAATCTCATGGGCAGCAAATTGTGGAAAGTCGGTGATACACGAGTAACCGCTCAGCTCAATATCGACAATCTATTGGATCAAAGCTATATCGCGTCCATTTATAGTTACGGCCCAAGCAACTACGGCGCGCCGCGTACCTTTATGGGTTCGGTTAAGGTCGAATATTAAAAAGTTCCATCATCAGAAAAGATTTTCCCCCACCAACTGGGGGAAAATCTTTCTTAGCCGTCTTCATTAGACTTTATCCATCAACAGGCTCAGCCACTGGAGATTCTAATGACAGCTACCGATTTTTCCGCCAGCCGTTCAGGCAGACAAACTCAACTACCCTTAAGGCAATTGGCCTGTGCGGTTGCGTTGCTTTTGCACGCAAACCATCCTATGGCGGAAGGCCGTAGCCAAACTTTCAACATCCCGCCGCAATCGTTAAGCAGCGCCTTGAATGCCTACGCCGATGCCGCCAATGTGCAATTGAGCTATCCGGCGGCACTGGCGGAAGGCACGCAGTCGCCTGGCTTGTCCGGTCAATACACGCCGGAACAAGCGTTGCGGAAATTATTGGGCGGTAGTTTGATGGTTGCCCGTTCCACCGCAAACGGTACGGTGACACTGGAGAAAGCCGCGCCACCTGCGCCAGCGGCAACAGCGTCGGGCCAAACCACCTTGCCGACCGTCAAAGTCAGTGGAACTGGCCTTTACGACAGCAGCGATCCTTACAATACTGATTACGTTTTGCCGGAAGCTTCAGGCGGGACAAAAACCGATACCCCGGTTATGGAAACGCCGCTGAATGTGCAAACTATTGCCAAACAAGTCTTGAAAGACCAGCAGGTTATCAGCTTAGATCAGGCCTTGAAAAATGTCAGCGGGGTGACGACCAATGGTTCGGGCGGCAATGAAGGTGGCTTTTTTGGCGGCACCGGGCAATCGGTGATTTTGCGCGGTTTTGAATCGCAAACCTATTTCCGTGATGGCTTCCGCCTGCAACAAGGCATTTCTAGCCGGGAAATGGCGAATGTCGAATCGGTGGAAGTCATCAAAGGCCCGGCGGCGATTTTGTACGGCTTGGTTGATCCTGGCGGCATGATTAACGTCGTCACCAAACAGCCCTTGGCAACGCCTTACTATGCCGCCACCCAGCAGTTTGGATCGTACAACCATTACCGGACCACACTAGATGCCGCTGGCCCGATCAACACGGATAAGAGCCTGTTGTACCGGATGAATCTGTCGTATCAAAACAGTGGCTCGTTCCGTGATTTTGTCGATAAGGAAGACGTGTTCATGGCACCTGTTTTGAAGTGGGTCATCAGCCCGAAAACCCAAGCGACCTTAGAAATGGAATATAACCACCAGCATCTGGGCTTGGACACGGCGTTTTTGCCTTTAGATAAACTTTTTAGTACGCCCATCCGCCGTAATTACGGCGAATACACGCCAACTACGCGAGAAACAGTTTATGGTGGTTTTACGCTTGCTCACCAATTCAATGACGATTGGTCGGTGAAACATCGCTTTTCCGTCAATCAGCAAGCCATTGATAACCCTTATTATGTCTATCCTATTGGCACGCTGGGTGATAACGTTATCCGCCAATTGTGGGGTGTGAATAGCCAATTCAACACCTATTCCACCAACCTTGATCTGGTCGGACATTTTGCTACCGTCGCCTTGCAACATACCTTGTTAATAGGCGGCGATTATTACCGCTTGGATAATGGTCATAGCGATTCCAGCAGCTTCACGGATTTGGGTGGTCAAGAAGAATCAATTATTTCTATTAATAATCCCAGTCATCCCGGTACGCCATTTAGCCAACCTTTGCAATTGATCGGTAAAGCCGACAACCGCACCGACCAGTACGGGCTTTATGTGCAGGATCAGATCAAACTGCCTTATCAAGTTCATGTGATGGGCGGCATCCGTTACCAAAACATCCATCAGGACAATGTTACTCGGTTCGGTGACATTATTGGCGGCGGGTCTGCCGCCTCGGCCTTAAGCGATGACGCGGTCACGCCACGCGTCGGCGTGTTATGGCAAGCCAAAAGCTGGCTTAGCCTGTATGCCAATTATGTCGAAAGCTTTGGCCCGAATAAGCCTGGTGCTGTGTTGGAATCCGGCGCACTAGCACCGCCCAGCAGTGCCGAGCAATACGAAGGTGGGATTAAAACCGAGTTTTTCGACGGTCGCCTGCGTGCTACCGTGTCCTATTATGATTTGACCAAAACCAATGTCGCCACACCTAGCCCGAACGGCGTATTAGCAGCGCAAGGCATTTCCGTACTCACAGGGGCAATCCGTAGCCGTGGCCCGGAAGTGGACATTCAAGGAGAAATCTTGCCTGGCTGGAATATGATCGCTACCTACGCCAACACCGATGCCCGTATTGTCAGTTCCGGTTCTAGTGATGCCAGCTTTGATTCTTATCAGGCCGTGGGTACGCGTTTTTGGAATGTCCCCAGCAATACTGGTAGTTTGTGGAACACCTTCGAATTCCAAAACGGCAATTTGAGAGGGTTTAAATTGGGCGGTGGTGTCACCATTCGTGACGGACAAAACGCCTGTTGCGATACCTCGCCCGTCGAAAAAATCCCTGGCTACGCCACGGTAGATTTATTGGCGGCCTATAGCATGACGGTTGGCAAATCAAAAGTAACCGCGCAATTAAACATCAATAACCTACTGGATAAACAGTATTTTACTGGCCTAAACACCATTCGTGGTGCTAACTCTGCTGTTGTTGATTTTGGTACGCCAAGGACGTTTATGGGGTCGATTAGTATCCAGTATTAATTGGGAGTGGTTATTTGATGGAATCAGAATTTTAGTCATCAGTGATAGTTAATATCCAAAGTCGCTGCACAACTGCTTAGTTTATGGGTGACAGCTATCCCATACAAAGCCTCTCCGTCGATTTTAGGCGGGTGATAAAAGTGGGTCGAAGAGGGTTAAATGAGCAACTAACACTGATAAGTTTGCATTTTATTGTATACCTTCATAATATACAGCCATGATTGATTTTACTAAAATTACAGCCTTTGATTGGAATGAAGGCAATGAGCGTAAGAACGACAAGCATGGCGTTTCAATGGCTGAGGCCGAGCAGGTCTTTTTCAATGCGCCACTGCTGATAATTGACGATACTAAACACAGTCAAGGTGAAGGCCGTTTTCACGCGCTGGGAAAGACCAACGAAGGCCGATTATTGCATATTACCTTTACCCTGCGTCATATGGGCAAAAGCATACGTGTTATCTCAGCCAGAGATATGCACAGAAAGGAGCGTAAGATCTATGAACAAACCACTTAAAACCATTCCAAAATTTGCCAACGAAACCGAAGAACGGGCGTTTTGGGAACAACAGGATTCCACGGAATATCTGGATTGGGACACAGCGCAACGCGTCGTGCTGCCTAATTTAAAACCCAGCACCAAAACGATTTCGTTACGACTACCCCAACACCTGCTTGATTCTATCAAAGCCGCCGCAAATTCTAGGGATGTACCCTATCAGTCACTTATCAAAGTATGGTTGCAGGAAAAATTGCACAGCCAGTGATTGGTCCGTATAGTCATTTTTGATGATCGCAACCTATGCCACGGTTTCGGGGTTTCTGGTTGGACAGGGTCGATTTTCTATAATCATCTAGCTCTGTCGGGAGTCCAAAACATGTTTTGGACTCCCAAATTAACGAGCTTCAACTACAGCCATTGTTAAAAATAGTTTCTACAATTACCTATTCACTCCAAGAATCGCATTTTAGTTGGCTAACCTTCGCGATAACCAATATGTCATTTCCCATACCCACTGCGTGATATGACCTAAATTTATCCGTCGTCTTGGTGTAATCAGATTTTCAATCGGTTTTTTAGTGTCTCGTGCCATAACTTAAGCGGGAAGGCGTATCACAAGCAAAACCCCTTATAACCAACGTCTAAGTGCTTTCAGCTGTTAACCATCAGCAAAATCGTGGCTTGCCAAATAGCTTGGGCTTAAGTTTTTGGCTATAAAACCTTAGCAATGGCGTGGAAACTGCTTATACAGCTGCCTGTCTGTTTAAACTTTCCATTTTCCCGCCATGTTAGAATTTACCCTCAATGATATTGCCGATCTGCTGCATAAGCACAGGGGCGAGCTGCAACGTTTTTTGGCGGGTCGCGTTAACTCGCCAGAGACGGTTGAAGATATTATGCAGATGATGTTTTTGCGGCTTTCCAGCTATCAAACGGACACCCGTGTTGATAATCCGCGCGCTTTCCTTTTTAAAGTTGCCGGAAATTTGGCGACAGATTATTTACGTAGCCAACAACGCCGGAACGAATCGCCCATCACCGACAAACAGATTGGCGAATTTTTGGATTACACGCCTTCTCCAGAAACCGCGTTGATTTCCCAGCAGCAACTTGCCGTGCTCAAGCAAGCCATCCAAGAATTGCCGCCCAAATGCCGCGATGTATTCATCTTGTGCAAATTTCATCACTACACCTATCTACAAGCCGCACAGCACTTGGGTATTGCTGAAAGCACTGCCACCAAACACATGATTAAAGCCCTAGAACATTGCAAACGCCGCGTGTTTGACGATTCCTTCTAAAGAAACTGGATGTTAAGCTAGTTCCAATCGTCTTAATTTCAATGGAACTTTCAATCCAGCCCTTTTCTGTTCATGACTAAACTTACCGATTCGCAAGCTTCACAACACGCTGATCAGCAAGCGTCCGAATGGTTTGTGTTGATGAATTCTGGCAAAGCGACCGAGCAACAACGGCAAGCGTTTGTCCATTGGCTAGCGCAATCGCCCCGCCACCAAAAAGCTTGGATACAAACCCAAACCCTCTGGCAAAACTTCGGGCAACTGGATACTGCCGATTTCCCCCTGCCCAAAGCCGCCGTTAAACCCGCTTTTTTCAGTCCGATGCGTTCTGCCGTTGCGGGTTTGGCGATAGTGCTGGTGGCGGTGCTTTACCAGCAGCCGTTTTGGTATGCCGATTTTTATACCGCTACCGGAGAAGCCAAAACCATCACCTTAAGCGACGGCTCAACCGTGGAATTGGCGACTGATAGCGCAGTTTCCGTCGATTATTCGTCCAATAAACGGCGTTTGCGGTTGCATCACGGCGAGGCGTTTTTTACCGTTGCCGCCGATGCTACAAGGCCGTTCGATGTGCTGGCTGGCGATACCGAAACCCGCGCTTTAGGGACGGCTTTTGATGTTAAGGAGGAGGACGGTCATGTGCAAGTGACAGTTTATGAACACAGTGTCCGGGTTTCGGCAGGTGGGCAAGGTATTGACAAATTGCTTACCGGCAAAACCATCTGTTATCAAAATCAACAGTTCAGCGCGGTGACGACAGCCAATCTGGCGATTGCCGATAGTTGGCGGCGGCATCATTTAGTGTTTGAAGACCAGCCGCTTGCCGATGTGGTGAAAGCCTTAAACCGTTATCGCCGCTTACCGATAGTCATTTTTGATGGCTCGCTCAAAAACCTGGCGGTCACAGGCTTATTCGAAACCGACAACACCGACACGGCTTTGCAAACTATTGAAGAAACCTTGGCGGTGAAAGTCAGAAGATTGCCAGGGGGATTGGTGGTTTTGAGTGGTGTTTAGTATTTTTTAGAAAAATTTTTCCTCACCACTGGAGGTGTCACAGTTTCCGTTCGTCATAAACATTGATTGACAAACTATTTGGCTTTTTGGAGCCGGATATTGACGGAAGCCTTAATGACACCCCATTCTTCAACACTAAAATCGCCAGCTTTTTATCTATTGCTGCTCTGTCTTTGCAGTGATGGATTGAGTCCATCACCTGCATTGGCTGGTGAATTGACAGGCGATGCCTTATCTACAGGCCATCACTTTAATATCCCGCCGCAAAGTTTGTCTTCCGCGATATTGGCTTTATCCCAAGCCGCTAAGTTGAAGATATTTTTTGATGCCACTATTACCCGTGGCATCAACAGCCCTGGCCTTACTGGGCAGTATTCTTCCGAACAAGCATTACGCAAATTGCTGGAAAAATCCGGCATCCGTTATAGCTTGACTGATTCCGGTTCGATAAAACTGCAAGCAGCGCCCGCCGTACAACCAATCAAAGCACCCGAAACAAAACCCGCGCCGCCGAAACCGAAATTGAGTCCAGTCACTGCGCCGGACGAACCAGTGCCGCCGACACTGGAAACTATGAAAGTTTCCGGAAAATTCGAGTATCAGGCGGATGATCCTTACAACACCGATTATGTGCTGCCCAGCGCCACGGCGGGAACGAAAACCGATACGCCGATTATGGAAACGCCGCTGAATGTGCAAGTGATTTCCAAGCAGGTGTTGAAAGACCAGCAAGTCATCAGCCTTGAACAAGCCTTACGCAATGTCAGTGGTGTGACCATGAAAGCGCATGGCATCAGCTCGTTGAATAACGGCATCAATTTTGGTATCAATTACCCGACACCAGTGATCCGGGGTTTTGCTTCGGAGACTTTTTTCCGCAATGGTTTCCGGTTGCAGAACGGTTCGGCTAGCCGTCAGTTTGCCAATGTCGAAAGTGTTGAGGTGCTAAAAGGTTCGGCGGCGATTTTATACGGTCAGGTTGAACCCGGCGGCATGATTAATATCGTCACCAAAAAACCGCAGGCCACACCGTATTATTCCTTAAGCCAACAATTCGGTTCTTACGATTTATACCGCACCAGCGTCGATGCGACCGGGCCGCTGAACAAGGATGAAAGCCTGCTTTACCGTACCAATTTTTCCTACCAAAACAGCAATTCCTTCCGTGATTTTGTTTATACCGATGATGTGTTTGTCGCGCCGTCGCTGAAATGGATCATCAGCCCGAAAACCTCGGTCAGCGTGGAAATGGAATATGACCGAAACAACAACGGTTTTGACGCCGGATTCATCCCGATTTACAAACGTAAAATCCTCAAAACCTCGTTTAGTTATAACTGGGGCGAATTGTCGCCCATCAAACAAGAAACCTTGTTCGGCAATATCACTACCGCACACCAATTTAATGATAAGTGGGCTATCAAGCATCAGTTATCGGTAAACCACGCGACAGGCGATGCCGATTTTTATATCCCTTATCCGCCAATCAACCAGCGCGTTGTCCAAAGTACCCGTGCCCTTTACCAAAACAACAACGATACCTACTCGACCAATCTGGATCTGACCGGACATTTTGATAGCTTCGGGCTTGGGCATACTTTGTTGGTAGGCGGCGATTATTATCGGCTGGATACCCAAGTCACCAGCGGCTCGACTTCCAAATATACCCATGGTGTGAATTACTTTAATCCCGTCCATAAGCCATTTGTGCCGCCATTACTCAGCCCGGAATTTATCAGAGAAGATAAGCAAATCATTGACCAATACGGCCTTTATGTACAAGACCAAATCAAGCTGCCTTATCACGTCCATGTCATGGGTGGGATTCGTTATCAAAATTTGCATCAGGCATCTAGCCTTCAGGAGTTTGCCGTTCCAGCCACCAACTTAGCGTCGTCTGAAGATGCGGTAACGCCAAGGGTTGGGCTGTTATGGCAACCTATCGATTGGCTGAGTTTGTATGGCAATTATGTGGAAAGTTTTGGCCCCAATGTCGTCAGCAATCCGGGCCTGGTTTACCCAACGAATAAACCGATTCCGGCAACGGGCGCATCCCAATATGAAATAGGCGCAAAAACTGAGTTTTTTGACGGTCGGTTTCGCGCAAGTTTGGCGTACTTTGATTTAACCAAGAACAACATTGCCGTTAGAGAACCTGCCAAGAATTGTAACGGCTTAGCCTGTTACTTAATCATCAGCCAAGCGCAAAGCAAAGGCGTGGAAGTCGATATTCAAGGCGAGATTTTACCCGGCTGGCAAGTTATCAGCACCTTTGCCAATACCCACGTCAATATCAGCAAAAGCGACCAATCAGGTCTGCTAGGGAAACCTGACCAGCAATTATTCGGCATTCCCATCAATACCGCTTCTTTCTGGAGCACCTATAACTTCCAACAAAAATGGCTGAAAGGCTTTTCAGTCGGCGCGGGTGTGACCTATCAAGATTCACAATTTGCCTTTATTGATGAAACCAATGCAACCAAGCGAAAAAGAAGTTTTGTGGTGCCGGGTTTTGAAACCGTGGCGTTGATGACCGCTTACAGCCGTGATGTCGGTGATGCCAAGGTGTCGGTGCAATTTAATATCGAAAATTTGCTGGATGAGCGCTATTTCACCGGATTAACGGTGGAAACCGCGTATGGCAAAAAAGGCGAGGGCTATGGGGTTTACGGTACACCACGTACGTTTATGGGGCAGGTCAGTATTCAGTATTAGTAGGTATTGCCAAGCGTCACTGCGTAAAAAGTTTTTATCCGTATTACCGCGTATTCATCAGCCTGTGATGAACAAGTCATTTAATCCACTGGAGTCAACTATGTCCAAACCCGCAATGCCGTTCTTAAAAATTGGCGATAAGCTCGTCAACATAGCCAATACGCTATTTTCAGCATCATTGTTTTTGCTATGCCTTTGCGCTAATCCCGTTAATGCCGCTTTGCAAGGCCACTTGGAAACCGCGACTTGTGATGCCGTAAAAGGTTGGGCTTGGGACAACGGTAATCCCAGTAGCCGGATTCAATTGGATATTTATAGCGGCAAAGTCAAGTTGACGACATTAACGGCAAAGCTATCACGCACCGATTTAAAAAATGCCGGAAAAGGTGATGGTTTATATGGCTTTGCTTATGTGCCGCCCAAAACTATCCGTAATGCAGCTACCCATAAAATATCGGTGCGCTATAAAGGTACGGCAAACGAATTGACCGGATCGCCCATTACCACGGCGTTGCCTTGTTACGGCAAACTCAATGATACCGGGTTACAAAAATGTGGCACGGGCAGCGGCAATAACTTCGCTTGCCCGTTGACCGATTATCCCCGTCAAGATGCCGAATACGGTCGTGACCGATTGGCAAGCAGCAAAAAATTACTGAAAGTGGGTAATGGCAGTGCAGGTTTTGATTACACCAAGGTTGCCAATAACGGTAGCGCACTCGCAGAAAATGCCGCATTAGGCAACGCCGCTAAGGCTTGGGCGTGTACCCGCGACAATGTCAGTGGTTTACTGTGGGAAGTGAAAACTAAGGATGGCGGTTTACGCGATGTTTACAACACCTATAGTTGGTACAACCCCAATCCGGCGACAAATGGCGGTTTTACGGGCTTCCAAAATAACGGCAACTGCACCGGCGGTATTGCCTGTGACACCTTAAGTTATGTCAACGCCATCAACGCCAAAAAGCTTTGCGGCAAAACCAACTGGCGCTTGCCCACCGTGGAAGAGTTGCTCTCGTTAACGGATTACAGCCGTACCAAAACCATCAATCCGACTTATTTCCCCAACACCGAACCGTATTGGTATGTGACATCCACTATCGGCCCAGTTGATTCTGGCAAAGCTAAAAAAGGCTTGTGGGGTGTGTTTTCTACCAGCGGTTACGTCAATGATGACATCGCCGATCCATACGGTTTAAAAATTCGTTTAGTCAGCGGCAATTAACCCGCCGATGAATCCAGATAATGAAAGCCATTTAGGAACTGTATTTATGAAACAAACTATTTTGACCGTAACGGTATTACTTGCCTTGCAGATTAATGCCAGCCATGCCCAAACCTGCAATGACAGCAGTTATCAAACCACACCCAGCACCCGCTTTGTGGTGCAAACCGACGGAACGGCCTTGGATAAAAAAACCGGATTGGTTTGGAAACGTTGCTTAGAAGGCTATAGCTGGAACGGCAGTAGCTGCACAGGTGCGGCGAATTTGGCAAATTGGCAAAACGCTTTAAAAACCGCCGCTGCCAGCACGTTTATTGGCAAAAGCGATTGGCGGCTACCGAATGCTAAAGAATTGGCGAGCATTGCCGAACGCGCTTGCGTAAATCCACAAGTCAACCTTGCCATCTTCCCCAATATGCCCACTGTTTATATTTGGACATCCACACCCAGTGCCGCCGATGCCGCCTCTGCTTGGACAGGTGGCAGCGGCTATCAAAATCATTGGGAAAATCCCAAAAGCAATGCTTATGGCGTGTTACTGGTTAGAACAGCACCTTAAGCCTTTGCCGCCAATTTTGGCAAAACCACCAAAAGCACCACAAAAATAACCTATTGTTTTAACGAGCATCTCAGGAATAAATTATGAAAATGATTGCAGTAAAAAAACCGCTTACTTTAGTGTTAGCAGTATCGGTAATGCTCTTCGGGTCGGCAAACGCCGTTGAAGTTAAGTCCGCCAGTGCCATGTTACAAGGCGGTAGTGATTCATCCGTTAGTTGGTCTGCGCCTGCCTCCCAACCTTATCGGGTGTTTGTCAGAGTACCCGCTGACAGTACCGCCACCAATGCGCTCTATCATGTCTATCCGAAAGGCTTGCCAGCAGACAATACTTGCTCCAGTACCGATGCCAATACACCTTGTTTTGAAGTGCCAATTGATACCACCAAATTTTTAGGCGAATGGGTTCAGCTCACCGTGGCAAACAATCCGGCAACAAAGTGGGATTTCGTCCAAAACCCTTACGTTAATGGTAGTGTCAGCGTTAGCGCCAGTAATGTGAACGTGGGCGAAAAGCTATCGACAGGATCATTGTTGTTTGACAACCCACGGGTAGGAGAAGCCTTTGCAGGCGGCACTATTATTGCCGTGAGCGCCAATGGCCTGCATGGTTTGATCGCCGCCAACCAAGATTTACCAGGCAGCTATAGCTTTAATGAAGCGAAAGCTGCTGTAAAAAACCCAGCCAATTATGATGCCGAAGGCCAAAAATACAGTGATTGGCGAGTGCCGAATGTCGCTGATTTGAATGTCATTTATCAGCACCAAGATTTAGTGAAAGCCACAAAAATATTTTATTGGTCATCAAATTGGGTAGATAAAACCTTTGCTTGGGCGCAATTGTTTAGATATTCGCCATATCCTGCTTACAGCGGCTTTCAAGCCAATGATTCTTATAAGACGGGTAAGCTAGCGGTTCGCCCAGTCCGGTCATTTTAACCAGGTAATACTTCGTAATTTAGGCGTCAAAAGCTTGTTTTTGACGTCTAACCTTATGTTTCGAAAATAGCCATTGACAATATAGTTGATGTGTTCCGAATCCATATCGCTGGCAATTGAAAGCGATTTAATTGTTAGGATTGGCCTGGCCGCATGCTGCTTGGTATCCAATACCAACGTTGGCTTTTTGACACGGTGATTTCGCCATCCAATTTCGGTGGATAGCCTATTTGGAATGATTATTCTCCATTCGGTTTGTTATCCGCTGGGTATATTAGAGCAAGTACTCTGCCAACGGGTCAGGGTTCGAGCCGCTCCTCCAAAGCCCATCACTTGTGGCTTCATCGCTTAATGCCCAAGCGATAACCTCCAGCGGCTCCTCACCCGCTGACAATTTCCGATCTTCTTCGCGCATAAAACCCAGTATGCCCTCTAGTTTTTCGCCTGCCTTTAAGCGACGGTAATTGGTAATGATAGCTTGTACTCGACCCAGCCGGTTTTCGAGCGAGGCAATCTGCTGTTGTTGGGTACGCAAAATATCTACCATAAACCCTTGAAAACGCGCCGAATCGCTCCAGCGTTCCCGCAATTCGCCTAAGACGAGATTAATGGCATCAGCCGCCAGTTCGTCTTTGTGGACTTGAAAATCAACGAAGACGCCCTGAACCAATACAATAAACACCGTCGTTTTGCTTGCACAATCATCTTCTGCCCGATAAACCTGTTTGCCGTCGCCCCCTAAGCACAGGCGGTCAAAATAAACCCGAACCCCTGGTAGACTGCCAGAAACCCAGTCGCCCAAGCGGTAATGGCTCAACACACAGTCGAAGCGTTTACTCTGGAGTTCTTGTTCGTGGCCATCCACTTCAATATAAAACGAATCAAACATACCCATGTGATGTGTTTCCTCTCAATCTTTAGTTTGGCTCAATACGCGTGGCGCACGTTATGTTTTTATGGAAAAGCGGCAGTGTACTAAACAATCAACATATTATAGTTAGCATAATTATATGGATGTGATTAGTAATTTTACATAATCATGATTATGCGAAGTAATTTGTCCCTATATAATTACCTACGCTCAGTTAGTAATGGCCTTGCCAGTAATAATAGATACTTAAACTTGTGTACGGAAAAAGTATTGACACATTAGCCTTAAATGACTGCGGTAAATAGCACGAAATAATAAACCGTTGGATGATCAGGTCATGCAAAGTACCGTCATCAAAACCTATACGTCATCCAGCTGCTCACATAGTCGCTATCGCCACCACCGACGGATTTTATGGCATCACCTACCGCAAAATGGACATAGGTTACTGTGATGCTGGCATGGCGATCAATTTGCCAGGTAGTTAGGATGAACCATTGTGTCCCGCTATATTGCCCGCCCTTGCCTGCCGTGCCAACGAAGGCGATGTTTGGCTGGCGATAAATGGCGTCGTTAGTGTTTTCACGCCACAAAATATCCGCACCAAAATTGACGCTGATATTCTGTCGGGGTATGACGGTAATATTCGGTTGCAGATCAATAAAGTTAGCCGGGCCGATTAGTGCATTTTGGGTGAAATAAGCGCCTTTGGGAAAAAGCGCGTTAAAAGTGTTGAGTTCTTTATCATTGTTGTTTTTATCACCGCTTGCAATATCCGCCTTCAGACCGATCCGCGGTTGCAAAAGTACGTCTGTAAAGCTGTAGCCAGAGTCTGAAGCCAAGGTCCATGCGGTAATGTCGTCTTGTCCGAATGTTCCAAATTGATAAACAGCTTCGAAATTGTAATCAAAGCCTAATGATTCGCCCCAAAGTCGTGTACCGACAGAATGGCGTTTCTCATCTGCAATACCTTGGGAAAATATCGCTCCATCTCGATTGAAACCAAGGTAATAAAGATCGGTATTCACGTTTTTTGTGATAGGTGCTGTGCCGTAAACACCAAAAAACGCCTGTTTATAATCTGGCGCGTCATCTAACACACCCTCTTTAACGTCGACAGGATGAGTGACAAAACCAGTAAAGTTATAAGCGCCTCGGCTATAGATAGCGCGTAAGGCATCAAAACTCCGGCGTATATTCGGCCCTTCACGAGAACTAACCAAACGCTCGCTACCGAGTAACATTTCTTGACGTCCTACCCGCAACCCCAACTTTTCCCTATCTTGAAGGGGCAGGTTAACTTCTGCAAAGGCTTGTTGAACATCAAAGTTGTCCCGATCAAGGCTAGTAACCGGGCTGGATTTACCCCAGACTTCATGATACCCAAACTGGAAAAATCCACGGAAATATTCACTGACATGTAAATCAGCATGAACCAGAGAGCGGTGCAGAAAGTAATTGTCGGAGCTTAAATGATTGGTACCTAATAAGGGATTCTTTAAAAACCCATCAAAGCGTTCGCGGATTTCGCCACCAAAAGAAAGGTAAGTAGTTGGATCATTGCCCAAAGGGATATATTTGATGGAATCATAAAAATCAGTGCGTTTGGACGGGTCGGCAAGAAATTGATAATTTTCTTCGTAGCGGGGATTGGGGGACAGCGGTGGGCGATCGTTAGCAACTGTCATTGACGCAAATGCAGCAATATTGATCGCCAAAATGCTAGTGAACGATACGCCGTATTTGTTCATAGACTGCTAATTTCAAAAGCGGATTAGAAACTGTCAACGTACTGTTCATGGATGGGAGTAGGTGTTCTAGCAATGGTCTTGAAAGCCAACATATAATCCGCCGCCACAAAACCTAGCGTCATGGCGACAACTAGCAGTGCACCGACAAGATTCGGCGGTGATGGTAACGGTATGTCGAACCAGCGGCAGCAGAAACCAATGGTCAATCCAAGCACAATACCTATAAGCAACATATCCATCAATGGTGTTCCTTAAAATCGTCACTGGGCGCCTTTCCGGTCGGGCCGCCGCAAAGATTTTTCGTGGTATGCGCTCGGTGCTTGGAAATTTTGTCGGCAAGCAAATAACCGACCGTCATTGCAAGCACGAGCAATGCACCTGGCAATACAGGCGGTGCAGGAACAGGCGCATCGGTGTAGCGGCAAAAGACGCCAATGAAGAAACCCAAAAAGATGCCGATAATGGATTTGAACATGCTACTTACCCGCAATTTTTGAGCGAATTTTGAAAATCTTATCCTTCGCGGTAATCAGCACATCTTTATGGTCAGCCCCTCCAAATGCTAGATTTGCCACATGCTCGGCCCCAATAGGGAAACTACATGCAAGCTTACCTTTAGGCGTAAAAATACCCAGTGATTTTGAACCAGCAGCCCAAACGTTGCCCTGATTATCAATTTTTAAACCATCTGCAATCGGATGTGCGCCTGCGGCAGCGGGTATCTCGCCAAATATTTTCCCCTTATCCAGCTTACCGTTCCTGAGCTTTTTATAACTATAAAGTTTATAGGTGGCGGAATCTGACACGATTAAGGCGCGGCCATTTGGCGTTAACGCCAAGCCATTGGGTTTGCCCAGATTGCTTATCATGAGCGTAAGTTTGCCATCCTTATAGCGATACACTCCTTGCACAGGTTGTTCTGGAGTGGCTTGTTCAGGGCCATAACCCGTAATGCCAAAATCAGGATCGGAAAACCAAATAGCGCCATCTTTGGCTACGATAATGTCATTGGGGCTATTCAGTTTTTTGTCGTTATAAAAAGCGATGAGTGTCGAGGTTTTGCCATCCTTGGGCGTAGCTGCAACGGTACGGTTGTGGCGTGCGGTGTAGCGAGTGCCGTCAGCCGTGAAGGTGTTGCCGTTGCTATATTCGGAAGGAGATTGAAAGACCTCCGTTGTGTTATTGGCATTCAATTTATAGAGAGTGTTTTTAGGTACATCACTGAAAATAAAATAGCCATCAGGATGCCATGCAGGACCTTCGGTAAAAACAAAACCTTTGGCAATGGGTTGCTGAACTTCGGTTGCTTCAATATATTTTGTGCAACTTGTCGGAATGGCTGGTGCAGCGAAAGCAGGCATGGAAATAGCCAAAACAGCGAGCGTTGAGGTGGTGATGAATGGTTTCATCATACGGTTTCTCCTTTGTGGTTTTGCATCTCAAATATGGCCAAAATTACCATTAAAATTCCTGGAATTGAGACACTTGCAAGCCCTAATTGCTGGTTGATAAACCCTGCGCTAATACAGCCAGTGGCAAAACATAGCATCATCCTACCCGTCATCGGTTTGGCGGCTGGAGTCTTACTGGGTAATGTCGCCAAGCCGAAAATTCTCTCGACAAAACCTGCTGACCAATTCATCACCGTGCCAGTCATCACTGTTGTCATTGGGCCTGGCAGATAGCGGTGCAATGAGTTTTGCAAGCCCATCGCCATCACGAGTGTTAAAACCAGTAAAGAAAGCGGTACGGCATTCGGAGCGAATTGCACAATGCTTCCCACGGAAATCAATAGCAGGGCTTGTAACCAAAATATGATTGAAATTTTTTTACTTGTGCTATAGATCACTGCACCAATTGCAACCGCTACAATGAATACCGGAAACGTCATCAGCTTTACATAATCTTCAGTACGGAAGCCATTGGCGAGGGCGGCACCAAACAACACGAAGTTTCCCGTTACATGCGCTGCGAATAATCCTTTTGCACTGACGAACGTTGCGGTATCAACAAATCCCGCAATGAAGGTGAGACAAAGGATGGTGAAGCGATGCATTTTATTCCGTGCTTTTTTTATTGAGATAATCTGTGGTGAGCATTCCTGCAAAACCCCAATCATCGGTTTCAATTTCTTGAATCACGATATGGATGTGTTCGGGTTTTTTGCCCAAAACACTGACAAGCGTTTGTGTCATCTCTTCAACAACTTTCCTTTTCTGTTCACGGGTTGCACCTTTGGTGATTTGAACATTGACGTAGGGCATAGCGATTTATCCTCCTAATAAGCAAAACATCCGCAACCCAGCGCCCAAGGATTTTCGAAACGAGGAAGTTTTGAATGATCAGACCCTAGCCAATGAGACAGCTTGCCATCATGGCTGTGAAGCACATTGTTATGGTGAGCATGACCGCAATTTGTATGCTTATGTGTCATGACGTCATTTCTATCCGTTCCCTGGTAGCCGCCAAAATGTTTCACTGGCGACCAATCGGGTGAAACAGGCGGCAGAGGCGCATCGTGCGAAGCAAATTCATCTGCCGCATAAACAATTTTTCCACCTATCACGGTCATTACTGAAACGAGGTCTTTAATCGCTTCGTCGTTAATGTTCATGTAGTCTTGTGATAACACTGCAAAGTCGGCAAATTTCCCCACAGAAAGTGTACCCTTCACCGTTTCTTCATTGGATTTATAGGCACTGCCTTGCGTCCAAAGCCGTAGCGCTTCTTCGCGTGAGAGCAGGTTCTTCTCGTTATACATCGCCGTACCGCCCACCGTTTTGCCCGAAGTCAGCCAGTAAAGCGATACGAACGGATTGTAACTCGCTACACGCGTCGCATCGGTGCCACCGCCGACGGGTACGCCCATTTCTAACATTTTACGGATGGGGGGCGATTGCTCGGCGGCCTCTTTGCCGTAGCGGTCAATAAAATATTCGCCCTGAAAAGCCATGCGGTGCTGCACCGCGATACCACCGCCTAATTTCTTGATCCGCTCAAGCGATTTTTCAGACACAGTTTCGGCATGGTCAAAAAACCAGCGCAGCCCAGAAAATGGAGTATCGGCATTGACGACTTCAAAGGCATCGAGTGCGCGTTCGATGGTTTCGTTATAGGTCGCGTGCAAGCGAAATGGCCAGCGATGCTCAACCAGAAAACGGATGACCTCGCTAAGCTCCCTTTCCATTGATGCTGCCATATCGGGTCTTGGCTGAAGAAAATCCTCGAAATCTGCCGCCGAAAATACTAGCATCTCACCTGCGCCGTTGTGACGATAAAAACTATCGCCGCTATAAGGTTTCACTAACGCAGACCAATACTGGTAATCGGCTAACTCGCCCCCCTTATTTTGGGTGAACAAGTTATAGGCAATGCGTACTGTCAATTGCTGCTGAGCCTGTAGCTGCTCAATTACTTCATAATCATCTGGATAATTCTGAAAACCGCCGCCTGCATCAATACAACTGGTTACCCCAAGGCGATTCAGCTCACGCATGAAATGACGCGTGGAATTAATTTGGTCGGTCACGGGTAGCTTTGGCCCTTTTGCTAACATCGAATAAAGCAACAATGCGTTCGGTTCGGCAATCAAGGCACCCGTTGGGTTGCCATTCGCATCACGTTCAATCCGACCGCCCGGCATATCTTGGGTGTCTTTGGTTATTCCTGCGGCACGCAAAGCTGCACCGTTAAGCAAGGCACGATCATAAAGATGGAGAATGAATACAGGCGTTTCTGGAGCAGCGGCGTTAATCTCAGCTAAAGTTGGCATCCGCTTTTCTTTGAACTGAAACTCACTCCAGCCGCCAACCACACGCACCCATTGTGGCGCTGGTGTCCTGTCGGCTTGAATTTTCAGCATGGCGAGGGCATCGCTGAGGGAGCGAACCCCATCCCAGCGCAATTCCATATTGTAATTTAGACCGCCACGAATCAGGTGCGTATGGGAGTCATTTAGACCAGGAATGACGCGCTTGCCATTCAGGTCAATCGTTTGCGTTCCAGCACCTGCAAACGCAAGTATTTCTTTATTCCCGCCGATTGCCAGAATCTTCCCCTCTTTAACCGCAATGGCAGTGACTTCCGGATGATTAGCGTCTAGCGTGGTTATTTTTCCGTTAATAAAAAGACTATCCGCTTGCTGTAAAACCATAAAAATCTCCCGCGATCACGTTCTGTGTTTTGCCGCACAACGGATATTGATGGCAATAAAAATACGCACCTCAGATGGTGAAATGAGTTTTATACTCAAAAAACCTTGCTGGAACTTAAGCGCCTTCGTGCCCGCCGAACATCGCTTGGGCGTAAATAAGGCCAAGGCCGTAAGCCCCGCCGAATTTAACAGAGGTAGCAACGGTTTCGTTGTAAGTTTCGCCGCGTGCCCAGTCGCGTTGCAATTCGAGCAAATATTGCAAACTGGTCATCGGAATACAGCCCGCCTGAATCATACGTTCACAAGCACGTTCATGCGCTTCTGTGGAAACATCGCCACAAGCATCCGCAATAAAATACACTTCAAAACCTTGATCGATTGCTGAAAGTGTCGGACCAACGATGCAGACACTCGTCCACAAACCACAAACCACGATTTTAACTTTGCCGAATTTATTGACCTTGTCAGTGATGCGGCTGTCTTCCCACGTGTTCATCGTCGTCCGGTCAATGATTTCTTCCGTTGGAAAAACATCCTTGATTTCATTAAATATCGGGCCGGAAAAGGTTTTTTCGGCAACGGTGGTTAGAATCGTTGCGACGTTGAATTCCTTGGCGGCAGATGCGACCAGACCCGCATTGTTTCGTAGATTCACCGCATCAATCGACTTGGTTGCAAACGCCATCTGCGACTGATGGTCGATCATGATGAGCGTATGGTTCGTTGGATTAATGAGGGTTTTACCTGGGGTTGGTGAGGCTTTGGTCATAAGATTCTCCTTTTTAGCAGGAATGTAAATTCGGGCAGTTGATCGGGTGATCGATTAACAATTTGGTACAAATATCTGATTTCAGTGAGACATGGGGTTTAAAGGCGAAAGATCAATGTAAATTTTATATTGGCTGACTCGCTCATCTGACTCAACGGAAAGAACATTGACATAAGGCAGCGTAATGTCTCGCCCATCCTTCAGAAAAAATTCCGCCGTGGCTTCATAAATCAGCACATTGTCTGATTGCCATTGCTGGTGCAAAGTGTGGCGGATACCACTTCGCATCATTGCAAACATCCCAGTAATTGCCATAGAAACTGCAGCATGGCCTTGCAATTCAGGTTGGCTACCAATACGAAGTACGATGTCGGGTGTCAGCAGAGCTAGAAATGACTCCAAATCTAGCGCTCCATCGGCAGCAAAGATTTTTTCCACAACCGGATGAGGCTCCACGTTCGTGGGTGATATAAGATTTATAGGCATGGCTTGTAAATTACTTTCCATAAAAGAACTCAGGCGAATAGCGTTTTAAGAAAGGAAAGCAGTTGGTCTTTTTGTGCAATTGGGCCGCGTGCACTAACATACGTGTCCGGTCGCAACAGATAAAATCCAGGGTTTGAAATGCCATAGCGATGATGGGTAGTATGTAGCGCATCCAGCAAGATGTAGGGATCGGATGGCAGGTCTTGAGGGACTTGTTTATCCGCAAGAATGAGATAAGGGACAATCTTGCCGCTATAGTGGTTGGTAATTTCTGCACTGAATGCAGCAAGTGCTTGCACGGCATCTTTTGTTTCCATTCCAGAAAATAAAAGCAGTGTCCAAGCCACATTAGCCGTCAATTCGTTAAGTGTCACCGTGGCGCTATCACTCGCTCTTACCATCGTACTATCTAGTACACGTTCACCCGGCTTGGGGCCGTTTGAACCACCAAGATTAAGGTTCAGCGGGGAATGAGGATAAAAAACTTTAAGCTCTTCCAAGGTACTACGCATAAAATCCTGTACCCGTTCATTACGGATAAGGAACGGGCCGAAGAGCCTTGTTGCTCTTTGGCGTGCTTCGCTAGGATGCAAAATGCCTTTATAGGCAAAATTAGTTCCATTGATGAGATTTTCGGCAACTGGATGCCTTTCCGAGTGGTAGCTTGCAAGAATATCCTTGTGCAGGTTGCCGTTCACCACGCCCGCGAGCTTCCAACCAAGATTAAACGCATCCTGTATACCAGTGTTCATACCTTGTCCACCAATCGGCACATGCACATGGGCTGCATCGCCTGCGATAAACGCGCGGCCTTGGGAAAAATGGTTCGTATAGCGGTGTGATGTGCGGTAACGAGCCAACCAGATAGGGTCTGACAATTCACAACTGTAACCAGACAAACGTTCCAAATGGTGGTGTATTTCCTCCAGTGTCGGTTCTTCGTTAGTCGCTTCAACGGCTCCGAATTGTTTGCTGGCTTCTTGTGCACCTGTAACACTGGCATCAGGAAGTGAGATAAAAACCCGCACAACGTCATCGGGAAATTCAATGACCATCATGTAGCCTTCTGCTGTCAGGAAAAGATAGGAGCGGCCTTTTGGCAACGACCATTTAATGCGGCAATCCGCCTGAATAAATTGTTCGCCGCTGTACCTTTCGCCCTCGAAAGAAAAATTCAATGTCCGCCGAATCATGCTATTGGAGCCTTCGCAACCCACCACATAACCCGCGCGAACGGTTTCCTCTTTGCCATCACTGTTACGTAGAACGGTAGTGGCACAATCGGCAGCCAATTCAAACGATATGGCTTCGGTATTCCATTCGACATGCACCCCGTTTTCCGTCAATTGATCGAGCAGAATATGCTGTGTTCTATTCTGGCCGATAATGACCGGATGCCTAAAGGGGCTATCAATTTCGTCCAAATCCCATGAGCCAATATGCTTACCGTAGGCGTGAACGACGACTTCTTTGAGGGGCTGAGATACTTGTTGAATTTTTGCTTCTACGCCAACCTTATCGAGAACTTCTTGAGTGCGCACATGGAGGATCATCGCCTTGGAAACTTCCCGAATGCTAGGCGCTTTATCGACAATGCGTGGCGTTACTCCATGGCGTTTCAGCTCATTAGCAAGCGTCATTCCAACCGGGCCAGCGCCCAAAATCAAAACATTGGTATCGAGTGTCATGCCTTGCCTCAGTGGTAGGTTTATTTAAGTAGACCTTCGTTCATATAACTGCTTTTCAGTGGCGTTTTATCTACCAAATTTGTTCAGTTGCAAATATTTTTAATGAATTTAGGGTTTCGTTTATTACAGTCAATTTCAGCCTATTCATTTAATAAAAAATGATGCTTCGGAGTTGTTTCGTATGGCTATAATTTTGACGGAAATGTCCAGGTGCACCAGAAATCACGAAGTGTGTTTATGCTACTGCAAACTAAAACTAAGACCATTGGCAAAAGGTCTTGATCTTTCTCAGCAATTCATCAAGGAATAAAATACGGCTTAAGTCGTAGTTATTACTTTTGCATGAAGCTACAACGGACTGTAATAAGAATTACTTGGTCGAGTGGGTAACGCAACCCATTATTTAATTGCGTTTAAGCATAGGTAAAATGAGAGGAAAGCTATAACCGTTCGTGACTAACTAGTAGTTTTTCTGAGTCACGCGCAAGAGCGGTCACTGCATGGCCTTCAGCCAACGCAAATTTCAAGACATTTAAGTCAACCCGTCCGATTGCGCCAAAAACGAGTACTTTCATAAGAAATCCAAGCCAAATTTCAGGTGTTTTGTGTGAATAACACCCCGACTAAATTAATGATAAATAAGCTCTAAACTTCATCACAACGTCTAGTTGCGTCGGGACATAAAGCTTGATCGTAATATCTGTGAATAGTCAGTTATTTTGTGTATATCAACTTATGATCTCCTATCACGAAGAATTCACTAATCGTTGCAACGTGCGAGAACCTACACTTGCCATAGAAAACCGCGATATTTGGAATCCAGAAAACCCAGAGATCTCGGCGATTAGCAAGCGTATACCCTCAATTAGAATCCTTACCTCAGACTCAGCAACGAGTAATCGACCAAATTCCAGAACCTTAGTATCAAATTAATTTTTCTGCTTAAATTAAGTTGGTTTTAAATCATGTGATGTTTATAAACCATTGGTTATCATCCATAAGTCATAATAAAAACCCATACTTATGGCTGATTGTTTCTGGTTGAAAGTAACGATAGTATCCTTCGACAATTTCCTAATCAGGAATCATCACATAAATCGCGACAACCATTTTCTTTTCGTAATTTTTGAGCCTAAGAAAATCGGTTTTTCTGACCTGTTAGTGATTAATAAAAATAGACTGCGATCCAGCTGGTGCTTTGCCATTCTTTCCCTGTCCAAGCAGGCGCTCTTGAAAAGAAAAATTTCATGGGCTAGATTCGGTTTCTAGACTGCCGACATGCAAATGATGAGCGCGAGTATGTGGTATCACCCATTATCAGGATAGACGTGTGATGGATGGCTACTTTGACGGTGGCGAAAACGTTTCCCATCCGAAATGTAAAATCCGGAAATGAGGCAGAAGCGCTGGTTTTCAAATTGCGTCCAAATGAGCTGCCCCAACGCTAAGTGGTAGCGATTAAATTTGAATAAATTTCAGAGCTACAATTGCAACCATGATTTCAGATTCTGTTAAGGCTAAACATTTTGCGGGCAAATATCATGTAAGAGCCTGCCACGATTGCGATGCAATACAACGAATCCCCCGTACCAAATATATTAAATATCGTTGTATCCGTTGCAATGCGCTCTTGGAAGACGGCAGGTCTGGCAATTTGTATCAAGCACTAGCGCTAAATTTATCGGCTATGATTTTTTTTATCTTGGCTAATGCTTTTCCTATCGTCGCAATTGAAGCGACTGGTAATACCGTATATGCCACAATCATTGGCGTCGTCGAAGCACTGCATGACCAAAACATGAATCTGGTGGGCTTAGTGGTGATGATTACCACGATAATCTTTCCAAGCTTAGATTTACTTTGTACTGCCATGCTATTGGGTTTTACAAAATACCCATATTTATCTGCTGCTTTAGCTTACTTATTCCGATTACGCTCTGCCATTAAACCTTGGAACATGATAGAAATTTTCGTGCTTGGTACTTTAGTCGCTATCGTAAAATTGGGTAGCATCGCCAGTGTCCTGCCGGGTATAGGCTTATGGTCTTTGTGTACATTTATAGTGCTTAGCGCCGCCAGCTCCCAAGCATTCCATCCGGTTGAATTTTGGGAAAAGCTTGAATATGAATAAAACCATGCCCACGGCTGCCGCTAAAGGCTGGTTAGTCTGTAAAGTCTGTCATTTATTAGTTAAGCCGCAAACCACCCTGGACACTTCGCATTGTCCACGCTGTGGTAGCCGCTTACACTCCAGAAATCCCGAAAGCCTGAATCGCAGTTTAGCTCTAATGGTGGCGGCAGGCATTTTGTATATACCAGCGAATATTTTACCCATCATGCATTCCCATACCCTGTTATACGATCAAGACGATACCATCATGAGTGGCGTACTGGCATTATGGTATGGTGGATCATGGCCACTGGCGCTATTAGTTTTTATTGTTAGCATCTTAGTGCCCACGCTTAAATTGATTTCCTTAAGCATATTAGTGGTCAGCACTCATTATCGTTGGCAGTGGCGCATCCGTGAACGTACCATCTTATACCGTCTACTGGAATTTATTGGACGCTGGTCGATGTTGGATATTTTTGTTGTCGGCTTGCTGGTGGCATTGGTGCAATTGCGCGGCGTGGCGAATATTCAGGCCGAACCCGGCGCCTTGGCGTTTGCAGCGGTGGTGATTTTGACTATGTACTCTGTACAGTGTTTTGATCCGCGATTGATGTGGGATGGGTTGGAAAACAATGACTGACAAACCGGATAATATGGATTTGGATGCAATACCGGAAGCCAAAGCGCAAGTAGCCTCGCGGCATAGACTGCCTTTAGTGTGGATAGTGCCGATTTTAGCCGCCATCATTGGCTGCTGGATTGTTGTCCATACGCTAATGGAGCGTGGCCCTAGCATCACATTAACCTTAACCGATGCCGAAGGAGTTGAAGCCGGTAAAACAAAAATCCGCTACAAGAGTGTCGATGTCGGCATGGTTAAAGCCGTATCCTTAGCGCCAGATCACCACACCGTGATAGTCAGCATCGATATGGCAAAATTTGCCGAGCCGTTTCTGGTTGAGGGGACACATTTTTGGGTGGTGCGTCCAAGACTCGGGGCAACCGGCGTGTCTGGTTTAAATACCTTAGTGTCTGGTGCTTACATCAGTATGGATGTGGGTGATACCACAATAGCGGCACGGAAATTTTCTGGGTTAGATACGCCACCTGTGATTTCCAGAGAAATGCGCGGGCGACAATTTATCCTGGAAACCAGCGATATTGGTTCGCTGGTAGTCGGTTCGCCAATTTATTTTCACCATATCCAAGTTGGTCAGATCAGTGCGGTATCCCTGAATGAGGATGGACGGGCGTTGACGCTACAAGCCTTTGTGAATGCACCCTACGACCGCTTTGTTACCGAAGATAGCCGGTTTTGGCAGGCCAGCGGCATAGAACTGGCATTTGATGCCGGAGGCGTGCATCTGCAAACTGAATCGTTGTCCACCATTTTAGCTGGCGGTATCGCATTCGAATCGCCTAATGGATCCACAATTATTACCTCGGCAAACAATAATACTAAATTCGGATTAGCGTCAAACCGGAATCAGGCGATGAAATCCGCTGATCGTTTGGTCAAAACCTATATCTTGTATTTCGATGAATCGCTACGGGGCTTACAACCTGGATCTATAGTTGATTTTCGTGGTGTGGAAATTGGTGAAGTCACCGCCTTGCATGTCGAATACGATAAAACCCAGGATAAATTCCTATTTCCGGTGCTAGTTAATGTTTATCCGGAGCGCATCCAATCGCGTTACTTGGGCAAAACCCAGCAACCCTACGAAGATACTCGTGAGCTGGTGGCGCATATGATAGACCACGGCTTTCGCGCTCAACTGCGCCCCAGTAATTTGCTTACTGGTCAGTTATATATCGCCTTGGACTTTTTTCCTGATGCCGAAAAAGTTAAGCCGCAACCGCTATCTACCCCCATGCCGTTGCCGACAGTACAAGGCAATATCGCCCAACTTCAAAATGTTCTGACAAATGTAGCCAAGAAATTGGAGCAATTACCTTTAGATAAAATAGGCCGAGATACCGACAAGTTGCTGATTACAGCCCAGCACACCATGGAAAATACCAATCAACTAGTCAGCAAATTAAATAGTGATTTAGCACCAGAGGCAAAATTAGCCCTAACACAAATGCGTACTACTTTTGAACAAACTGAGCAGAGCATAGGGCCAGGATCAGGCTTGCAAACCGATCTCCACACAACCTTAACCAGTTTAAGCCGAGTAGCGGACTCAATAAAAATACTGACGGAATATTTGGATAAGCACCCAGAATCACTGTTACGAGGAAAAGACGGGGATAAAAAATGAACGTACAGCGTTATTTCATCGCTGCTGGCCTAGTGTGCATCATATCGCAATTAGTAGGCTGTGCTTCAGCGCCAGAACAGTTGTATACACTAGAAGCAGCTTCTGCTATAAACCGTGCGCCGCTGCATTTAGAGAGCCCCTATGTATTGGTTGGGCCTATTCAGTTACCAGAACTGATTGATAGGCCGCAATTAGTGATACGCAATGGTGAATACAGTATAGATATTAACGAACAACAACGCTGGGCGACGCCACTTAAAGAATCCTTGCCGCGAGTAATAGCTGCAGAATTAAATCTTCACCTATTGAAAGAGAATTTTATTGCCTCCTCTCCTAATATGGTTAGCTCACCCAGCGCCCGCTTACTGATAGAAATTATCAGTTTTGATCTATCACCCAGCGGTGCAAACATCGTTGCGCATTGGTCTTATCGGCCAACAGACAAACATCTGAAGCCTATAGAACACCTAAGTCAGGCTAAGGCTGCGGCTAAGACAGCTAACTATTTGGAATATGTAGATGCTGCAAGGCGTGCGGTGCAAGTATTAGCTGAAGATATTGCCAATAAATTGCGCTATGAACAAAAGTGAGTTTAGCCCAAGTTATATTTTTTATAGTTCAAATAGGGGTAGTGGTTAAATTTATTTTGAAAATAGATGTTGATTTGCTCCTAAATATTACCCAAGTTTTGCATCGATTTTACACCCACCCTATTTCCAGACTGGATTATCTTTTTTTCATCACAAGGCGCGGCATTTTAAAGTATCCCTAGGATTGTTTTCTTCTATGGTTTTAAATAATTCATGGTGATCACCTCGTGGCTAAAGTACGTGATACCCTTTTCACAATTATGACGAAGTGTAAATTCGTGTTCAATTTCACCCGGTAGCATGACTTTGCACAGACATGTTACCGCGTGTGCACTGTGGTTTTAGGAACTTATTTTAGTGGCAAATAGACATCGGTAATCATGTCTTCTTGCCGCAAATTTGACCCAACATTGACGTAGTGAAAGAACATGGGGAAGTCGGCGGGAGATTCGCCACTTTGCGAAAGCCAGGTCTCGTAAAGATAAACGGCTGCCTTGTTCTCCGAGCGCGATCCAATGTCTCTGGCGCGAGCGCATCGTAAACTTGGAATTATTTTTCCAACAATGCCGTAGGGATTTTCCCTAACGTCCTCTCCAAGGGAAAGGCAAAAATCGACACGATGCTTAGACGGTGGTGTATTGCGAGGATTTGTATAGTGAATGCCATAGTTTCGGTATATCAACGGATCCAAAAGACGGTTTTCTAGCTTCCATGCGATTAGCTTCCGAACCGTTTCATATTCGAGCGTTGGTGATCCGGCATGTTCAATTGCGGCAACCTTCGTCTCGGGAAACGTCACGATCTCGACATTCATTTAGTTAAAACTCCTATGGGCATTTTTAAGTTAAGCTGTTAGACATACGTGCTGATTTGGTATTCTCTGGCTTTAGCTAAACTTTGCCAGAGTTACGGTTTACCTGATCGGCTAAGCTAGATTTTGTAGAGTTGAACCATGCCAGTTAATGCGGTGGAAGTTTTACTATTCCCATTCCCAACCACCGCCTAAGGCTTTATAAACCGCGACCAAAGCGGTTGCTGTCGCCGTTTCAGTTTGAGCCAACCTATCTTGGGTTTCTAAAAGTCGGCGTTCGGCATCAAGCACGACAAGAAAATCGGACACACCATCCTGATAGCGCAACCTCGCCAAATGTGCGGCTTTTTCGCCCGCAGTAACGGCGGCGCGGAAATAATCGCGGCGTTGTTGCAGCTTGCCGTATTCCAGCAGTGAGTTTTCGGTTTCTTCCAACGCGCCCAACACGGTTTTTTCGTAAGTAGCCAACTGGCCTTCGGCATGGGCATTGGCGGCTTTGATGCGCGTGTAGACGCGGCCTAAGTCAAACGCCGCCCAACGGATGGACGGCCCGAACGAATAGGTGTCATTACCGCTTGCGCCCAACCCTGCAAAACTGCGTGCTTCCAAGGCGACATTGCCGACAAAACTGACGCGTGGGAACAAATCCGCCGTCGCCACGCCGATTTGTGCCGTGGCTGCGGCAAGACCGCGTTCTGCAACGCGTACATCAGGGCGACGTTGCAGCAATTTGGCGGGATCGCCAATGCCGATGATGCTGGGCGCTTGCGGCAACGGAGCATTCGTCTCCAGTTTGCTGTAAAGCTGTTCCGGCGTTTTACCGACCAACACCGACAAGCGGTGGATTGAACGGCGAATGCTCGATTCTAACGGCGGAATAATCGCCATAGTCGAATTCAACTGCTCTTCGGCACGTGCGGTATCAAGCGCCGTGCCTTGTCCGCCGCTAAGCCTAGCTTGGGTGTATTTAAGTGTTGCCGCTTGGTTGTCGGCATTTTTGCGGGCGACGGACAATTGGTGTTGTGTGCCGCGCAATTCAAAATAATTCCGCGCCAATTCGGCAACCAAACTGACGATGACATCGCGGCGTTGGGCATCGAACAATTCCATCTCAGCGGTTTGGGTTTCGACAGAGCGACGGATACGCCCGAAAAAATCCAGCTCCCATGTCGCATCAAACCCAGTATTGAGCAAATCGAAATTGCTAGGATTAGTTGTGCCACCGAAAATGCCTTTGCTACGCAAAATTGATTTTTCCGAAGCTGACATCGTCACCGTTGGAAATAAATCAAACTGGCTTAATTGCCGAGCCGCCCGCGCCTCACGTAAATTGGCGGTGGCGATGCGCAAGTCGGGATTGGCACGCAAACCGTCAACCACCAAGCCGTTTAAGGTTTTATCGGCAAATTTTTTCCACCAGCGGATTTCGACACTCTTAGTCGTCATGCCGTCGGCGGAAGCATTGGCAAATTGCTTGGGAGCCACGGCTTGCGGCGGTTGGTAATCAGGCCCGACCGCACAAGCGGATAAAGCCAAACAAGCGCCTAGATAAATTAACGGTTTATTGTTCATGTTAAACCTCCTCGCTGGCATCAATGGCAGGCACTTTTTTACGGTCAGCCAAGCCTTGTAAGGTGACATAAAACAACGGCGTCAACAGCAAACCAAACACGGTAACGCCCAACATGCCGTAAAACACTGGCGTACCTAAGGCTTGGCGCATTTCCGAACCGGCACCGGTGGCAAACAGCAACGGCAACACGCCCATAATGAAAGCGAACGAGGTCATTAAAATCGGCCTGAACCGCAATTGGCAGGCTTCTAACGCGGCGGCAAAGCGGTCTTCACCGGCATCGTGGCGTTCTTTGGCAAACTCAACAATCAAAATCGCATTTTTACACGCCAAGCCCACCAACACCAACAAGGCGATTTGGGTGAAAATATTGTTGTCACTACCGCTCAACCACACGCCACCCAAAGCGCACATCAAGGTCATCGGCACGATTAAGATGATTGATAGCGGCAAAATCCAGCTTTCATACAAAGCCACCAATACCAAAAACACCAACAAGCTGGAAAAAGCAAACACATATAACGCCGTATCACCCGCCAAAATTTGTTGGTAAGTCAGTTCGGTCCATTCAAAATCCATCGAAAGCGGCAAGCTTTTGTGCACCAAGTCTTCCATCAAAGCCACCGCCTGACCGGAGCTAAAGCCAGGTGCCGCTGCGCCATTGATTTCTGCCGCCGGATACAAGTTGTAATGCACCACGCGATCGGGACCGCTGATTTTGCGCACGGCGACCAACTCTTCCAAAGGCACCATTTCGCCTTGGGCATTGCGGGTTTTTAGTTTGCCGATGTCTTCCGGTTCGCGACGAAATTCGCTATCCGCTTGTGCCGTCACTTGAAAAGTCCGCCCGAACAAATTCAAATCGTTTACGTACAACGAACCTAAATAAGTCTGCATGGTTTCAAATACTTCCGACAAAGGAATGCCTTGGGATTTGGCTTTCACGCGGTCAATATCAGCATAAAGCTGCGGCACGTTATTTTGGAAACTACTAAATAGCCCCACCAAATTTGGATTTTGCCGACCTTGTTGCAACGCCGCTTGCAGTGCAGCATCCAGCTTATCGAAACCTTCATTGCCACGATCTTGGATTTGCATTTTAAAGCCGCCCAAACTGCCTAAACCTAATATGGGTGGCGGCGGAAATACGCCGATAAAGGCTTCTTTGATGCCCAACATTTTGGGCTGCAATTCGCCAAGTATGCGTTGCATAGACAAGCCTTGCGCAACCCGCTCATCGAACGGTTTCAGCGGCACGAAAATCGTCCCAGCATTGGGCGTGTTCGCTCCGCTGACCACAGAAAATCCCGGAAACGCCACCGCACCTTCCACACCAGGTTGCGCAAGTAATATTTCGGAGGCTTTGCTGATGACTTGGTTGGTGCGCTCCAATGAAGCCGCTTCCGGCAATTGTGCGAACACCACCAAATAGCCTTTGTCTTGCAGTGGAATAAAACCGGATGGTACTTTTTGAAATTCATAGCCCGTAAACGCCAACAGGCCTACGTAGAGTAGAGCAACTAAGGCGGTCATACGCATCATGCGTTTCACTAAGCCTGCATAACCAGCGGAGCTGGCGGCAAAACCACGATTGAACAACTTAAAAAACCAACCGAATGCGCCGTTAATCAGACGCGTTAAAACATCACCTTTTTCATGATGCGGTTTTAACAACATCGCCGCCAAGGCCGGACTTAAGGTTAAAGAGTTGAAGGCGGAAATTAAAGTTGAGGCGGCAATGGTCAAGGCGAATTGCTTGTAAAATTGTCCGTTAATGCCTGCTACAAATGCCGAAGGAATAAACACTGCTCCCAAAACGACAGAAATGGCAATAATCGGCCCGGTCACTTCGCGCATGGCTTGGCGGGCGGCATCTTTAGGTTTTAAACCGAGGGCGATATTTCGCTCAACGTTTTCCACCACCACAATGGCGTCATCAACGACAATACCAATTGCCAAGATCAGCCCGAATAAAGAAAGGTTATTCAGCGAAAAACCCAACATAGCCATAATCGAGAACGTACCCACGATGGACACGGGCACCGCCAGCAACGGAATAATCGCTGCCCGCCAGCTTTGCAAAAACACCAGCACCACCAACACGACTAACAATAAGGCTTCGACAAACGTATGCTTGACCGCTTCCAGCGATTGCTCGACAAAAATGGTGGTGTCGTAGACGATCTTATAATCAATGCCTTCAGGGAAGCGGTTTTTCAATGTCGCCATCAAATCCTTGATCTGATGCGCCGTTTCCAAAGCATTTGCACCTGGGCGTAACGAAATAGGCATAGCTACGGCGTCTTTATCGTTCAACTGGCTACGCAAAGAATAACGATTTGCGCCAAGCTCAACACGGGCAACATCACGCAGCCTTAATAAGCTGCCGCCTTCACCGTACTTGACGATAATATCGCTAAATTCTTCAATACTGGTCAAACGCCCCATGGTATTGATGTTAAGTTGAAAATCGATCGGTTTATCTAACGGCGGCTGACCAATGACACCCGCCGCCACTTGCACGTTTTGCTCGCGGATAGCCCTGACCACATCGCTAGCAGTAAGATTACGGGCGGCAATTTTGGTTGGATCCAACCAAACACGCATACTGTAATCGCCCGCGCCAAACGTCCTGACATCACCGACACCCGGTAGACGCAACAATTGGTCGCTGATATTCAATAAAGCGTAGTTGGACAAATACAGTTGGTCGTAGCGTTGGTTGGGCGAAATCAAATGGATCACCAGCAAAATATCCGGCGACGATTTTTTGGTGGTCACGCCCAAACGGCGGACATCTTCCGGCAATTTTGGCGAGGCGTTGGCAACACGGTTTTGCACCTGCATTTGGGCAATGTCCAAATCCGTGCCAATTTTAAACGTGATAGTCAACTGCATTTGCCCGTCACTGGTGGATTGCGACGACATATACAACATGTTTTCCACGCCGTTAACTTGCTGCTCGATAGGCGCGGCAACGGTTTCAGCAATGACTTTCGGGTTTGCTCCAGGATAATTGGCAGACACTACGATGGTCGGTGGCGTGACTTCAGGGTATTGGGCAATCGGCAAACCAAACATGGCAATGCCGCCAACCAAAACAATCACAATCGACAAGACAATGGCAAAGCGCGGGCGATCAATAAAAAAGGAGGCGAAATTCATTTTACTGTACCCACGGCTGGTTGCATGGGTTCAGGCTTTACGTCTACTTCAACACCAGGGCGGACAAACTGCAGACCATTGGTGATAACCCAATCATCAACCGTCAGACCCGCAGTAACAATGCGTAGGCCATCATGACTATGCCCAATTTGGATAGGTCGATATTCGGCGCGTTTATCTTTATTGACCACCATGACAAACTGCTTGCCCTGATCCATGGCAATGGCGCGGTCGCTAATCAACAAAGCCTGATATTTGCCACTGCCCGGCACCCGCACCCGTGCAAACATGCCTGCGCCCAACAAATCATCAGTGTTGGCAAATACGCCACGGGCGCGGATGGTACCCGTTGCCGGATTGATTTCAGGATCGACATAATCAATATAGCCTTGATGGGGATAGTCTTTCTCATCAATCAAAGCCATTTCCAAGGGGATTTTAAAATCACGGGCGCTTTTGCGTTTACCCTCAATGCCAAGACGGCGATATTTCAAGACCGAACGTTCGTCGGCATCAATGTAAACATGAATAGGATCAACCGAAACGATGGTCGCCAACACGGTGGCATCGGTGCTGACCAGATTGCCTTCGGTGATAAGTTTGCGGGAAATGCGTCCGGAAATCGGCGCGCGAATGTGGGTGAAATCGACATTCAGCTGCGCCAGCTCGACTGCGGCCTTGGAGGATTCCACGGAAGCGGCGGCTTGCACCAAATTTTTGCTGCGTGTGTCGTATTCTTCTTCTGAAATCGCCTGTTCTTTTAGCAATCGCTGGGCGCGTTCGACATCGTTTTGTGCCAATTCCAAGCGGGATTTTGACCGATCCAGCTCGGCTTTGCTTTGATGCAATTGCGCCATGTACGGCCTTGGATCAACCACAAACAACAAATCTCCCTTTTTGACTTTACCGCCGTCCTTAAAACTAATTTGCTGCAAATAACCCGACACCCGTGCCCTGATGTCCACCGACTCTACCGCCTGCAAACGTCCAGTGTATTCGTCCCATTCGACAATTTCTTGCTGTAGAGGCTGGCTGGCGACAATAACGGGTTTGGGTGGCGCTACAGCGGCATTCGGGGTTTCATTTTTGCCGCAAGCTGCCAACAGCATCAAGCAAGTGATTAAAATAATGGATAAATTAGGTAATGTGAATTTTCCATCAAACTTAGCGGAAAGCTGTTGTACATTCATACCAATGTAACTCCTATGGGTATTTAGGGTGAATCCTTAGATGACGCAGCCTAGAATCGCTAATTGCTTCAGAAAAATAGACCAATGAAGACATCTCCGAAAAAGAGATTCAAAGATACGCTAAGTGAAGTTTTGACGTAGACAAATATAGAAATGATTACTTACCGTAAATTCAACGACCACGGGCTTTTGCAAATAGCTGGAGTCCAAAACTTGTTTTGGACTCCGTGCGTAATCAATTCACTGTTGGCACATAACCGCCATCAACACGCAAATTTTGACCGTTGATGTAATCGGCTCGGCTGCTTGCCAAAAACACCACGGCATCGGCGATTTCTTGAGGTGAGCCGGCCCTGCCCATGGGATTAGGTGCAAATTCAGATGCCAATTTTGCACGAATTTCGATATTTTTTTCGATACCCATACTGTCAAACATATCTTCAACACCTTGGGTCATAATTATGCCAGGGCTAACGGCATTGCTAGTGACCCCTGAATCGGTAAGTGCCATTGCTAAAGAGACGGCCAAGTTGATATTGGCGACTTTGGTCGCGCAGTAAGCAGGCATTCCTGCTTGGGGTTTAGTTGCTACACCACTAGCGATTGCGATCACCCTGCCCCATTGTCGTTCCTGCATTAACGGCACCAAGCGGTTAATCATCCGCACCATGGAAGTAACATTCACGTTATATACGTCGTTCCAGTCATCTGCTGTTTCGTTAAACCAGCCTTTCGCCGGATACGTACCCGCGTTGTTGACTAAAATATCGACACTGCCGAAAGCCTTGATTGCCGCTTCAGCTACTTGGTCGGCACCCGCATCGGTGGCTAAATCGCCAATGGCAATGGCCGCCGAGCCACTCGCTTTGACAATTTCATCAACAACACGGTTAGCTTCAATAATACGCCGACCTTGTACAATCACCTTAACACCTTCTAAGGCCAACGTTTTGGCAATTGCTTCGCCAATGCCGCTGGTGCTACCAGTGACTAAAGCCACTTTATTTTGTAATTTTAAATCCATACCTATTTCCTCTGTTTTGAGTCAGAGTTTTATAGTCTTATGAAATCAATTAATAAGCAATCCACCAAAAGTTGTAGTAAAAAATCAACTTAACTGCAGATTCATTTTTAAAATCAATTTCATGCAAATTAAGATAGCTTATAAGTTATCGTCACTTTAGCCGAACTAAGCCCCGACGAACTGCGACGGCAATAGCTTCGGTGCGGCTGTTAACACCTAGCTTTTCGAAAAGATTGGTCAGGTGTGTCTTGACCGTTGCTTCGCTGATACCGAGTTGGTCGGCAATGAGTTTATTTGACATGGATTGTTCTGCCACTAGCTTTAGCACGGCATGTTCGCGTGCGGTCAGTTGCAGTTGTGTCAAGCGTTCGGCAAGTTTTGCCGCCACTGTTGCGGAAATGGAGATTTTGCCGGACATCACTTCGCGCATGGTTTGCACCAAATCATCCGCATCAATATC
>CAIYRS010000081.1 GCA_903928685.1 uncultured Methylococcaceae bacterium
ATGACCGTCACCGCCGTGGAGGCCACGTTGGTGAACTTGACCACGTCCTTGCTGGGGTTGTCGTTGTACTCCAAGTCGATGTAGTCTTGACCGTCACCGGAGCTGAACACGTAGGTGTCCGCGCCGCCATAGCCAACTAAGGTGTCATTTCCGGCTTTGCCGATTATGGTGTCGGCGCGGTCAACATAGCCGATCAACGTTTCGCCGCCGCTGGTGCCAATCAGGCTTTGGTCTAAGGCATTTTCCCATGTCCAGTTCACGCCGTCGGAGAACTGGAACTGGCTGATGTGGTAGTCGGGGGAGCCATAGGCGGAGTCATTGTAAACGGCGGAGCCGAGAGTGATTTTGTCGGTGCCGCCGTAGGCCAGCACCAAACTGTCGCCGTTGTGGATGACCGTCACCGCCGTGGAGGCCACGTTGGTGAACTTGACCACGTCCTTGCTGGGGTTGTCGTTGTAATCCGAGTCAATGAAGTCCTGACCGTCGCCGGAACTGAACACATAGGTGTCCGCGCCTGCTTCTCCGACTAATGTGTCATTACCAGTGCCTCCAGTAATCGTGTCATTTCCATCTCCCCCATTTATATAATCATTCCCGCCTAGGCCGTTTAGAATGTCGTTACCGCCGTTGCCATAAATAGTATCGGCGGCGGTAGTGCCGTTGTAAGTGTTGTTACTGTCGTTGCCGTTATACGTTGCCATGGTTTATTTCCTAAAATTTTTGAAGGTTTAAGGCTTTATCTAGGTTTGTCTGCTGCTGTTGCCCATCAGTGCTATGTTGGGCAAGAGGGTACGGTAAATACATTAGGCAATGATGTAAAAAGAATTTTTTATTAAAAAATCTGACTTTTACGCCGATTTTCAGACTTTTTGCTAAGTTTTTTGATTGACAATTTACGGGATTGATGGGTTTGTGTTTCGTTCGGGATTGCAACCGCTACTGTGGGATTGCGCTACCGAGGCGGTGAACGTATTACGTTTCGGCGTAAAAAACCTGTTTTTACGTTTATCAACTTTATAAAAATCAGAGTGTTATAAAACTTCATTCAGGCGTTTTTTTGAATACTTCCACAGCCTCTGTCGTTGCATCCCCGCCTACGGACTGAAGTTTTGTGTAGAGACGTTGCAATGCAACGTCTCTACCGGTGGTTGTGGTTAGCCACCAGTCGAGTTTTTACGTGATTGATGCACCTCCTGTCTTCGGCGCATCCTATGATTATCCTATTGAAAAATAATAATAATTCTTTAAGGAATCGCTGAACAAAGCTTTGCGTAATGGCGAGGGCATTGAGGTGGATTTGTTGGTGGTTAACGATAATTACGTGGTGGCGATTGAATGCAAAAGCACCTTAAGCATTGATGATATTAATGAACACGTCATTCGCTTGGGAAAACTCAAACGCCTGTTGCCCCGCTTTGCTGACAGCAGGGTAATGGGCGCGGTAACGGGCATGGTTATCCCCGACAATGTCGCCGCTTATGTTTATAAACAAGGCTTTTATGTGATCGCGCAAAGCGGCGAGCATTTGTTGATCCGCAATGGCGAGGATTTTAGGCCACGGGTTTGGTAGTAAGTAGCAAACCCGTATTCCGCTTCATGCGAACCAAAATACATCTGAACGCTTCACCGCCATTTTTTTAAACGGCGTTGCAAATAACTGGTATAGCGGTTGGCGGTGTCAGGATAGAGGCCGAAGTAGGCGTAGGTTTTGAATACATCGGTGACATGTTCGATGCGGAATTGTTTTTTGTACAGGCGATGGTCGTCGGTATCGGTTGGGACATCGCGTAAGAGTTGGTCTCTGATTTTGCCAAAGTCATGATCAACTTTGGCGGTGGCGTTTTTTAGGGTGGTTTCGTCGGTTTCTTGATCGTTTAAATGCAGAAATCGGGCGATTTCGCGGCAACTGATTTTACGTTTTTGTTGTTTGAGATCGAAACAGGCTTTGATGGTTGCCAATTGCCGGGGGCTGTATTTATTGCCCGTGTCGAACAAGGCTTGTGGCTTGGTTTTTTGGCAGATCAATTCGCCAGTGATTTGCGGCAAAAATGGGCTGTCTTCGGGGGTGCTGATTTTGTTTTTGATATCTTGGCAAAAAATGTCGAAGCATAGAGCTAACAACTCTTTTTCGCTTTGAGTAAACACGCTGCCACTATTGTGCGCCAAATTGCAAAATAGACCGTAAAAGCTGCCAGTATGTGGATTGTTAATAAATTGGTTGCGGGCGATCAGATTGGTGGCAATCATCACATCACTTCGATTTCTTAATGCGTAATAGTAATGGATAAAGCCTTTATTATGCTGAGGATGATCGAAGAAGCTATAGACTTGAATTATCTTACCCGACAAAGCATTAGCCATTGTTTGGTAAAGAAATTTCTTTACAAAACCTATTCCGTCTATTACTCCAAAAAATAAGTTTGCGGTGGCTGCCAATGCCTGATCTTCAAGCCAAAGAGGCACGGTATCCATTGTTACATCATTGTAATCCAAAGTTTTTGGCCGACAGATAACCATACCTAATGACCAGCAAGGAATCAGTTCCCGAATTAACGCCAGCGTGTCATAAACTAAGTTATAACCAGAATTTTGCGATAGGATTTGATAGCGATGGAGAAATTCGCGGGCTAGTTCGGTGGTTGTAGGATTTGACATAAGATCAAGTAATTGGGCGTTGTTGGTTTAAATAAGCCATTATTTTTAAGCTATCGGGGGCGGAGGCTAGTAGTCAGTAAATTTCGTTTTCACGGATATAAATAGACCTGTCAGGTTTTAAAAACCTGACAGGTCTATTTATCCACCCAACAGCACTTCTATACCTTGAACTAATCGATTTTCTTCGTGCTTTGACAAACTCAACAGAATCCTGAAGCCAGCCGTCATTTGGTTTAGCCCCATTTGCCCAAGCGGTATTCCAAATAGCTGCTGTAACGCCCTGCTGTGTCCGGATAGAGGCCAAAATAGGCGTAAGTTTGGAAGATATCGGGGAGGTATTCAATGCGGAGGGCTTTTTTGAAGCGGGCATAGTCAGCGCAGTCGGTCGGAAAATCCCGTAAGAGCTGGTCTTTGATTTTGCCTAGGTCATGATCGACTTTGGCACCGGCATTTTTAAGCGTGGCCTCGTCTGAGTCTTGGTCTTGTAGATGCAGGTAACGGGCGACTTCGCGGCAGGTGATTTTGCGTTGCTGTTGTTTTAGGTCAAAACAGGCTTTGATGGTCGCCAACTGCCGAGGGCTGAATTTTTTACCTGTGCTAAACAAGGCTTCCAGTTTAGTTTTTTCGCAAATCAGTTCACCTGTTATTTGCGGTAAAAATAAGTTGTTTTCGGAGCTGCGGATTTTAGTTTTGAAATCATCCAGAAAAATGTCAAAGCACAGGGCGAGCAGCTCTTTCTCATCTTGGCTAAATGCCTGTCCTTCGCTATGTGCCAAATTTAAAACCAAGCCGTAATAACTGTCCGTTTGGGGCGAATGGACAAATTGGTTACGCGCAACCAAACCCGCAATAACCAAAATATCGCTGATGTTGAGTTGCTTGTAAAAGTAATGGACAAGGCCTTTACGGTGCTGGATGTGGTCGCTAAAACTGTAAGCCTGTATGGGTTGGTCAGCCATGGCTTGGCTTAAAATATAAGAGCCAAACTGGGTGGCAAACGGAATCCGTTCGTACATAAACAGAAAGCTTTCCAGTGTGTCCACCATGTATTTTGTGCCAACCATCATGGGCATGGCTTTGAACAACACTTTGTTGGTGTCCAGCGTTTTGGGGCGGGCGCTAAATAAGCTGATGTTTTTACAGGGGATATACTCCATTAGCAACGCTATCGTGTCATAGACCAAGTTATAACCAGCGTTTTGTGATAATAACTGATAACGTTGGCGAAATTCGCGGGCTTTGGCGATGTTGGAACTGGGCATGGCAATAATCTCTTTAATATCAATATAAGGAATAAGCATCCACATAAGGATAAAACAAATAAGTTATTTATCAATTACAGCCTCTTCCTTCAAGACAGTACAGGAGTAATGGGTATATAAATAAAGCATTTGAATCCCCTCATCCCAAAATTAAGGGTAAATAACAACGGTGGCGGGACAAATTGATTACTGAGCTTGCACGCCAGCTTAGGATTTCTTCCTGGCAAATAGACCTTTCAGGTTTTAAAAATCTGAAAGGTCTATTTACACCCGTCAAAACGAAATTAACTAAAGCTCCGCCTCAATGCCTTTTATCGTCTATGGAGTAAATTTCATTGCCGATACGCAGGTCTTGCCACTTATGCGGCTGCACGGCTATCGCTTGCGCGTCAAAATGCTTGGACAATTCATCACCGCCCAACAAATGCAATTCCCCTATCAGCCCGCCCACTTCCTGCCAATAACCGTTATCGATAGTGAAAACCTTGCTTCGGTAAAGGTCTAACAACACCTGCTCATTATTGCCATCCGCGTTTAAGTCAATCTGCACCAACGGGCACAACTGCTTATCATTGAAACAATTCAAGGTAAGCCGATAGCCATTAATTTCATTGACCCAATAAGCCAATAGCGATTTATCAACCGCCGCACCCTGGGGATAAACCCGCATTTTAGCCAGCAATTTTTCCGCAGTCATGCCGACATCATGGTCATTGCCCTCATAACGGTTAGTTTTCTTTAACGCCGCTTGCGCCCGTTCATGCAGCAACGCGGCTTGTGGATGATCGTTTATCGTCAACAAGCGCTGCAAACCTTGGTTGCCGTATTTTCCCGATTGAAAACGCAAATAATTAAAATCAAACTGATCGACTGGCGTGGTATTCGCCAATAACCGCGCTATTTGGTTATCGACAGCAATCCGCGCCGGATTTAACAGCGGCGTGCAGGTCAACACCAACAAAACCACTACCGCCAACGCCGCCGAAATATTGATGGCTTTTGCACCGTGCATCCACGGACTTTGCCGACGCAACGCGGTAAACGCGTAGCCCACGGCATAAATGGCAAACAATAAAATCACCAGTGCTGCCCAGATTCGCTCAATTGACCAACCATGCTGCACAACCCGCAAATTTAAGGCGTAAGCACACAGGACAATATAACAAGGCATTGCCACCAAACCGGAGGCCATCACCGTTAACAACCACGCGGGGAATTTATCTGCGCCACTGCCATCTTGCCAAGCAGCGTTAAATAAAAAGATAGCCAACGCCAACAGTGTGAGCATAAGACCCGTGGCGTAACCAGTATGCCAAAGCGGCTCTAAGCCTTGAAACACCAAAGCCAACAGAAAAAACACTAAGATGAAAGCCACTAACGGCAGTAGCCAAGCGAACACATTCAAGCAAGCGCGATAAACGCCAGCAAGCATTTCTTCTTTAGCGGAATACAAAGACAGACCAAGCCCAAAGGCAATGGTGGTTATTGGATAATAAAAATAGCGGTTGCTAAACAAGTCAGTAAACAATTCGACCCTTAACACCTTGAACAAACCCGCCCACAAGGACAGCAATCCCCAGAACAAGCCCACAAAAACCAACGCCGAGGATAACTTAAAGACATTGCGCCATGCAGCGGTGTACAGCAAGGAGTAATCATCACACCAATGCGACCTAGACAGCTTGTGTTCGGCAAACGGCATCAAAATAAACCAGCAGATAATAGCAATCGCCACTATTTGGAAAACCACCACGACATTAAAATCGCCTGGCGTATCTTCGCACTGCCCACCCAGATAAGCCGACGCACCAGCCATAACCACACTAAAACCTGCTGCCAATAGCCATAATATCTGTTGCCGCCGATGCACAGACAGCATTTGCATGGTCAACGGCAAACAAACCACCATCATATAAGCAGGCCAAATCAATGAAAAACGCGAATCTAGCTCGCCAAGCCCTAGCACCACGTTATGCAGCAGCAATAAACATATACCCATCGCCGCCGCCCAAGAAATAATCCAAAGCCTTTCTTCGCGTATCATCACAATCTCCTGACTAGTGGCAGCTAAAACATTAACGCAACCTTTGATTTATAGGGTTTACTTGTGGGGGATGCTGTATTTTTAATTAATTGCAGACTTACATAATTTGGAATCCAAAACCTATTTTGGATTCCGGCATAAAACGAAATTACACCAACCAAACCCCATCCGCCACCAAACCAGTGGTGTTGATATTACTGGCGGTAACACCTGTCAACTGCACCACGGTATCAATCAAGCCACCATCCTGAAACACATACGTATTGCCAAGCGCATTGAAAGCTACGGTATTACCAGAGTTGATATTGTTTTGCAGATAACCGAAGACATCAGTCAAATCGGTTGCCGTCAATACCAAACTGGAGGCGAAGTTATCAACATTATCAAAGGTAATCAGGCCGTTGCTGATGCTGTGGCTTTTGATGCTGCCGTTATTAACGCCATCCGCTGCTGTGGCATTGGCGGCAATACTGGTGGTATCCAAATCCAACTGGTCAGCGTTGCTGCTAATTACACCTTTGCCTAAAGCAAAATCAGCAACCGCATCATAAGCATTGGCAGTACTATCGCCTGTGGCAATTTTGACGATATCCATTACGGCAAACGCTTCGGCAAGATAGAGCATATCTTTGCCAGTACCGCCAACCAACACATCCATTCCTTTACCGCCAGTCAACGAATCATCGCCAGCACCACCAAACAAGGTGTTTGCGGCGGCATTGCCTTTAATGATGTTATTTAAGTCATTGCCATGACCACTGATGGCATGCGTGCCGGATAAGGTCAAATTTTCCAGATTTGCCCCTAATGTCCAACTAATACTGCTGGCAATGGTATCGATACCTTCATTTGCCAATTCAATAATGCTATCGCCGACATTATCTACGGCATAACTGTCATTGCCCAAACCGCCAATCATTACATCCGCGCCTGCTTTGCCATCTAGCTTGTTATTGGCACTATTGCCTTTAAGGAGGTTATCCAAGCTGTTACCCGTGCCATTAAGAGCGACAGTTCCCGCTAGTACCAAGTTTTCCACATTGGCGGTTAAGGTATAGCTAATACTGGAAAGCACCGTATCCACACCCGCATTTGCATTTTCAGTTACAACATCACCACTGTTATCCACCACATACAGATCATCACTCGCACCACCTGCCATACTGTCTGCGCCTTCCAAACCATTCAACACATCGTTATAGGCAGTTCCGGTCAAGTTATTATCAGCGGCTGTTCCAAACACTAAATTATTGAATAGCTCACCGTCTGCGAATTTAAAGCTTTCGATACTCTCATTGGCAGCACTATAGAACTGATTTTGCACAGTCACTTGGTCACCGCTAACAAAAGCAATGACTAAATCCTGACCGTTTTCGGTGAAGCTGCTCAGGTCTGTGAGTTTGTAATCGGTGAATTTGATTTGGTCGATATATTCCGGAGGAGACAAAGGTAAATTTTGGTTGCCCTCGGCAACTATGTCGTTGCCAAAGCCGATGCCGAAAACATAGGTATCATTGCCTTCGCGGCCGTGCAGAATGTCATTGCCGCCTTTACCGTCCAAGGTGTCGTTGCCCCAAGTCCCCCAAAGGGTTTCATTGTCTGCACTGCCGATATTGAGTTGGGCATTGATTTGTTCAAGCGTTAATGTGCCATCAGTAAACACGCATGACTCGACTTGCAAGTTAAAAAAATCCGAAACAATTTTTGCATAAAAGCCGTAGCTGATGGTCAAGGTCTCGTTAGTGGCAATAATAGTCGCCTGTAAATCCATTCCATTGTTGGCTTTCTGAAATTTGACGGCATTTTGGGAAAGTCCGGTAAAAATAACTTGGTCTGTACCGCCATATTTAAAGATATTGTTATTACTGTTGTATTCGGCGATAGTGTCATTACCGTAGCCCAAACCGAACACATAAGTGTCGTTGCCGTTGCCGCCGTACAAGGTGTCGTTGCCGCCCTTACCGTCCAAGATGTCATTTCCGGTTGTTCCCAAAATGATGTCGTTGCCCGCGCCGCCGATATTGAGTTGAGTGTTAAGTTGCGATGTTATCAATGTGCCGTCAGTAAACACCAACGATTCCACTAGAAAATCTATGTGAAAATCCAGATCCGGAGAGAAGGTGTCTTTGATAATCAATGTTTCATCAGTGGCGATGATAGTCACCTGCAAATCCAAACCGTTGTTAGTTTTCTGGAATTTGACGGCATTTTGGGAAAGTCCGGTAAAAATAACTTGGTCGGCACCGCCAAAACCAAATGAGCCGTTGCTCTCGATAACCGTATCGTTACCATAACCTATGCCGAAAACATAAGTGTCGTTGCCTTCGCCGCCATACAGCGTGTCGTTGCCACCTTTGCCGTCTAAGATGTCGTTGCCTTTTGTTCCCCAAAGGGTTTCATCGCCCGCGCCGCCAATATTGGCTTTGGTGTTGATTTGATCCAGCGTTAATGTGCCATCAGTGAACACAAACGATTCCACATGGTAGCCAATAAACGGATCGAAGCCTTTGCTGACGGTCAACGTCTCATTGGTGGCGATGATAGTGGCCTGTAAGTCCAAGCCATTGTTAGTTTTCTGGAATTTGACGGCATTTTGGGAAAGCTTGGTGAAAGCAATTTTATCGTCACCGCCTGGATTGCCGGACTCGATAACCGTATCGTTACCGTAACCTATGCCGAAAACATAAGTATCGTTGCCTTCACCGCCATACAGAGTGTCGTTGCCACCTTTGCCATCTAAGGTGTCATTGCCACCTGTCCCCCAAAGGGTTTCATTTCCAGCTCCACCAATATTGAGTTTGGTGTTAAGTTGAGACGGTGTCAGTGTGCCGTCAGTAAACACCAACGATTCCACTTGCATGCCTTTATTTGGAGAAAAGACATCTTTGATAGTCAGGGTTTCATTGGTGGCAATGATAGTCACCTGCAAATCCAAACCGTTGTTAGTTTTCTGGAATTTGACCGCACTTTGGGAAAGCCCGGTGAAGATGACTTGGTCGGTGCCACCAGCAGAAAATGGATTGTTGTATTCGATAACCGTATCGTTACCATAACCTATGCCAAACACATAAGTGTCGTTACCATCGCCTCCGTACAAGGTGTCGTCGCCGCCTTTGCCATCTAAGATGTCGTTGCCTCTTGTACCCCAAAGGGTTTCATTGCCCGCGCCGCCAATGTTGAGTTGCGCATTAAGTTGGGACGGTGTCAATGTACCATCAGTAAACACCAACGATTCCACTTGATAGCCGATATATGGAGAGAAGGCGTCTTGGATGGTCAGGGTTTCGTTTGTAGAAATAATCGTGACCTTCAAATCCAAGCCGTTGTTGGTTTTTTGGAATTTAACGTCGCTTTGGGAAAGTCCAGTGAAGATAACTTGATCGGTGCCGCCATAGCCAAACGTACCGCTATTACTTCCGTATTCGGCAACTATGTCGTTACCGTAGCCTACACCGAACAGATAAGTGTCATTACCATCGCCGCCATACAAGGTGTCGTTACCACCTTTGCCGTCTAAGATGTCGTTGCCTTTTGTTCCCCAAAGGGTTTCATTGCCTGCACCACCGATATTGGCTTTGCTGTTGATTTGATCAAGAGATAGTGTGCCGTCAGTAAATACGAACGATTCCACTTGGAAGATAGTGAAGGGATTGAAGGCATCGCTGATGATCAAATATTCATTGGTGGCAATGATAGTTACCTTTAAATTTACACCATTATTGATTTTCTGAAATTTGACATCGCTTTGGGAAAGGCCAGTGAAGATAACTTGATCGGTGCCACCATAGCCATACTTAATATTGTTCTCAAAAATAGTATCCCGACCATAACCAATACCGTAAATATAGGTATCATTGCCACTGCCGCCATACAAGGCATCGTTGCCGACACCACCATCGATAACATCGTCACCTGCCAGACCTATAAGCCTATCGTTACCGCCTAAGCCACTAATTGTGTCATCACCACTTGTGCCGTTGTAACTGTCGTTATTTGCTGTGCCGATATATGTCGCCATGGTTTACTGCTCCAAAAAGATGGGATTAAGACATTCAGTTATTGGTTTAGTTAGCTTAATTCTAGGCCAAAAACAGAAATTATGACTAATAAGATACAATTGACTAAGGATATAGGCAGGAGACACAGCTACGTTACGGCCTAGAAAAATTGCCTATAACGCTCTAGCGTCGCATTACGCAACACAGGAGCGTTGCTGAACTTATTACCAAGCGGAACGTGGTAACGATAAAGACCAGCACTATCGGAATCAATCAGTTACCGTTTGGCCTGAACTTGTCGAAGGCTTTGTTCAACGTCTCTCTATACAATCAAGCAAACACTTCCGCCAAAAAGTTCTGCATACTTTGCCAAGAACGGCGCTCAGCATCGGGGTTATACATCATGCCCATCTCTGGGCTGTTGGCGACGGGATTGGTGAACGCATGTACGGTGTTGCCGTAACTGTGTACTTGCCAGTCTGCGGCTGCGGCGGTCATTTCTGTTTGGAAAGCCAGCACTTGCTCCGGCGGCCCCATCGGATCGTCATGCCCGTGTAAGGCTAATATTTTGGCGGTGATTTTCTCGGCTACTGGCTTATCAGGCGCTCCCAATAAACCATGAAAGCTGACGATGCCGCGCAAATCCGCGCCTGTCCGCGCCAAATCCAACACGCACATGCCGCCAAAACAAAAGCCGATGGCGGCGATTTTTTTATCATCTACCCACGGCAATAATCTGACCGCGTTGAATGCCGCTGTTACCCGTTGTTGCAATAACGCCCTATCGGCAATAAACGGCTGCATCAATTGGGCATTTTCTTCGTTGTTTGTACCCAAAACGCCTTTGCCATACATATCTAAGGCAAAACCAACATAGCCTAATTCGGCAAGTTTTTTGGCTTTGTCGGCAACGAATTCATCGCGACCGCGCCATGTGTGGCTGATGAGTACCGCTGGCCTGCGGGTAGTAATGGCATCATCGAAGGCAAAAAACGCTTCCAGAACCACATCGCCATCTAAATAATTAACGGTATTACTGACAATCGCCATTTTAAGCCTCAATAATTGGTGTTTGATGAAGGGATTTTGCCTTGTTGCCGCAAGTTTTCCAGCAAGCCTTCGGATGCCGCTTCTACCAAATCCAACACCCGCTCAAAACCATAAGAGCCGCCATAGTATGGGTCTGGCACTTCGCGCAGGGGTTGCTCTGGGGCAAAATCCAGGAATTTGTATACTTTGTGGTGATGGTCTTCGGGGCAAGCGGAAATTAAGGTTTGGAAATTTTTATCATCCATTGCCAAGACGAAATCAAAATCTTCAAAATCGCCGAAGACGACTTTTCTGGCGCGGATGTTACTTAAATCCACACCCCGCTCTCGCGCCGCCTTTTGCGAACGGGGATCAGGCTCTTCACCGACATGATAAGCATGTGTGCCCGCCGAATCGATGCTGAAAAATGCCTCCAATTGCTGGTTTTGCAGCAACTTGGCAAACACACCTTCAGCGGTTGGCGAGCGGCAAATATTGCCCATACAAACAAACAGTACTTTTATTTTTTCCATAGCACACCGTAAAAATTAATACCTGACGTTACTCAGTAACGCGCTTTTCTCCCGTTTGCCGCGTCGAGCACCGCAGTATTTGTCGGGAATAGCCCGAAGGGGCGCGGCAGGGAAGCCGCGCGGCGGCAGATGGGCAGGAAGCCCATTCTGCCGTCCCCCGACAAATGCGAGGAGCGCAAGACATGAGCGGCGATCGGGCCGCCTTTTCTTTGGTTACTTGCTTTTGGCGGCGCAAAAGAAAGTAACTCGCCTTCGGGTGCG
>CAIYRS010000082.1 GCA_903928685.1 uncultured Methylococcaceae bacterium
CAAAGACTTAAACCGTTCGTGCTGAGCTTGTCGAAGCATGAATGGTTTAAGTCTTTGCTCACGGATTTTTCCGTTCATCCTTAGACAAGCTCTCGGCAACCGCTCCTGCGTTGCTCTACCTCCTGCATCCATTCAGTCGAGGACGAACGGAAAAATCCTGCCGCATTCAGTCTATCTCATTGATAGGTAATGTTAATTCTTAACTTAATGGCAGTGACGTCGGAGCGTGGGAACGATAGCGCCATAGGACTTTAGATTTGTACGATTGCTGTTTTTTTGATGCTGGAGTAAAAAACATGTTTTTTATTCCAGACCCAAAAGTATCGCTGCTTCAAGTGATTCAACCCCATAAACAACCATCATCCCTATGCCTAAAACATCGCGCTTATCGTTAAGCCAACAAGCCAATCTGTTTCTGCAATTAAAAAACTTAGAAATAGCCGGATTTCCGGCGATACAAGCTTGTACTTTATTGCTGAAAACAGAGAAAACCTTAACGCAGCCATTGCAGTTGATGGCAGCATATCTCAACGCAGGCCAGCCAATTGCATCAGCGGCTTACAAATCAGGTTTGTTTACCAGCAACCAATACAGCTTGGTTCAAGCCGCTGAAGCCAGCGGGCAATTGGCGGAAATTTATGGGCGGTTGTTTCAGCATTACAGCAAGTTAGCAAGCCGCGTTAAAAAAATCCAAGCGCGATTATATCTACCTGTTTTTATGATGGTTGCAGGGATATTTATCCAGCCATTGCCTGCTTTAGTCACCCAGCAAATCCAACTTGACGAGTATTTGTTCAGTACCGTTGGTTGCTTATTACAGATTGCCGTTGGCGTGGCTTTGTTAATCAATTTACCGACACTAGTAAAAATTCTCGGCGTGGAATCAGCGTGGCATCGTTTGATATTAACAATGCCGCTTATTGGAAATTGGCTAATCAAGCGGGAAATCCACCAATTTATTTTTCTCTTAGCATTGCTGTTACAAGCAGGTTTGGCGTTTTCAGAGGCTTTGCCGAAAGCCATCGCCAGTATTAAAAACAGCCAATTACGCGCAGCATTCCAGCCCGCCATAAAAAATGCTCAGCGTGGCGACAGCGTTTATGCGGTGTTGTCAGCGGTTGCGGTAATGCCACAAACAACCTTGCAAATCATCAATAGCAGTGAACACAGCGGCAAATTAGCGCAAGGCTTGCTGCACTTAAGCCAATTGGAAGGCGAAACTATCGCCTTAGCCGATGATGCTTTGGCAGAATGGTTGCCAAGATTGGTCTACGCAGTAATTGCAGGCGGGATGGCGTATTCTTTAACGGGAAGCCCTATCGGGACGGTGATGCCGGATGGGATTTGAGGGTTTGTATAGCAATATAAGCCACGTTATTAGCCACATTACTTTCTTTTAAACCGCGCCGTGCGATGTTAATCCGGCAACCTAACCAAAATTGACTATTTGCCGCAAGCGCTTTGGGGAGGGTGATTTGGGTGTTGATGGTTGAGGGTTGCCCATCGCGTTTGAGCAAATATTTTTTGCTAAGTAATCGCTGGTCGCTGTCATCAATGATTGCATCCGTTGATAACACATAATCGGCGTTTATGCCGATAGCTTGGGTTTTTCCGGCATTTTCAAAAGTGAATTCCAGTTTTACCGTTTGGCCTGGGTGTACTTGGTAAACAGGTTCTGGACAGGCGCTTATCAACGCGCCGTTAAGGTCGGGGTGGCGGTAAGGGCAGGTTAACGGCAACTCGGTATTGTTGGCATCAAATAACCGGGTGCGGTAATGCAAGCTAAAAACACTGCCATCCTTAGCGGCTAACTTATCGCCATAACGCCAATGGCTGACGCTGATTTCTTCCAAGGCTTGTGGCGATAAGCCATGCAAGGCGATTAAGCCATTGGCTGCATCTTCGCCGATATAAGCGTCTACCTTATCGCCGTTGGTCGCCAACAGATTATTCCCGCCCATTAAATTCATCACCTCGCCCTCATGATGCAAGCCTGCGCTATGTCCCAGTTCGTGCATAATCGTTGCAACCAGATGGGCGTTGCTGCCGCCGTAGACAAACAATTGGTGTTTGTCGTCAGTAAAAGCCAGTTTATTTACACCAGTTGGCGGGCGTTGGAGTCGGTAATGGCTGTTGATAATAATGTCGGATTCTGTGGCGGTACAACTGGGCGAATAATCGGCATCACTTTCTTCGATGGCGGAATTGTTGGCAAAAGCCGCGCCTAAATCTTTACTATAAATTTCGCTTTCGCCATTGTTTAAAGCAACGCCAGGGTTTTTATCCATACCAGCAAAAACATAACGGAAGTTGCTGGGATTACGGTTCATGCGGTCTATCGCCTCAAGCACCGCAAAATAGGTCGGCGACGCTTCTGGGATAGTTTGAGGATCGATAACGATTTGGAGCGTTTTCTGTCGCCAATGTTTTTGCAGATTGCTATTGATGGGCGCAATGCACTTGATCGCTTCCCATGCGGGTATTGCGGGGCTTTGCAGCGCTAAAGCCATCAGTAATAACAGGCCGGATTTTTCCATTGTTTTCATGGTGATTTGAAAGTTTTTGTAGTGCGACAATCTTATTGCCAAACAGGGCGGGTTTTATCACAGATGCTTCGCCAACAATTCTTTTAACAGACTATTCGGAAACCTGCGCGACGGCGTAATCGCGTAGAAGTGTTCCAAAATATCCGGTATGCGGTAATGTTCCACCAACATGCCGCTGTTTAATTCATCGCGCACCACCACGGGCGGCACTAACGCCAAGCTGTTGGACTCGCGCACTAATAAGCGCAACATCGCCATATCGTCCACTTCGGCGGCAATAAACGGGCGGATATTGGCTTGTTCCATTAAGAAATTAAACGCCGCGCGGATTTCACTTTCCATACTGGGCAATAGCAGCGGTGTAAATTGCAAGTCGTCAGGGAATTTAAAATGCGCTTTCACCGCCTCCGGCTTGCCAATCAAACTCACCGATTGCTCGTCCAACAATCGGCAATTCCAGTTGCTTTCTGAATCTCTGGGCAGCGGGCGGTTGGAGACCACCAAATCCAGCATGTGCGTGTGCATCAAGCCCAATAATTCTTTCAAACTGCCAGAGCGCAATACCAATTCAATATCGCTGCGGTTAAGCACGGGTTTGACCAATTCCAACTGAAAATTCCGCGACAAAGTCGACACCACGCCCACCCGCAACATCTGCCGCTGGCTCACCGGGCGGTTGTGCATCAAATTCAGCAGCTCATCCCCGGCTTTAAAAATACTGTTGGCGTAATCAAAAGCCATGTGTCCGGCTTCGGTCAAAATCAGCCGTTTGCCTTGGCGTTCAAACAAGGTTTGCCCGAATGATTCTTCTAAATTTCTTAGCTGAATGCTTAACGCTGATTGCGATACGTGCAGGCGTTCGGCAGCGCGGGTGAGGTTGTTCTCAGTGGCGATGACCCAGAAGTAGCGAAGGTGATGGTAGTTTAAGGAAGCCATGGTAATCAATTGTCACATAGATGTTTTCTGAAATATGAAAATCCACAATCCCGAAGGGATGCCATGATTATAGCTATCGCCGTGGCCCATGATTGCAACCCCGAAGGGGTGAAATAATTAGGATGATGGCAACTTATGCCACCCCTTCGGGGTTGGTCGTTGGATTCGGTTGTTTTTCTATAATCATGCCACCCCGCTGGGGTTTGCAATCGTCAGGGTTGATTTTTATAACTGACGTTAAGCAGTAACGCGCTTTTCTCCCGTTTGTCGCGTCGAGCACCGCAGCATTTGTCGGGAATAGCCCGAAGGGGTGCGGCAGGGAAGCCGCACGGCGGCAGATGGGCAGGAAGCCCATTCTGCCGTCCCCCGACAAATGCGAGGAGCGCAAGACATGAGCGGCAACCGGGCCGCCTTTTCTTTGGCTACTTTCTTTTGGCGGCGCAAAAGAAAGTAGCTCGCCTTCG
>CAIYRS010000083.1 GCA_903928685.1 uncultured Methylococcaceae bacterium
CTTACGTTTAATTTCGCTCATTGTTAAACCCTTTTTCATGACAGGCTATAGCTTAAACTATTGTCCTGATTTCGGGGTTCACTATAACTCGTAAAGTAATTAATCTAGTCCAACACGATAAGGCACGTCCATTGCCCTTAATCTTGTAGCAAGCCATTAGTAAAAATGTCGTATTGCCTACAGAGAACCGTCTATTCCTAACATTCAAACTTTCTTAGCCTCATTTTTTAATCATTAATACCAACAAATTAAGCACTTAGCGGCTTTTTCCATACTGGCATAACTCATGCTAGATAATTAGTAAAAACGGTTAGGACACACAACAGTGAGCGAATATCTTTTACTTTTAGTTGGCACCGCGCTGGTCAACAATGTGGTGTTGGTGAAATTCTTGGGCTTATGCCCTTTTATGGGCGTGTCGAAAAAGCTCGATTCCGCATTAAGTATGGGTTTGGCAACCACGTTTGTATTGACGCTGGCAGCGATGACCAGTTGGTTGCTTGAGCATTTCATACTCGCGCCGCTACATATCGAGTTTTTACGCATACTGGCTTTTATTCTGGTGATTGCCGCTGTGGTGCAGTTCACGGAGATGGTGGTACATAAAACCAGCCCGATGCTGTATCAGATTTTAGGAATTTTCCTGCCCCTGATTACCACGAATTGTGCGGTGTTGGGTGTGGCGTTGCTCAATGTGCAGGAGAAATATGGTTTTATGCAGAGCCTGATTTTTGGTTTTGGCTCTGCGGTAGGGTTTACCTTGGTGATGGTGTTGTTTGCGGGACTGCGTGAACGCCTGGCGTTGATGGCAGTTCCCGCTCTTTTTGCGGGTACACCGATTGCTTTTATTACCGCTGGCATTTTATCGCTGGCATTTATGGGATTCGCTGGGCTTTATACTAAGTAATTCGGGATAGCCGCCATGTATGTGATTTATGCCATTATCAGTTTAACGTCTCTAGGTTTGGTATTGGGCTTGTTGTTAGGTATTGCGTCCAAATATCTGAAAGTCGAAAGTAGCCCAATTGTGAATGAACTGGAATCCTTGTTACCCGGTTCACAATGTGGACAATGTGGCTTTGCAGGATGCCGACCTGCGGCTGAAGCCTTAGCCGAAGGCAAAGCCGCCCCGACTTTATGTCCGCCAGGTGGTTCTGCGCTGGTGGAACAGATTGCTCTGTTATTGGGCGTTGATGTTGATTTAAGCACGGTTGCCGAGCCTGAGTTATTGGTTGCACGGGTCAGTGAAGACACCTGCACGGGTTGTACGCGCTGTTTTAAGGTCTGTCCCACCGATGCCATTGTTGGCGCACCCAAACAGATTCATGTGGTGGTTGCGGATGCCTGTATTGCTTGCAAAAAGTGCATTGATGTTTGTCCTACTGAATGTTTACAAATGCACCCCGCAGAAGTGACGTTGCGCAATTGGCGATGGGAAAAACCCAAGCTAGGATTTACAGCAGAGGCTGACGCGCTATGTTAAGAACATTATTTGCCAAACCACGCTTACGCGGCGGCGTTCATGCCGAAGAGCGTAAATCAGCGACCGAAAGCTCACCCGTTATCACCCGTTTTCCCTTACCGAAAAAACTGTATATTCCCTTACAGCAACACGTTGGTAAACCAGCCGAGCCGATGATTAAAGTCGGTGATACCGTGTTAAAAGGGCAGTTACTGGCTTACAGTCAAGGCATGATTTCTGCACCTGTTCATGCGCCCAGCTCTGGCTTGATTGTCGATGTCAATGATTACCCCGCGCCGCATCCGTCTGCGTTGCCGATTCGTACTATTGTGTTAGAAACCGACGGTAAAGATGAATGGATTAATATCGTGCAGCTTGAAGATCCGTTTGCACTCGCGCCCGAAGAAATTAGTTTTCGTGTCGGTGCAGCGGGTATTGTCGGTTTAGGTGGAGCGACTTTTCCAACCGCCGTTAAATTAAACATGGGGCGGGAAAATCAGGTGCAAACCCTGATTATCAACGGTGCTGAATGTGAACCGTATTTAACCTGTGATGA
>CAIYRS010000084.1 GCA_903928685.1 uncultured Methylococcaceae bacterium
GATTACCGCTCATGTCTTGCGCTCCTCGCACTTGTGCCCTGTGGGGTATTTGTCGGGGGACGGCAGAATGGGCTTCCTGCCCATCTGCCGCCGCGCGGCTTCCCTGCCGCGCCCTTTATGCCCTTGGGTGCTTCGGGCTATTCCCGACAAATACTCCGGTGCTCGACGCGGCAAACGGGAGAAAAGCGTGTTACTGCGTAACATCAGTTATAAATAACATCCCCAAGCAATCACGCACCAAGCAAAACCAATCCGCACCAAAAAAACGCACTAACTTCATCGCCGATTAAAGCCGATATTGCCATCAGTAAAAAACCATCCAGTTACACTATAAAAAACAAGCAATTAAAAACACCATCATAACTAGATTTCATTAGGCACACTAATTGCTTTAATGAGAAAAACCCCAAAGTAGGGGAATCTCCGGTTCAATGTCGAACCGAACAGACAAAGGCGTCTATGACTGAATGCTCAGCACTCAGTCAGGACGCTTTTTTTTTGCCTAAAATTTAGGCTCAGAGGTTGTTATGAAACCAACATTAGTCGTTATCGGCAACGGCATGGTCGGCCAAAATTTTTTGGCAGGCTTTGTACAAACTGCCGCCGCAGCCGATTACCACATCGTCACTTTCTGCGAAGAACCGCGCCCTGCTTATGACCGCGTGCATTTGTCGGAATTTTTCTCAGGCAAAACCGCAGCAGATTTATCGCTGGTAGAAGATGGATTTTTTCAGCAACACAACATCACCCTGCATTTAGGCGACCGCGCCGCCGCCATAGACCGCGATGCGAAAACGGTCACCTCCGCAAAAGGCGTGTCCATCCATTACGACAAACTCGTACTGGCGACAGGCTCGTACCCGTTCATGCCGCCTGTTCCTGGTCATGACCGCGACAATTGCTTGGTTTACCGCACGATTGAAGATTTGGAAGCCATGACCGCTGCCGCGCAAACGGGCAAAGTCGGCGTGGTGGTCGGTGGTGGTTTGTTGGGTTTGGAAGCAGCGAAGGCCTTGAAAGATTTAGGCTTGGAAACCCACGTGGTTGAATTCGCGCCGCGTTTGATGGCGGTGCAGATTGATGAAGGCGGCGGCGCGGTATTACGACGCAAGATTGAAGCCTTGGGCGTGACCGTGCACACCAACAAAAACACCACGCAAATTATCGGTGGCTCCACCTGTGTAAATAAAATGTGTTTTGCCGATGGCGAAGAATTAGAAACCGACGTGGTGCTGTTCTCGGCAGGTATCCGCCCACGTGACGACATTGCGCGCGCCTGCGGCTTGGAAATCGGCCAACGCGGCGGCATCGTCATCAACAACCACTGCCAAACGTCTGATCCAGATATTTACGCCATCGGCGAATGCGCCTTGTGGAACGGTATGATTTTCGGTCTGGTCGCTCCAGGTTATGCAATGGCACGTACCGTGATTGCCGAATTGACAAGCGGCGAAGCCCACTTTACTGGTGCAGACATGAGCACCAAACTGAAACTAATGGGCGTGGATGTCGCCAGCATCGGCGATGCCCATGCCCGCACCCAAGGCGCGTTGGTTTACCACTACCAAAACGGTGCGAGCGAAGTTTATAAACGCTTAGTCGTCAGTTCCGACAATAAACGCTTGCTCGGTGCGGTGCTGGTCGGAGATGCCGCCGAATACGGCACGTTGTTGCAATACTGCCAAAACGGCATTGAACTGCCGGAAAATCCCGAATCACTGATTTTGCCGCGCTTGTCCGGCGAACCCGCAGGTTTAGGCCCTGATGCTTTGCCTGCTTCGGCGCAAATCTGTTCTTGCTACGATGTTAGTAAAGGCGCGATTTGCGATGCCGTCGCCGCAGGTTGCACCACCGTCAACGCTTTGAAAGCAGAAACCAAAGCCGGAACGGGTTGCGGCGGCTGCGTACCGTTATTGAAATCCGTTTTAAATTGCGAACTTGCCAAACACGGTTACGAAGTCAACACCGACATTTGCGAACATTTCGCCTACACCCGCCAAGATTTGTACAACCTGATCCGCATCGGCGAAATCAAAACCTTTGCCGAATTGCTAGCCAAACACGGCAAAGGCCACGGCTGTGAAATTTGTAAACCCGCCGTCGGCTCGATTTTAGCCTCGCATTGGAATGATTACATCCTCAAGCAAGAGCATTTAGGCTTACAAGACACCAACGACACTTTCCTCGCCAATATGCAAAAAGACGGCACGTATTCGGTCGTGCCGCGTATCGCGGGTGGTGAAATCACCCCCGATGGTTTGATCGCCATTGGTCAAGTCGGCAAAAAATACAATCTCTACACCAAAATCACGGGCGGTCAACGCATCGACTTGTTCGGTGCCCGTTTGGAACAACTGCCAGCCATTTGGCAAGAATTGGTTGATGCCGGTTTTGAAACCGGACACGCTTACGGCAAATCCTTACGCACGGTGAAATCCTGCGTCGGTAGCACCTGGTGCCGCTTCGGCGTTGATGATTCAGTCGGCCTCGCCATTGAATTGGAGAATCGCTACAAAGGTCTACGCGCCCCGCACAAAATCAAATTTGGCGTTTCCGGTTGCACCCGCGAATGCGCAGAAGCCCAAGGCAAAGATGTCGGCGTGATTGCCACCGAGAACGGGTGGAGCTTGTACGTCTGCGGCAACGGCGGCATGAAACCCCGCCATGCGGATTTGTTCGCCACCGGATTGGATAAAGCAACCCTGATCAAATACATCGACCGCTTCCTGATTTTCTACGTCCGCACCGCCGACCGCCTACAACGCACTTCGGTATGGGTGGAAAATATGGAAGGCGGCTTGGATTATCTTAAATCCGTAGTCATTGATGACAAGCTCGGCTTAAGCGACGAATTGGAAGCGCAAATGGCGCGGGTGGTGGACACTTACCAATGCGAATGGAAGACCACCATCGAGAACGAAGACAAATTGAAACGCTTCCGCCAATTCGTCAACAGCGATTTGCCTGACGACAACATCGTTTTCGTGGAAGAACGCGGACAAATCCGCCCCGCCAACGAAGACGAACGCAAACATTTCAAAATCATGGAGGTGGCGTGATGGTTTGGTTTGATGTTTGTAGCGTTGACGATTTACAACCCGATTCCGGCATCTGCGCCTTAGTGCAAGAGCAACAAATCGCGGTTTTTTACTTTGCCAGTAGCCAAAACGTTTACGCACTCAGTAATTTTGATCCGTTCGGGCAAGCCAATGTGCTATCACGCGGTTTGATTGGCGATATTAACGGGCAACCGATAGTCGCCTCACCTTTATATAAGCAACATTTCAATCTACTAACAGGCCAATGTTTGGAAGATGCAGACGTGCGGATACCCGCTTACGCCGCGCAGATTGTCAACGGGCGGGTGCAAGTCAGTTGGTAAATGGTCGCACTAGCCAAGGCGTAGGGTACGCTGTGCGTACCTTTGTTACCTTGAATAACAACCCAAGGTACGCACAGCGTACCCTACAGGTATTGATGTGAAACAAAAATTAGTCGTCATCGGCAATGGCATGGCAGGTATGCGTACCGTCGAGGAACTGCTCGCCGCCGCGCCAGAGCAATACCAAATCACCGTATTCGGTGCCGAGCCGCACGGCAATTACAACCGTATTTTGCTGTCGTCGGTATTGGCAGGCGAAAAAAGCATGGGCGACATCCTCATTAATGACCGCCAATGGTACGCCGATAACGGCATCCGCTTATTCGCAGGCGGCGACAAAGCCGTGACCCGTTTAGATCGCGGCAAAAAACAAGTCCACGCCCAAGATGGCACGGTCGCCGATTACGACCGCTTGTTAATCGCCACGGGTTCCAACGCCGTCAGGCCAGATTTACCCGGCATGGACTTAGACGGCGTAGTCAGTTTCCGCGATATTGTCGATGTCGAAACCATGCTCGCCTACAGCCAAAGCCACCGCCACGCGGTCGTGCTAGGTGGCGGCCTACTCGGTTTGGAAGCCGCCAACGGCTTAGTGCAACGCGGTATGTCCGTGACGGTCATCCACAATCACGCCGTGCTGATGAACCGCCAACTCGACCCCGCCGCCGCACAATTACTACAAGCGGCACTGGCTGAACGCGGCATAAACTTCAAACTGGCAGCAAAAACTGAAGCGTTACTGGGCGACGACAACGGTCATGTACAAGCCGTGCGCTTTACCGACGGCAGCGAACTGCCCTGCGATTTATTCGTCACCGCCATCGGCGTGCGCCCCAACATCGCCCTAGCACAAGCGGCAGGTCTGTACTGCGAACGCGGCATCGTCGTCAACGACACCTTGCAAAGCTACGACCCCAGCATCTACGCAGTCGGCGAGTGCATCCAACATCGCGGCGATACCTTCGGCCTAGTCGCGCCGTTGTTTGAGCAGGCCAAAGTCTGCGCCAACCATTTAAGCCAACACGGCATGGCGCAGTATTTGACCTTACCAACCGCAACCAAACTGAAAGTAACAGGCATCAACCTATTCTCCGTCGGCGACTTTTTAGGCGACGCCGATTGTGAAAACATTTATTTCACCGATACGGCATTGGGAATTTATAAAAAACTGGTGATAAAAGCGGGGAAATTGGTTGGCGCGGTGTTGTATGGCGATACTGTTGATGGCGGTTGGTATCAGGAATTGTTGGAGCAAAGGGCGGATTTGGCGGGGATTCGGGAGGGGATGGTTTTTGGTTCTTCACCAACGTAATTTCCTGAAACTATTTTCAAAATAAGATCAATAAATTGACTTTATATTACTTAAAACTATTATTAAGATAAATTAATTGATCTTAATGGAAGAAAAATGTTAACCATCTCGCAAACAGAAATAAAAAATCGCCTGCATTTTGATAATCCTTGGTGGGAAACAAGCTGTATAGAACAGCGCTATCAAGATTATCCAAGACGCTTTTACTTTGCATCCTTTTTTAAGTTAGTCAAAGAATCATCTATCAATCGCGCCGCCGTGCTCATGGGGCCAAGGCGGGTGGGTAAAACCGTCATGATCTACCACGCGGTAGACAGATTACTCAACGAAGGCGTTGAAGCTAAGAAAATCTTATATGTATCACTGGAAACGCCTTTGTACACGGGGCTTTCTTTGGAAAAAATCGTCAATCTGTTTCAAAGTGAATTTAACCATAAGCGGCATGATGGCTTATTCATCATTTTTGATGAAATCCAATATCTAGCTGGTTGGGAAGTACATTTGAAATCGCTGGTCGATTCGTACCCGACTTATAAATTCATTGCCACAGGCTCGGCAGCAGCGGCATTAAAACTCAAAAGCCGTGAATCTGGGGCTGGGCGCTTTACCGACTTTTTATTGCCGCCACTGACTTTTGCGGAATATTTGGCGTTTATTGGCAAAGTTGAGGATTTGATTATCTCAGTGGTTAAAGAATATGAGTGGCAAGAAGATGACTGGGCTGCCAAAAACATCTATGAACTCAATAAAGAATTTATTAATTACCTAAATTTTGGCGGCTATCCAGAGGCGGTTTTTTCAAACCTTATTAAAAATGACAGCGCCCGATACATCAAAAGCGACATCATAGATAAAGTGTTGCTTAGAGACTTGCCTAGCCTTTATGGAATTAGTGACGTACAAGAGCTAAATAAATTGTTTACCACCATTGCCTACAACACAGGCAATGAAATCAGCTTAGACAGCTTATCGAAATCATCCGGTGTATCGAAGAATACGATCAAAAAATACATCGAATATTTGGAAGCGGCATTCTTGATAAAAATAGTCAACCGCGTTGATTTTTCATCAAAAACATTTAAGCGGGCAACCACTTTTAAAGTGTATTTGACTAATCCATCCATGCGGGCGGCTTTATTTGGGCCAGTTGATGATGAACACAAAGCTATGGGCGCATTGACGGAGACCGCCATTTTTAGCCAATGGTCTCATAGCGGCAATATTGATAATTTACATTATGCCCGATGGAACACAGGGGAAGTGGATATTGTTTGGCTTGATTTCGCCACACAAAAACCAGACTGGTGTGTAGAAGTGAAATGGTCAGACCAACCTTGTTCTGATTCAAGGCTATTAAAAGGCGTAATAAGCTATGCAAAAAATAATGGGATAAACGACATTCTAGTAACCACTAAAACTGTTTTAAAAACAGGCAATTTTGATAATGTGGAAATTGAATTCCAACCCAGTGCAGCTTACGCCTACACATTGGGTGCCAATATTCTGAATGAAGAGGTACTCGAACAGAGAGTGGCGAAGTTATCTGTCCAGTAACTAAAGCTTATCATTCTGAATTAGGTTAATTCATTGGATGAACGGTATCTAAAGGACATAAAAGGAACTAGCGCATCGTTCGTAAACATTACATCAGCCACATTAACTATAAACACGCGAACGATGCGCTTCCTATTTTCTTCGTCTGTAACGTATTGCACCAACCAAAAAAACCTATGACCCAAACCATCCAAACCACCTGTCCCTACTGCGGTGTAGGCTGCGGCATCACTGCCACGGTTAATACAGAAAACCGCCGTCTGCAAATTAAAGGCGACAAATCGCATCCTGCTAATTTCGGGCGCTTATGCTCGAAAGGTTCGGCGTTGGGGGAAACGGTGGCGTTGGAAGGCCGTTTGTTGGAGCCACATATTCACGGTCAACCGACCAGTTGGGAAGCCGCGTTGGATTTGGTCGCCAATACTTTGCTAGAAACTATTGCCCAGCACGGCAAAGACAGCGTTGCCATTTACGGTTCGGGGCAGTTGTTGACGGAAGATTATTACGTCGCCAATAAGTTGATGAAAGGCTTCATCGGCAATGCCAATATCGATACCAATAGCCGCTTGTGTATGTCGTCGTCGGTGGCGGGACATAAACGCGCTTTTGGTGCGGATGCGGTGCCAGGTTGTTATGACGATTTGGAGTTGGCGGATTTAATTGTGCTGATTGGCTCGAATACCGCTTGGTGCCATCCGGTGAGTTTCCAGCGTATCCGCGCGGCGAAAGAAACCAATCCGAATTTGAAGATTGTAGTGATTGATCCGCGCCGCACCGCGACATGTGATATTGCTGATTTGCATTTGCCGTTGGCGGCGGGTAGCGATACGACCTTGTTTAATGGTTTGTTGAATTATGTAGGGTACGCTGCGCGTACCAACAATTTCGCCGTATCGATAAATAACGAAACGGTACGCACAGCGTACCCTACGGATGTTGATTTTATCGAGAAACACACCGAAGGCTTTGCCGCCGCCATCGCCGCCGCCAGCTTGGCGGGTAATGTCCAGCAAGTCGCCGATTACTGCCAACTTACCCCAGAAGCGGTACAGCAGTTTTACGATTGGTTCACCAGCACCGAAAAAGTCATGAGCTTGTACAGCCAAGGTGTTAACCAATCCACTAGCGGCACGGATAAGGTCAACAGCATCATCAACTGCCATCTCGCCACTGGACGTATTGGCAAACCCGGTATGGGGCCGTTCTCATTGACAGGTCAGCCGAATGCGATGGGCGGGCGGGAAGTCGGCGGTTTGGCGCATCAATTGGCGGCGCACATGGATTTTGCCACGCCCGGCGATATTGATCGGGTCGCGCGGTTTTGGCAAACCGATAATATTCCTGAACAAGGCGGCCTGCCCGCGGTGGCGTTATTCGATGCCATTTACGAGGGCAAAGTGAAAGCCGTGTGGGTGATGGGCACGAATCCGGTGGTCAGTTTGCCGAACGCCGACAAGGTGAAGGCTGCACTGCAACACTGCCCGTTTGTGGTGGTTTCCGATTGCATCGCCAACACCGATACCGCCGACCTTGCCCATGTGCTGTTACCAGCGCAAGGTTGGAGCGAAAAAAACGGCACGGTGACCAATTCGGAACGGCGTATTTCCCGCCAACGTTCGTTGTTCAACGGAATTGGTGAAGCCAAACCCGATTGGTGGATTATCTGCCAAGTTGCCCAACGCATGGGTTACGCAGAGGCGTTCGCATTTACTCATCCGGCTGAAATTTTCCGCGAACATGCGGCCTTATCGGGTTTTGAAAACCACGGTAGCCGGGATTTTGATATTTCCGCGTTCGCCGATATTTCCGTAGAAAGTTATGATGCCTTGCAACCTGTGCAATGGCCTGTGAACGCCAATAATCCCAACGGCACGGCGCGGTTGTTTACAGATAAGCGCTATTTCACCCCGTCCGGTAAGGCACAGTTTATCACCGTTACCCCCAGACCACCTGTCAACGCGCCCGATGCGGAGTTTCCGCTGATTTTAAATACCGGACGTTTACGCGACCAATGGCACACCATGACCCGCACCGCGCTTGCCAGTAAACTCAACCAACACAAACCTGAACCGTTTGTGGAAGTTCATCCTGACGACGCGGCGAGCTATCAATTAGCGCACAACGGTTTGGCGACCTTAGCAACACGCTGGGGCAGCATGACCGCGCGGGTGCAAGTCACTGACAGCATCCAACGCGGCAATGTCTTCGTGCCGATGCACTGGACGCAGCAACTCGCTAGCGATGGACGCATGGGGGCGTTGGTGAATCCAGTGGTTGATCCGGTCTCCAAACAGCCGGAATGCAAGCACACGCCTGTGCAAATCGCGCCTTATGCCGCTGCTTGGTATGGCTTTGTGTTGTCGAGGCAAGACTTTTCAGGTTTTAAAAACCTGAAAGGTCTAAATGCCGATTATTGGGTGAAAATCAAAGGCGAGCAGTTTTATCGCTACGAATTGGCGGGTAAATCGCTACCCGATAATTGGCATCATTGGGCGCAAAACCAATTGGGCGAAGATGCCAACGGAGAATGGCAAGAATACCAAGACCAAGGCTTGGGCAATTATCGCGCGGCGTGTTTTATTGAGGGACGATTGGACAGCGTGGTGTTCATCGCCAACCACGCTAATTTACCGGAACGTAATTGGTTAACCAGCTTGTTTGTTCAGGATGCGCTATCGAAACAGGATCGGCTAGCTTTGTTGACGGGCAAACCGCCACAAGGTGTGGCTGATGCCGGTTCGATAGTTTGCGCTTGTTTTAATGTTGGCGAAAAAACCATTTGTGATGCGATTAAATCGTTGGCTTTGAAAACCCCGCAAGACGTGGGAAAGTGCTTGAAAGCGGGGACAAATTGCGGTTCGTGTGTGCCGGAGATTAAGGGGTTGTTGGGTTGAAAGCAGTTATTTTTTGATAGGAATCCAAAACATGTTTTGGACTCCTATCATCGTCGCTTAGCTTGATGGGCTTCCTAGCGTCAGCCCATCCTACATTTACTACATTAATCCTCATCCAAACCCCGATCTTCGCCATCATCCACTCCCGCTTGCTCGGTAATGCTTCTAGGCAATTGCTTTTTAACCTTCACGCCTAAATCCACAAAACTGCTGGCTTGGCGGATTAAGTTGCCGTTGCCTTGGGTGAGTTTGTTCATCACGCCATCATAGGTGCTATGCACGGTGTTTAATTGCTTGCCGAGTTTGTCTAAATCATCAACAAAGCCACGGATTTTGTCGTAGACCACGCCTGCTTTATCGGCGATGGCGCGGGCGTTTTCGTTTTGGCGTTCGTACCGCCAAATATTTTCGATGGTGCGTAAGGTTGCCAGCAATGTGGTTGGTGTCACCACGACAATTTTGTGTTCGAAGGCATCGGTAAACAGCCGCTCATCGCTTTGGAAGGCGGCGATAAAAGCGGATTCAATCGGCATAAACAACAACACAAAATCCAGCGAGCGTACGCCTTTTAGGCCTGCATAATCCTTATCGCTCAAGCCTTTAATGTGGTCGCGCACCGCTTGGGTGTGTTGTTTTAAGGCGATAATTCGCTCTTGTTCATCTTCGCTGCTGCAATAGCGTTCATACGCCAACAGCGAGACTTTGGAATCGATAATCACGTCTTTGTTGTCCGGCAAATGCACGATGACATCGGGTTTAAACAGCTTGTTGTCTTCATCGCGGAATGCGCCTTGGGTTTGGTATTCAATACCTTTCCGCAAGCCGGAGGTTTCCAAGACTTTTTCCAAAATCATCTCGCCCCAATTACCTTGGGTTTTCTTATCGCCTTTTAATGCGCGGGTCAGGTTAAGGGCTTCTTTGTTCATTTGCGCGGTGTCGCGCCGTAACGAGATAATTTCTTCGCGCAGGGAAATGCGGTCTTTGTTTTCGTTATCGTAGACGGTTTCTATGCGCTGCTTGAAGTCGCCCAGTTGCTCGCGCAAGGGCATGATGATGTGGTCTAGGCTGGTTTTATGGTGTTCGGTGAATTGTTTGTTGCGTTCGTCAAAAATCCGCCCTGCTAGATTTTCAAACTGGGTTTGTAAGCGGCTTTCGGCATCGTGCAGTAATTGCAATTTTTCGGCGGCGTGTTTGCTTTGTTCTTCCATACGCGCTTGCAACTCGGTGTTTTTGGCTTGCGCTTGGTTTAACAAGTGTTGCAGCTGCTTTAATTCTGCATCTTTGCTTTGCACTTGTTGGCATTTTTCTTTGGCGACGGCAAGTTCGGTAGCCAATTGGTTTGCCTGTGCTTGCTGTTTTCTGTGTATGAAAAATCCGGGCAAAAGGGCGGTGATGAAACCAAGGCTGAAAAACAGGGCGATATCGGTAGGATTCATTTGGCGGTTACTATGGCGAAAATGTCACTATAGCAAATTGTGGTCGGGCGCGGTCACCTTGGCTGCAATGGGCGGGCAGGATGCCCGCGCTCCTTGGCGATGTAGATTTATAGTTCCCACGCTCTGCGTGGGAATTCATCATCCAACGCTCTAGCGTTGTTTGCTGATGCAACGCTGGAGCGTCAGCGGCGGCATTCCCACGCAGAGCGTGGGAACGATAAAAACTATGTCGGTGTTTATCAACCGTGCATCACGATGCCGACCATGGGTTTGGGGAATTCATCGGTTGATTTAATTTCAATACTGAAAGCATCATCTTCGGCATCATCAATATTGTCGTAGAGCAACTGGGTATCGCTATCAATATCAGAAACGTGGGTTTTGGAGTTGCTTTCATACACGGCTTTTGCCATTTGCAGGGCAACTTTTTTAGAGGGCGCTTCAACGCCGACCACAACACGATGTATGTAACGTCTACGAAAGGTTACCAGATATTTTTTAGCCATGATTTTTCCTGCTCAAACTTGCTTTACTCTTCTTGAAATTTTTCATAAATTTTAATAACTTCTGGATAGTCTTTTAAAAAAGCATCGACACAAACCGGATCAAAATGGTTGCCGCGATGTTCTTGTAAATAAGCCACGGCATCATCTAAAGACCAGGCTTTTTTGTAAGGCCGCTTGGATGTGAGCGCATCAAACACATCCGCCACCGCAACAATGCGGGCGTAAAGCGGAATGTTTTCACCCATCAAACCGTTTGGATAACCGCTGCCATCGTATTTTTCATGGTGCGCTAAGGCTATTTCGGCAGCGGTTTGAATGATTAGTGATGAACTGCCGTGCAAAATTTCATAACCAATAGACGGATGTTGCTGCATGATCTTGGTTTTTTCTGGGCTGTGTTTGCCTGGGTACAACAAAATATCGTCAGGGATGCCGACTTTACCAATGTCGTGCAAAGGCGCGGCTTCCAATAGCAAAGTCTGTACGGCTGCCGAAAGCCCCAAGTTTTTGGCAATCAATTTGGTGTAATTCGCCATGCGCTTAAGATGCGAGCCAGTTTCTGGATCGCGGACATCGGCGGTGCGTGACAGCATCGCCAGCGATTCATGTTCACGAAAGCTAGCATCGGTAGTGGCGACCAAAATATCAGCGCGTACTTTATGGATTTTTTGCGACTTTTCCCGCACCACTTTACTGAGATAGCGGTTTTGTTCTGATGAAATCTGCAAGGACAAATAGCTGTAAATCAGCTTTTTCATTCGGGCAGTCTCTATGGGTATGGAATAAGGGCGCGTTAAATAATCGGAGGCATCCAAGGCCAGCGCCGCCGCTTCTTGTAGCTTGTCGTGCAGCGATAAGCTCAAAATAATCGGCACATTTTTGATTAATGGGTTGCTTCGTAGTCGTTGAAAAACGTTTTTGCCATCGTTGTTTAAGGCATCAATGGAAATCAAAATTAAGCCGATGCTACTTTTGGCTTCAAGGTAATCCATAAACGGTTCGCAATCCAAAAATGGCGTCACTTGATAAAACGTGGATAAGCCTTTTGCCAGCGGCAATAAGTTATGTTGCCTGTCATCTAGCATGACAATATTGGCTTTATCGGAAAGCAATAAATCGACCATGTTGCGGCTATTCCGGCAGCGTGGCTTTCAAGGAGCGCGACTCTTGGCGATACGACCAATACATTAACAAAGTGACTACCGAAACCGATAACAAGAAGTAGCTTAAAATGCCCATCAGTGTGGAGGCGGTGTAAACACCCACGGCGGCGGCAGAAAACACGCACAACAACGTCCCGAGTAGTGCGCCGCGCAAAAACTTCTGCCTTAAAAGACCCAGGCCTTTATGTGCCAGCTTTTGGGTTTTGGCGAGTTTGTCCACACAATCTATCAGCGCGCTAGGGCTGAAGGGTTTGGAGAAATAAGCATCAGCGCCAACATCAAATCCTTCCAGCACATCTTGTTTTTGGTTTTTGGCAGTGAGCAAAACAATGCTGATGTTTTTAAGCTCGGAGGCTTTTAGGTAATCGCAAACGCTTAAGCCGTCTAAATGCCCTGGCATCATAATATCTAACAGGATAACGTCGGGTTTTTGGCGACTGGCTATGGCCAAGCATTCATTACCATTGATAGCTTCAAACAGTTGGTATTTTTCATCACTAAAGGTCAGCCTTAACAAGTGCCTAATATCTGGATTGTCATCGACAATTAAAATTTTGGTCGGTGGGTTTTTGGCTGTGGTTAATCCGGGCATTTATTGATCTCCTTCTGATGAGTCTATTCCCATTAAATCATCAACCGTTTTCATCAGCATTAATGGACTAAATGGCTTAGTTAAATAGGCATCCGCACCTGCCAGTTTGCCCGCTTCAATATCGCGTTCTTGGCCTTTTGCTGACAACACAATCACTTTAATGTCTTTCATGGAGGAGGTTTTGATAAATTCACACACATCCAAACCCGTGAGCGTACCGGGCATCATCACGTCCAGCAAAATCACATCGGGTGAATATTTAATCACCGACTTTATTGCCTCATTGGCATCTTTGGCTTCATAAAGATCATATTTGGTAAAGTTTAAAGTTAATCTGAGCAACTGCCGCATTTGGGCGTTGTCATCGACAATTAATACTTTGATTGGGTAAAGTGATTCGTTGGTCATATTTGCTGGTGGAATTTGAAAGGTTAAAAAGTAAAAAATTATGTATTTTCATAGTTCCCATGCTCCAGCGTTGTTTGCTGGTGAATGGCAACGCTGGAGCGTTAGTGGCTGCATTCCAACGCTGGAGCGTGGGAACCATAAAAAACCAATAGATTAAAGTGTTTCCCAATGTAATATGTAGGATGGGCTGACGATAGGATGCCCATCAAATAAGACAACCCCATGATGGGCTTCCTATCGTCAGCCCATCCTACTTTTAGTTGTCGCAACATAAACACAACACATTGATTTTAAAATATTAACTCTATCCTAATGACAGTGGCGCTGGGCGTGGGAACGATAGCCAAAATCAAATCCTTAGTTACTGCTATACAGGCTTACAGTCAAACCATAAGGTTACCGATGTACCCATATTAGCTTGGCTGTTGACTTCAATCGTCCCTTGATGGAAATCCATAATTTCTTTTACTAAGGCCATACCCAAACCCGTTCCGGGGATGTCGGAGACATTTTCTCCGCGCCAAAAACGGTCATAAAGATGGCTAATTTGTTCGCTGGTCATACCAATGCCGTTGTCTTTAACCATCACGCCGACGCGCGGGGTAGTTTCGGTGGTTTGGCTGATAACGCGGACTTCCACATCGCCGCCTTGTGGTGAGTATTTAAAGGCGTTGCTGATTATATTGGTTAAGGCGCGTTTGATATGTTCGGCATCTAATGAAACTTGATGGCAAATGTCGGTAAAAGCAAAATGAATTTGCCGCTGGTCGCCGGATAACATAAAGCCATCAACCACTTCTTGCACAATCGGTTCTAAGGGTTGCAGCTCCATGTGGAAAGCATGATTGGCACGGGCTTCTATTTTTGCCAAATCCAACAAATCATTCACCATTGCCACTAGGCTTTCCGCTTGGCTATGGATGTTTTTTAGCAATTGCTGACGGGTGGCAGTATCAAATTCGCGGGTCATCAGCAATTCGGTAAAGCCATAAACGCTGCTCATCGGTGTGCGTAATTCATGGGCCGCCATAGAGAGAAAATCACTTTTCATCCTATCAATCTCCATTTCTGCGGTGACATCACGAAAATACAGGATTTTTTTAATCCGAACGGTTTTTACGAATCGTACCGTTATTTTTAACACCCGCATTTTTCTGTCGCTTACTTGCCCTATAGCTGAATGTTCGGCCTTAGGGAAAATATAAAGAAAGGGGTCGTTGAATTTGAACGGTTTACCAGAGACGGTAATGGTGTTGAGTTTTTCAATAAAATCATCGCGTAATAATTGCTCAAATTCTGCCTGTAAAAACCCGGTCATCTCCAAAAATGCCGGATTGATTGAGCTGATCCGACCATTGAAATCAAAAGTGACAATACCATCGGGGTTCATATTGAACAGGGTATTCAGCTCGTCGTTTCGCTGCTGCAGTTGCGCTTCCATATGCCGAAGCTGAGTGATGTCGGTATGGGTGCCTGCCATCCGCGCAACCACGCCATCTTTGTTACGCAAGATAACGCCACGGTCTAAAATCCACTGCCATTCGCCTGCTTTGTTTTTTAGGCGATGGACGTGTTCATAGATGGCTTCATCACCCGCTACGCAGTTTTCCAGTATTTCAAAGGTTTTTTGCCTGTCATCAGGATGGACACGATCCGCCCAAGTGGCATAGCTGTTTTCTAATTCGTCATCGCTATAACCAAGCATTTCTTTCCAGCGCGGCGATAAATACACATCACCGGTGAGTATATTCCAATCCCAAATACCATCATTTGCCGCTGTCGCCGCCAAAATAAAACGTTCGTTACTTTCTTGTAATGCCAAGGCCGCTTTAACCCGACCTGTCATGTTAATTAAGGTACAAAAAATTTCGTTCTGGTTATGCCGATCAATTTTTCCAGTCGCTGTGGTCTCAAAGTACAAAATGTTTTGCTCGGCATCCACTAAGCGGATTTCAAAACACTTGGATTCTTCCGCCCGAAAACACTGGGCTGCTTGGGCGAGATCGGCTGTGACGATGTATTCATAAATGGACTTGCCAAGACATTCCTCAAGCATATAACCCATATGGCAATACCACGCCTGATTAAGGAATTTGATCTGTCCGCCATTATCCAGCACAAGTACGATTTCACTCAGTTGGTCAACCAAGCTTTTATAGCGGTTTTCCGAGGTCGATAAAGCCTCAACCAGCCGATAATGGACTTGGCTAGAAAGTTGATCGGAAGATTTTTCAGAAGGTATGTCCATGGTTTTTTCCGATTTTCTATCAGTTTATAGGTTGGCGAACTGCAATAAAGCAAGCAGGTTTCGGTGGTCTATAACCTGAGCATAAATGGGGAAAATCTGTTGGCAATAAAATTCTTGCTCAATCACGGTTCTGGCGGCGGTGCAATCGCTAAGTATATAAACATTAAAGCCTTGTTCAGCAGCGGCGCGGGCAGTGGATTCCACACAAATAGAGGTTACCGCGCCCGCTATAATCACATTTTTTATGGCTTTGGCGTTGAGGTATTGGCCTAAATAGGTATTGGCGAAAGCATTAAAACCGTGTTTGCCATGTAGATAGTCAATGCGTTCACCAAATCCCGTCAATGCCGCAATGGTTGCGCTACCCCACTCACCTTTCTGAAAAGCCTTGGCCTCTTTAATGGCTTTCAACACACCAACAGGATCGGCATACAGCTCGTGGTAATCTTTGCTTAAAGCAATTGGCGTTGCCACGATGGGTACGGGAGTTTGCTCAAGCTGGGTGATCAGGTTGAGGGTGTTGGCAAGCACGCAATACAGGCTTTCGGTTTTTTCTATGGCGCTATGCAATATACCCGACGGCGAGAAAAAGTCGTTTTGGTAACCAATCAGTATGAGCGCGGTGTCTGTGTGTTTCATAGTTGGTACTGTCAGTTAGGATTTAAGTGGTTAATTTTCCCGTTTTTTGTAGGCGTAGGTTTGGCTGTCTGTCGCTCCTACGTTCCTGTCATTAAGTGAAGAATTTATAATATCTATCAATAGGATATATTGGTTGAAGCAGGATTTTTCCGTTCGTCCTGAGCTTGTCGAAGGATGAACGGAAAAATCCGTGAGCAAAGACTTAAACCATTCATGCTTCGACAAGCTCTCGGCAACCGCTCCTGCGTTGCTCTACCTCCTGCATACATGCAGTCGAGCACGAACGGTTTAAGTCTTTGGTTCATGGGCTTTTTCTTGACTTAATGGCTTGTCGCCATGCAGGGGCTTTCAGCACAGCCAACACCCAGTTTTAGCCTTCAATTTAAACGCCTAAATTATCTAGGTTATAGTTTATTCCATTTATTCCATTTATTCCATTTATTCCATTTCTTTTAATTTAAAATCCCGTAAAATAGAGAACATGGAATTTCTGCGCTAAAATAGAGACATTTCTTACTTTTGGGTGCACTAAATGACAATAAAATCGCAATCTTGGATTGGAACAAAAGAGGCGGCCAGCTTATTGAACGTTAGCCAGCGCACTATTCAAAAATGGATAGATGAAGGCAAAATCATTTCCAGCAAAACCTTAGGCGGACACCGAAGAATTGATAAAGCGCATTTATATCAATTACTTCCTGAAGAAAAACAACAGCTAAACCCCGCAGAATCTAGGCCATTGATAGTGCTGCAAGTTGAAGATAGCCCACTTATCAGGCAGCTCTGTGAGTTACGCTTTCAGACGTTTAAAACGCCGTATATTTTGCATAGCGCCCAAAATGGCTATGAAGGCCTGCGGCTACTAGGCAAGCACCAACCCGATTTATTACTGACGGATTTACGTATGCCCAACATCGATGGTTTTGAAATGATTCGCGAGCTACAAGCCGATAAAGCCCATCAGAATTTGCGGATTGTGGTGATAACGGCATTGGGCTCGGATGAAATCCAACGTCGCGGCGGCTTACCTGAATCGGTCACCATTCTTGGCAAACCCATCCCTTTTGCTACTTTAGAAAACATTTTTGCCCAACGCGCGATGGCTTTAGGTTTGTCTGCAAAACCTCTTGAGACTGTTGCCACTAATGATCGCTAAGGCCGAAACCCACTTAAGCCTTTTCCAATGGGTTTGGCGGTCTTACTTTAAGGCGTCGCTACTGCCCTTGCTGATTTTGGAGATTGCCCTTATCGGCGTGTATTTTTTCAGCAATCAATTTTCCAATCGGGAAAACATCCACACCATTAATGCGCTGGCTGAGCATCAATTAACCCACCTTGCCCAGCGGGAAGCGGTACAGATTGACCACCAACTCACCGACATCAGCAACGCTACCCGCTATCTGCAAGATTTTTCGGCGACAGTGATGTCCGCCAAACAAGCAACCGCAAGCGACAATCCGGCGCGGTTTCGCTATTCGCCCGATGGCGCGTTTTATACCTTTAAAGATACTGGCGGCAGCGCGGTGTTTTACTCAGGGATACTGCCAATTGGCAAAGCAGAACGCGACAAAGCCCTGCATTCGGCTGCGCTTGATCCGGCGCTAATCGGTATTAAAAAAATGTTTCCGTTGGTGGCGCAAACGTATATCAATACATTTGATTCATTAAACCGAATTTATCCGTACTTTGAGGTAATAAGCCAGTACACGGGGAAAATGAATATCCCTAGCTATAATTTTTATTACGAAGCGGATAGCAAACACAACCCCAAGCGCGGTACGGTGTGGACGGATGTTTATTCCGATCCGGCGGGCCTAGGCTGGATGACTTCCTGTATTGCCCCCGTGTACAACCAACAGAAAAGCGATTTTTTGGAAGGCGTGGTCGGCGTTGACATCACTATCGCCAGCATTGTCGATGCGGTAAAAAAATTGGATATTCCTTGGCATGGCTACGGCATGTTGATTAGCCGTAGCGGTACTATTTTGGCTGTGCCGGAATTTGCGGAAACTGAATGGGGCATCAATGGCTTGGTGAATGACGGCAATGCCAAAAATGTCAAAAAAGACACTTTTCGGCCTGAAGAATTTAATATCTATTTAAAACCAGCGGTGGCGGAAGCCATCAAAAACACGGCGGCTGGTTATAAAAAAGTCACGCTCATGAATGACAGCTTGTTGGCATGGGCGACGATTCCATCCACCGATTGGAAAATTATTATTGTCGCCCCTGAAAAAACCGTTTTAAACCCAGCGAATACCTTGGCTAAACGCTTACAAAACATTGCCATGCTGATGATATTTGGGATGATTGTGTTTTATAGCCTGTTCTTGCTGGTGTTGCATAGGCGGGCAATTAAGATGAGCTTGTCAATTTCTGAGCCACTGAAAAAAATTGATGATGTTGTAGCCACCATTGCCGCTGGTATGCCCATGCAATCGCCACTTAGCTTTGCTGTCAACGAGCTGGATTCGACCGCGCAAGGCATTTTTAAAATGAGCCAGCAATTGGATGCTGCCAAAGAAGCCCGCGCTTTAGCAAAACAAGAGTTACAGAAAAAATCCGATCAATTACAGGCGATTTTCGATGTCAGCCAAAGTGGTTACATACTGGTGAATGATGACAATGCCATTGTGCTTTGTAATCACGCTATAAACAGGTTGCTAGGCATTAGCGAAACCGAAACGCTAAGGTTGTCGGAATCGGCATTTTTGCAGCGCATGTCTTCGCAAGCTAAAACCCCGTTTAATTTATCGCCAACTAACGATGCTGAACGCATTGAGTTGGTACGGCCTAGACCAACGACGTTATTGTGCGGTATGCAATTGATTTATAAAGCCAATAACAAAGTATCTGGAAAAGTGTATTTTTTCCATGACATCACTAAAAATGAAGAAGTTGACCGGATTAAAAATGATTTTCTTGCCCATGTGACCCATCAATTGCGGACACCGTTGAGCAGTATTTTTGGCTATTCAGAATTATTACTGTCAAAACTGATAACGCCGGACATGCAGCCAGAAATTATTGCCCACATCCACCAGCAGGCCGAACATTTGGTCAACATGATTAACGAATTATTGGATTTGACCAAAATAGCCGAGCGTTCCGGCAGTGACTTTACCATCATGCCGCATTCGCTTTCAGAGCTGCTGGCTTCGGCTATCAATAATTTTTCTGTACCAAAATTACGGGAAGCCCCGTATTTTGTGCCTTTAAAAAATGATCTCATGGTAAATGTTGATGCCTTGAGATTTCAGCAGGTGTTGTGGAATATTCTTGATAATGCTTACAAATTTTCCAGCAACGATACCTCGGTATCGGTGTTTACAAAATACCATGCAGCCAGCCAATGGGTTGCCATTGAAATTGTTGATTTTGGTATCGGCATGAAATCGGACGAAATAGCCCAAGCTTTCGACCGCTTTTATCGCGCCGATAAAAGCGGCAATACCCTAGGCACTGGCCTAGGCTTGTCATTGGCAAGAGATATTATGACCTTAATGAACGGCACGATTGTTATCGCCAGCACCCCACATGTCGGCACACAAGTGACTATTAATTTACCCGCCATACCCCCCGCAAACTAAAATTCTCCCCTACCCTAGATGTTAAAGATCAAATACTTGTGCTTGCTGATAGCTTCGGCAATGTTGTTTTCGCCATTCTCCAACGCTGCCGAAAATGGCGGCAGTAGTTATATGCCAGGATTTTATGGCGATTTTGGAATGGCCACCGCGCCTGCCCCCGGCAATTACTTGAGTAATTTCGGCGGTTATTATTCGGCGGGTGATACCGGGAATAATTATGATTTGTTGTTTGAGCTGCCCGGCATTATTCGCGTTACCGACCAAAAAATCGCGGGCGGTAATTATTGGGTTGGTTTTTTTCCTTATGTACTGCACACCAGTTACAACAGCACCGCAGCGGATGGCACGCGCTCTGGCGATAATCGCGCGGGCGCAGGTGATATGTATGCGTTGCCGATTGCGCTATCGTGGCAGTGGCGGGATGTGTCGTTGTTGGCGTTTGAGGGTGTGGTGATGCCCACGGGTTCGTACAGCAAAACCCGCGCCTTGAATGCCGGGCGTAATTATTGGACGTCGGACACCAATTTAGCCGTCACTTGGCAACCGAAAGACACCGGATTGGAGTTATCGATGGTGCTGGGTTATATGGTCAACAGTGAAAACCCCGCCAGCCAATACCGTACTGGCGATGAGCTGCATTATGATTATTTTGGCGGTTATTATTTCAACCCGCAGTTTGGTTTAGGTATCGCGGGTTCGTATTATCGGCAAGTGACACCTGATTCTGGCAAAGGCGTCACGAGCGCGTTACCGTTGGCGGAATACAGCAGCATTGGCCCGGCGATTATGTACAGCCCTAAGCTAGGGGGAAAAGATGTGACGTTTACCGCGAAATGGCTGCATGAGTTTGATGTCAACAATCACCTGCCCGGCGATTATGTGATTGTGAGGACGTCTTTGGGGTTTTAATGTGGATGGGGCTTGGTTTTATTGCTGGAGTCCAAAACATGTTTTGGACTCCAGTATTAAGCACCGTCAGCAACGGCACTTAACATTCAATCTTCAATACCCAATTCTTTAATCTTGCGGGTTAAGGTATTGCGCCCATAACCCAGCAGAATGGCGGCTTCGTGGCGTTTGCCGTGGGTAAAATCCAAGGCGGCTTTAATCAAAATACCTTCCACGGTGGGAATGGTTTGTTTGGCAACTTCGGCTTCTTTGGATACTAATTGCTGGTCTATCCATAGCCGCAACAGCGATTCCCAATCCGTACCCGCGCTTTGTTTTTCAGCAGGGGCGTTTAATAGTTCTGGCGGCAAATCATGCAAATGGATTTCCCGCCCAGATGCCATCACTGTCAGCCAACGGCAGCTGTTTTCAAGTTGCCGGACGTTACCGGGCCATTCTAAGGTGCTTAAAAAAGCTTCTACATCGGGCTTTAGCACTTTAATTTCGGTGTTTAGCTCTATTGAAGCTTGGTTTAGAAAATACCGAAGCAATAAGGGTATGTCTTGTTTACGCTCCCGTAACGGCGGGATGTGGATGCGGATGACGTTAAGGCGATGGAATAAATCTTCGCGGAAGCGGCCTTGTTCTACCAATATTTCTAAGTTTTGGTGAGTAGCGGCAATGATGCGGACATCCACTTTAATAGATGCGTGTCCGCCGACTGGATAGAATTCACCATCTGCCAAAACGCGCAACAAACGGGTTTGCAGCTCGGCAGGCATATCGCCAATTTCATCTAAAAATAATGTGCCGCCATTGGCTTGCTCAAAACGTCCGGCACGACGTGAGGCTGCGCCAGTAAACGCGCCTTTTTCGTGACCAAACAATTCTGATTCCATTAAGTCTTTTGGAATCGCCGCCATGTTAAGGGCGATGAACGGATTTTTGGCACGCGGGCTGTGGCGGTGCAAGGCTTTGGCGACCAGTTCTTTGCCGGTGCCGGACTCGCCATTTATCAATACGGTGATATGCGAACGCGCCAAGCGGCCTATGGCTCTGAACACTTCCTGCATGGCAGGGGCTGCGCCGATGATTTCCGGCGTGGCTTCCATAGTGACCAGTTCATCGGCTTGCGGGCGCTGTTGTTGCCGACCGTGGATGCAGGCGCGATGCGCTAAATCGACCACTTCTTTTATGTCAAAAGGTTTTGGCAAGTATTCAAATGCGCCACCATGAAAAGCGGATACCGCGCTTTCTAAGTCGGAATGTGCAGTCATGACAATAACTGGCAGCTCAGGATGGCTTTTTTGTACCCGCTCCAAAAGCTCCAGGCCGTCCATGCCCGGCATACGAATGTCGGTAATTAATGCGTCTGGCAAATCATTTTCAAGGGCGGTCAATAATTCCTTTGCGCCAGAAAAGCTGCGGGTTTCGATGGCGGCTTTCTGTAAGGCTTTTTCAACGACCCAGCGGATGGATTTGTCGTCATCAATAATCCAGACTGTTTCGGGCTTGTTCATTGCTGGTCACCTGGGTTGAGAATAGGTAGGTAGATGGAAAAAACGGTGTTTTTCGGCTCGCTGTTGCATTCAATTAAGCCGTTGTGCTGGTTTATCAATGATTGCGCTATCGATAATCCTAAGCCTGTGCCTTGGGCGCGCCCGGTAATCATCGGGTAAAAAATCTGCTGGATCATGTCGGTATCAATGCCTGGGCCGTCGTCGATAATGTCGATTTTGGCTGCCAGTTTGTAATGTTTGCGGCCTATGGTCAGATGCCGATGGATGCGCGTCCTAATCATAATATTGCCTTTGCCTTCCGTGGCTTGTACGGCGTTGCGGGTAATATTAAGTATGGCTTGGATTAACTGGTCTTTATCGGCATGTAATTCTGGGATGCTGGGATCGTAATCGGCCTTGATAGTGAGGTTGCCGCTGGATTCCACATGCACCAATTGCCGTACCCGCTCCAATACCGCATGGATATTTAAGGCGGCTTTGTTGGGCAGTTTGTTGGGGCCGAGCATTTTATCCATCAAGCCTTGCAGGCGGTCTGATTCGGCAATGATGATTTTGGTGTATTCCTTTAATTCGGGATCATCTATTTCCAAATCTAATAATTGCGCCGCACCGCGTAAGCCGCCTAAGGGATTTTTGATTTCATGCGCCAAGCCTCTTACCAGTAAACGGGCGGTGTTTTGCTGGGTGATTAACCGCTCTTCCTTGGAGATGCGTAAATGGTTATCGACTTGCTGTAATTCCAGCAACAATTCCACGACTTTTTCTTTTTTTAGCAGCGGCGTGATGCTGATGTTAACGGTAACGGTTTGCCCGATTCGGTTTAGGTTTAATGAGCGCTCCACTAGTGGCTCTTGTGCGCTTAAGCTTTGCCGCAAATTAACCAATAAGGCTTGATCGGAGGATTTAAATAATTCTAAAGCCGATTGCCCTTTTAAATGGTGTGCGCTATCGGCTAGTAGCTCTTCGCCTGCGGTGTTGACGTAAGTCAGGATCAATTCGTTGTTAAACAATAAAACCGCGGAATTAAGATTATCAAGTAGGCGCTTATACATTATTTGAATTATTTGGGTGTTCTCTGCTGGCAGCAGTTTCCATTCCTTAAAGCAAGTTCCAGACCAGAATTGCTGTTGGTGTTTAATGGCAACTACAGGCGGTCTTTAAAAGCGAGCGCACCAGAGAAAAGCATTTATTAAGTGACAGAAACAAAAAACGCCCCATTACGGGGCGTTTTATTGTTGCTTACGGCATGTAAAGGCTATTCTGCCCTACATTAGCGATATATGCCCCAAATTGGGCATATTTTATAAGCTGTAATACATATCGTATTCAACAGGGTGGGTGCTCATGCGTAAACGGGTAACTTCTTGCATTTTCAGCTCGATGTAGCCGTCGATTACGTCATCGGTAAATACACCACCTTTAGTCAAGAATTCACGGTCATTATTCAAAGCTTCTAAAGCTTGGTCAAAAGCGTGGCAAACTTGTGGGATGGCTTTTTCTTCTTCTGGTGGCAAATCGTACAAGTCTTTGTCCATTGCTTCACCTGGATGGATCTTGTTTTGGATGCCATCTAAGCCTGCCATCAACATGGCAGAGAATGCCAAGTATGGGTTTGCAGTTGAATCAGGGAAACGCACTTCGATACGACGGCCTCTTGGGTTGGCTACGAAAGGAATGCGGATAGACGCAGAACGGTTACGTGCTGAGTAAGCCAACATAACAGGCGCTTCAAAACCTGGTACTAAACGTTTGTAGCTGTTAGTTGAGGCGTTGGTGAAAGCGTTCAAAGCTTTTGCGTGTTTAATGATACCGCCGATGTAGTACAAGGCAGTTTCAGACAAGCCACCGTACAAATCGCCAGAGAACAAGTTAACGCCGTCTTTAGCTAATGATTGGTGAACGTGCATGCCGCTGCCGTTATCGCCAACCAATGGTTTTGGCATGAACGTGGCAGTTTTGCCATAGGCGTGGGCGATGTTGGCGACAACGTATTTCAAACCTAATACTTCGTCAGCTTTTTTCACTAACGTGTTGAATCTAACGCCGATTTCACATTGGCCTGCAGTTGCCACTTCGTGATGATGTACTTCAGTGATTTGACCCATTTGCTCTAAAGTAAGACACATGGCAGAACGCATGTCTTGGAAAGAATCAACTGGTGGCACAGGGAAATAACCACCTTTTACGCCAGGACGGTGACCGATGTTGCCATCTTCATAAACTTTTTCTGAGTTCCAGCCCGCTTCTTGTGAGTCAACTTTATAGAAAGAGCCGCTCATGTCAGTGCCCCAACGGATGTCGTCGAAGATGAAGAATTCGTTTTCTGGGCCGAAGAACGCAGTATCTGCAATACCAGTAGATTTCAAATAAGCTTCAGCGCGTTTTGCCAATGAACGTGGATCACGCTCATAACCTTGCATGTTTTTAGGCTCGATGATGTCGCAACGGATAATTAAAGTAGTGTCATCAAAGAAAGGGTCAATAACGGCAGTGCTAGCATCAGGCATCAAAATCATGTCTGATTCATTAATGTGTTTCCAGCCAGCAATTGAAGAGCCATCAAACATATTGCCTTCTTCAAAGGTGTCTTCGTCGATAGTGTGGGCAGGGAAAGTAACGTGTTGTTCTTTGCCACGGGTATCGCAAAAGCGGAAATCGACAAATTTAATGTCGTTTTCTTGGATCATTTTGAGTACGTTTTCAACGGACATTGATTATCTCCTATTAATAGTTGTTATGATTTTGTACACAATCTGTGCGTCTTGTCGGACACTAACGATACCATTTTTTTTGCTGTATTAGCCAATAAAAATACCGCAGGAATGGCAAGTAGACGCACCCTAAAGGCTATTTTTAAGCAGCCACTTTTACAAATTAACAACTAATTTTCAAAGCAAATGTTGCATCCAGACAACAGAAATCGCACTACCATAAACCAACAAATTCACTAATACGCACCACCAATGTGCAGTCGCGTCATTTAAACAACGATAAATGTTGCATAATTCCTTGTTTTACAGCACTATAAAGTTGTGGCATACATAATGCTTCGTGTGTTATTAGTGTTTTATGCGAAAATGACAATAAATGTTGCCTTACAACAACAATCGAGTTTATTATTAAGCTTTACCTATGAGGAAAATTAAGATGAAAAACATTAAACGCAAGAATCAACTGATGTTTGTAGCGGCAACCAGTATTTTGTCTGCAACAATGATAAATAATGCTTATGCCTCTGACGGGCTAGTAGAAGAACTTAAACGCTTTAACATTACTGCTGGCGCTTGGGCAAACGGCGGCATCAGTGTTAATGGCAGAAATCAACAAGGCAACTACAACGGCACCGTAACTTTCGGCGACCGCGATAGCGAGCCACAATTAAACCAATTGAATGCTTACATCCAAAAAGCCGTTGCCACTGAAGGCAGCGCATGGGATTTCGGCGCACGTCTTGATGTTATGTTCGGTACTGATGCTGCCTATACACAAGCTTACGGCGCTTATTCCGGCAACAATCCTGGCTGGGACTTAGATTTATTAAGAGATTGCACAGGTTACTGCACTTCCACCAATGGCAACAACCGTTTCTACGGTTTGGCATTGCCAAATGCTTACGCGGAAATTTACGCACCAGTAGGTAACGGCCTTAACATTAAAGTCGGTCACTTTTATACGCCAATCGGTTATGAAACCGTACCTGCGCCAGACAACTTTTTCTACAGCCATGCTTACACCATGCAATATGGCGAACCATTCACCCATACCGGCGTGATGGGTAACTATTCATTTGATAAAAACTGGGCAGCCATGGGTGGCGTAACCACGGGTAGCGCGACTGGTGGCTGGGATGGTGGCTTTAACCAAGGCTTGGGTAACTGGGGTGGCTTATTTGGCACCACTTGGACCAGTGATGACAAAGGCACTTCAGCTAACGTATCAGGCACCTATTCTGCAACCTCAGAGCAAAATAGCAGCGCATGGGCGCTCTATAGCGTCGTACTTAAACATAACGTGACTGAAAAAACCCATTTGATCGTTCAACATGATAATGGCTTTGCAAATAATACTTACAACTTTACCACTGCAACCCCTAATAATGTTGATGCTCAATGGTATGGTATTAACACTCATACTTACTACGACATAAAAGAGAATTTGTCAATCGGTGTTCGTGGCGAGTGGTTTCGTGATCAAAACGGCTTTCGGGTTTGCTCGCCTGGACGTGTAGCGGCAGCAACTGACAACACCGGCTATAGTTACGCAGGCGGTGCTTATGCTAACGGCAGCTATGGAGCGAGTTGTGTTGCTGCCAGCTGGTATGCCTTTACTGTGGGCATGAATTACAAACCTAAAAAATGGCTGAATATTCGTCCGAACGTACGCTATGACTGGGTAGATGGTAATAATCCAGATGGCTCAACTTACAAGCCTTTTGGCAACAGCGACCAAACCAGTCAAATCTTGATGTCAACGGATATGACCATCACTTTTTAATTAATAGATTCGCTTAATCATGATAAAAATGCGCCTACGGGCGCATTTTTTTTACTTGCAAAAACTTAGCATCCACCTCCCCTCGTCGAGTTCCCGATAAATTTAACTACACAGTAAGCAACGTTTGCAGAAGATAACCTGCACCAATTTGACTAAAAAAACTATCTTTGCACTGAAAAAGCTCGTCATTAGTACGAATTTTAATTGACGCAAGTCTCTTTTAACAACAAAACTCCACGTTCTACACCAACACCCAATAAACC
>CAIYRS010000085.1 GCA_903928685.1 uncultured Methylococcaceae bacterium
CGCCAAAAGCAAGTAGCCAAAGAAAAGCCGGCCCGATAGCCGCGCATGTCTTGCGCTCCTCGCATTTGTCGGGGGACGGCAAAAGGGGCTTCCTGCCCCTTTGCCGCCTTGCGGCTTCCCTGCCGCACCCCTTCGGGCTGTTCCCGACAAATGCTGCGGTGCTCGACGCGGCAAACGGGAAAAAGCGCGTTACTACGTAACATAAGTTAGTTATATTTTTGTATTGGCACTTGCCTAATTGGAGCGCGGGCATCCTGCCCGCACTGGCGGGCAAGATGCCCGCGCTCCTTCTTATTTAAAACCTGAAATTTCACAACACCTGTATCGGTAGCAACACCGTAACTTGCCCGCCATGCGGTTGTTGGTTTGCCAGTTTTATTGTGCCACCGCTGTTTTTTACAAAACGCTGCACCATTGCCAAGCCTAGGCCAGTTCCGCGTGAATGGCTGGTGCGGAACGGTCTGATACCGTAATCCAACATATCTTGGGAAAACCCCGGGCCATTATCGGTAACGCTAATATGCAAGGTTTGCTGTTCGATACGTGCGGACAATCGGATGCTGCCGATGTTGTTATCCATGGCATCAGCGGCGTTCAAAATCAGGTTCAGCAACACTTGCCGCAAGCCACTTTCCGGCAAATGTACCAGTAAATTTTCGGTGATGTCAGTATCTAGCTGAATGCTTTCCACCACTTGGTAACGAGTCAGTTTGATTAAATCGGTAATCAAGACAGCGGCATCAAAATCCGTGGGTATTTCTGGGGTATGCCGACTTTGGTTGAGCATATCGCTGAGCAACACCGCCAAACGTTTTAATTCCGAACCGATTAAATCCAAGCGTTCTTGCTGCTGTTCGTTATCAATTTCGCGGCGTAAATTATTGAAGGCCATTTGTATGCCTGCCAAAGGATTACGGATTTCATGCGCCAACTCCGCTGCCACCTCACCCACCGCCGCCAAGCGCTCCGCCCGCGCCAAGCTGTGTTGCTGCTCCAACAAGGCTTGGGTAGCCAAGCGCACTTCCCGTTGTAACGATTGCGCGTACAGGCGTTTGCCATCTTCCAGCTCGGCTAAATGCGCGACCATGTCGTTGTAACTTTTAAATACCGGAAATAGCAGCGGATCAAGATGATCGGTATTAATCGGCGTGTAATTCTCGTCGGTTAAGCGTTCAAGCAATTTCCGCAAGTCATTTAAGGGATGCAAAATACGGTAATGGAAAAATAAAATCGCCCCTAGCATCAACAAAGAAAAAATAATCAACGCCGAATACAATTCCCGCTGGGTATCAAAATTGATTTCCTCCAGCAATTGCTCGCGGTGCAAGGTTTCGTGGTCGAGGGTATCGCCCATGATTTTCAAAGCATCGGTTAAATGCGCGTTTTTTGCTGGCTGGTCTAAGGAAGCCAAATCGGTCAGCCTATTTCTGACCATTTCCAAATTGGTCTTGGTAGCATCCGATAAATACTGATTATCTGCTACCAAATTATCGATTTCCGCCAAAGTTTTGCCAAGGGCATCGGCTTTAGAACTGGCGGCACCATCAAGCATGTAAGCAATCAACGACTGTTGCAAACCAACGGAAACTGTTTGGATGCGGTGCGAGTAATTCACATACGAGAGCACGGTTTCAAAATGATGGAAATTATGCAGGATCATGCCGCCGAGTATGCCCAAAGCCATCAACAGCAAGCTTAAGAAGGCAAAGGCGCGGAATTTGGCGGGGCGCGATAAGATTGGATTCATGCAAGGCCTTAATGTTTGCGAATAAGGTGTTTTCGGGGTGGGTGTTTTCTGCTTGGGTTATCGTAGATTGCCATGACTAAGTTGTAAAACCATATAGGCCGAAACAACACCACCCACATCAATAACAAGCCAGTAATGGGGATGGGGCCAATTTCAAGTATGACAATGATTATCAAAGCTAAAAGACATAAGATACGCATAAGCTACTCTCCTGTGACTATCCCTTGGCAACCGTTGCCGTTACAGGGATGCACTTCTACGGTGACATGGGCAAGACGGTCGCCGCCTGCTAACTGCCCAAAGCCATTAAGCAAGCGTTTGTAATGTTCTGGCGATTTGGGATGGTCGGAAACAATGACCGCCAACAAGGCAAAATGTTTTGGGCCTACGCGCCAGATATGCAAATCCGCGACGCGGTTATCGGCATCATTTTCAAATACTTCAATGATGGCTTTTTTGTCCGCCAAGGAAACGCTTTCATCAATTAATATCGGCGCGGTTTCCTTAACCAAGCGATAACCCCAATGGCTAATGACTAAAGCCCCTACGAAGCCCATAACCGGATCCAGCCAATTCAAACCATAATATTTACCCGCCAATAAAGCGCCTATCGCCAATACCGAAGTTAACGCATCGGCTAAGACATGCAAGTAAGCGGCTTTTAAGTTGCTGTCGTGTCCATGATGGCCTTCGTGATGATCGTGATCATCGTGGTCGTGTCCGTGATGATGACCGTGGTGGTCGTGATGGTGGTCGCGCAGCAGCACGGCACAAATGACATTTATCAATAAACCAAAACAAGCGACTAAGGTCGCTTCATCAAACTGGATATTATGCGGCGTAAGCAAACGCTCGCCCGCTTCTATCGCCATCATCAACGCCACCACACTCAAGGCGATGGAACTTGCAAAACCACCCAGAACGCCGACTTTGCCAGCACCAAAGGCGAAGGTTTGGTCATCGGCATGGATACGCGAATAACGGTAGGCAAACAAGGTAATCAAAAACGCGGCAACATGGGTCGCCATGTGCCAACCATCCGCCAGCAAAGCCATGGAGTTAAACACCGTACCCGCCGCGATTTCCAGCAACATGGTCAGCAAAGTTAACACCAAAACCTGCTTGGTACGGCGTTCACCTTTTTTGTTGATGACGGCAAAATCATGAGAGTGTTGCAAATTTTGAAGGGTTTGCTGGTGCATGTTATGGCCTTACGATTATGTTTTTGTTGTGCATATTACTCGTAGGTCGGGTTAGCGATAGCGTAACCCGACATTTGGGTGTTGATTACGTCGGGTTACGCTATCGCTAACCCGACCTACAACTATTTACTGGTTACCAAGCTCTAGCTTCGAGCACGACAGGAAGCTAGAGCTTCCTTACTGCATTCCCAAGCCGCAGCTTGGGAATGAGCGCAATCGGAGCGCGGGCATCTTGCCCGCCAGCGCGGGCAAGA
>CAIYRS010000086.1 GCA_903928685.1 uncultured Methylococcaceae bacterium
AATAATAGCTTTGATTGACAGGCCTTTGCGGGAAAAATTACAAAAATCCAACTTGATGGTTATCACTCAGGATGGTTGGCGTTGTAATGATGATATTGCCGAACTGCTGATGCGGCGTGCCGTTAAAGAAGCCTGGTTTAACAAGTTGGCACAGTTACTTATTGCGGAACCTAATTATTATGCAACCAGAATCAGTGCGTTCCATGCTATAAAACAATTGCGTATTTTTTTGTACCAAGGCAACGAATCCGCGTTTGCAGCCAATATGCAGCGTTTTCATACCGAATATCCGCAACAGTTTACTGCTAATATCAATAGGATTTTTTTCAATGATTATGATGCCGATTGGTTTGAATCCTTGTCGGATAACATTAAATTTCAGCTTTTAAGGTATTTTTTACTGGATAGTCGTGCGTATCTAACTGATGTGTCAGTGTACTATCAATTAGTGGAGCAGTTTTTTGGTGCGACTAAATCCGATAATTTAGATATCGTGCACACGGTTATTGAACAGCGCTTGCTCCGCGGTAACGTGAATGATGCCGAGCTTTGGCTAGTCGATGATTTATCAGCAGAGGGGCTTAAATTACTGGCCACCCTACGATTCCTGCAAAACAGTAATGAGGAAGCGCTTGAGTTGTTTGATGCGGCACTCAAGGCACTCAAAAAAGAAACCGGAAAACGTAATATCAGCATTGACGGCCTGCACGGTTATTTTTTTAATTTGGCGTTATTGAGGAGTCGTAACCTGAAAAATCTGCTGTTACTTAAACAACAGACACAGATTACTCTTAAGCTGGGCTGGCAAAATCAGGGGTTTTATTTACTAAATTTAATCCTGCTGGACGCAGTTGAGATTTATCAGGGTAAAGCCACTGCCGAACATAGCTCACATTTACTCAAGGCCAACAAATTGGCTTACGAGCGCTTGTTTCATGCATTGCTTTTATATTGGATAGGTGAAATTGAAGTCATAGGGGGTAATGTCCAAAACAGCAGTTTTTTGGCGGACTTAGCCGAGTATTGTCAACAGGCACAGGGCTTGGGTTATGGCTGGTATGCGGGGGTCAGTTCATCGTTACTGCAACGCCTGGATTATAAAAATGAGCCTTGCCGGAAAATAGCACAACAGTATTTACAGTCGCCGTTTAATGACATTATTGATTTATTGCCACAAGTGTCAAAATGGCAAAGAGCTTTGGATGCCTTAACGCAATTGACAGCAGAGCCGTTGGCAGTCGTACAAAAAGATTTTCGCCTGATTTGGTCACTCAGTCTGAATAATAATGTAGTGACAATGGCACCTAAAGAACAGAGCTTGGGCAAAAGTGGTCGATGGACCAAAGGCAAGCCAATAGCGTTAAAAAGGTTGTACCAGAATATGGCCGACTTTGATTACTTGTCCGAGCAAGACCGTCGTATCTGTGCGCACATTGAGCTTGAAAAAGAACCCGCTTATTACGGCTATAGCGTTAAAGAGTTTTATACGTTGTCGAGTAAAGCTATTATCGAGGCGGCAGGACATCCGCATGTTTATTGGCTTAATCAGGAAGCGTTAAATGCTCCTGTTGACATTAGTCTGGCAGAGCCGCAATTGTTGGTTAAAGAACAACAAGAAAATTTACATATTTCATTAATACCGCAAATCACCTCACAACAGGTTATTACTCAAAAAACGGCGAGTCATGGCTTGATAGTGTATGTCATTAACGAGTCGCATCGTCAGGTGGCCGAGATTTTGGGTGTCAAAGGTTTAACTGTACCGGCTACGGCACGCCAACAAGTGATAGATTCCATTGCATCTATTTCCTCAATGTTGACGGTGCAATCCGATATTGGCGGCACCTCCAGTCATGCTGACGTTGTGAATGCGGACAGTCGTTTACATATTCATTTGCAACCGGTCGGGCAAGGCATACAAATAGAAATGTTTGCGCAACCGTTTAGCGACGGTGG
>CAIYRS010000087.1 GCA_903928685.1 uncultured Methylococcaceae bacterium
GCACCCGAAGGCGAGCTACTTTCTTTTGCGCCGCCAAAAGAAAGTAGCCAAAGAAAAGGCGGCCCGGTCGCCGCTCATGTCTTGCGCTCCTCGCATTTGTCGGGGGACGGCCAAAGGGGCTTCCTGCCCCTTTGCCGCCGCGCGGCTTCCCTGCCGCGCCCCTTCGGGCTATTCCCGACAAATACTCCGGTGCTCGACGCGGCAAACGGGAGAAAGCGCGTTACTGCATAACTCAGTTATGCACGACTACTATGTTGATAACAAAAAGCCCTAACCGTAATCGCTACGGTTAGGGCTTTTTTGTTTACGCGTAAATGCGTTATTCGATGTTTTCAGCAGCCTGTTCGGTAGCAGCTTCAGCAGTCGCCGCCGCTTCGCTTTCTGGTTTTTCAGCAGCAGTTGGTGCAGTTTCCACTACAGGTTCTGGTTTAGTTTGTAATTTTTCCAAAAACGACAAAAACCAGGCTTTTTCGGTCATGTTTGCCAAATCTGGATCGTTTAATATCTCGTCAATACTTGGTAACACCGCGAAATTGCGGGCGTTTTCCAACGCGGCTTGGCAGGCGTTTTGGTCGTCACGCAAAGCGAAAATACAGGCTAAGTTGTAAGACGCCGTGCCTGCTTGAATGCGGTTGGCATTTTCAAAGTATTTTTTTGCCATATCGTAAAGGCTATCGTCGGCTTTAACCGCAGTTAAACGTGCCAAGTCCATATAAGCAACGCCACCGTTAATGGCGGCGCCTAAATAATCAGGGTTAATCAGCAGGCAAAAAGAAAATTTGCTGATGGCATCAAGTAAAATGCCGCTAGCTTCTGCCTCAGTTTTGGTTTTTGCTTGGTGCAATAAGGCGAAACCCCAGTTATATAAAGTATCTGCCCGCAGCGGATCATCCAACAAAACATCCGCATAACCAAGATAAGCCGCTTTAAATAAGCCGTCTGCGGTATGGCCTTCGCTATTACGGGCGAGTTGGGTTTTTTTGATGGTCTCATTGAGTTTTGAGCGTTTAGTAAATGATGATAGCAGCGACATAATGATCTCCTGTTATTAAAATAGTTGTTGGTGGATCGCTATAGAATAACCCATGTATGCCCATTGCAAAGCGTTTTGCCGTGGGTTTGTTTTGCTTTTATCAAATCACAATTAAGAATTATGAATGAAATCAATGGACACGACCTCAGCAAAGACAAAGTAAATCTGGAAACCTCACAAATCCCTTGGAAGGAATTACAACGGTTTTTTGCTGCGGGTATGGTGGTGTATGTCGCAGAAGAATTGGATTTGGTTGATGTTGCTTATCAATTTTCTAAGGATAATAAAAGCCAAGTGGAACAGTGGTTGCAATCCCAACAAGTGGCAATGGTGAGTGACGAGCAGGCGCTGGCTTGGTGGGACGAAGATGCGGTGGTTTGGGCGGTGGTGGTTAAACCTTGGTTGTTGGTGCAGTTGTAGGTTTTTTGGTGATGTGAAAAAACTTGTTTTTCACTCTGGATTGCTGACGGCCTATGCAAAAACGCTCACAAAATAAATGCGTTGCCCACGGTTTGGCACTGCTATACCATGATTTTTATAATTTTTTCTATTTGGGGGTGTTATGAATCTTGCTGAACAAGTTTATCAAACGGTTAAGCCTTTACCTGAGCCAATGGTGCAAGAAGTTTTAGATTTCGCCTTATTTTTACGGCAACGAGAGGAGTCACTTGAATGGCAAAATTTGATGCTTGCCCAAACAGCTTCGCTTGCCGATTGGGATAATCCTGAAGATGAGGTATGGAACAATGTGCCAGCCATCTGAGGTGGTTTTGCTGCCATTTCCATTTAGTGATCTTAGCGCGAGTAAAAAACGCCCTGTTTTAATTTTGAAAGCCGCTAATACACAGGGCGATTTTTTAGCAGTACAAATAACATCTCAAGCGGGTTACGAAGATGCTTTAGCCTTACAACAAGATGATTTTATACTTGGCTTGTTGCCTAAAATAAGTTTTGTCCGCCCAGAAAAATTAATTACATTGAACAAGTCACTGATAATTCAACGGATTGGTAAGCTTTCTGATGAGGCTTTTGCACGCATCCATGAAGGCGTATGTTCTAAACTGAATTGTCTAAAAAAGTGAATACGCCTCACAACCAAGCAACTATCATCTATCTACCCGGTTTACGCCGACCAGCAGGGGCTTTGCCGCCAGAGCCGCCGGGTTTGGGTTTTCCGGTGCGGGCTGCGGCGGGTTTGCTGTGGCGGTAATCTTTCTTACCGGTGTTTTTATTCGGCGCGTTCTTTTTCGGAGCATCGTTTACCCGTAAAGACACAGGCTCGTAGCCCGTATCAGCAACACGTGGGATTTCTTTTTTCAGCAGTTTTTCAATGCCTGCCAGTAAATGCGCTTCGTCTGGACAAACTAAGGAAATCGCCGCACCTGATGCGCCTGCACGGCCTGTACGGCCTATGCGGTGAATGTAATCTTCCGGCACTTGCGGTAAATCAAAATTGATGACATGCGGTAGCTCATCAATATCTAAACCTCTCGCGGCAATATCGGTGGCGACCATCGCGGTGACTTTGCCGTTTTTAAAATACTCTAAGGCTTTGTTACGTGCGCCTTGGGTTTTGTCGCCATGCAGGGCGACTGAACGAATGCCATCGGTTGCCAATTGTTTTTCTAAACGGTCAGCGCCGTGTTTGGTGCGGACAAAAATCAATACCTGCCGCCAGTTGTTGCTGCCAATTAAATAAGACAGCAATTCGCGTTTGTATTCGCGGTTGATGCCGTAAACCAATTGGGTGACATTTTCTGCGGTGGCGTTTTGTTTGGCGACGGCGATATTGACCGGATTGCTCAGTAACTGGTCTGCCAGATTGCTAATCTCATTAGAAATAGTTGCCGAGAACAGCAGATTTTGGCGTTGCTTTGGCAATGCGCCCATCACCCGTTTAACGTCAGGCAAGAAGCCCATATCCAACATGCGGTCGGCTTCATCCAAAACCAAGATTTTTACGTTCGATAAATTAATCGTCCGTTGTTGTACATGATCCAATAAGCGGCCTGGGGTGGCGACGACGATGTCGCAGCCATGCTGCAAATTCCGCACTTGCATACCGATGCTCGCACCGCCGACCACTAATTCCGCGCGTAACGGCAGGTGTGCGCCGTAGGTTTTTACGCTGTCGAACACTTGCTGTGCCAGTTCGCGGGTTGGTGCCAAAATTAAGGCGCGGATGCGGCGGGGTTTGGCGGTCGGGTCAAAATTTTCACAAAGCTGATGCAATAACGGCAAGGTAAAGCTGGCGGTTTTGCCTGTGCCTGTTTGTGCACCTGCCAGTACGTCTTGACCTTTGAGGATAACGGGGATGGCTTGGGTTTGAATGGGGGTAGGGGTGGTATAACCTTGTTCTGCGATAGCTTTCAGCAGCGGTTCGGAAAGACCTAATTGTTCAAAAGACATTAAAAAACCTCGGACTTAGCAAGCGGTTGTCCACTTGCAACGATTGGGAAAGGTAAGGGCTGGCGGGCTGGGAAATAAAGAATCGCTGAACTAATTGATTCCATTCATGCTTCGACAAGCTCTGCACGAACGGAATCAATTAGTTACCGTTCGGCCTGAGCCTGTCGAAGGCTTTGTTCAGCACTTCCTTAACGGCTAGCCGCCAGTCATATTCATGTGACGTAAGATCACAGGTTGTTCGTGGATATTAAATTCATGCTTTTCGGGTTTAATCAGCATGGCATCAATAATCGCTTGTTTTAGCGCGGTTTGGTCATTTGGATGCGCGCGGACGATGGCTTTTAAATCGACCGAATGTTCATTGCCCAAACACAGCAACAAACGGCCTTCAACCGTTAAGCGCACCCGATTGCAACTGCTACAAAAATTATTGCTGTGCGGGGAAATAAAGCCAACGCGGCTGTTGCTGCCAGCCACTTGAAAATAGTTTGATGGCCCGCCCGTGGATTCGGTGCTGGCAATCAGGGTAAAGCGTGCTGCTAAATCTGCTTTAATCTGATGGCTGGGGTAAAAAGCTTCGCCACGGTTATGTTGGCTAACCACGCCTAGCGGCATTTCTTCAATAAAACTGATGTCGATTTGGTTATCGACTGCGTATTGCACCAAGTCGCCGACTTCTTCATGGTTGCGGTTTTTTAACACCACCGCGTTCAGTTTGATCCGCTCAAAGCCAGCCGCTTTGGCAGCCTGGATGCCTTGCAGCACTTGGGACAAATCGCCAGTACGGGTGATGGCCTTAAAATTATCGGCGTTTAAGGTGTCCAAACTGATATTCAGGCGTTTAACGCCAGCGGCTTTTAACGATGCCGCCATGCTTACCAATTGTGAGCCGTTGGTGGTCATGACCAGCTCACGCAAACCGGGCAGTTGGCCGAGTTGCGCCATTAGCTCTAACGCGCCTTTTCTGACTAAGGGTTCACCGCCAGTAATCCGGATTTTGCTGACGCCCAGTTCTACAAACGCTTGCGCTAATGCGTAGATTTCTTCCAAAGACAAAATCTGCGCGCGTGGCAAAAATACCATGTCTTCCGCCATGCAATATAAGCAGCGGAAATCACAACGGTCAGTGATGGAAATGCGTAAGTAATTGACTATCCTACCGAAGCGGTCAATCAATTGTGGCGGGTTGGCTGTTGATGTCATGAAGGCGTAACCAAAATACAGTCGGCTATAGTAACACATTGATACTTTTAGACGAAGCCGGAAAGGCCAGAGTTCAGGTGTTTAAAGTAGTTGGGGAATATGCGGTGATTTACGGCAGGGATTTGCGGGATTTTTCGGAGGGGTTTTAAAATCGGGTGTTTATCCGTTGTCGTGATAAACGCCAAGATAATCAACGCAATTAATCGTGCATGAGTTGTTTAAGATTTCAGGAGTCCAAAACATGTTTTGGACTCCTGAATCAAAGCGCTTCAACAATCGGCATTGTTAAAATACTTTTGAATGGATATTTAGATTTCGCCGCGTTGGATTTGGCTAACAATAACTTGGCGGGCTTTAATCACAGCTAAGCCAATCGCGCTATACAACAATGCGGCACTAACATACGGCCCATAATAATGGGCGACAGCGGTTGCATAATCGTAGGCTGCCATTTCCGCATAACGGCCTGAAAACAGATAAAAGCTGCCATTAGAAATAAGGAAGGCGACAGAACTGGCTAACGTCGCCAAGCTTAAAGTGTAAGCAAATGCCGCAACATCCAGATTAGCAAAGCGGCTGCTATAACGGCCTGCTAGCCACAATGCCCCGTAAGTGGGGATCAGGAATAAATAAGCAGGAGAAATACACCAATCGCTCACGCTAAAGGCATTAATCGCCACATAATCCAACACCCCGGCTTCTAGCAGTAAACCTACTAAGATAGCGCGGTTGCGGAAACACAGCCCAGCCAGAAAAAATACTGCCAACGAGGCATCAGGTAGGGCGATTGCTGAACCGAAATGATGCACCCGCGTGATAGCCATTAATGCCACCAACGGCAGGATTGCGTAGTTGATTTTCATATAAATCTCCAAATAAGTAAGTTGTCCTAAAAGGCAGGCGGGGCGTGCTTGCTTCCCCGCCAAACCTGCTTAGTTATTATAATGAATTGTCACAAAAAAGTTGCGGTCAGGTGTGATGTAACCGCTAGCTGTTTGGTAATCTTCATTGAATAAATTATTCAGCTTGCCGCTAAGCAGCCAATTTTTGTTGATATGCCAAGCGCTGCGTAAATTCACTGTAACATAACCGTGCAGGTTAACCTTTGAAAAGCTGGTGTAATCAAAATCAGGGCGATCGCCTTGTGCCAGCACGTTAACCCCAAAATCTACCTGCTGCACTGAGCGCGACAAATCAAAAGCTAAAGATTTATTGCTACGCCGTTGTAATTGTTGCCCGGTGCTGAGATTAAGCGGTTCCAGTAAATTCAAACTCAGGGTTTGATGCCAGCCGAAATAATCGGTGTTGATTTGCGCTTCAATACCCTCAATCCTTGCCTTGTCGATATTTACCGTAGGCCAGCCAGCAATCAATTGTTCAATGTCGGTGTGATAAGCCCGCAATTCCCAATTGATATTGCGGTGAGTGCCTGCCACACCCACTTCCACCGAACGGGATTCCTCCGGTTTTAGCAACGGATTGCCTTGCCCATAGCCATCAAAAGGAAAATACAATTCGTTGAAAGTCGGGGCTTTAAAGGCGTTACCGAAACTGGCGAATGGGCTGATGCCAAAGCTGGAATTGTATCGCCAGCCAATATTGCCCGTTAGGTAGTCACCGAAAGCCTCGTTTTTGTCGCCACGAATAGAAGCGTTGATAAAGTGGCGCTCAAACAAGCGGCTGTGTAGTTCGGTAAAAATACCCGCATCATAACGGGACGTTTTTGCGTAGCTATCGTTACCTGGTTGAAATAGCAGCAGGTCAGTCGCATCGATTTCATCCAGACGGTAATCCGCGCCCATAATCAATTTATGGGCCTCGTTTAACTGCACATTGTTGATCCAACTGGCATTCCAACGGCTGGTGTTATAACGGTTTTCAAAACTGCCATCTGGTAAAAAAGTATCCAGCTGGTCAACACTTTGCCCCAAACGCAAGGTGCTGTGCCACGCATCCGTCATAAATAGGCTGCCAGTCAGGCTAGCCACTTGATTGACAAATTCATTGTGGTCGCCACCGCCGTAATTGGTGTCATATTCGTTACTGCCTTGTGAGCGTAAAAACGACGCTTCAATCTCGGCATCATTAGCAAAGCGATGTCCGGCACGGGCATTAATCCCCGTATTTTCATAGCCATCCCGATCAGGATTACTGTTTTTTAACACGCTATAACCTTGGGAATCCAAATGCGATACCCCCAAGTTATACCAATTACTGCCCAGCTTGCCGCTGATAGTGCCAGAGGTTTGCGCGGTGTCGTAAGAGCCGCCACCTGCGTCCACGGTAATTTTCGGCTTGTCGCTATAACCGCCTTTACGGGTAAAAATCTGGATAACACCGCCGATAGCTTCTGAACCGTACAAGCTAGATTGTGGGCCACGGATGATTTCCACGCGTTCAATTTGGTCGATAGGCAACAACTCAAACGGCGTCGTGCCTAGCGTTGCTGAACCGACTTTAATGCCATCTATCAACACCAAAACATGGTTGGAGTTTGTGCCGCGCAGGAATAAATCGGTGACTTGTCCGTAACCGCCGCTTTGGGCAAGATCGACACCCAAGCTGCCTTTGAGCAAATCGGGTAAAGTCCTAACTTGCAGGCGCTCAATATCTTTGCGGGTGTAAACAGTTGCGCCGCTAGCCAATTCATTTTTGGCAACATCAGAACGGGTTGCAGTTACGACCGATTCCGGCAGATTTTGGACGTCATTTTCCTGCAAGGCTTGTGCGAAAACCGCCGTGGAAACGTGGGTGAGTAAAAGGGAGCTGAATAGGATTTTTTGCATAATGTCCTCTGCGCCGCCCGCGCAGTGTTAGTTGAGTGGTGACAACAGAGGACAAAACAAAGCAGGCGCACACGCAAGCACGCCCGATTCGATGAACAGCCCTCCGCTGTCTCGAGTGTACTTTCGGGCCGGTCTCCGGGCTTATAAGTGGTGTTAACCTGATCCGTCACCTTCCCATGCCTAAGCACAGTGGTGTTACGACGAACCTTTACTTATCTACCGTTGCGGGGGCAGCGTCGGCATTGGCAAAAGCCTTACCGACTTCCCGTTTAACCAGAAGGCGTAAACCAACTGGAACCTGAAAGCAGGCGGCAATTATAGGGGCTTGTGGCGATAACGCAATGAAAAAACCGGATTATCGGGGAATTGAAGGGAATAGCGGGTTGAAATCAGCAGTTTTTTCATCACTCATAAACGCCTGATACCAGCCGATAAAATGCCATTGGCCTCAATAAGATAACCACAAAAGCAATCGCAGGCGTAACAGGCACAGGCAAGATGTCGATGATGAATAAAGTCAATAAACCCAGAAAGCACTTTATCCGCACTGCTTGGTTTTTACCGCTAGATTGCTGAGGAATAGGCGCGGCTAAACTCACATACATATTACTTATCAGCCGCGCAAACCAACGTGGCCTAATGACCACGATAGTCATACCAATCAAACAACCCGGCGAAATCGGCCCAAAACCGATAATCGCAAAAACCGAAAATACCGCTAAGCATTTAATTTGTGCAAGATTCATAACAGGGAAGGGAAGTGATTAAAAGTGGCTGCCAGTCTAGCAGTTTTGCTTGCTGGCTATCAAAACGCTGGCTATGAATGACAGTATTATTTGCTTTTAACCCCCAGTTATAGGATGGGCAAAGCTGTTTTGCCCACAAACGAGTTAGTGCCGTAATGTAGGGTACGCTGTGCGTACCGTCATAAATCAAAAAGGTACGCACAGCGTACCCTACGATTATTTCTACCTAAATTTTTAATAGCTCTGATAACATCGCCAAGCAGTAGTCGATTAAATCGGGAATGCTCTCGTTGCTCTCGTTCCCAAGCTCAAGCTTGGGAATGCAGTCTTGGAAGCTCCTGCTTCCAGTAATGAAGGCAGTGCTGTTCTGCCCACCAAATCGCGGAAAAAGGTGGGCAAAGAAGCATTGCCCACCCTACTAAACTGAACAAATTCAGTATCGTAGGGCGCATCAGCGATAGCGTCATGCGCCGGATGTTTGAAAACCAACATGCGGCGCAATACGGCTACCGCCTATTGCACCCTATTAAACCAATCCAGAACCAAGCCGACTTTATGAGCGAAAAAACCGTATTTATCAGCTACAGCCATGATACCGATGAACACAGGGAAAAGGTTCTCGCCCTATCCGAACGCTTACGCGATGATGGCATCCACACCTTGCTCGACCAATACATCAACGGCTCACCCAAGCAAGGTTGGCCTCGTTGGATGTTAGATCAGCTCGATGCAGCGGATTATGTTTTGGTCGTCTGCACCGAAACCTACTACCGCCGCTTCCGAGGCCATGAAAAACCCGGCATTGGCAAAGGCGTAGACTGGGAAGGCACACTCATCACCCAAGAAATCTACGACCAACGCAGCCAAACCTTAAAATTTGTGCCTATCTTTTTGGGCAGCGTAAACCCAAGCTATATTCCCGAACCCCTGCGTTCAATCAGCTATTACGCCTTAACCAGTGAAGACGCTTACCAAAACCTCTATGACTTCCTGCTAGACCAAGCCGGAGTTGAAGCGCGTCCTGTCGGCACACTTAAAACCAAGCCACGCCGCACCGCTAAATCGCTGCAATTTGGTAAACCAGCAGCAGAAACGACGACAGCCAAACCCGTCCCCAACGACATCACCCGAATAATCGAATACGCCCCCGAAAACCTAATAGGCCGCGAATCCGACCTAAAACTCATCACCCAAGCCTGGCAACAAGTCCAAACCCAAAGCCGCAACCGCCCGCACATCCTTACTTTCGTTGCCCTAGGCGGCGAAGGCAAAACCTCGTTGGTGGCGCATTGGTTGATTGAAAACTTGGTCAAGCAAGACTGGCAAGGTTGCGATGTGGCGTTTGCGTGGTCGTTTTACAGCCAAGGCACACGCGAGCAAGTGGCGGCTTCCAGTGACTTATTCCTCAGCGAAGCCTTAACGTTTTTCGGTGACGAAGCCACGGCAAACTCCGCCAAAAGCGCCCACGACAAAGGCAAACGCTTGGCGCAATTGGTCGGCGGGCAGCGCAGTGTGTTGGTGTTAGACGGCTTAGAGCCGCTGCAATACCCGCCCACCTCGCCCACGCCGGGCGAGTTAAAAGACGACGGCATCAAAGCCTTGCTCAAAACCCTCGCCAGCCAAAACCACGGCCTGTGCCTGGTCACCACCCGCTACGCCATCCCCGATTTAAAAGCCTTCCGCACCAGCACTGCGCCCATGCACGATCTATTAAGCCTCAGCCCCGCAGCGGGTGTGCATTTGCTCAAACAACTGGGCGTACACGGCGCACAAAAAGAGTTTGAAAAACTGGTCGAAGACGTGCAAGGCCACGCGCTCAGCCTCAACCTGCTCGGCAGTTACCTAAAAGACGCACACGGCGGCGACATCCGCAAACGCGATTTGATTAACTTTGCCGAAGCCAATGCCGAAGAGCACAACGGACACGCCTTCCACATTATGGATGCCTACCTAGCGTGGCTAGAGCAAGGGAGCGCGGGCGTCCCGCCCGCCAGCAACCCAAACCAACCGTTGGCTGAGCGCAGCCGAAGCCAGCAAAGCCAAAGCCAACAACTCGCCCCCGCGCTACTCAAACTGTTAGGACTATTCGACCGCCCCGCCACTGCCGACTGCCTCGCCGCCTTGTGGCAAGCTCCGCCCATCAAAGGCTTGACCGAAGCCTTGTTTACGGTGGAAAAGCAATGGCTGGGATTTAAACGCAACTACCGCCCAGTTGACCGTGACCAAATCAATATTTCTCTAAGCCGCTTGGAAGCCGCCAAACTGCTCACCGTCACCCGCGACGCTTCCGGTACTTTGCTGGCACTCGACAGCCACCCGCTAATCCGCGAATACTTCGCCAAATACCTGAAAGAACGCCAACCCCTAGCCTTTCAAGCCGCGCATCAACGCCTGTACCAACACCTGTGCGAATCCACACCACACCAACCCGACAGCCTCGAAGGTTTACAACCACTGTACCAAGCCGTCGCGCATGGTTGTTTGGCGGGTTTGCAGCAGGAAGTGTGTGACAAGGTTTACCGTGACCGCATCTTGCGTGGCACAAGCCACGATGGCTTTTACAGCACAAAAAAACTCGGTATTTTCGGTGCTGATTTGAGTGCCGTCGCCTGCTTCTTTGATACCCCTTGGCAGCGCGTTTCGTCCGCACTCATTGCAGCCTATCAAGCGTGGTTGCTGAATGCTGCCGCCATTCGCCTGCGGGCTTTGGGGCGACTGACCGAGGCACTGGAGCCGATGCGGGTTTCTGGGGAAATCGATGCAAAAGCAGAAAATTGGAAAGGGGCTGCTATCAGTTACAGCAACCTCAGCGAACTGGAACTGACCCTAGGCGACATCATCTTGGCAGTGGCGGATGCCGAACAGTCCGTGCGCCATGCCGATGCCAGCGGCGATGCGTTTCATCGCATGAGCAAGCGCACCACCTACGCCGATGCCCTGCACCAAGCAGGCCGCCGCGCTGAAGCGGCAGCCGCCTTCCGCGAGGCCGAAGCCTTGCAAGCGGAAAGTCAACCCGACTACCCGCTGCTGTATTCGCTGTTTGGCTTTCGGTATTGCGACCTGCTGCTTTCGGACTTGGGCTTGCTACCGTTGCTGGCGGGGCAAAACTCCAATGTAGAAGACCCTACCACGGTGCTGGCTGAGGTGATGGCACGGGCAACGCAGGCGATTAAGATTGCTGAACGCAATAAGTGGATACTCGACATCGCCCTAGACCACCTCACCCTAGGCCGCGCCCATCTGTACGGCTTTATCATCGCTTACCCTGCCATTCCTGCGGCACACGACACCCATGCTGCACCGCATGCCCAAAGCACAGCACAAGCGCAAGAACTCAACACGGCGGCAAGCGAACTGGCCGCCGCCGTGGACGGTCTTCGCCGTTCTGGTCGAGGCGATATTCTTCCACGCGGCCTACTCACCCGCGCTTGGCTACGCCGTTTGACCAGCCAGTTGGGTTATGCGGAGGAGGGTGTGGATGGCGTTGTAGGGTACGCTGTGCGTACCTTGCCGGATGCGGGTTTGGATAAGGTACACACAGCGTACCCTACAGATGACGACTGCATGGATGCAGAAGGTACGACCCCAGGGATGGGGGAGGTAGACCGCGTCGGGAACAAGCGGTCGGGAGCAATGCAGGGCGCAGTTGTCGGCGAAGGAAGTGCAGCAACCACCCAAGCCGCCGCAAGCGATGGGCTTCCTAGCGTCAGCCCATCCTACATTGACGGGGATGATTATTCTCAAAATAGGGCAACACAGGGAGCAATTGCCGATGACGGTTATTCGGGCGGACGGGCGGGCAAGATGCCCGCGCTCCATGTCCAAGCTTGTCCCGCGCAAGCCGATTTGGACGAAGCCTACGACATCGCCGAACGCGGCCCCATGCCCTTGTTCCTCGCCGACATCCACCTGTACCGCGCAGGCCTATTCCACAACGCCAACCCGTACCCGTGGCAATCACCAAAACACGACCTAGCCGAAGCCCGCCGTTTGATTGAAAAACACGGTTATTGGCGGCGCAAAGCTGAATTGGAAGGTTTAGAGCAGCGGCTGTTGTAGTTTGTAGGCCGGAATAAAAAACATGTTTTTTATTCCAAAACGGAAGTTTCGCTATCGTCCCCATGCTCCGATGTCACTGCCATTAAGTTAAGAATTAACAATATCTATCAATAGTATAGGCTGGATGTGGCAGGATTTTTCCGTTCGTCCTGAGCTTGTCGAAGGATGAACGGAAAAATCCGTGAGCAAAGACTTAAACCATTCATGCTTCGACAAGCTCTCGGCAACTGCTCCATGCGTTGCTCTACCTCCTGCATCCATGCAGTCGAGCAC
>CAIYRS010000088.1 GCA_903928685.1 uncultured Methylococcaceae bacterium
GCGGCAAAGGGGCAGGAAGCCCCTTTTGCCGTCCCCCGACAAATGCGAGGAGCGCAAGACATGAGCGGCAATCGGGCCGCCTTTTCTTTGGCTACTTGCTTTTGGCGGCGCAAAAGAAAGTAGCTCGCCTTCGGGTGCGAGTACCCGATTAGAAAAACTGTCGCGATAGCGACTCAGCATAATTAATTTCAAACCGCAGAAATTATCTGCGTAACATAAGCGATTAAGGTAATTCATCTCTACCACCAACCGAGATGCCACTTTTGTTTGAGGAACTGTATGGAACGTCGTGATTTTATCCGTTTAAGTGTTGTCGGTGCCGCTGCTGGTATCGCCGCCCCTGCTATTGCCACTGCTGAAACTGCCAAAGCGGTAACAGCGGATGTGTTTTACACCAAAGATGCGCCAGGTCGCTGGAGCGGCAAAGTTGCTACCCATTTGCCTAACATCAAAATTGCCAAAGAAGGCAGCAAAGTCAACATCGAAATCATTACCGCCCACGAAATGAAAGGCTACGAACATTACATCGTAAAACATGTGTTGTTAGATAAAGATTACCAATTCCTTAACGAACGCATGTTTAACCCTATGGAAGATAAAGCGGCGGTATCCAACTTTACTTTAGAAGGCTATAGCGGCACTTTGTATGCTTTAAGCATGTGCAACAAACACGATTTGTGGCTTAACGCTGTTGAAGTTTAATTCGTTGTTCCGTTTTCTCGGCATACCCGCCGGGCCAAGGTATTTATCATCATGAAAGCGCAAAATATCTTCCATTATCCTTTATTCGCATTAGGTTTCCGGCCGTTTTTCACCTTAGCGGGCCTGTCGGCATTATTACTGCTGACGGTTTGGAGCGCCATTGTTAAAGGAACGTGGAGTGGTGACAATTACTTCCCCAACAACAACTGGCATGGTCATGAAATGTTGTTGGGCTACACCTCCGCTGTAATTGCAGGATTTTTTCTGACAGCAGTAAAAAACTGGACGGGTAAAGCCAGTTTAACGGGCGATGCCTTAGCGGGCTTGTGTCTGCTGTGGCTGTACGGACGCATCGTACCGTTTTATGCCAACTTACTGCCGGATACCTTAATTGCCGCCATCGACTTTGCCTTTCTGCCGATACTTGCCTACCAAAGCAGCAAACCCATCATCGCCAGCAAACAGTATCATTTGCTGTTTTTTACCGCCATGCTGCTGTTAATGGCCTTAGGCAACGCCTTAATCCATGCGGAAATACTGGGCTTAAGCCAAGCAACCAGCCAATTGGGGATGTCATTAGTTTTGGCAATTATCATTTTGTTAATCTTGGTGATTGCTGGCAAAGTGTTCCCGTTTTTTATCGAACGCGGCTTGTCCAGCACCATCATCATTAAAAATCCGTTGCTAGATCAACTGGCAATCGCCACCGCTGCCATCGCTTTTACTTGCCAATTATTTTTTGACATGCCCGCGCTTATCGCCGGCACATTTGTGGTCGCCGCCATTGCCAATATCGCCAGATTATCGGCTTGGTATGTCGGCAGGATTTGGTATGTACCGTTACTGTGGATACTGTATGTCGGTTACGGTTGGATAATTGTAGGATTTGTGTTGACGGCGTTAGCGGCCTACCAAGTGGTTTTGCCGTCTTTAGCCATGCACGCCTTCACTATTGGTGGCATCGGCGTGTTAACTTTAGGGATGATGGCGCGGGTTAGCTTAGGCCATACCGGACGGTTACTAAAAGCCTCAAACACCATTGCCATCGCTTTCTTATTGCTTAACTTGGCAGTGATGTTCCGCGTACTGATGCCGATAGCGATGATCGGCTGGTACAACGCTTTTCTTTATATCTCAATACTTTGCTGGCTGGCGGCTTTCGCCCTGTTTGTGTTTGTCTACTTGCCTATGCTCAGCGGCAACCGCGTTGATGGCAAAGCAGACTGAGAACATGCTTTTTGATTGTCGGTATTATTTTCGTAGGGGCGAGCGGTTGCTCGCCTTCTGGTAGCAGGATTAGTACGGATTATTAAAAAGGCGGACAGCCATCCGCCCCTACTAAAAATCATTCCTGCTTAACAAATATCAACTTTTCCGTAGCAAAACCCCAGTTTTTTGCCTGAGCGACCAAACTATCCACGGTCGCTTTTGGCAACTGCTTAGTGCGTGACAACAGCCAAAAGTACGACTTGTCTGGGCCTGCAACCATCACATAATCATAGTTTTTCTTATCTAAAGCGATGATATTGTAACCGCCATAAAACGGCCCAAAAAACGACACCTTCAAGCGACCTTTATCGGCGCTATCAATAAAATACGCCTTACCCTCGGCTTTTTTCCACTCGCCAGTATCGACATTCCAACCTTGGTTCAAAACATCAATACCGCCATCATCATTCAAGGTATACGTTGCTGAGATTTTTTCCAAACCGCGTTCAAACTTGTGATCCAACCGGGCAATCTCATACCAAGTGCCCACATAACGCTGCACCTCAAAGCCATCAACCGCCTGCAAACCTTCAGGAATACCGGTACACGCAGACAACAGCAGCAATGCTGCAAAAAGTAATTTTTTCATTGTTTTAAAGAAACCTGTGTTTGTTGCGCCATCAAGCCCATAATGCCAAAGATAATATGGGATATACCAATGTATAACAAAAATAACGGGAAGCTTTCATCAATATCGACAGTATTCACTTCACCATAAAACTGCAACGACCCTATCATCAAAATCAGAAAGAAGCCAACTAAAACCAAGGCTTTATAATTTTTTGCCAACCAACAGTAAACCAATATCACTATTTCTGTTATCGCCAGATAAAACATCATCATCCGCAAGTTATTATCCAACGCGCCATACAAGTCTTCATTAAACTGAAAAAACGAATAACTATCGCTGACTGATAACAAACCGCCGACCACCAACAGCAATACCGCGACATAAAAATTGGCGCTCACCAGCAGCTTAATGACCTTCAGCGTATTTAATGACTCAGTAACCATACCGACACCTTGACGAAAAAAAACCCTCCTTCAAACTATCAAGGAGGGCTTATAGAGGAGGACAGGAGTAAGCGCTGCGATGTGCGTATAAACCACATACGCTATGCCTACAAAAATCAAATAACACAACAAGTTCTTGGCTTTCAACTTACAAGCCGAACCGCAAATTGTCAATAGATACCTTTACAAAACATGGACAAGAACTAAACTAAAACCACCTTAATTCCTAACAGGCAACGCAATGAAAATCCTAATTACAGGCGGCACAGGCTTTATCGGCACAGCACTTTGCCAACAGCTGCTACAAAAAAACCACGAAATCAGCGTACTAAGCCGCCATCCAGAAAGCGTACAAGCCATTAACGGCAACGCTATCAAGGTACTAAGCTTTGACCAACTCAAGCCTGATGATAATTGGCAAGCCATTATCAATCTAGCTGGTGCACCTATTTTTGCCAGCCGTTGGACAGATGCCCGCAAACAACTAATGCGCGATAGCCGTATCAAACTGACCTTACAACTAGTCGAATACATGGCGAAAATGGACAACAAACCCCAGGTATTCCTCAGCGGCTCAGCCATTGGTTATTACGGCAACCAAGGCGACCAAATCTTGACCGAACAATCGCCAATACGCCGTGATTTCTCCCAACAACTTTGCCAAGACTGGGAAGCGGCGGCCTTACAGGCGCAAGCACTCGGCATTAGGGTTTGCCTAATCCGCACAGGCTTGGTGATTGCCGAACACGGCGGCCTTCTGCAACGCATGTTACCCGCATTTAAACTGTGCTTAGGCGGACGGATTGGCGACGGACGGCAATGGATGTCATGGATACATCGGCAAGATTGGCTAAACATTGCCGAACTGCTACTCAACTCCGAGCTGCAAGGCGCATTCAACGCCACCGCCCCCAACCCAGTCACCAACAACGAATTCACCCAAACCCTAGCAAACCGCCTGCACCGCCCAGCAATCTTGCCGATGCCAGCAAGTCTTCTAAAGCTACTACTCGGCGAAATGTCGGAACTGGTATTAGGCAGCCAACGGGTATTGCCAGAACGCCTACTCGCCGCAGGCTATAAATTCCAATACACCGAACTCAACGACGCCTTAACCGCCGCCTTATGAACCCCAGAAAATTATTGCTCAGCAAATGGACCGCCGTTGCCCCCAAAAACAAAGAAAAACATTTTTTGGTATCCAAACTGATAGAAAATGAACAAGGCGACATCATCGCCTGTATCTTAGAAGCTGTTTACAGCCATAATGAATACACCCTACAGCCACAAGATTTAAAAAATTCTGCACAGTGGCTGATAGGTTGGAAATAATTAACGCTGGAGTCCAAAACATGTTTTGGACTCCTCTGTCGGGGAATCTCGAAAAGCCATTATTAACTGATGTTATTCAGTGACGCACTTTTCTACCGTTTGCCGCGTCGAGCACCGGAGTATTTGTCGGGAATGGCCCGTTAGGGGTGCGGCAGGGAAGCCGCACGGCGGCAAAGGGGCAGGAAGCCCCTTTTGCCGTCCCTCGACAAATACCCCACAGGGCACAAGTGCGAGGAGCGCAAGACATCAGCGGTAATCGGGCCGCCCTTTCTTTGGCTACTTTCTTTTGGCCGAAAATTGCTCCTGCATTTTCGGCATTCGCCACATCCTTGTGGCTTGCGGCGCAAAAGAAAGTAGCTCGCCTTCGGGTGCGAGAACCCGATTAGATAAACTGTCGCGATAGCGACTCAGCATAATTAATTTCAAACCGCAGAAATTCTCTGCGTAACATCAGTTACCTAATCCAAATTTAGCAAACCGCCCCATGCCCAGCATACAATCCCTACTCACCGCCGCCAGCCAGCACCTCGCCAACAGCTCCGACTCCCCTGCCCTCGATGCCGAAGTGCTGCTCAGCCATGTATTAAAAAAAAACCGCAGCTACTTACGGGCATGGCCAGAAAACAACCTAAACGCCGCGCAATTAAGCCAATTTCAAGACCTTATCCAGCAACGCCAAGCAGGCCATCCCATTGCTTACCTGACTGGCACGCGGGAATTTTGGTCGCGGGAATTTTTAGTTACGCCGGAAGTGCTTATCCCCCGCCCCGATACCGAATGCCTGATTGACCTAGCGCTGTCGTTAATCCCAGCCAATAGCGATTGCCACATTGCCGACTTAGGCACAGGCTCCGGCATCATCGCCATCACCCTTGCCGCCGAACGCCCCCAAAGCCAAGTCACCGCCTGCGATTTAAGCGCAACAGCCCTTGCCATCGCCACGGAAAACGCCAAACGCCATCAAATCAACAACATCCGGTTTTACCAAAGCGACTGGTTTACCAGCTTACCCAAACAACCATTCCAAATAATCCTCAGCAACCCGCCCTACATCGCCGCAGACGACCCGCACTTACAACAAGGCGATGTCCGATTTGAACCCAGCAGCGCACTTATCGCCGGACAACGCGGCCTCAGCGACATTAAAAGCATCGCCGAACAAGCCAAAGATTGGCTAGAAATAAACGGGCATTTATTAGTAGAACACGGTTACGATCAGGAAGCGGCGGTACAACAGATTTTTAACAACACAGGCTATACAAACGTGCAGACTTACCGGGATTTATCGGGACAACCACGGGTGACTTATGGAAAACGAGAAGCCATTTAAAACAAATGACTAATAAATAAAACTATTCAATAAAAGAGCCGCACCATGACCATGTATTCACACATCTTACTTAGCCTACAATTCTCCACCGCTGACGACGCCGTTGCCGCAAAAGCGCAAACCATCTGCCAGCAACACGCCGCCCGCTTAAGCCTAATTCACGTGCTGGACAACATCCCCATGCCAGACACCGCCTACGGCACAGCCATTACCCTTGAACAGCCAAAAGACGACCCGCTATTAGCCGCAGAAAAAGCCAAATTACTGACATGGGGCAAACGCCTAGGCGTTGCTAACGAAAACCTTTGGCTGATCTGGGGCATACCCAACCAAGAAATCACCCGTATCGCCAAGCAGGAAAATATCGATTTGATTATCGTGGGTTCACATGAACGCCACGGATTGGGATGGTTGTTAGGCTCCACCGCCGATGGGGTCTTGCATCACGCGCCTTGTGATGTCTTGGCGGTTCGGTTGGCTGAAGATTAAGCAACGTAGTGATAACGTACTAAAAACCGCGATGGCGTAAAAACCCCAACGGGGTGAAATGATTATAGAAAATTAACCACATCCAACCATAAACCCCGAAGGGGTGGCATAACCACGCGGCCTGTTTCTGGGGCAATCATTATTTCACCCCTTCGGGGGTTGGGGCTGTAGAACATTGCGCCAGCTATAATCATGGCATCCCTTCGGGATTACGGGTTTTTATCTTGCAGAAAATATCTACGCAACATCTTTTGGATTTGGGCGACTACCCTCCCACAGTCGCCGCACTCCCGCCAAAATGGTAAACTGAACGCATCACCCATTGCCACGCACGCGACTCTAATGACCCAAGAAATCCGTATTCCCCGTAAAATCGCCAACCAGTTACTGCATCTTGCCCAGTTATCACCAACCGAGGAAATCTGTGGCCTGGTTGGCGGCGTGGCGGCTATGCCGACCAGCTGTTACCCCATCAGTAATACTGCTGAAAATCCCGCGCAACAATTTTTAATGGATGCCAGCGAACAAATCACCGCCATGCGCCTCATGCGTGACCGCCACGAAGACTTGTTCGCCATTTATCACTCCCACCCCAGCGCCCCGGCGACACCATCAACTGCCGACTTGGCCTTGGCAGCGTATCCACAAGCCTTATATTTGATTATCTCGCTTAACACCAAAGGCCTGCTGGAAATTCGCGGTTACCAATTGCAGCAAGACCAGTTTAACGAAATCAATTTACTGCTTTGCGAAGATTAAACGCGTATTCAATATTTTCGTAGTGGCGAGCGGCTGCTCGCCTGATCGTGGCAGGATTTTGCAAGCGTTCTTAAAAAGGCGGACAGCCGTCCGCCCCTACGCAGTTGGCTATTGTTCCCATGCTCCGACATGGGAATACCGCCCCGTTTCACCAGCAAACAAGGCTGGAGCGTTGAACGATGAATTCCCACGCTGGAGCATCACTGCCATTAAGTTAAGGAATTATTATTGTTTTTCAATAGGATAATTATAGGATGTGCCGACGATAGGAGGCGCATCAATCGCGTAAAAACTCGACAGATGCGCTTCGTTCCTCAGCACATCCTATGACTATGACTTTGCTCACGGATTTTTCCGTTCGTCCTGAGCTTGTCGAAGGATGAACGGAAAAATCCGTGAGCAAAGACTTAAACCATTCATGCTTCGACAAGCTCTCGGCAACTGCTCCATGCGTTGCTCTACCTCCTGCATCCATGCAGTCGAGCAC
>CAIYRS010000089.1 GCA_903928685.1 uncultured Methylococcaceae bacterium
AGGAGCGCAAGACATCAGCGGTAATCGGGCCGCCCTTTCTTTGGCTACTTTCTTTTGGCCGAAAATTGCTCCTGCATTTTCGGCATTCGCCACATCCTTGTGGCTTGCGGCGCAAAAGACAAATCCGCCGGGAGCGGATTTGGTGTCAACCCGAAGGGCAAAAACCAGGGATGGTTTTTGCAGCGTGGCTCGCCTTCGGGTGCGAGAACCCGATTTAACAAAACATCGCGATAGCGATTCATTATTATTTTTCGTCTCACAAAAAGTGAGTGCGTAACATCAATTATTAATTATCCACCACAGGATACCCCACTATGCGACCACTACATCTCGGCTTACTGGCGTTACCGCTTCTGGTAGCCTGCGACAAACCCGTTGAAGCCCCGCCACCACCGCGTCCTGCTTTAATAATGAAAATCACCGAAACCGCCACCAATACCGAAATGAGTTTAGTCGGCAGGGTGCAACCGCGTTACGAATCGGCACAAGGTTTCCGCATTAACGGCAAGATTATCGAGCGGCGCGTGGAAGTCGGGGCAAAAGTCAGCAAAGGCCAAGTGATAGCAAGGCTAGATGCCACCGACAGCCAACTGAATGTCGCGGCAGCGGCGGCGGAAGTGGCTTCAGCAGAAGCCAGCCACGCCTTGGCGGTTGCCGAAGTGTTGCGTCAACGACAGTTGTTTGCGAAAAAATTCATCTCCGCATCGGCCTTGGACATCCACGAAGCCGAGCTGAAAGCCTCCAGTGCACGGCTCGCCAAAGTCAAAGCCCAAGCCAATATTTCCGGCAACCAAAGCCAATACACCACTTTAACCGCCGACCGCGACGGCGTGGTCAGTTTTATCCAAGCCGAACCGGGGCAAGTGGTGGCAGCGGGCAGTATCATCGTGAAGATTGCCGACACGCGCACAGTCGATGTGTTAGTGGCTGTGCCGGAATCGCGCATGGCGGAAGTGAAGCTGAATGCCCCTGTGTACCTCAAAATGTGGGCTGACCAACAAAAACTTTACACAGGCAAAGTACGCGAAATCGCCCCCGAAGCTGATCCTGCAACCCGCACGTTTGATGTCCGCATTACGCTGGAAAACGCCGATACCGCCGTTAAATTCGGTATGACTGCGGGCGTAAAATTCCCCGCAGCTGCTAACGAAACCGCTGGCGGCGTTATTGTCCCTAGCCGCGCCGTCACCGCCAGCAATGGCAAAAGCCAGGTTTGGGTGCTGTTGGAAGACCACACCGTCCATGCCCGTGACGTGCAAACAGGCGCGTTCCGTGAAGATGGCGTAGTCATCAGCAGCGGCTTAAATGCAGGCGAAACCATCGCCGTGGCAGGTGTGCATACCCTCACCGAAAATCAATTGGTGCGTCCGGTTCTGGAGACGCAACCATGAACCCAACACCCGAAACCGAAGCAACTGGATTTAACCTGACCAACTGGGCGTTAAAACACCAAACATTAGTGTTGTATTTGATGCTGGTAGTCACGCTGGCAGGTCTATTCTCCTACACCAAATTAGGGCAATCGGAAGACCCGCCATTCACCTTTAAGGTCATGCTGGTGCGCGCCACTTGGCCTGGCGCCAGCGCCGAAGAAATGGCGGCGCAAGTCACCGACAAGCTAGAGAAAAAAATCCAAGAAATCGCCCATTTGGACAAAATCACCAGCTTTTCACGGCCTGGCGAAAGCATGATTTTCGTGATGATAAAAGACGACACCATGTCCGATGTCATCCCCGAACTCTGGTATCAAGTGCGGAAAAAAATTGGCGACATCCGTTACACCCTGCCGCAGCAACTCGAAAGCCTGACTTTTAACGACGAATTCAGCGATGTGTACGGCAGCATGTACGCGCTGACAGGTGACGGCTTTAATTACGCCGACCTGAAAACCCACGCCGAAGCCATCCGCGCTGAATTGTTAAAAGTGAAGAACGTCGCCAAAGTTGAATTTTTTGGCGAGCAAAAACAGCGGTTGTTCATCGACATTTCCAACGCCAAATTGGTGACGTTAGGCATCAGCACACCCGTATTGATCCAAACCCTGCAAAACCAAAATGCCATCGTGCGTGGCGGCACGTATGAATCCGCCGACGAACGCATCCGCATTGCTGTCTCCGGTCGATACCAAAGTTTGAACGACTTGCGTGAGTTGCGATTACGCGCCAACGGGCAGGATTTCCGTTTGGGCGATGTCGCCACCGTTTATCGTGGCTACGAAGAACCAGCGCATGACAAAATCCATTTTCAGGGTAAAGAGACCTTGCTCTTGGGCGTGAGCATGACCGAAGGCGGCGACATCATCGAAATGGGCAAGAATCTGGATGTCGCTGTGAAGCGCATCAACGAAAACCTGTTGGTCGGTCTGGAGCTGAACACCGTCACTTCGCAACCGCAAATTGTCGCCCGCTCGGTCAACGATTTTGTCCACTCTTTGGAGGAGGCGTTAATCATTGTCTTGGGCGTAAGCTTGCTGTCTTTAGGCTGGCGCAGCGGCATTGTTGTTGCCATCACCATTCCGGTGGTATTGGCGACCACCTTTGTGTTCATGGAACAGTTTGATATTGGCCTGCATAAAATTTCGCTAGGCGCGTTGATTTTGGCATTGGGCTTGTTGGTGGACGATGCCATTATCGCCGTGGAAATGATGTCGGCGAAAATGGAGCAAGGCTGGGATAGGCTGAAAGCTGCGTCGTTTGCGTACACCTCCACCGCCATGCCGATGCTGACCGGAACGTTGGTCACCATCGCAGGCTTTTTGCCAATCGCCACCGCCGCATCATCGACAGGCGAATACACGCGCTCGATTTTCCAAGTCACCGCCATTTCCTTGCTGGTATCGTGGTTTGCGGCGGTGATTTTTGTGCCGTACATCGGTTATCACTTATTGCCGGATTATGGGCAAGCCCCGCAGCCATCCAAATTCGGACGTTGGTTACGCGCAACCTTTAACATCAAAGAAAAACCTGCCGAAACCCATCACCACGATATTTACAGCACGCCCTTTTATAAAACCTTCCGCAGCGTAGTCACCGCTTGCGTGCGTTACCGTAAAACCGTCATCGCGATTACCTTAGCAATGTTCGTGTTGGCGATTGTCGGTTTTGGCAAAGTCCAACAACAATTTTTCCCCGATTCCACGCGCTTGGAATTGATTGTTGATTTGCGTTTGACCGAAGGCGCGTCGTACACCGCCACCGAAACCGAAACCAAAAAACTGGAAAAATGGTTGTTGGATTGGAACGAAAAACACCACGGCATTGATAATTTCGTCGCTTACATCGGCAGCGGTGCGCCGCGTTTTTACTTGCCTTTGGACATCCAATTGGCGCATCGCGGCTTTGGGCAATTGGTGATTTTAAGCAAAACTTTGCCAGACCGTGAAGCCTTACGGAAAGACCTGTTGACCTTGTTCGACAACGATTTTCCGGCTTTACGCGCCTCGGTGTTGCGTTTAGAAAACGGCCCGCCAGTAGGATTTCCGGTGCAGTTCCGCGTCAACGGCAGCGACATTGGGCAAATCCGCAACGTTTCCCATCAAATCGCCGACATCATGCGCGGTAATCCAAACTTGAGTAACGTGCAGTTAAATTGGGATGAGCCTAGCAAAGTCGTGAAAGTCAGCGTCGATCAAACCAAGGCACGACTGCTGGGCATTAGTTCCGTAGATATTGCCACGGTGTTGAACGGCGGCATCCAAGAGCAATACATCACCGAATTTCGCGAAGGCATCGAACGCATTGATCTGGTCGCCCGCGGCCCCGCCGATCAACGCCGCCGTTTGTCGCATTTGCAGGATTTGATGGTGAACACCCAATCCGGTGTCGGCGTACCGCTGGCGCAAATCGCCACCATCAGCTACGAGTTTGAAGAAGGTGTGATCTGGCGACGCAACCGCACCCCGTCGATGACCGTACGCGCCAATTTAAACGGCAATGTGCAAGCGCCGTTGGTTTCAGGTCAAGTCGAAGAAAAGCTGGCGGAATTGAAACAACATTTACCCATCGGCGTAGAGATTGAAACCGGCGGCGCGGTAGAAGAATCCTCCAAAGGCGGCGCATCGGTCGCGGCAGGTTTCCCGTTGTTTTTAATCGTAGTGCTGACCGTGCTGATGATCCAATTGCAAAGCTTCTCGCGAGTATTGTTAGTTTTCCTAACCGCACCGCTGGGTTTGATTGGTGTGACTATCGCTTTGTTGCTGTTCGACAAACCCTTCGGCTTCGTCGCCATGCTCGGCACCATCGCCTTATCGGGGATGATTATGCGGAACTCGGTGATTTTGGTTGACCAAATCGACCAAGACCGCGCCAACGGCATAGAACCGTGGCAAGCCGTGGTGGATTCAACCATCCGCCGCTTCCGCCCCATCGTGCTGACCGCCGCCGCCGCGATTTTGGCGATGATCCCGCTCACCCGCAGCGTCTTCTTCGGGCCAATGGCAGTAGCGATTATGGGTGGTTTGGCGGTAGCGACCTTGTTGACGGTGTTGTTCCTACCTGCTTTGTATGCCGCGTGGTTTCGGGTGGAAATGCCGAAATCATCTGAATTGTAGGATGTGCCGACGTAAGGTGGCGCACCTGTCGCGCGTTGCACAACCAATGCGCTGATATACAAAACTAGAAAACGACATTAATTACGATAAAGGTTTCCAATGAACAATGCTAATCAAGCTGTACATACCCTTTACAAATTCAGGGCGGTCAATAAATACCTAATCGAATCGTTAGTAACCCCAAGCTTATATTTCGCAAAACCAAGCACACTAAACGACCCTTTTGATTGTCGTCCAAATTTTAAAGTTTTATTAAAAAATGCATTGTTAACTTCAACGGGAGTGCGCAAAGAGTTTTTATCAAAGCAGATGTCGAAATTCTTGGAATACGACTGGGAAGACATGTTCAAAGATCATGGTATTTTTTCAGCTTCTTCAGGAAAAATTATTTGTGAATATAAAGAACTTCAAAGACTTTTGTGGTCGCACTATGCTGATGAGCATAGAGGGCTACGCATAAAATACGAAATCCCAGAATCGTTTCTAAAGGGAAAAAAAAGGGGCGTAAGTGATGTTATGTACGATGTACAGCCTTTCACTACATATCTGAGTGGGTGTAATACAAATGATGAAGATTTTTATACTTTTCTTTATAAGAGTTACTTAATAGCAAAACATCCTGCGTGGATGTATGAAGATGAGAAAAGGATTATCAGAGAATCTTCTGGCATTTTTCTTATTCCAGGCGAATTTATAAAAGAAATCTGTTTTGGTCTAAGAACTCCTAAAGAGGATATACAGCTTATTAGAAAATTGGCTATGAACCACTGTGGACTAACTAATTTTTATCAAATGATTCGGAATGACAAGGATTTCGGCTTTGAAATGTCAAAACTCCCTCAATGAATTCTAGGTTCATATAAAAACTCAACCAGTAAAAAATCGTGGGCAACGCTTTTCTGCCCACCAAATAAAATTCATAGATACAGGAAAAACAAATGCCAACCATCAGCATGTTTTACGGAATCATCATATTGGCTGTGCGCGGTGAACCTGTTTTTAAAATTGACCCATTACGTTAATGATGAATCCGCGCGTTATTGCGGCTAAGGCCGTCAGCCCCCAACAATTGCTCATTACGTTTGCCAATCACGAGCAACGCATTTTTGATGTATCTGAATATTTGCCGTTACCCGTTTTTCAAGTGTTAGGCAATTTAAGTTATTTTGAACAAGTACAAGTCAAACATGGCACCATCACTTGGTTTGATGAAGTGGATTTTTGCCCTGATACGGTTTATTTAAAATCCAAGCCGAAACCGTCCGAATTGTAGGATGTGCCGACGCAAGGAGGCGCATCAATCGCGCCCGTTTATGCAATCTAAAACTACGCGAACGATGCGCTTCCCTTCGGTTCAGCACATCCTACCAATCTGCTTATATAAAGGTTTACCATTATGCGCCAATCCCTATTTTTAATTACCGCCTTGTTTGCTACCACCGCCCTAGCCAACCCCGCTAGCACGGCAAGCAAACCGCAATCTTTAATGGACATTTACAACCTCGCCCTAGCGCATGACCCGACGCTAGCCTCGGCCTTAAACGGCAACAAAGCCGCGCAGGAATTGATCGAACAAGCCAAAGCCTTGTACCGTCCCGTGGTGAATTTCAGTGCCGAAGCCAGCGCAGCGCAAGCGGATGTCAATTACAAAGGCCGTGGCATCCCCTTCCCTAACGGCGTGCGTTCTTACGAAGGCTACCAAGTCGGCGTGGAAGCGCGGCAGCCGTTGTTCCGCAAAGAGAATCTGGTGCAGATGGAGCAATTGCGTACCCAGGTCAGCCATGCCGACAAGAAACTGCATTTGACCTTGCAAAACCTGATGCTCCGTACCGCGCAAAGTTATTTTGATACTTTGATCGCGCAAGACAAACTGGATTTAATCCGCGCCCAAAAAGCGGCGATTTTAAGCCAGCTCGACCAAGCCAAAACCAATTTTGAAGTCGGCAGCGCCACCATCACCGACAGCAACGAAGCGCAAGCGCGGTTTGATTTAATCGTCGCCCAAGAAATCGCCGCGCAAAACGCCTTTGAAATCGCCAAACGCAGCTTGCACGCCATCATCGGCGAAATGCCGCATTCCCTGGCAAAAGTTCGCGCCGATTTAAAACCCAACGCGCTCAAACAACCTTTAGACGAATGGCTAAAAGTCGCGGCGGACAGCAATTTAAGCATCCAAATCCAACAAGATATGGCAACGCTATCTAGCCAAGAAATCGAACGCAACCAAGCCGCGCACCTGCCCACCGTCGATGCCGTCGCCAGCTACACGCAAACCTCCGCCAACGGCAGTAACTTCGGTTTCGGCAGCGACATCAATACAGGCACCATCGGCGTGGAACTCAATCTGCCGCTCTACCAAGGCGGCGCAACCAGCTCCCGCGTCCGCCAAGCGGTGTTGAACAAACAAAAAGCCCTAGATGACGTCGAACTCGCCCGCCGCCAAACCGAGCTGGACACGCAAACCGCATACCTGAATTTGAACTCCAGCATCGCCCAAGTCAACGCCTACCAACAAGCCTTAATCAGCAGCCAAAGCCAATTGGATTCCACCCAAACAGGCTACGAAGCCGGCATCCGCACCAGCGTCGACGTTCTCAACGCGCAACAACAATTATTCTCTGCCAAACGGGATTTATTGGCAGCACGATATGAGTATTTGCTGAATATTATTCGCTTGAAAGCAGCGGTTGGCGTGATTGGTGACGGGGATTTGGCGGATGTTAATTTGCAGTTGGAGAAGGCGCTGTAAAACGTAGTTGTGTAGTTATCGTTAAACTCAGTGGCATGGCGGTTTGCTTCGCGAAACCACCCTACAGCTCTACGGATCATGTAGCGCATCTTATCGAGTGTAGGGTGGGCAACGCTTTTCTGCCCACCAATCATGCCGCAAAAGGTGGGCAAAAAAGCGCTGCCCACCCTACATGACTGTACCTGCGCTTGCAGGATCGCGGCAAAACCAAGATGTCCGCACTCGGTGCCGCTATGCGTAAATTGGTGCATTTGTGTTTTGGCGTCCTTAAAACACGCCAACCTTATCAACCTAATTATGTTGTCTAGGGTTGATTTTTAAGACGGTATCTACGAGCTAAACCTACTCCACAATTCAAACCCAAAAAGAAATGCCGCACTGTCGATAACGGCATTTAATTGGGTTCTACAAAGGTGAATTAACATGTGCAAAGCAGCCAATCCCCCAAATATTTTCTTGAGAAAAATCGTACATATCTTGTGCTTGCCTGCCGCACTCTTTTTCAATCAATCGCCAGAGAAAAACTACCGCCTAGCAAAACGGAGTTTTCCGCTTTTTCTTTTATTAGGTTTTTTAGCTTTATTAGGCAATTCGGTTCTGTGTTTAGCAACTACTTGCGGAGATTCAACGCCAGAGGAACTAATAAGAGAAACGGACTTAATTTTTAAAGGGAAAGTCATTGGTACAAAAAAACTATTTTTAGACAAATATGACATAACTGATGGCTTTGAAAAAATCTCGACCCAGAGTGAAATTGACAAAAGCTTTAATTATCAAGAATTGATAAAACTTATAAAACCCTATGTTAATGCCAAGGATTTCCAAAAACTGATTGAGAATCCGAATTTTATTTTGAGAGAACTCATTAGCTCCAGAACAAAATTTAAAATGTTGGTGCATTACAAAGGCCCTATTGTTGATGAGATAGAGGTAAAAAGTGCTTCAGGAAAAATAGGGGAAGAAAACATGGTCTTTTCTTCTGGCAACCTCGGGGAGGGCTTTAGAGTTGGACGATGTCAGGGTTTTTCTTATTTTTATCCATCAAACGGATCCGAACGCTTACGTTATCAAAATGCTTTAGATGTTTACCGAGAAAAAAGGGAACAACTAACAACGGCACTCCAGTTATCACCGCACAATCTGGCCCTACTAAGGGAACAAGGTGCATTTTATTTGCAATACCATGATTTAGATTCAGCGGAATGGGCTTATCAGGAATTGCGCTTGCACCATCCCAAAAATGTGGCTGGATGGGTAGGACTTACTGATGTGAAATTTCAGCGTGCATATGATGAAAACGATAAAGACAAAAAAATACTCTACGCACAAACCTTATCTGACTACCAAAAAATTCTGAAAATTGACCGGAATAATCACGCAGCCCGCCACGGCGAAACCTTGTCTTTGCTTTATCTGGAAAGAGGATCAGAAGTGGATAAAAACGCCCGTGATTTTAGTGGCTATATCAAAATCGGACATATCGGACATGACGAGAATGCTAACGATTTTTTTGCGGGTAAGAATCTTATCGGAGCGAACTTTCGCAATGCCAATCTATGGCGTTTCAATTTTTCAAAAGCAGATTTACGCCATGCAGATTTTACCGGAGCAACTTTATTGGATTGTGATTTTACCGGAGCAATGCTTGCTAACGCGACATTTCGCAACCTTCAATACACTAGCGGGACAAAGTTTGTTGGCACTAAACTTCAACATGCAGACTTTACCGAAGCTAAGCTAGAAAAGGTTGATTTTAGTCATGCCGATTTGCAAGGTGCTGATTTCACCAAGGCCGCTTTAAATGGTAGCTCGTTGGCAAAGGCAAAGATAAAAAACGCTAAGTTCACTAACGCCAATACTTGTGGAATGTTTGAAACTACTTGGCCTGTCGGTTTTGATCCAGTGATTGCAGGTGTGAAAAACTGCAGGTAATGATAAAAAATTTTCAAAGCTAAGTTCAGCCCCTAGGACGCCTGGATGAGCGAATATTCGATGTAGGATGCACCCAAGGGCATAAAGGCTGACGACAGGAAGCCCATCATTGGGGATATAAATTGATGGGCTTCCTAGCGTCAGCCCATCCTACGATTAACCTTTAAACAATCCCCCCTAAACAATCACCCCCGCCGCCACAGTCGCCAAGCTGCTTTCATCAATGACAATAAAACTCCCCGTCACCTTATTTTCCGCATAAGTATCCACAAACAAGGCTTGTTGCAGTTTGATTTGCACACGGACGATGTCGTTCATGTGGACGGCTTCGGGTTGCGGGTGTTGTTCTAAAGTGTTGACGTTGATTTTATAGTGCAATTCGCCAAACAAGCCTTTCACGGTGCGGGTGGTGTGCTTGATTAAATATTTGGCTTTCGGGTTTAACGGCTGTTCGGCTAGCCAGCAAATATCCGCGTCTAATTCCCGCGTCACTTTGGGTGGCTGGTCGTTGCCGACGATGATGTCGCCACGGGAAATGTCGATTTCATCTTCCAATTCCACCACCACGGCGCTGCCTGCAACGGCTTTTTTTACCGATTTGCCTGCCAGTTTTAAGCTGCGGACTTGCGAACTGCGCCAGGCGGGCAACACCATCACGGTATCGCCGCATTGCAAACTGCCTTCGGCGAGTGTGCCTTGGTAGCCGCGAAACTCCTCATCGTCACCGATAACTTGGTTGGCGGCGTTGCCGAGCATCACCCGTACCACGCGTTGTACAGGCAGGCGCAAAGCTTTGTTACTGACATCGGCTAGCGTGGACACGGTTTGCAAGTAATCCAACAAAGTCGGGCCTTGATACCACGGCATGGCGGTGCTGGCATCAACCACGTTGTCGCCTTTGAGCGCGGACATGGGGATGGCGACAATATTGCTTAAGCCCAAGGCTTCGGCGAATTCTTGATAGTCGCTGACGATTTGCCGATAAATGTCTTGCTGCCAATCGACGCTGTCCATTTTGTTGATGGCAAGGACGATGTGCTTAACGCCCAGCAAATGCGCTAAATACGAATGTCGGCGAGTTTGCGTTGCCAAGCCTTTGCGGGCATCGACCAAAATCACCGCCAATTCGGCAGTGGAAGCGGCGGTGACCATGTTGCGGGTGTATTGCTCGTGGCCCGGCGCATCGCCAATGATAAATTTGCGTTTCGGCGTGGAGAAATACCGATAGGCGACATCAATAGTAATGCCTTGTTCGCGCTCGGCTTGCAGGCCGTCAGTGAGCAAGGACAAATCCACTTCCGATAAGCCGCGTTTCAGCGAGCTCTGTTCAATGGCGGACACTTGGTCGGCGTGTAGGCTTTTGCTGTCGTACAGCAAGCGACCGATCAAGGTGCTTTTGCCGTCATCGACACTGCCTGCGGTGATAAAACGCAACAAGCCGATGTTGGCGGGTGCTTCGGTTTGGGTGGTTGGCGCGCTGGCGATTGATAAAGCAGTCATTAGAAATACCCCTCTTTTTTACGTTGTTCCATGGCCGCTTCGGAAGCGCGGTCGTCTAGTCGGGTTGCGCCACGTTCGGTGACACGGGCGGTGGCGGTTTCATGAATAATGTCGACAATAGTGGCGGCAGGCGATTCCACAGGTGCGGTGCAAGTGATGTCGCCGACGGTACGGAAGCGGCAAGTGACGGTTTCCACTTGATCGCCCGCTTGCGGAGGCGTCAGTTCAGTGACGGGCACTAACACTTCGCCACGCCGCACCACATCGCGTTGGTGGGCAAAATAAATCGACGGCAGCTCGATGTTTTCGCGTTGGATGTATTGCCAAACGTCCAGCTCCGTCCAATTAGATATGGGGAACACCCGCAAATTGCCGCCAGGAATCACCCGTGCGTTGTACAAAGACCACAATTCTGGACGCTGATTTTTCGGATCCCATTGCCCGAATTCATCACGGACACTGAACACCCGCTCTTTGGCACGGGCTTTTTCTTCATCGCGCCTCGCACCGCCGATGCAAGCGTCGGCAGACAATTCTTCAATCGATTCCAATAAAGTCACCGATTGGTATGGGTTGCGCGACTCTAGCGGATGCCGTAAGCGTATCGTGCCGCGCGCGATGGAATCTTCCAAGCTCCGCACTTGTAAGTTGCATTGGTAATGCTCCGCCATGCGGTCGCGGTAGTCGATGACTTCGGGATAATTGTGTCCGGTGTCGATATGCAATAACGGCAAGCGGATGCGTTCGGGGTAAAAGGCTTTGTAAGCCAAATGCAGCACCACTGCCGAATCTTTACCGCCGGAATACAACAACACCGGATTGCGGCACTCGGCAGCGACTTCACGGAGGATAAAAATGGCCTCCGCCTCTAACACATCCAAATGGCTGTGCAGCGCGTTGGCGTGTGGATCGACGTCAGCGGCGGATGCGTCATCATCCTGCCAAACTGATTTTTTTAAGCTATTCATTTGCCATGCTCCAAATTTGAAAGTGTTTATGCTGGAAAAAATTTTGCCGGGGAATTATTTATGTTGCCCACTGCGGGTCATTGTGTAATGGCTGATTACAGCGGCTTACTCAAGCGACGATTTATGGTAGCAATCGTTGATAATTTCATCCAATATATGTATTTAATGAAATCGTTTCTTTTTTTATATGGATAACTGGCATTACGCCGTTATTAGCTGATGTTACGCAAACGTTTCCCGCGATATAAAACCAATAATGATGAGTCGCTATCGCGACAGTTTTTCTAATCGGGTACTCGCACCCGAAGGCGAGCTACTTTCTTTTGCGCCGCCAAAAGAAAGTAGCCAAAGAAAAGGCGGCCCGGTTGCCGCTCATGTCTTGCGCTCCTCGCATTTGTCGGGGGACGGCAGAATGGGCTTCCTGCCCATCTGCCGCCGTGCGGC
>CAIYRS010000090.1 GCA_903928685.1 uncultured Methylococcaceae bacterium
GTTCGCTCAATAAAAATCCGGTGTACATCGATAAATTGCAGCGTGCTGTTGTTGGACGACTTATATTTCTTATCACTATGCGTTTTCATTGAGACTGGCTCCTCATCATAGTTTATATGCACGGTCAATGCGTAACTTCTATATCTTTTTGGAAGCTGGCTTCTGGGTTACATTTTGTGCCAGCTTGTCTCTGTTCTTTGCTGCTACAGCAGTCATATCGTTGATAAATGCTGACCCAGAATTTATCAAATTCTTTATCGGTGATTTTTTGGTTTTGGGTTGCGACACAATTTCGCCATGTCTCAAGACAATCGGCATAAAGTGAGGGTTGGGATTTGATGGTTTTTAATAGCGTTTCTAGTTCGCCATGACCGTTTACATTCAGGATATGGCAAGAAAAATGGGCATCTAGCGACTCGCTTTTGTACCAAGTGTTAGCTTCCGTTATCTCCAAATCAGAGTCTATCGATTTGATTACTTGGTTGATAAGCTCAACCCGCTTTTCGATGCCTTCGTTGTCGGCATCAACCAAAATACCAATTTTATTCAAAATACCTTGGTTAAGATCACGCTCTAATTCTTGCAATTTACGCTCAAGACTCGCTGTAGTTAGTCCGTTTAGACATTGATAGTCGGTGATATTGCAAATCGGCGGGATAATGTCAAAGTCTGATTGGACGATATGTTGTTTAAGCCGCTCAATAAAAAGCCTGTCGTTATTACTTTCAACAATCAGGACATTTCTACTCACCGCGCACCTTGCCTTCATGCGTTAATGCATAGCGTAATTGGTCTTTATCCCTGGCGAAGCTGGTAATTAAATCCGTTTTTTGGTTACGGTAAAGTTCAAAATATTGCGCGTCGCAGTTTTCAACTTCAAACTGCATGTCATTGAATGCAGTAATACATTCTTTGGAATGGGAGGTGATAAACAGTTGGCAATTGGCTTCTACGCTAGTTTTAAAAATGATTTCCCAGAGTTTTGGGTAGTTTGTGAAGTGGATGCCGTTTTCAATTTCGTCGATTAATAAGAAACCGTCTTTGTTGGCCCAGATAGCGCAGAGGATGGCTATGTAGCGGTTTATGCCTTCACCTAATGATGATAAGAGAACTAGGTTTTCTTGGTTTTTTAACTTGAGCTTTAAAACAACACCATTTGGAGTGGTTAATTGCCTTATTTTAGTGATATTGCTATCAAACAACTCAAGTGACTGGTTTAGAAAATCTTCTCTATCTAAATTTATCAACTCACTTAGTAATATAGCGATGTCTAATTCTTTAGACTTAGCCGCCGAAATGTAAGACAGTTTTTGTCCGTTCTCAAGATACCAAAAACCTTTGCTTATATCGCGGTTAAAAGATTTTGGTGCAATAAATTCATTAACTGGTACAAATCTATTCGATTTATATGACTTATCAGAAATAGATATTAATAATTTATCTACATCTAAATCGGCTTTTTCTTCTGTGTCATTAATTATATCTTTGGTAAGTGCCCATGTAATTCGACAATACTTATCAGAATCACAAGAAATATTTATTTGTTTAAAATCGTTACAAAAAAAATCCAGTTCAAAATAGTTTATTTCGTGTTGTCTTTTTTCTAACAGACAATGAAGCCTAAACACCAAGTCTTCGGCGCTTTTTGACGATAAAAATAACTCCACAGCCTCCAAAAACGCCGTTTTCCCCATATTATTCTTACCACCAATCAAATTAACTTGCCCCAAGCCTTTAACATCCAACTGTTTAAAGCATTTGAAATTAGTAATCTGTAAATTTTCAATTAGCGGCATGGTTTTGTTGTTGATGAATATGCAGAGTAGGTGAGGGTAATGGTTGTTTGTACTGGAAAGGGCTGTGTTGTTGTTGGAAAAATGTTTAAAGGCTTAGTGATTTCCAGCTAATTTGTTTGGTTTTAATTTCAGAAGTAAGCATTTAAGACCAAAATTTTGAGAAAAGATAGTAAACAGCGTTTTAGTCATTTGGGCTTAAAAATCAAGATAAGGAATCATAAGCTTTTATGGCAAGTCTTTCAGCAAGAATCATGCACAATCTCCATAAACCGCTTCAACAAGCCATTTGCCAGCCGCGTTTCTTCAACGCCATTTTGTAAGCTATTAATATCACGACCATTTGTCAACAATGCTTCGGCTTGTTGGCTAATGTATTCGCGCATGATGTCAGCGGAAAATTCGGGGTGAAATTGCACGCTCCAGGCGTTTTCACCCAATCGTAGCGCGTGATTGCTTTCAAACGGGTTTTCGGCGAGGTGGTGTGCGTTGCTTGGCAATGTTAAAACCGATTGTGCGTGGGTGACGTGGGCTTTAAATGTGTGCGGTAGGTTGCCGAGCAATTTGTCGGTTTTTCCGGCGGCGGTTAGGGAAATATCAACCGTGCCGATTTCGCGGCCTTGCGGATGATAGCCCACCGTTCCGCCTAAGGTTTGCGCCAATATTTGGTGACCAAAACAAATGCCTAGTAAGGGGAGGTTGGCGTTGATTACCGATGGCAACCACGCGGCTAAAGCGAGCATCCACGGCTGTTGCTCGGTGACCATCGCGGGCGATCCGGTAATAATAATGCCGGAAAGCTGCGTTATCGGCGGCAAGGCATCGCCTTCGTGGACATTGACCACCAACACTTTTTCTGTCGGCAAAACACAGGCAGCGATGATCCAATCCTCAAAATCACCAAATTGCTGTTTGATGGTCGGAAAAGTCGATCCGGTTTTGATGATTGCCAGTGTTTTCATGGTGTTTCTTCGTAGCCATTTGCCAATTAAAAGCTATTTGGTTTAAGTTTTTGTTGGAAAGATATTGTCGTTAATTTGTTTACGACAAAGTGGTTTGTTTATCACTTTTATTAAAATTTGATAAACAAAATTATTACGCTCATTTCCACGCTGCGGAATTTGTAATGCGTTAGGGACTTTTTGCTTTCTGTGATTGTTGAAGCTAGAGCTTCCTAGACGTGGGTTACCAAGCCAGAGCTTGGTAACCAGCAAAAATTTTGGTCTCAGCGAATAGGGAAATCAGAAAAACGACATTTGGCGAACTTTCCATAATCAATTTTTTAGTCATGACTATTTGCATGTTTTTAGCCTGTTTTTATGAGTTTTTTAAATCAATCTATCATACTCATCATGATGACCAATCCACACCCAGATAAAATCATTGCCATCTTCTAAAGCAAGCACTCGATGGTTTCGGCCTACCCGTGTTGACCAAAAATCGCCGACCTTTTTAAAGCGTAAAGACGGATGCGCCTGATTATTTTTGAGTAACTCGAAGTTTTTTCTGGCAAGCTGCTGTACCGAATTGGGTAGGGCATAAAAACGCTCCCAAAATTCTGGCGTTGTCCGATGCACTTATAACTCCTTAAGCGTTCCTTTCGTTTTTGCAGCCAAGGCTTCCCGTTTCAAGAAATCCAGTTTGCCAGTAGCAGAATCGGCGGCGATTTGTTTATCCCAATCATCCCAGTCTTTGGAGTCCAGCCAATTTTTTAGTTTCGTGAAGTCGGATTTAGGTAGGGAGCTTATTTCGTTTTGGATAAGTTCTAATTGGGTCATTTGTGAATCTCATTTCGGATTTTATATGGTTTCCATGCTAGCGATGTTACACAGTTGAACATTATTAGTGCTTGATATTGAATATATAGTTACAAAAGAAACAGTTCATTTTCTGGAAAATTTCCTTTTGGTGGCTGAGATAGGCAAATCTGTAGGTGGGGAATCGTTAAATTTGATTTACCTGCACAACAAGCACCATAATTTTTCCCAGATACGCAAGGGCATGGCTTTTCTAATGGAAGATTGACTAATTCAGTTGCTGATATAACGCGAGTTGTTGCATAGGAATCCCATTCATGAAACGCTGAGTTGAGTCTGTCAGCAACGAATTTAACAGTCGAATAATCATAATGGTCTATATTTTCGTTTGTAATTGGATCAGTTGAAAAAAGGACAGAATATTTTTGAACAGGTTTTTCAACGATGCCTAAACCGAGAAATTCTAGCTCTTCAACTAACTCAAAACAGCATTTTCCAGCATAGATTTCTCCAATTAAATGACCACAATTTGAGCGAGGCGTTATTCGTTCTCCACAAATTCCACAGGTAACTTTTTTAACCAAAAACTCAGGGCTTCCAAAAAACTTGTATGGATACAACTTTTGCCAGCGCACTACCATTGCATTTATAAAATTAATTCTATGTAAGTCATTTTCCTCAATAGTGAAGTGACGTAATAAAAACTTTAAATCAATTTCACAACGCTCAAACAGACACCAACCTTCGTAATAATCTTCAGTTTTGATATTTTGAAATGCACTTATAAAGTTTTTTTGTATTCCAGCAATTGTTTTGCAAATCCAAAGCTGTTTTGCTTCATCATCGTTTGTTTGAGCTATGTCATCTATTTGTTTATCAATATCCTTTTCAAAATTTGGAGACAAACATATAGGATTATTTAATTCAGGGTTTTCAAGAGATTTTAATAAGTCTATTGAATTCATAAATAAATCTGACTTATTTTTTATTTTTTGATTGCGGTGTACATTTTTTTACAAATTCCCCTACCGCATCAGATAGTTGGTTGAAATCTTTTGCCTCTCCTCTGTAATTAAATTGGAATCCACGGCATTGATTGTCTTCAATAATAATTGATGCTTCAACGTCATCTTTTGGCTCGGCTTTTATCTGATCATCAATATAACTGCTCAATAAATTAACCAATAAAGGAGCGGCAAGTAATGTAACAACAATTTCACTTATTCTATGAGTCTGTGAATGTAAAACTATTTCTTGGTATTGGTCATCATCTATACAAATATCAATTGTTAAGTCATTTTCTAAATGACTCTTCAAATATGAAAATAAGGTCGCAGTACCTTGATGAAATACAAATTCAGATTTATCCCGAAACGCCTCAAATGGAACAATAAGAATATCTGATGCCTCAATGTTAGATAAATTGCTTTGGCTAATTTCATTTTTTAGCCAGTACGATTTAGTTTTAATAGATTCTTCAATTGTTATTCCTTTTGACACGGCTATTCCTCTCTAAAATTTTATTAATGATTGCATATCGTTTATGACCTGGCTTTTTTCCTTCACTTATACTCAATCAACCCCTGCCGCCGATTTCTCATCCGGTTGTACCAATATCCCAGTTGCCCTAACGCAATCGGTATTTGCTGAAAATGCGAATGCACGCCGTACAGCAATAAAGTCAAAGGCTGGCGGCATTTCCATCTGGCTTTGTACGCTGAGCGGACGATTAAAAAGCCATAGGCCAAGACTAAACCCACTAATGGCAACGGGTCGCCAAGTAGTACCGTTAAGCCTAGCGCACCCAACAACATCCCCAATAACACACTGACGTGAATGGCGTTGCGTTTGCATTCGCTGACCCATAGCGGGAATGCGGTGTTTTTCATGCGTTGTGAGACTTCGGCGTAGGCGTGTCCGGCTCTGAGGGCGCGTTTCCAGTAGGCTTGCCAGCGGGTCATGGCGAGGTCGTGGTCGGTCATGGGTTGGTCGATGTGCAGGATGGTGTGGCCTAGGGCGCGGATGCGTTGGCAGAGTTCTGGTTCTTCGCCAGCAATTAAATCTTCGCTAAAGCCATCGACTGTTGCCAAGACTTCGCGGCGCATCAAAGCATCGCCACCGCAGAAATCGGTGATGCCGGGCGCGTAAATCCAATCTAAATCTAATACGCGGTTGTACAACGTGCGTTCTGGATAGCGTTCGCGGCGGTGTCCCCAGACAATGGCGACTTCGGGATTTTCTGCCAAAGCTTGGAGTGCAGCGGGTAGAAAATCGGGGTGCAGGCGAGTATCGCCGTCTAAAAATAAGATAAATTCAGCTTGGGATTGCCGCCATCCGGCGTTGCGGCCTATCGCCGCGCACGGGCGTTTGGGGATGACGCGCAGGACTTTTGCGCCGCGTTGTTCGGCGAGTTCGGGGCTGCCGTCGTGGGAATTGGAATCTACGTAGATGATTTCCAATCCGCCTGCTATGTGGGTGTTGTTGATGGAGTCCAAGCATTCGGCGAGGCGTTGGCCTTCGTTGCGGCCTATGACGACGACGGAAACAAGTGGCTGATTCATAAGATGACCTCGGCAAATTGGGCGCGGTAATCTTGCAAACGCGCGTGGCTGGAATAGTGTTGCCATAAGCGCTGCTGGGCATTGTCTGCCATGTTATTGAGTTGCGCGGCGGTGGCGGTTTGTAAACGGACGAGTTGTTTAGCCAAGTCTAGCGGATCGTTAGCTTGAAAATGCAAGCCAGTAGCGGCTGCATCTTCTAAATCAAATGCTGGGATTAAGCTGCCAGCACCGCCAGCATTGGGCAATAACACAGGCACTTTTGCCGCCATTGCTTCCAAAATCGCTAGGCCAAACGGTTCTTCAGGGCAGCAATGCAATAGTAAATCGCTGGCGGTGAGTTCTTCGGCGACTTGTTCGCTAAAGCCGACAAAGTTGACGTTGGGGTGTTTGTCTTTTGCCCGTTCGCGGAAAGCCTCCAAATCCCAGCCTGTACCTAAGATGCGGAATTCTAGGTTTGCCAAGGCGGGTTCTAAATCTAGCGCGTCCAGCAAGACATCAATGCGTTTGATCGGGTCGACGCGGGAGACGACGATGACTTTGCGGATGCCATCTTGGCTAAAGCGTGTACGTTGCAAGGAAGTGTTGATTTGTTCATCGGGCAGGAAGTTTTCCAGCACTTTAATTTGTTTATCACGCACACCATGCGCCAGCAAACGTTCGCGGACAAAGTTAGAAACGGCGACTAAAGTTATCGGCAAATAGTTGAGGATTTTTTTTCTGCCGTAGCTGAGTCGCTCGTCAGTGCCGCCGTGGACTAAATGCAGATGGACGTTTTTTAGGCGGTAACGCAAATTGAGGAACAAAAAAATCAGCGAATGGGAAACGCCAGTGGCGCAGACGGCAATGCGTTGCTTGTTGGCGAGGAATGTCGGCAGTTGTTTGAGCAGGTCTTTGCTGCCGTAAAAAATATGGGATTCTATGCCTAAACGTTGCGCTTCGGCATGGACTGGGCCGGGCGGGGCGAATAATAACGGGGTCAGTTCGGTTTGTAAGCCTTGCAAAGTGACTAAGGCCATGCGTTCCGTGCCGTAGAGATTGCCGCTGTGTAACAGGTAAAGCAGTCGGGTTGCTTGCATTGGGTGCCTCCGGAAAGCTGTTTTTGTTGTTATTGGTTTTTTAAATTTACAGGCTATTTATAGACTTTATCTTGGCAGGGTGGGGTTTAAATTCAATGCCATTAAGTTAAGTATTAAAAATCAGTGTATTGCATTTGCGTAGGTCGGGTTAGCGATAGCGTAACCCGACATTTTGGATGCTGAGTGCGTTGGGTTACGCTATCGCTAACCCGACCTACGATTGATATGTTTATACCTTAAGCTAATGGCATTGGGTTTAAACCCGTTCCAGCTATTGAAATCCAAAAACCTGTTTTTGGACTCCAGCTAAATGTAAAACCACTGAAATTAGGCCTCAGCATCACCAGAATACACTTTGGCGTAATAGCCGCCGCCTTTAAATATCTTCAAGCGGGTTACTACAAAGCTGATGGCGTTGGGGTCAACGCGCTCTAGTAATTGTACGGCGCGTTTGGTTTCGCCCGGTTGGGTTTCGGCGGCAATTAATAATAGGGTGATATCGCTGATACTGGCGAAAAATTCGACATCGGCGGAAAGCAAAATCGGCGCGGCATCGAGGATGACGACATCATACTGCGCCGATAATTTTTCCAACGCGGCTTGTAAGCGCAAGTAACCAAATAATAGGCTGTCATGATCTGCGCCTAAGGCGACGCGATCAGGCAAGTTGGTGTCGGCTTTGCTGATGATTTCTTGCGCGGTCAGGTTAGCGTTGTCGATTAAATCCATCACGCCAGCTTTAATGTTATCGGAAACATAGCGGGGGTCTGTTTTTAGGGTGTTGACTTCCACGACCACGGCATTGACATCCATGTCGCTAAAATTCTTGGCTAAATCAAAAGCAAGCGAGGTGTTTTGGCTGTTGTGGGTGACGGCGGTCAGTAACACCATGCTGCTGGCTTTGCCGGAGCGCAAGCGTTCGCGGTTTAAGGCTAAGGCCAAGCGGCGTTTTTGGTCGGCAATAATATGCGGTTTTATGCCGTCTTGTTGGCTGTCTAATAGCGCTGCCAGTGGTTTGTAACCGAGCATTTTTTCGATTTGGCCGACGGTTTTGATGCGGCGGTCAAGCAGGTCAATCAGGATTGGAATAATCAACGCCAACACGCCACCTAAGGCTACGAAGGTCACGAAGATTTTTTTCTTGCCGCCGCGTATCGGTTGTTCCGGCGGTCTGGCATCGCTTTCCATGCGGATATAGCCAGGTGCGTTGGATTCTAACTCAATGAAACTAATGCGGTTTTCTACGGTTTCCAGTTGGTGGTAAAAACGTTTTATATCTTGGTTTAAGGTAAGCGCTTCGTTGTAATGTGAAGAAAACCAAGATGCCCGTTGTTTTTGTTCATTAATCTGCGCCAGCAAACCTTGTTCAATCTGGCGGGTGAGGGTGACTTTGGAGCGGCGTTCTTCCAATAACATCCGTCTCACATCGTTGCTCAATTGTGTGGTGGCCTGTACCACTTCCGCTTCAATTACCTCAAGCTGCTTTTTAATTTGTTCGTGCCAAGGGTGTTTAGGATCCAAGCCACTGATTTGTTCAACCAATTTACTGCGGCGCAAATACATATTGGCTTTTAGGCTATATAGGCCACTATCTTTATACACTTGTTCGGCAACTATCGATTCTAAGAAGGCGGCAGAGGCTTTAGGGTCTTTGGGGTTTTCAAATAACAATAAACCTGCTTCTGCTGCCATGCGTTCGCGTTGTGCGACCGATAAGGCTTTTTGGCTGTCTGACAACAAATCATCGAAGGGATTAGCCATGGTGTCGACAAAAGTGGTGACACTGATGGTTTGTGTTATTTCATTAAGCCGTTGTTTTTTTTCGTTGATGATGTCTTGGAATTTTTTGCGTTGGTCGTATAAAAATGCTAGCCGTTCTTTGGAGGCATACAGCATCAAATCTTTACGCGCTTCATCAAAATATTCGTGGATGACGGTATTGACGATTTCATCTAAGTATTCTTTTTTATCGGATTCCAGCGTTACCGAAAATAAATAAGTGTCTTTTATGGGTTTTACTACTAAAGCGGCTTGCAGGCGTTCAGCGGCGCGGCGGTCGGTTTCGTCTGGCAATTGCCAAACAAAGCGTTTATCACCCAGTTTTTTTAGGGCAGCGGAGACGATGTCATAGCGACCAACGGTGCTGGCTTGTTGGGTAAGAAATTGCAGGTATTGTTGGTAAGAAGGGATTTCTTGCTCTTTGCTTTCTTGCAAAATGGTGGCGACGCGCGGGGCAACATGCACCACTGCGGTTACTGAGTAATACAGTGTGCCTTTTTTTAAGGCCATGGGTACGGCTAAAACCGACATGGCAACAAACACCCCGGCACTGATTTTCCAATGTTTTTTCAGGCTCACCAAGGGCATGATGGCCCCAGTGGATACCGTTTCGCTGGCGATGGGTGAGAGTGAGGATTCAGACATAGCTAAGGGATAACCGCGCCAAGTTGGCTGATAGTGAATAAGGTGCTGAACGGGTTGATTTGTTGCAGCATATAGCCGATTTTACTGACGCCGTGTCGGGGCACATAAATAATGTCGCCTTCATTGATGGCAACATTTAGCTTACCGCTGGGCTTTAATAATTCGCTGATGTCAATTTGCATATTGGCATCTACGCTGGGGCGGATCAGATGGATTTCATGGGAATTGCCATCTTTGGTTAAACCGCCTGCACCTGCCAAGGCATCCATAAACGACATTTGTGGAGTGAGCCGGAATACGCCGGGGGCATTGACTGCGCCCAGTACAAATACCGAGGTATCGGTAGCATCGGGAATGTAGACCACATCATTGCGCTGCAAGGGTACGTTAAGGCTGGTGTCGCCTGTTAGTAAACGGGTTAAGTCCACCCAAAGTATTTTGTCTTTGCGGATAATCGCACAGCGGGTCAGCACTTGTTCTTTCCGCAATAACGGCATACCGCCAGCCTGGGCGAGAATATCCAGCAAATTGGGCGGGGTGTTAAATTGCAATTCGCCAGGGTGTTCGACACGACCAATGATAATGATGCGATTGGAGTTGTAATGCTCTACCCGCACGGTGGTGTAAATATTTAAATAGTAAGGTGACAGGGCATTATTGATAGAGGTTGCGGCTTGTTCGCGCGTTAAATTACGCACAGATACCGAGCCAACAATTGATAAGGTCACTTTGCCGTCAGGGCCGATGCGTTGTACGCCGGATAATTCTGGTCTGCCAATCACTTCGATATTAATGTCGTCGCCGTCGTACAGTAAATAATCGGTGATGTTTTTGGTGTCTGTTTTAAAGGCTTCCACGGCGCTGATATTAGAAAAACGTGTGGAGCGGTCTGGTACGGTAAAGGCTTTTTCGGCATCTTTGGTCGCTTCGGGGATGGTTTCCCATGCGCCACAAGCTACAAGCAGCGCAATAAGCAGCAATACAATATGAAAACGGATGATTAATGAGGGCATGGCATCTTTATCAATAGGATTGGGCAATGATAGTACGCAAGATTTTGTAAGAATCAATAGCTTTGGCGAATGCTTATGGGATTAATCGCTGAGGCGGCCCATTTTTTTCATTCCCATGTCAACGAGCGATGTGAAAATCAGACAAACGGTGTAAGTGCAGTTCTGCTAAAAAATAATAGTGAAACGATAATTTCTTACTATACTTAAGGTTACTTAGTATAGTCAGTATTTAGCCTTAAAGGTTGAAAACCCGAATAACATACTGGGTAGGTTGTTGGTACTGCGATGGGTACATATCGCTAGTAATTCTGTAAAAAGACAGCCTAACATCAGCCACTATAATTAAATTTTGGGGTTTTATGATGCAAACCGTAATTCTGATGGTCGCCCTTGTGCTGCTGGTGCTTACTTTACCCGGTACAATCGAATTGTTGCTACTCACGTTTGCCGCCGTGTTATTGCCCAAGCGGCAATTGCCAAACGCTGAAGCCAACGCCGCTTTACCCCGCCTTGCAGTCGTCATGCCTGCCCATAATGAAGCCAGTGGCATTGCCGCTTGCGTCGCCAATCTAAACGCCAGTCTCCAACTTGCCCCTGAGTGCCAATTAGTGGTCATTGCCGATAATTGCAGCGATAACACCGCCGCACTTGCCGAAGCCGCTGGCGCGCGGGTATTGGTGCGCCACAGTGAAAGCCAACGTGGCAAAGGCTTTGCTTTGGATTATGCCTTTAAATTGCTGTTGGCGGAATCGTTTGCCGGATTTATCGTGGTGGATGCCGATAGCCGTGTCGATGCCGAATTTGTCCGCCGTTTTCAAATCGCTTTTGCCCAAGGCCAACAAGCCGTGCAATGCCGTTACCGGATTGCCAATCCAGAAGCCTCACGCCGCGCCCGATTGTTATATATCGCTTGGTTGGCGTTCAATGAATTGCGCCTATTAGGTCGGGAAAAACTTGGCGTTTCTGTCGGCATTTTAGGCAACGGTTTTGCGCTTAGCCGCACGGTGCTGGAAGCGGTGCCGTATGAAGCGGGTTCGATAGCCGAGGATATGGAATATCACTTGCGCTTAGTCGATGCGGGTTATCAAGTGCGTTTTATCGATGATGTCAAAGTGCTATCCGATGCGCCCAACCAAAGCGCGAACGCTGCCGTGCAGCGCAGTCGCTGGGAAGGTGGGCGTTTCCGCTTGATGGCGGAACATATCCCCAGTTTGTTTGTAGGCGTCTTGCAAGGCAAAAGCCGATTGCTAGAACCGTTGGCGGAATTGCTGTTATTGCCGTTGGCGTTTCATGTGTTATTGCTGCTGTTGACTTTAGTGATGCCAGTAGCGTGGCTACAGATTTACGCACTAGCGGCATTAGTGCTGGTAGCAGGCCATGTGTTGCTTGCTATCAACATTGGCGGAGGTGGCATCGCTGACTTTAAAGCCTTGGCGACCGTACCGTTTTACATTCTTTGGAAACTCACTTTAATGCCGTCATTGTGGCGCAATGCGCGGCGCAATGCCCAATGGCAACGGACCGATAGGGAAGGCTTATGAGCGATATATCCGTCATCATCGTTACTTATAACAGTGCGCCGCAATTGCGTCCGTGTTTGGATAGTTTGTTGGCGCAAACTTGCCAAGATTTCGACATTATCGTGGTCGATAATGCCTCGCGTGATGGCACGGCGGAAATTGTCCGCAATGAATATCCGCGTGTGCAGTTGCTCGCCAACGACAGCAATTTAGGTTTTGGCAATGCCAATAATCTGGCTTTAACAGCCGCGCAAGGCCGTTATTTAGTGTTGCTCAATCCCGACGCGGTGCTGCTGCCCGATACCTTGGCAAAAGCGATGCAGCACATGGAGGAAAATACCAAGGTTGGTATGGGCGGCGGTTTATTGCAAGGCACGCAAGGCGAATGGCAACCGTCAGCGCGGCAATTTCCTTCGTTGTTAAATGACGGCCTCACGCTTTCTGGTTTGGCGAACCGCTATCCAAAATCACGTTTTTTCGGTCGCTTTGACCGCTCTTGGGCAGACCCGTTACTCGCCACGGCAGTCGATTGGGTGCCAGGGGCTTTCGCCATAATTCGCCGCAATCTCGTCGAGCAAATCAGCTTGTTCGATCCGCGTTTTTTTCTGTATTACGAAGAAGTGGATTTATGCCGTCGTATCCATCAGGCGGGCTACCAAGTGTTTTACTGGCCGGATTTGGTCATCACCCACATTGGCGGCGCATCTTCGGAAACCGTCGATGATTTGGTCTTTTCCAGCGCAGGCAAGCAACTGACTTTATGGCGTATGCGTAGCCAAATCTTGTATTACCGCAAATGGCATGGCTATTTATATAGCGTGTTGGTAAAGGCATTGGAGCAAAGCTGGCATCAACTCCGCGCTTTGCGCAACGCCAAACGCGCCCCTGACAAAGCCGCCGAGTCCCGGCATATCGTGCAACTGTGGGAACAAGCTTGGGCAGATACCCAAGGCGGCTTGGCTTCCCCACCGCAACCTTGGTGATCCTATGTTTGAGTTATTAAAAGAAGATTGGCGGACTTACGAAGGCGATATTTGTCGCCAAGGTTTGTGGGTGATGTGGGTGTACCGTTTTGGTCGCTGGCGCTATAGCATCAAGCAACGTTGGTTGCGCTTGCCGCTTTCTCTGATGTACCGGATTTTAAAATTGCTCTCGCAAATCCTGACAGGCATTGATTTACCTTGCGAAGTGCAGATTGGGCGGCGTTTAGTGATTGAACATTTTGGCGGCATCATCATTAGCGGCGACACCGTGTTGGGTGATGACGTGGTGATCCGCAACGGCGTAACCATTGGCCTAAAACATACTGGTATCGCAGGTGCGCCGGTGATTGGCAATCGCGTAGACATTGGCACAGGCGCAAAAATTTTGGGCAATATCACCATTGGTGATGATGTCGCTATCGGCGCAAATGCCGTGGTTTTACAAGATGTGCCGCCGAATTCCATAGCGGTGGGTGTGCCAGCGGTGATTAAACCGCGTAAATTAGCCGCCACCCAAGGATAAAGCCATGATCCGTCTGTTCGATATTTTCACCAGCGGAGCTGCACTAATATTACTGTCGCCTTGGCTATTGTTCCGCGCTGGCTTGGCTTATATAAAAACTGGCAGCGTGTTTAGCCAACAAGCGTTGTTGGGCTATCAACAACAGCCTTTCAATCGCTTGCGTTTTGCAGGTGATGCCAGCGGTAAGACCTTCGCGGTGTTAATCAATATTTTCAAAGGCGATTTGGCATGGGCGGGCGTTCGGGCCTTATCAGCCGAAGAAACCGCCCAGTTGCCAGAAAATGCCAGCGGACATTTTGGCTTCCGTCCAGGGCTGATTTCCGCTTATGGTCTCAAACAGCATATCGGTCAGGCTTATGATGAAGAGTTCGCTACCGATCATGCGCTGTTCGCCAATATGTCTGCTAAAAATTATCTGGGTTTGTGCCTTCGTGGCGTTATCGCTTGGCTATTAGGTGGCAGTTCTGATAATCCCACGCCGCCGACCTTGCATTTTTGGGGTGTCGATATTGCCAATACCACCATGACCGAAGCGGTCGATTGGCTGGCGCAACGTATTGATAGCAAGCAATCGGGCTTGGTCGCCTTCGTTAATCCAGCGTGTTTGAATATCGCTTATAAACATGCGGACTATCGCCAAGTGCTGCAAGCCGCCACGCGGGTGTTGCCGGATGGTATCGGTATCAAAATTGGTTGCCGATTGCTGGGGCAAAACTTGCGCGAAAACGTTAACGGCACTGATATGTTCCCGCGTTTGTGTGAACGTGCCGCCAATTCAGGCTATCGTCTGTTTTTGCTGGGTGGTTTGCCGGATGTTGCCGCGCTAGCCGCAGCCGCCATGCAAGAACGTTTTCCTAATCTACAAATAGTTGGCGTACAAGACGGATTTTTTAGCGAAGCCGAAACCCCGCAAGTGCTGGCAACTATTAATAATTCCGGCGCTGATATTTTGCTGGTCGGCTTTGGTGTGCCCAAACAAGAATTATGGTTGGCGCAATACCAAACGCAATTAACCCCCAGCGTCTGCATGGGAATCGGTGGCTTGTTTGATTATTATTCTGGGCGCATTCCCCGCGCACCTATGTGGTTACGGGAAATGGGCATGGAATGGGCTTGGCGCTTGCTGCAAGAACCTGGTCGCATGTGGCAACGCTACTTGATTGGCAACCCGTTGTTTCTCTACCGCGTTTGGCGTCAACGCCAACAAGGATAAGCTATGAATGATGAAGACTTACGCAATGAATTGTTACGCCGCTACAGCCGCTTGTCGTACCGCAGAGGTGGGGTTTCGCTGCGGATGTTACTAAAACGCTGGTTATGGCGCGGTGTTATTGGGGGCACGTATTTGGTCAAACGGCTGATTGATGCAACTGCGTCCATCATTTTGATGATATTGCTTACCCCGTTGTTTGTGGTGATTATGGCGTTGATTTATAAAAGCTCGCCAGGGCCAGTGTTTTATAAGCAAACCCGTGTCGGTCGTTGGGGCAAGTTGTTTACCATGTGGAAATTTCGTTCTATGTATTTAGATGCCGACCAACGTTTGAAAGAAATCATGGCGCAGAATGAAATGTCTGGCGGGGTGATTTTTAAAATGAAAAATGACCCGCGTATTTTTCCGGTCGGCAAATTCATCCGAAAAGCCTCCATCGACGAATTGCCGCAATTATGGAATGTACTGAAAGGCGATATGTCACTGGTCGGGCCACGTCCGGCGTTGCCTTCTGAAGTCAACCAATATTCTTTGCAAGACCGCCAACGCTTGGAAGTCATCCCCGGCATCACTTGTATCTGGCAGGTGTCTGGGCGCTCCAATATCCCGTTCCCGCAACAAGTGCAGTTGGATGTGCAATATATCCAATCGCAATCGATCTGGTTGGATATTAAATTGTTGTTGCAAACTGTTCCGGCAGTTTTGTTAAGTCGGGGAGCTTACTAATGGATGTGATTGTTTTAGCGGATAGAAAAGGCCAAGAATTATTACCACTGACCGACAATACCTGTATCCCATTATTGCCGTTGGCAGGTAAAACACTATTGGAGCACACGCTGGAAGCGCTGGTACAAGCGGGATTGCGGCAAGCGCATATCGTTTTGTCACCCTATGCAGAGGAAGTGAAAGGTTATTTCGGCACGGGAGAGCGTTGGGGCATGGCCTTAACTTACAGCACCAGCCGTGGTGAAGAATCGGCTGTGCAAGTGTTGGCAAGCTTAGCAAATCCGCCGGAGTCGCCGTTTTTAATACTGCGTGGTGATGTGCTGCGTAGCAATGTTATTGGCGAGTTTTTGGCACAAGCTGAAACCAGCACCGCAGCTTGTTTGCAAGCTCAATTTGCTGGCGACAATGCTTTCATGATGCTGTGCCGCGAACCTCGCCCAGCCGCTTTGGCAAATCTTGATTGGGAACAAACCCTGCAAGCCTGCGAACAAGTAGAAATAGCAGAAGGTGTCGTCAATAAATTGGATTCCTTAGCCGCTTTCCATCAGGCCAATTTAGCCGCCGCCGCTGGACGCATCCGGCTATTATTGCCCGGTTTGCAAACCGCTTTAGGGATGACCCAAGGCCGTAACAGCCAAGTGCATCCGCAAAGCCTTAAACAAGGTGCGGCGTTTATAGGAGCGTATTGCAATGTACATCCGTCCGTGGAATTGAGCGGCGAAGTGGTTATTGGCGATCATGTCATCATCGACCAATGTGCCGTCATCACCGACAGCGTTATCATGCCGCACAGTTATATTGGCGAAATGGTGGAAGTGCGTAATGCCATCGTCCGTGGTAATGAATTGATTCGTGTCGATAGCGGCGCGGTTTTAAAAATCACCGACGCTTTTTTGCTGGCAGATTTGAACACCAATCCCATTCATCAAGGTTTGGGTTCGGTGTACAACCGCATTCTTGGGGCTTTGTTGCTAATACTCAGCCTGCCATTATGGTTGCTGGCAAGTATCGCCGTGTTACTGAAAAATCCCACCGCACCCTTGAATAAGCAAGTATTACGCGGCAATAAAATTATTTTGGATGATTTTGGATTACCGCAACGCGCAGAATTCGTAGTTTGGCAACTTAACGTCACCATGCCAGTGCTAAGATATTTACCACGTTTACTGGCAGTTATCAGTGGCGATTTGCGGGTGGTTGGCGGCTTGCCAGTCAGCATAGAGCAGGCAGTACAACGTATGGAAGACTGGGAAAAATTCGCCGACCAAGCGCCCGCAGGCTTAGTTGGCCCTACGCATTTACTGATCCCCGTTAACGCAACAGCAGAAGAAAAATTACTCAGCGATTCTTTTTATTGGGCTAATTTCAGCATCCAACAAGATTTTCGCTATATGGCGCAAGCCTTACGCGCGGTGTTCTCTCGTAAAGCTTGGTTTGGTGAGGTTTAGTGGTCTCGAATGACACGAGCAATAACGTAAAGGATCGATTCATGCTAGCAAGATCTGAATCTAACTATGCAATCACTTTGGCTATCCGTAGCGAGGCAGAACAAGTCTCGTTGCTTTGCGAAGCTTTGCATGCTTTATGCCTTTACGCTAGTGGCAGCGTTGAATGTGCGCTTGCGGTACAACAGGCGGCGGCTGAAGCGATTAATAATGTTGTAGAACATGCTTATCACAATCAACCCGATAATGAGATTATCGTCGGCTGGTGTCAAGAAGAGCGGCAAATACGAGTTGATATTCTTGATGAAGGTTTATCAATGGCGCGATTGCCGAAACCGGTACTGCCTGATTTTGAAGCGGAAAGCAGCCGGGGCTGGTGGATTATTAATGCCAGCGTTGATAAGTATTTTTACCAGACTATTTGTGATACTTTTGCTGGGCCTGTGTTACATCCTGGTGGCATGGGCACTGATTTTAAGGATTTAGAAAATATACCGCATACTAATATCTTGACCTTGTTAAAACGCTTTTAAAATTCGTTTTTAACAATTGATTTAAAAATAAACAACAGACTATAAGGATGCCAATCATGGTTATCAACGAACAAAAACATGACGATATAGACATCGTGGTTTTATCCGGCCGCTTTGTAATGGCGGATGCCCCTGAAGTACGCGAGCGTTTGAAAACATTAGTTGAAGCCGGGCAGGGCAAGCTATTGGTCAATATGGAGAGCGTCACGTTTATCGATTCCAGTGCCTGTGCGGTACTGATTTCAGCGTTTAAAGCCATGCAGTTAAAAACCGGGCGGTTAGTGTTAGTTAATAGCCCGATAGTGCAATCGTTGATTGAACTGACCCGATTACACACCGTGTTTGAAATTATGCCCAATGCCGAAGCGGCAATAGCCGCGTTGGCGGCTGGGTGAAACTGACCGTTAACCGTCACTACTGGTCAATTTAGCTTATGCGTATTCTCATTGTTGATGATGATCGCGTGACCCGAATGGTCATCGAGCGCAGCCTACAACGATATGGCTATGAAACCCTTACCGTAGACAATATTAACGCCGCATTAGAGCTGGTTTTAAAAGGCGTGGTGCAGTTTGTGATTACTGATTGGCTGATGCCCGGCGGCAATGGCACGATGTTGTGTGAACAAATCCGCAACGCCAATTTGCCATCTTACATTTACATCATCATCGTAACCGCGCTTGAAGATAGCCAATCGGTGGTAGAAGGCATGGATGCTGGTGCGGACGATTTTATCCGCAAGCCTATCCAGTTTGATGAACTGCATGCCCGCATTCGCGCAGGCGAGCGGATTTTGCAGTTGGAACAAGAGCTGCAAGAAAATAACTTACGTTTGAGTGAAACGACTAATCAACTGCTTGCTGCCAACGAAACCATCAATCACGACCTTAAAATGGCGGCGACGATGCAGCGCAGTTTGTTGCCAAACACTAGCGCGCAAATCCAAGGTATCGCCATTGATTGGTTGTTCCACCCATCCACACATTTATCCGGCGACATATTTAATTTTTTTCCTTTAGATAAACACCATTGCGGCTTTTACATCATTGATGTTGCCGGACATGGCATTGCTTCGGCGATGCAATCCTTTACTCTTAGCCGCTTGTTGTCGCCGGATACCCAAGGTGGCAATTACCTAAAATACCGATCCCCAGAAGCGCCCTTCCAAAAAATCATCCAATCCGCCCCTGCCGTGATTGCGGCTTTAAACCACCAATTCCAAACCGACGAAACCAATATTTTATATTTCACCATGGTTTATGGCGTGATAGACACGCAAGCGAAAACCATAGAGCTTTGCCAAGCCGGGCATCCGTCGTCTTTGTATTTGCATCATAACGATGCCGCTGAATTTATCGACGAAGGTGGTTTGGCGGTAGGTATCATCGATGGGGTTGACTATCATTCGGTGTTACTGCATTACCAACCGGGTGATCGTTTGTTTTTGTATTCTGATGGCATCACTGAATGTGAATCCGCCGATGGTGAAATGTTCGGCAGTGAGCGTTTGCGGCGTTCGGTGGAAAAAACCCGTGGATTAAGTATTGCCGAAACTATTCACTCGTTGGATTTGGACATCCGCACTTGGCGCGGCAGCGTGGGTTTTGATGATGATATTTCTTTGCTGGTTTTAGCGACATAAACTCGCCGATATTAACTGACGTTACGCAGTAACGCGCTGTCTCCCGTTTGCCGCGTCGAGCACCGCAGCATTTGTCGGGAATAGCCCGAAGGGTTGCGGCATGGATGCCGCACGGCGGCAGATGGGCAGGAAGCCCATTCTGCCGTCCCCCGACAAATACCCCACAGGGCACAAGTGCGAGGAGCGCAAGACATGAGCGGCAACCGGGCCGCCTTTTCTTTGGCTACTTGCTTTTGGCCTAAAATTGCTCCTGCATTTTCGGCATTCGCCACATCCTTGTGGCTTGCGGCGCAAAAGAAAGTAGCTCGCCTTCGGGTGCGAGAACCCGATTTAAAAAACATCGCGATAGCGATTCATTATTATTTATTTTCGTCTCATAAAAGTGAGTTCGTAAGATCAGTTATCAAAACGACAACCAATAATAGGATTTTTTCCCATAATTACCCGATGCTTGTCATTTGCACTTGGCTTATAATGCCTAGCTTAAGTTTAATCTCATGAGGAGTTGATATGAAAAAAATTGCTATCGTTGTGCCTGCTTTATTGTTCTTTTTCACTGCGGCAGTTAATGCCCACGGCCCAGTACGCCAAAAAGCCGAAGAAGAAATCACTATTAATGCACCTGCTGCCAAAGTATGGGGCATCATCAAAAATTATGATGATATGTCTTGGTTGCCAGGCGTTAAAAGCACAACAGCAGACAATGGTAATAACAAAGGTTCTATCCGTGTAATTACCTTGAAAGATGGCGGCACCATCACTGAAGAATTGAAAAAGTATGATGATAAGAAAATGACTTACGCATACAAAATCACCGATATGAGCACCTTGAAAACCATTACCCATTCTGGCGCAGAAGAAAAAGTACCTGTTTTGCCGGTAGACAACTATGCCGCTAGTATTGAAGTTGAAGAAAAAGGCGGTGCAACTGTGGTGTCTTGGAAAGCAGGCTATTACCGCGCTTATATGAACAACAACCCACCAGAAGAAATGAACGAAGAAGCAGCAAACACTGCAGTTAACGGCATTTTGAAAGCTGGTTTGTCTAATTTGAAAACTTTGGCTGAATAAGCTGTGCGGCAAATGAAATTATCAGCGGTAGCTTTGGCTACCGTTTTTTTTGCCATGCCGCTAGCTGCCGCACCTTTTGCCTACATTAGCAACCAGTTGGGCGATAGCGTTTCCATCGTCGATATTAGCCAAAATAAAGTAGCCGCTACTGTTGCCGTTGCTGGCAAACCAGCGGGTGTAGCAGTTGCCCCCGATGGTAAACGCTGTTACATCAGCACCCCAGAAGCGCACGGCTTTGCGGTATTGGATACCCAATCGCAGAAAATTATCGCCACCGTTAAAGTCAGTGATGGCGCATTGGGTATTGCCGTCAGTCCAGACAGCAAGCGTATTTATGTGGCGGATTGGTACAACCATAGCGTCGCGGTTTTGGATGCTGAAAATTATGCGGTTGTTACTACCATTGCCGTTGGTCAATCACCATCTGGTTTAATGGTTAGCCCGGATAATCGCTGGTTGTATGTGGCAAATCGCTTGGACAATTCGGTATCAAAAATCCTGTTGTCCACACATGAAGTGGTAAAAACCACCACCGTTGGCACGCATCCGTTCGGTTTAACCGTGGATAGCACAGGTCAACGCTTATACGTCGCCAATGTGCAAAGTGACGATGTCTCGGTATTAGAAACCGCCAGCCTACGGGTGATTGCTACTATAAAAGTCAATATGTTGCCCTACGCAGCAGCCTTGGCAATTAATGATAGCCGCTTGTTGGTTACCAATCAGGATGATGGTTCGGTGTCGGTGATTGATACCGAAGCGTTAAAAGAAATAGGCTTGATTAGAGTCGGCGACAAACCAGAAGGCATTAGTACCCATCCCGATGACCGCCATGTGTATGTGGCGAATTGGTTTGATAACTCGGTATCAGTAATTGATGCCAAAACCTTTAAAGTGGTTGATACTATCAAAACAGGCGAAGGCAGCCGTGCTTTCGGGCAATTTATCAGCAAATAAACACACAATGGCGGACAGGATATGGCAGAAACAGTCGATGAATTAACGGTAAGATACGAAGATGGCGGTATTGAAACCGTTAAAGAACTGGATAAAAAAGTGCTGACCAAAGGCGCTTGGGCGACCATTATGTACCGTTACCAAGATTGGGATCGGGCTAAAGAACAGTACGGCGCTGACAAATACACAATCCGCCGTTATCAAAAACGCAATGGCGAATATCAGCAAAAATCCAAGTTTAATATTTCCAGCAAAGACCAAGCGAAAAGCATTATTGCCGCTTTGCAGGAATGGATGGGCGATTAAGCAGGCTTTTTTGTCCACGAACTACACGAAAAGACACGAAAAAAGAATGCTAGAGCGAATGGGGTGTTTATTTAGGAGTCCAAAACACGTTTTGGACTCCTAAAGCTAAGTTCTTCAACAAATGCTAGCGAAAAATGTTTGAACGGTTACTTATTGGATTTAAGGTTTAACATTTTCGTGCTTTTTCGTGTAGTTCGTGGACAATAAATTGTTCATAAATAGCACGAAAACCCAGCGGCACATAACAACCGCCACAGTTTCCGTGCTTTTTTATATCCGACTTATTTTCCTGCCGCAGTCGCTTCAGGCACTTCAATCAAACGTCCTGACTCAACTTCATAGATATAACCATAAACAGGAATATCTGAAGGCACTAACGGATGCGCTTTAATCCGTTGCACATCTTCCAATACGCTTTGCGCTTGGTCTTTAATGGTCAACCAATTGATGTATTTACCTTCGGTGCAACCGCCGCCTTCACAGCAATCATGCCAGCCTTCGGCATCAACGGTAGCGGTTTTTAAGCTGCTAGCCAGCAACCCCGCCATGATTTCATTATCAAAAAACTCCATACCGCAATTGGTGTGATGGATAACAAACCACTCACGAGTTCCCAATAATTTGTAAGAAATGACCAAAGAACGGATGGCGTCGTCGCTAGCACGTCCGCCAGCATTACGGATAACATGGGCATCGCCTTCGGAAAGTCCGGCATATTTGGCAGGATCCAAACGTGCATCCATGCAAGTTAAAATAGCAAACTGACGGCCCGGAGGCATCGGCAAATCGCCTTTATCAAAAGTTGCCGCGTAATCCCGGTTAGCACTCAACACTTCATTTAATACAGACATTTTTAAATCCTCAGTTTTTGGATAATAATTTTTATTGTTAGCTACTGCCTTCATAGTAGCCTGCTTAATGTATCATAAATTGAAATTTAGCAAGCACCGCTGCGGGCTAATACCAATAGGAACGCCATGCAAGATTTACCGATAAATCTTTATAACAAACAGCAAATTAAAGAACTGGAACAGATTGCCATCGAAGAATTTGGCATTTCCAGCTTTGAATTAATGACCAGAGCAGGCGAACAAGTATTTGCCTGCTTGCGCCAACATTACGGGCAAGCCCAGCGCATTACGGTTTTTTGTGGCTCAGGCAACAATGCGGGTGATGGCTTTATCGTCGCGACTTTGGCGTTAAAAGCCGGATTGACCGTAACCGCCTGCTGTTTAAGTGATCCCAAAAAATTACAAGGCGCTGCCTTATATGCGTATGAAGATTTTTTGCAAGCTAATGGCGAAATCAGCTACTTTGACAACAATCAGCAGATTTTTGCCGATGTTATTGTCGATGCCTTATTAGGAACGGGCGTAGCAAGGGACATAACAGGCAAATACGCGGATGCTATCCAGCTTATCAATAACAGCAAAATCCCAGTCATCGCCGTAGATATTCCCTCAGGATTAAACCCCGATACGGGCGATATTTTTGCTATTGCCGTCAAAGCCACGGCTACCGTCACCTTTATTGGCCTAAAACAAGGCATGTTTACCGGACAAGCTGCCGATTATTGCGGCAAGCTTTGTTATTCCTCTTTAGCAATTCCTGAACAGATATTTAATCGCGTATTCACCGCTATTTTTCGCCTCACAGGTGCAGCTCTGCCACCACGCAACCGCTATTCCCACAAAGGTAGTTTTGGGCATGTGCTGATAATCGGCGGCGATCATGGCTTTTCCGGCGCGATAAAATTGGCGGGCGAAGCGGCGTTACGCACAGGTGCGGGTTTAGTCAGCATAGCCACCCGTAGCAGTCATGCGGGGTTGATAAACATTAATCGACCCGAACTGATGTGTCACGGCGTAGAGACGGCTGCCGAACTCATTCCGTTATTCGCAAAGGCCACTGTAGTGATCGTCGGCCCAGGCTTAGGGCAAAATACTTGGGGTAAAGAGTTGTTTTTTTCAGCGGTAACCACCTTTAAAAAACAAATAGTTATCGATGCCGATGCACTGAATATCTTGTCGCAATCCCATGCCGCATTGAACGCGGTAAAAAGAAAACCCTACCGCACCATATTAACCCCGCACGTCGGCGAAGCGGCACGCTTAATCCTCGGCAAAAAAGACCAGATCGAAGGCAACCGCTTTGCCACCGTCTGGGCAATACAACAACATTACGGCGGCGTGGTGGTGTTAAAAGGCCCCGGCTCATTAATCGCTGACGACCAGCAACTCGCCGTTTCAACCACAGGCAACCCTGGGATGGCTTCCGGCGGCATGGGCGATGTGTTATCAGGCGTTATTGGTGGCTTATTAGCACAAGGTTTATCGCTAGCCGCTGCCGCTCAGCAAGGCGTTTATCTGCACGGCTTGGCAGCAGACATGTCCGCCAAAAACTACGGTGAACGCGGTATGCTGGCGAGTGATTTACTACCGTATTTAAGGGAGTTGGTGAATTGATGCAACAATTTTTAGCCGATACCGAAGCCACCGAAGCCTTCGGCAAACAACTTTGGCAACAACTGCCAGAAAAATGCGTGGTGTTTTTGCATGGCGATTTAGGTGCAGGCAAAACTACCTTAGTACGCGGTTTTTTGCGGGCAGCAGGCTTTAGCGGCGCGGTAAAAAGCCCAACGTACACCTTGGTGGAAGATTACAACGTCAACGGGCGAAAAATTTTCCATTTTGATTTATACCGCCTCACTGACCCGGAAGAATTGGAATGGATTGGTATACGCGATTATTTTGACGACAACGCCGTGTGTTTTATTGAATGGCCTACCCAAGGTGAAGGTTATCTGCCAAAAGCCGATAAAGTCATCACCCTGACTGCCGAAGGCGAAAGCCGTATAGTGCAAATGCAGTCATTATAAAACCAAGGTAGTAGGTTCAATCTGTAACTTCAGTTCGTAACCTGGAGTGCAAATCTCGGATTATCCTGAACATCAGTCTATCTCGCAGGAAATCGAAACAATAGTGAACGCAGATACTGCCGCCTGATGGCCTAAAGTAATTAGGTAATTTACAACACGACCAACAGAGGCAAGAAAATGAAAATTAATAGCCAAGATTTCCTCGTACAAGAAGGTGACAAGGTCGAGCTCGACAAATGGTCGACACTTGTTGAACCTGTTTATAGCTCCAAGAAGCATTACCATGAATTGCTGAAAGAGCATGTGGATGAATTGAGTTCGCTACAACGCTTGCAATACGCGTCTAACCGTTATGCGGTGTTGCTGATTTTTCAGGCCATGGATGCCGCTGGTAAAGACGGCGCTATCCGCCATGTGATGTCTGGGGTCAATCCGCAAGGCTGCCAAGTGTTTAGTTTTAAGCATCCAAGCGCTATTGAGTTGGATCACGATTTTTTATGGCGCACCACCCAGTGTTTGCCGGAACGCGGTCGAATCGGCATCTTTAACCGCTCGTATTACGAAGAAGTGTTGATTGCACGCGTGCATCCGGAGATTTTACGCAGCCAAAAATTGCCAGATGAAATGCTCGACGAAAAAATCATTTGGCAGGAGCGTTACCGCTCTATCGTGGATTTAGAAAACCATCTTTATCGAAATGGCACACGCATCATTAAATTCTTTTTGCACCTTTCAAAAGAAGAGCAACGCAAACGCTTTCTTGACCGTATCGACCAGCCTGAAAAAAACTGGAAATTCAGTATGGCTGATATTGAAGAGAGGAAATTCTGGAAGCAGTACATGCACGCCTATGAACAATGCTTAAGCGCAACAAGCACGGAGACTGCGCCTTGGTATGTGGTGCCTGCGGATGATAAGAAAAACACCCGGCTGATTATTTCCGAGATTATTGTCGACACCTTTAAGTCTTTAAATATGCGTTATCCCGAAACAGATCCCCAACGCCAGCAGGAGCTTTTGTCGATCCGCAAACAGCTGATGAAGGAAAGCTAAAGTTTGTGGGTCGGGTTATACAACTGTCCTTAAAATAGCAATAAATTAATAAATAAATAATAAATCAATAGATTAAAGTGTCTCCCAATGTGGTATGTAGGATGGGCTGACGATAGGAAGCCCATCAAAGTAGCCAACCCGATGATGGGCTTCCTATCGTCAGCCCATCCTACCGCTGACGGCACATGGAACTTCGAACCGGAGTCGGGAGAAGTTAGTGCCGTTAGTCCCAGGTAGCCCTCATCGCAACCGGCGTTTTTTCGAGCATGCTTTTCGCGAAGAATAAAATGCAACCGGGCGATGCTGAGGGCGTA
>CAIYRS010000091.1 GCA_903928685.1 uncultured Methylococcaceae bacterium
AACTCCCCGCATTTTGGGCATCTGTAAATCCAGCAAGACAATATGAGGCTTGTGCTTTTTATAGAGTTCGACAGCTTCCAAGCCGTCTTTTGCTTCCGCCACCACCGCAAAATCTGCCACCTGCTTAAGAAGACTGACCAGTCCTTTGCGAAATATAGCATGATCATCCACCACCAAAACTTTGAATTTGTCTTTATTAGGCATTTGGGGTTCGCTTCTGGCTTATCAAAATGGTTCTTTAAACGGCCTTAAATCCAACTCATGTGTCCATGCGCTGGGAGGTTGCTGATGGATGGCCCAATACGTTTGGGCGATGGCATCCAGTTGCAACAACCCCGATTTACCTTTAGCTTCGACGTAAGCCGGAAATTGCTTCCTGGCACGGTCGCCATCAATCACCCCATCAATAATGGTATGGACGACATGGATGCCTTGCGGGGAAAACTCCCGCGCCATGCCTTGCGCCAATGCCCGTAAACCCGCTTTGGCGGCGGCGAACGCGGTAAAAGGCGGTTTGGCACGCAGGGATGCCGTGGCTCCGGTAAAAATCAGAGTACCGTGTTGTTGCGGCAACATGGTTTTGATAGCGGCTTGGCCAAACAAAAACGCCGCCAAACAGTTTTGTTGCCACAGCGCGGTAAAGGTTTGGACATCCATGTCCAAAAACGGTGACGTGATATTGCTGTCGACATTGTAGGCAGCAATATCAAGCGCCCCGCCCTGTTGTTGCACCGCCTCAAACAAGCGGGCAACATCCTCCTCAACCGTCGCATCGGCGACCACTGGCGTTGCCGATCCACCTGTTTGCATAATGCTTTCCGCAAGGCTGTGCAATTTTTCTTCACTACGTCCGGCGATAAACATGTGCAGACCTCTGCCCGCGAAATGTTTCGCCAACGTTGCGCCTAGGCCTTGTTCTGGGCCGACACCGATAATAACAGCTGAGTTTTTTGCCATAGCGGCTTACTTCCCCGCCGCTGTCGCTTCAGGCACTTCAATCAGGCGGCCTGTCGCCACATCGTAAATGTAGCCATAAACCGGAATATCAGAAGGCACAAGCGGGTGGGATTTGATGCGTACCACGTCTTCCAACACGCTTTGCGCTTGGTCTTTAATGGTCAGCCAGTTGATGTATTTGCCTTCTGCCGAACCTGGGCCTTCGCAGCCGTCGTGCCAGCAGGCGTTTTCGTCCAACGAGGCGGTTTTTAAGCTGCTGCTCAGCAAGTCGCTCATGATGTCGTTAGTGAAAAACTCCATACCGCAGTTGGTGTGGTGGATGACAAACCATTCACGCGTTCCTAATAATTTGTAGGAAATGACCAACGAACGGATGGCATCGTCGCTGGCACGACCACCAGCATTGCGGATAACATGGGCATCACCTTCAGACAAACCCGCATATTTGGCAGGATCAAGACGCGCGTCCATGCAGGTCAGGATGGCAAAATGGCGGCCAGGAGGCATCGGTAAATCGCCTTTGTCAAAATTTTCCGCATAATCATGGTTCGCAATTAAAACTTCATTTAATACAGTACTCATTATTTTCTCCTCATGAGGTTAGATAGCGGCACTTTATGTGCCTGTAATTGTTATTTTCTTCTACCAAACACTAAGGTGAAATTATTGGCGGGCATGTCGATTTGTTCTTTTAGTTCCAAGCCATGATCGGCAGCGGCTTTTTTTAAATCCGCGACATCTTTCAAACCCCACTCCGAAACGCCAGCAGAACTTAATGTTTCATGGAATTCTTTATTAGAGTCGGTGGTAAATGCGCCTTCAACCTGAAAAGGCCCGTAAATCATCAAAATACCATCATCATCTAGCAAATGCGCGGCGCAACGCATCATGCCATCGGCAATGGAAATCGGCGCGACCTGAAAAATATTGATACAAAAAATTGCCGAGAATGAATTTTCCGTACCGGCGTTGAACCAGGTTTCCGGATCAGTCAAATCCAAATGAGCAGGATCGGCAATGTTATCGTTGCTGTGGTCTACCGTCAGTTTTTTGATATTGTCAAAAACGTCGATGTCTTTATCAGTGGGGTGAAAGTGCAAATGTCCGAAATGCGGGGCAAAGAAATTGATGTGCATTCCGCTACCGCTGGCAAACTCCAAAACCCTAGCAGAGTTTTTCGGCAATTTTTCTTTTAGCACACCTAATAATGGTTCTTTATTGCGGTTACCTGCCCATGCAACATATTCGCTTAAGGGATGGGGGTTTAGTGGTGGTTTATTGTCTGACATGGTTATCTCCTCATTTTATTGTTATAGGAACTTTAAAAAAGCAAGTGCCATGCCAGCCTTTTTGATTGCCATTTTTCTTTAAAATCAAATAGCTAAAATTTGTTATTGCCGCGTTTAAGAAGCTGTGTTTCAATTTGTGAAATTCAACTTCATAATAATAACAATAATGAACCGACCACCCCTTTCCGATGTAACCCCGATATTTTTCCTACAAACCTTCATTCTGGAGTTGATGCACGCCAGCGAACAGCAAGGCCAAAAACACTCTGAGCAATTGATCGACCATATCGCCAAAACCGCTGGCTGCTTTTTTGAACAAACCTACCGTGAAGATACGGGCAACAACGACCCGCTTGCCAATGACCGTTATATCGAACTGATCCTTGGCCTAAAAAACAGCATCGGCGGCAAGTTTTCCTTAGCATCCAGCACGCCTGATTGCATCACCGTCACCAACACCTGCTGCCCGTTTGGCGAACAAGTAAGCAATTTCCCTGAACTGTGCCGGATGACCTCCAGCGTGTTTGGTGGTATCGCCGCGCGAAATTTTGGTTACGCGAAAGTCGAAATCAAAAAAAGCATCGCTCGCCATGATGGTGGCTGCGAAGTGTGCATTTATACCAATCGTGAGGCCGCACAAGGCCATTCCGGTATGGAATACACCGATACCACACCCGTTAAAGCCATGCAGGATATGGATGATTTGCACTCGCGGATTGAGGCGAGTATGCAGCAACTCTGGCAGAAACAAAGCCCAAAAACCGCGCAAAAAAAGCCTTCCCCTGCGATCATCGCCAAATCGCCAACCATGCAAAAAATCCTGCAATCCATCGAAGTAATTGCGCCGACTTCGGCTACCGTGCTAATTCAAGGCCAAACAGGCGTGGGTAAGGAACTGATCGCCAAAGCCATCCACGCCATGAGCGGACGCTGCCAAAAGCCGTTTATTGCCATCAATTGCGGGGCGATTCCTGATAGCTTGATAGAAAGTGCGTTGTTTGGTCATGAAAAAGGCGCGTTTACCGGCGCGATTGAAGTGCATCAAGGGTATTTCGAACGTGCCGAAGGCGGAACTTTGTTTCTTGATGAAGTCGATACCTTATCACCCGCGGCACAAACGCGATTGTTGCGGGTGATTCAGGAAGGTGAATTAGAGCGGGTCGGCGGCAAACAAATTTTGCCTGTGGATTTGCGCATCATTTCCGCCACCAACCAAAATCTGGAAGAACTGGTCAGCCAAGGCAATTTCCGCAAGGATTTGTATTTTAGGCTAAACGTCATCCGCTTAGGCATACCGCCGCTCAGCGAACGCCCGGAAGACTTGCCGTTTTTAGTGCAACACATCATCCAAAATCTAAACAAAAAACACAATAAACAAGTGGATACGGTCAGCCGCGAAGTGATGCAGAAAATCCGTAATTACACCTGGCCCGGCAATGTGCGTGAATTGGAAAATAGTCTGGAACGTAGCCTGTTGTTTACTCAAGGCAAGGAAATGACTGTATTGGATTTGCAGACTACACCCGAAGCCAGCCTGCATGCTTGGAAAGATTTGAAAGAACAAGCCTTAGCTAAAGTTGAACAAAGCTATCTTGAAACCGCATTGAAGCATCATCAGGGTGATATAAAGAAAATCGCCGAGGCCATGCAGATAAGTACCCGTGCAGTTTATGGCAAATTACAAAAATACGGCATCAAGTTAAGCAATTACCGAGAAATCCTATAAGCCTAGCTTCAACACAGGCCATAAAAAGCATGTGTCATCTACATTTTCAGACAAACCAAGCCTCGACGGACTGCAACGGCTATTGCTTCGGTGCGGCTGTTAACACCGAGCTTGTCGAAAAGGTTGGTCAGGTGCGTCTTGACCGTTGCTTCACTGATACCTAGTTGGTCGGCAATGAGTTTATTGGGCATGGATTGTTCTGCCACTAACTTTAGCACGGCATGTTCGCGTGCGGTCAGTTGCAGTTGTGTCAAGCGTTCGGCAAGTTTTGCCGCCACTGTTGCGGAAATGGAGATTTTGCCGGACATCACTTCGCGCATGGTTTGCACCAAATCATCCGCATCAATATC
>CAIYRS010000092.1 GCA_903928685.1 uncultured Methylococcaceae bacterium
ACAAAGTCCTTTATAAAGAACGTAACCTGGTTGAGCGGTTATTCCAGAAGTTAAAGCATTTCAGGCGTGTGGCCACACGCTATGAACGCTTGGCAAGGAATTATCTGGCCATGCTCTGCTTGGTTTCCACGGTAATATGGCCCAATTGAGAACACCCCCTAGCTATAGGGAGGGATCAATTTGTTTTCGATAATAATCTCTACAAAACGGGGGTATTTGTTAGAGCTGATAGACGGGTTTTTGCTGTCTCGAAAAATCACGAAATCAATAAAGATCAATAAAGCATAATCTCTTAAAATGTAATAGCTTTTTGCCCGTATGTATATTTCATGTGTGTAATTGGATATTTTATTAGCTAGTAGCTTGTATAAGCGAAGCGTCATACACCACATCGGAATTGCCAATCACTGCAAACAGATTTACCGCTCCCCGCCATTCATTCCTGCCATAAATTGACTCTACATGGCGTGTTGTCTATTCACAATTCGGTGTATGGCGCTTCGCTTATACACCCTACTTTGTTCTGCCGTTTGGGGATTTATGTCTAACTATGTCCGCTATCGGGTTTCCGTGGATGTTTTTTTTTCACTGTTAATTTGCTGGAACGAAAAAATATCTGTTAACTGAATATATCGGCCTATTGCGTTAAGGCGACGATGATTTTTCAGGTCGTTAACAGGCAATTAAAAACTTTTCTAATCAGTCGCCTGATTTTTTCTTTATGAGCAAAAGCGATGATGCGGAACAAGCCGCTTTATGTGATCGCTCAAAACACAACATAAAAAAGCCCCGGTTGAATACACAACCGGGGCTTTTTATTTTCAAAGCAAAATGCTTAAAGCCAAAGGCTTCAAGACAACATGATTTACATCATGCCGCCCATACCACCCATTCCGCCCATACCACCCATATCTGGCATTCCGCCAGCTTTGTCGTCGCTAGGTGCGTCAGCGATCATGACTTCAGTGGTCAGCATCAGGCCAGCAACAGACGCTGCGTTTTGCAGTGCGGTGCGGGTTACTTTTGCTGGGTCTAAGATGCCCATTTCGATCATGTCGCCGTAAACGCCAGTTGCTGCGTTGTAGCCGTAGCTGCCTGTGCCTTTTTTGACTTCGTTGAAGACAACAGATGGCTCGTCGCCAGCGTTAGCAACGATTTGACGCAGTGGTTCTTCCATAGCACGACGCAGGATGTTTACGCCGACGGTTTGGTCGTGGTTTGCACCTTCCAAACCTTCCAGTGCAGACAGGGCGCGAACCAGCGCAGTACCGCCGCCAGCAACCACGCCTTCTTCAACCGCAGCGCGGGTTGAATGCAGCGCGTCTTCTACGCGGGCTTTCTTTTCTTTCATTTCGATTTCAGTGGCTGCGCCAACTTTAATCACGGCAACACCGCCAGCCAATTTAGCCAGACGTTCTTGCAATTTTTCTTTGTCGTAGTCAGAAGTAGCGTCTTCAGCTTGAGCGCGGATTTGCGCTACGCGGCCTTTGATTTGGTCTTCTGAACCAGCGCCATCAATGATGGTGGTGTTTTCTTTGGTGATTTGGATTTTTTTCGCTGTACCTAATTGATCCAATTCTGCTTTTTCTAAAGTCAAACCCACTTCTTCAGAAATAACAGTACCACCAGTCAATACCGCGATGTCTTCCAACATAGCTTTACGACGATCACCGAAACCTGGGGCTTTAACCGCGCAAACTTTCAAGATGCCGCGCATGGTGTTAACGACTAAAGTAGCTAAAGCTTCGCCTTCAACGTCTTCTGCGATAATCAATAATGGACGGCCTGATTTAGCAACGCCTTCCAAAATTGGTAACAATTCGCGGATGTTGGAGATTTTTTTGTCGTAGATCAAGATCATTGGGTCGTCGAGTTCGACGCTCATGTTTTCTTGTTTGTTGATGAAGTAAGGTGACAAATAGCCACGGTCGAATTGCATACCTTCAACCACGTCTAAAGAGTTGTCCAAACCTGAACCTTCTTCAACCGTGATAACGCCTTCTTTACCGACTTTTTCCATTGCTTCAGCAATGATGTCGCCGACTGATGCGTCAGAGTTAGCAGAAATAGTGCCGACTTGGGCGATAGCTTTGTTGTCGGTGCAAGGTGTTGCAGAAGCAACAACGGCTTCAACGGCTTTAGTAACGGCTAAATCAATACCGCGTTTCAAGTCCATTGGGTTCATGCCAGCGGCAACGGCTTTCAAACCTTCGTTTACGATAGATTGTGCCAATACGGTTGCTGTAGTGGTGCCGTCGCCAGCAACATCAGAAGTTTTTGAAGAAACCTCTTTAACCATTTGTGCGCCCATGTTTTCGAATTTGTCTTTTAATTCGATTTCTTTTGCGACTGATACGCCGTCTTTAGTAATGGTTGGTGCGCCAAAGCTTTTGTCTAAGATGGCGTTACGGCCTTTAGGGCCTAAAGTTACTTTTACTGCGTTTGCTAAGATGTTTACACCACGCGCCATACGGACACGTGCGTCATCACCAAATAATACGTCTTTTGCTGCCATTTTTTTATCCTGAATTTGTTTGTTTTTTAATGATAAAACGAGGGTTGGCTTAGGATTAACCCAAGATGCCCATGATGTCTTCTTCACGCATTACGATGACTTCTTCACCGTCAACTTTCACTTCGTTGCCTGCGTATTTGCCGAACAATACTTTATCGCCGACTTTAACTTCCAACGCGCGGACAGTGCCGTTATCTAATGGTTTGCCTGCGCCAACAGCCAAAACGATGCCTTGGCTTGGTTTTTCAACCGCAGAACTCGCCAATACGATGCCGCTAGCAGTAGTAGTTTCTTCTTCAACACGTTTGACAATCACTCTGTCATGTAACGGACGGATGTTCATTTATATCTCCTGTTTAAACAATTTAAAGGTTGAACTCAAAAAACATTAGCACTCACCAGCAATGAGTGCCAATAATAATCAGCTTTTGCAGTCTGTCAAGTTCTTTGGCATCATCCCGACCTTGCATCACCATTACCGACAACCACAAAAATGAACGACAACCAGTTATTACGTTATAGCCGTCAAATTATGCTGCCGCTTTGCGATATTAGTGGCCAACAAAAACTGCTCGCCGCTAAGGTACTGATTATTGGCGCGGGCGGCCTAGGCTCGCCTGCCGCCATGTACTTAGCTGCCGCTGGCGTTGGCAATATCACTATTTATGATGATGACGTGGTGGACTTATCCAATCTACAAAGACAAATTGCCCATCGCACGGTAGATATAGGGATGGATAAAGCAATTTCAAGCGAGCAAACGCTTAAAGCCTTAAATCCAGATATTAATGTGCTTGCCGTTAAACAGCGCTTAGCGGGCGAGGCGCTTGATTTGGCAGTAAAAAACGCCGATGTCGTTATCGATTGCTGCGATAACTTTAGTACCCGATTTGCAGTAAATGCCGCCTGCGTAAAACAACAAACGCCCTTAGTTTCTGGTGCGGCAATCCGCTTTGAAGGCCAAGTGGCGGTGTTTACGCCCGGCGTTGACAACAGCCCTTGTTACAACTGCCTTTACCAAAACGATGGCGACGAGCCAATGAATTGCGCTACCAACGGCGTAATTGCGCCAATTACAGGCATTGTCGGCAGTATCCAAGCCCTTGAGGCAATGAAATTAATTATGGGCATTGGCACAACGTTAACAGGCCGATTGTTGCTGATTGATGGCTTGACGATGGAATTTAACAGTATGCGCTTGAAGCGAAACCCTGCTTGCACCACCTGCAAAGAAAGCTGAGGCAATAAAAAAGCCGCATTGCTGCGGCTTTTTTGATTTCGTTTGAGATTGTGAAAGCATTAATTCTGTAACACTTTGATTTTATAATTTTATGTCGTAAAAAACATGTTTTTTACTCCACAATTGAATGCTTTGACGACCTCATAAGTTTCCGGACATTAAAACCTTTCAGGTCTTAAAGACCTGAAAGGTTTAACAAACTAACCTGCCTCAGAACTTTCTGGCTTTTTGGCTACTTTAGATTTCACCAACGCAATGACTTTTTCTGCAAAATCATTGACGGCTGACGGGCTATCGCCATGCGGCTCGGTTTCACCAAATGGCTGGGCATTATCTTTCTGATATTTATAAATAAAATACCCCAACGGCACAAAAGCCGCCCCTGCGATAACCAACATAACGATGAATAATTCAATAACACCACCCATGATTCCTCCTCCTAATTATTGTAATTTTTGTTGTAGGTGAAATCGGATAATACCCCTTTCGAATAAAAAAACCAGCCTTATCAGGACGTGGGTTAGTTGTAGGCCAATGTTGAATTGTCGGCATAGTTTAAACGGTCAATTTTTCGGCTTTTACCATTTTTAGTAGGGTACGCTGTACGTAGCTATTACATTGAATTTATGATGATTTTTTTAATGGTACGCACAGCGAACCCTACCCAAAAACCGAAAACTTGATCGTTCAGAATATATTGTTTTCGTAGGGGCGAGCGGCTGCTCGCCTAGCCAGAGCGATTTTTTGTACGGGTTCTAAAAAAGGCGGACAGCCGTCTGCCCCTACGGCGCATTAAAACAGGATTGACCGCTCAAGTTATCGCCACAGCCAACACCACCGCACCCGCCTTAAAGATTGCAGTTGCAGAACTCCCCACAGCCAATCCCAAATTGACAACACTATCATTAGTTAAGGTTGACGCGACTGAATCTCCGCCCGGCAATTCCAACACAACTTCGGCATTGACATCGCCTTGATGAATGCGCGTGACAACCCCTTGTAATTGGTTGCGCGCAGAAACACGGTAGCCACCAAAATCCGTCACCAAAATCACTTGCGGGGCTTTTATCAAAGCAACAGCATCGATACCCTCTTTAATATCCAAAGCGGCTACCGATTCTTTAGTGACACTCGCCACCAAGCTTTCGCCACCTTTTAAAGTCAAAACCACGGTGGCATTAACCGCCCCTACTGAGACTTCTGTCACCGTGCCAAAAAACTGGTTTCGCGCACTGGATTTCATGGTCAACCTCTTTAATAAAATTAAAATGCTTTGATTAGTAGACAAACGGTTGTTGATGTCTTGTAAGAATTGCTGGTGCTCTTGTTCCAATTCAACAAACAATTGCAGCAAAGCTTTGCCTAAAGGCGACAAACAAGTACCGCCACCTTGCTTGCCGCCCACAGCGGTTTTTACTAATAATTGCGGGGCGAGATTATTCGCCCGCTCAATCATTTCCCATGCGCCCTTGTAAGTAAGGCCAACTTCACGGGCGGCTTGATTGATTGATCCGGTGCTGTCTATCGCGGCGAGCAACCGGAACAAACGCTGGCCTAAGCCGCCAAGCAAACGTATCTCACCGTCCAGTAAAGCTAATTGGGGCGCATCAGCCATAATTAAAACGCCATTTGCAATCGTGACAAAAATACCCGCTCATCCGGACGGTTGGCATTACCGGCCGCGCCACCGAGGAATTGGGTTTGTTCATAATCCGCCATAATTTTGACGTTATCGTTCAAATACCAATTCAAGCCGATAGTCCATGAACTGGCATGGCTGACTGAGTTATTCAAACTGGCAAAACCATTGCTAAATGTAGACCCGTCAATATCCATCTCAGACCAACGCGCGGCTACCAACAACGCACCCCAAGTACCTTTTACCGGATCAAACACTTGGGTTGGTTTTACGCCGAAAAAGCTGTTGTTTTCACCCGTTAATACATAAGACATATTGACATGCCACGCGCTATTTTCTTGTCTGACCGATGGCCCGTTACCGTTATGCAAATGTTGGGACGACAACAGGTATTCACCCATCATGCCGAATGATTTCCAGTACCAGTACATTTGCGGATAAATACGGTAGCTCTCGCCCGTTGCCGTGGTGGTCGCGCCATAACTGACAATCCGCTGTCTGCCAGAACTGCTGGTAAGGCTATTTAGCGGATTATCTTTCGGTTGTCCCCAAGTACCAGCAACACCAATTCCCAAACCTTCCAATGCCGAACCGCTATGGCTAAATGGATGCGAGAACACTCTTGCCGCCAGTTCTTTATTGTCTTTATATAAAGCGCTATCACTTTCATTATCGGAGCTATTAACTGCTTGGGAATCACGCACGCCATTAAATACCCCAACTTCATAACTCAAGAATTCTTTAAAGGTAGGTTGCGGTGTGTATTGCACTTTATAGCCTGGATAAGCAAATGCGCCGTGCAGCATAAAACCCAGATCACGGTTAGGTGCCATCGTGGCGGGGTAAGCGCGTTCGATAAAGGTCAGGTTCGGCGCAGTCTGCATCCGCTCTAAACTGACGGGTTGGCGGAATTTACCTGCCATCAAGCTGGCTGAAGTGAAGTAATGCAAGTCGATGAAAGCATCAAACAATTGCAAGCGGCTGCCAGCAAAGTCGGGCGCTATGCGGAAATCCACGTTTTTAAATAGCGTGCCATCCAGCGTTAACCTAACCCGGCGGATATTGAAATTGTCGGCAATATTGGTTTGGTTATCTTCAATGAAATAATTGCCATCGGCTTGGGCATAACCGCGCAAATTCAGCTGATAATTTTCATCTGCCGATTTAAAGTTCACGCCTTTGGTGGAAACACTGATTTTCGGCGCTTGTTTAGCGGCTTCAGTCGCGGCTTTTTTATCGGTATCGACCCGTTTGCTTAAAACCGCCAACTTATCATCAACCGCTTTAATAGCTTGTTGGCTTGCCGCTTCTGGCTTCGGCGGCGTAACCGTTCCTAAAGTCGCTTTCAAGCGTTGGTTTTCCTGCTCGGAAGTGGCTAGCTTATTTTCAAGCTGCGCCATTTTTTTCTCCATCGCGATCATGCGCTCTTCCATAGTCATGGCCTGGCTTTCTCCTGCCAGCAAAAACCCCATGCCCCCCAAAACCATTAATGCTTGTTTGCTATCCATCATTCCCCCTTTAAGAGATTAAAAAACTAATTGCCAGAAAAAATCTGGCTAATTCTACCGACAAAATCCGATTTTAAACGCTTAATAACTGCCACTTTTGTGTGGTTACCAGACAAATTGTCAGATTAACGACAATTGTTTTGCGGCCTATTAGCGTAAAAACCAAGCTCTATATAGCTATTACCATAGCGAAGCTGGCTGGCATAAGGCTTGCTGTAGTTATCTTTACAAGATTTAGGCCAACTTTTTTAAATTCATTTCATCAACTACGGCTGCTTGACAAATGCCCGACCCAAACGCAGTATACAAAAGGTAATAACGTTTAGCAGATTTTTTTCTCTTACTTCCAGCAGGCGGTTTTATGTTACGCAAATTCTCAATCCTGATTTTGTCATCCTTCTTACTCGTCATTCCCAACCAGGCAAGCGCTGACCTTACGGTATTGGCTGCCGCTAGCCTTACCGATGCGCTAACCGACATCAACAAAAGTTACCAAGCCAAAACCACAACCACGATAAAAACCTCTTTCGCGTCTTCATCCACCTTAGCCAAGCAAATCGAAAGCGGCTTACCTGCTGATATTTTTATTTCTGCGGATTTAAAGTGGATGGATTATTTATACGACAAAGGCAAAATTGATGGGAACAGCCGCGTGCAATTACTGGGCAATAGCTTGGTGTTGATTGCCCCGAAAGGTAAAGCCTTTAAAGCCGCGTTAGTTAAAGGCGGCAACTTGGCAAACGCATTCGCTGGCAACTTGTGTACTGGCGAAACCGAAACCGTGCCCGTAGGCAAGTACGCCAAAGAAGCCTTACAAAACTTGGGATTATGGGATGCCATCAAAGCCCGCGTGGTGGGTGCTGAAGATGTCCGTAGCGCCTTGGCGTTTGTCGAAAGTGGCGAATGTGAGGCGGGAATTGTTTACGGCACCGATGCCGACATCAGTAAAAAAGTGGAAATCGTCGCCCACTTCCCAGAAGACAGCCACGCCGCCATCATTTACCCTATGGCTTTAGTCAGCCAAGCGCCAGAAGCCAAGGCTTATTTTACTTATCTGCAAAGCACCGAAGCCGCCAGTATCTTTAAAAAATACGGCTTTAAGCGCTTAACCCCGTAACTCCTATGTTTGAACTTAGCGAAGCCGAATTAGCCGCGTTAGTACTGTCTTTAAAAATCGCCGCCTGGAGTACCGCGCTGAGTTGCCCTGCTGCGGTATTTTTCGGTTGGCTATTAGCGCGGTTTGAATTTATGGGCAAAGCTTTGGTAGATGGCTTGATCCACTTGCCACTGGTGTTGCCGCCGATTGTGCCAGGTTATCTGCTGTTGCTGTGCTTTGGGCATAACGGTTTGCTTGGCAAATACCTGTATCAGCATTTCGGCATCAGCTTTGCATTTAATTGGAAAGGCGCGGTGTTGGCATCGATGGTGATGGCGTTTCCCTTGATGGTGCGTTCGATACGCTTATCTATAACCGCTATTGACCAACGTTTGGAACACGCAGCGAAAACCCTAGGGGCAACGCCGTTGCGGGTATTCTGCACCATCACCCTGCCCTTGGCGGCACCGGGTATTTTGGTAGGCACGGTGTTGGGCTTTAGCCGTAGCTTAGGCGAATTTGGCGCGACTATTACTTTTGTAGGCAATATTCAAGGTGAAACCCGCACCCTGCCCTTAGCCATTTACACCGCCACCCAATCGCCCGGTGGCGATGATGTCGCGGCGCGTATGGTGACTTTATCTTTGCTGCTCGCCCTATTTGCCCTTGCCGCCAGCGAAATGCTTAACCGTAAACTGCTGAAACAACAGGGTAAACACCATGATTGATGTCAATATTGTGTTGCAACGCGGTGTATTTAAGCTTGCTGCCAGCATCCAAAGCGATATGTTGGTCACCGGATTATTTGGGCCATCGGGTGCTGGCAAATCCAGTTTATTGCAAATCATCGCTGGCTTAGTGAAGCCTCAACAAGGTTATATCCGTATCGGCGATACGGTTTTGTACGATTCCAGCCAACGGCTAAACCTACCATCACACCAACGCGGCATCGGTTATGTATTTCAAGATGCGCTGTTGTTTCCGCACTTGTCCGTTAAAAATAATTTGCTTTACGGCTATCGCCGCCTTTCTGGCAAACCGGAATCGATTGTTTTAGATGACGTGGTGGCGTTGCTGGAAATCAGTCATTTGTTGGCAAAAAATCCGCAACAATTGTCTGGTGGTGAGAAACAGCGGGTAGCTTTGGGACGGGCGTTATTATCCAACCCTCGATTGCTATTGCTGGATGAGCCGATGGCGGCACTGGATGAGCGGCTGAAACAACAAATCTTGCCGTTTTTGTTACGTGTCCGGGATGAACTGCATTTGCCGATGTTATATGTGAGCCATTCGTTGGCAGAAATCCAATTCTTAACCGATCACATTGTTTTTATTGAGCAAGGGCAAATCAGGAATGATGCTGAGACAGAAAGTTTTTGAGGTAGGAATCCAAAATAGGTTTTGGATTCCTAGGTAAAGAAACGGTTATGAGGCGACATTGCACCGCCTCATGTGATGGCTTACTCGTGGGTAAATATTGCTGTAGCCAGCTGATTGTTAATGCGTAAATTCAGTTTTATAAAACTATCCAACCAACGGGATTTGGCGATGACATTGGTTGCATTTGCTGGGATGGTTAAAGTACCAGTATAGCGACCAGTAGTATCGACAATGCGGCTATCCAGCTCTGTTAAGCCATCAGGGCCGATGCTATAAAAAGTCAATCCGGTAACATCTGGGACTGGAGTTTTTACGCTTACTTTTACAGTGATGGTTTGGCTTGTGCCGTAACTGAATGTATTGTCGACATTCAAATCGTTAATATCGGCCAATACTGGGGTTGCCATAAAGCCAAAGGCGACCAACAATCCTAGGGCGAAAAATTTAGTATGTGAGTTCATTAGTTGCTCCTTTATTTTGGTACGTACAAATAGCTTTTGTTTGTTGGGTTTAAATACCAAGAAGTATTTAATGTGCCTTTACTTTCTGCCCAAGTTTTAAACTGTCCATAAGCGTTAGTAATATCTTGTTTTTCTGAAGGATATTGCCAGCTATAAGGAATATCTAAAGCCCAAGGTAAATTGCCTGGCGTGCTGTAATACGATTTTTTGCTAGGGTCAGAGGCATCATCTTGGGTACCAAACAATCTTGCATCCGCCAAATCAGTCGGCGGTAAATCGACTAAATGGGTTTCTTTACCACGTTGAGTAGTAGCAAATATAAATGGGTTGTAAGGTGATTTTGCCATTGTCGCCTTTGGTGTTTTAAAGGTGACATGGGCTGTAAACCGTGGTGCAGTCAAGGTTGGGCATTGGTTCCAAGTATTAAAGAAACTGCATGGATAGGTTTTGCCTGTAGTGGTAATCGCCTTTACACTGGGAGTAACAATAAACACCGCTTCCCTTTGTTTATCTTCTGGTTTTAAAGCCACTGCCGCCAGACCATCTTTCGCCATAGTGGTTGCCGCAGTACCATCGGTATTGGTTAACAAAATGTCGTCTTTGCTGATACCGGGCAAATGCACACCAAAGCCTCTTTGGTAATCACCGCCACGGGCAACCATTTCGTAAATCATGTCGACATCAGTCACTTGCCCTTTGGCATTCAAAGTTTCAATAGAGCGATAATTAACCACCACATCATTCAAATCATAGTCGCCTTTAATTGGCCATTGATCTTCAAAGGCCAATTTGCCGTAACCGTTGGCGCTTGGGTAAAAACGTTGCGCTGAACGTTCTGGGTCTTTAGGGAAAGCATCCAAATAATCAGGTACACCATCTTTATCGGTATCAATTTTGTTCAAATCAGCTTTAGGTGTCAGGTCATTCAACTGGCTTCTGTCTATCGCGCTAAATGGAGTGACGTGGATAGCAATAATGGCATCATTAAAATCGTTGTCACTACCGAAGCCTGGGGTACGGTTAATGTCTTCAAGGCCTAAAACCAACAATTCATCTTGTGGGCTAGAAAGCAATACGGTATGCGCCCGATAATTATTGATGTCGTCGACTTCTGGGTTAAGGCGTTTAATGGTACGGAAAATCCAATCTTTGGATTGGTTTGGGTTGACCTTGTGCAAACTTGATTTCCAACCATCCGCTACTAAGGTAAAGCCAATCGCTTCGCCAGCTTTAAAATCCCCCAACTCCACAGCGTTACCGAATTTTAAATACGGCTCAGAGACATTAGGAAAAATAATTTTATCTAGGGTTTGGCCTTGGTTTGGTAAGTCTTCCGCTTTAAATTTAAAAAAACCTAAGGCGTTTTGATAGCCAGCGCCTTCGCTTACAAAAGCGACGGTCACCTTGGCATCTTTCACTAAATAAAGATTGGCACCTAAATCATCTGTTAATAATTTTTCTGGATTTTTGTTGATGTTTAAGCCTTCGGGTAATTTTTTAATCACCCGGGACAATAAATCCGACGGCATTTTGCTCTTGAAATCGGTCATCACTTTAGGTACACCAGTGTTTGCGTCGTAAGCGCCAAAATACTGCCATTCCGCTGCGTGTGCAGGAATAGCCAACATGGCACCAGCCGCTAACAACCCTGTTTTAAATAGTTGTTGATAGTTATTTTTCATAAATTGTCTCCAATGGGTTCGAAGAGGGGGGATTTAACAATCATCCATTGCTTACAATGGACAAGTTACTAGCTATAAAGCAACTACCTTGCCAACTTATAAAAACAAATAAAAACAATAACTTGTGATTTTATAAGCGATTTTAAAAATACCATTCCTTTGCAAAATGCAATGCTTTTTGCATATTGCCACTATGCAAAAATCTAAAATAGCAAAATGTAAAAACTATGCTGATTTTTCGGCAATTTTTAGCGATGCTGCGTTATTGCCAGCAAGTGATGAAATCAACGCCCAGGAAATACCGAGTAAACAGCACATTACCGTTATACTATCAATACTTACCGTATATTCCGATGAGGCCCACCATGTCCACAGCCCTTAGCCAAAAATCTTACACCGCAGAAGAATATTTACTATTAGAACGCAATGCACCATATAAAAATGAGTTTTGCGACGGGCAAATTTTTGCCATGACGGGCGCAAGCCGAAAGCACAATTTGGTCGCGGTGAATATCGCCAGAGAACTCAGTAACCAACTTAAAAAACGCCCTTGTGAAGCTTATTTGGGCGACATGCGGGTGAAGGCGGCGCAAGCACACAGCTATTATTACCCCGATGTTTCGGTAGTCTGTGGCAAACCGGAATTTGAAGACACTTATCTGGATACCTTACTAAACCCGACGTTGTTGATTGAAATCTTATCGCCTTCGACAGAAGCCTACGACCGTGGGGGTAAGTTTAACCATTACCGTAAAATAGCCAGCTTGCAGGAGTACCTGTTGGTAGCCCAAGATCAAGCCAGCATTGAACGTTTTGTGCGCCAAGGCGATGCTTGGTTATTGACGGAAGCGGCGGGGTTAGAAAGCACCATTTCCTTGGAGAGCATAGGCTGCCAACTGAGCCTAGCGGAGGTTTACGATAAAGTCGCGCTGGACAGCAGCGAAGTGGAGTAATTACGCCTCTTCACCGCTAATTAAACGCTGGATATTACTTTTGTGCCGCCATAACAACACCACCGTCATCAACACGCAAGCCATAACAATGGTTTCGTCTTTCAAAATAAACCACGCGTACACTGACGACAGCACTGAGGCGATTAACGCCGATAACGACGAAATCTTGCCGACTTTATAAATAAATAGCCAAGTCGCCATCACCGACAAGCCTAAAAACCAAGAAATCCCCAGCATAACCCCCACTGAAGTCGCCACGCCTTTGCCGCCTTTAAACTCAAAAAACACCGGATATAAATGCCCGAAAAATGCCGCCAAGCCAGTTAATGCCATCACTTCAACAGGCATTTGCAAGACATTAGCCAAATAAACTGGCAACACGCCTTTCAACATATCACCTAATAAAGTAATGCCAGCGGCTTTTTTACCGCCTATCCGCAACACATTGGTTGCGCCAGGATTACCCGAACCTTGCTCGCGCGGATCTGGCAACCCCATCAAACGGCAAACGATAATCGCGCTGGAAATTGAGCCTATCAAATAAGCCGCCGGAACAAACAACCACTCAATCATTGTAAAACCTCATACATGCAAAGCTTGTAAGCAAGCCGTGTTTCCCTGATACTTGCCGAAAAAAATTGCAACATCATAACCGGAAACTCAGCATGGACATTATTTTTTTAGGCGGATTGGCAATCGATACCGTCATTGGCATTTACGATTGGGAACGGCAACAACGGCAAACGATTATCTTGGATATTGAAATGGCTTTTGACATCCAAAAAGCCGCAGAAACTGACGACATACAATACGCGCTAGATTACAAAACCGTTTCCGACCGCATTATCAGTTTTGTTAAAGCCAGCGAATGTTTACTGGTTGAGCGGCTAATCCATGAAATCGCTGAATTAATCCGCAACGAATTCAATGTGCCCTGGGTAAAAATCACCCTCAACAAAAAAGGCGCAATAGGCCAAGGCATTGATGTTGGCATCAGCATTGAGCGTGGCAGCAAAAGCCAATGACGCTGGGTTTTATCAGCATCGGCAGCAATATCGACCGCGAACAGCACATCCGCCAAGGCTTAATCGATTTACAGCAATTATTCGGCACACTGAGCATTTCTAGCGTGTACGAATCCGACCCCGTCGGATTTACTGGCGATGCCTTTTACAATTTAGTCGTTGGTTTTCATTCTGAAGACGATGCCTACACCGTCGCCATACAATTACGGCAACTGGAATTTGCCCACGGACGTAGCCAAGACAGCAAAAAATTTTCCGCTCGGAATTTGGATTTAGATTTGCTGTTATTTGGCGACGCTATTATCCAAGACAGTCATGTAAAAATTCCCCGCGACGATATAGAAAACTATGCGTTTGTGTTGCAGCCTTTGGCAGAAATTGCTCCGTTACTAATCCATCCGGTGCTAAAAAAATCCTACGCGCAAATGTGGCAAGACCTGCCGAAAACAGATTTACGGCAGTGGCGGATAAGTTTTTAGGATTTGTGCACGTCAGCATGTCAAATTACTGGAGTCCAAAACATGTTTTGGATTCCAGCGTTTTTAATTCAAACGGTCAGATTTTGAGTAATTAATAAGAGGGAGCGCGCGCATCCTGCCCGCCATTTGCTTGGCAAAAAAATTCCGGTACATTGGTTTAGCTTGTGCAATCACCAGCAATTCTGCAATTTTTCAAAATTACCCTGTAGAATCATTTTATCTACCCGCCAACAGACTGCCTTATGGATATGCTTTCCGATAACCCAACAACAATCGGCATTATCGGCGGCGGCGTAGCTGGGATGTCGTGTGCATTGTGGCTAAGACAATTGGGCTATACGCCGATTATCATCGAACAACAAGCCGAATTAGGCGGGCAATTACGCCATCTGCAACGCATTAACCGCTGGGTATTAGGCCATCCTAACCAAACCAGTGCGGCATTGGCGCAACAATACGCGGCGCATATCCTCCAAGAAAACATCACCTGTCTGTGCAATGTGGAATTACGCCAGATTGCCTGTGCAGACAATGATTTTAATATTTCCCTTAATCACCAAGGCCAACAGAAAGCCATTGCCGCAAATGCTTTGGTGATTGCGACGGGGGCGCGGGTAGTCGGTGCGGAAATGTTTACCGATACGCCAGGTTTTTCCACCACCGCTGGCATCGGCTTTTACCCAACCGACCATATCGACAAGCTAGCGGCTTTAGCAGGCAAAACTGTGGTAGTTATTGGCGGTGGTGATAACGCCCATTTCACCGCCAAAGATTTGGCCTTGGCGGGCGCGAAAGTGCATTTATTGATACGAAACCAGCCCAAAGCCCGCGTCACCATCCGCCGAGACGTGCTTGAGCTCAGTAAACAAGGCAGTATCGTCGAGCATTTAGGTGTGGGCATCGCGGCTTTTCAGCAAATTGGCGACAGCATCATGATTACCTTAAGCAGCGGTGAATCGTTAACTGCTGACTATGTTTTCGCCCGTTTAGGCTTTGCCGCCAACACTGACTTTCTTCAGGCATTTACGGCCTTCGCTGGCATAAACAAAACCAAGGGCTATATCCAAACCAATAACGCCTGCCAGACTTCTATCAAGCGCGTTTACGCCATTGGTGATGCTGCAAATGCTGAGCACCAATCGGTGGTAAATGCCCTTGCAGAAGGCGCGCGTGCTGCCCAAGCAATCAGCGAGGAAATGGCTTCATGAGCGATAACAAACCGCTGGTATGGGTGGTTGATAGCACTTATACCGGAGAGTTACACGCCCGCATTGGCTTAGCCGAACGCCTTGGCTTTGGTTACCAGCGTATCCCTTTACCCGTTGGTAATCTTGCCGACTATCAACAAAGCTTACAACAGCGCTACGCCCAATCTGACTGCCAGCCTCCCCTGTTAATCATTAGCGGTACGGGCGAAGAAACCACTGCCGAAATCGCCGATTTACGCGGTTTATTTGATAAGCAACTATTCACTGTTTATCTAGCCTCTATCCTGCCCGAACAACACCATCCGCGTCTTGCCGATTATGATTTGGTGGTGTCACCACAATTATCGGGCGATAACATCATCCGCATTATCGGCGTACCGCATCAGTTGACCCAAGAAAGTTTGCAAGCCGCAGGACAACAACATGCCGATTATTTCAACAGTCTGCCCAAACCGATCATTGCCTTACTGGTTGGTGGCAATACCCGTTATTGCGATGGCTTCACCGCCGACCATGCCCACCAGTTGGCAGCACGGGTAAGGAAACTGAGTGCCGAATTAGGTGCATACTTAGTCATCACCAATAGCCGTCGCACGCCTGATGAAGCCCTCAAGGCCTTGTTGGCTGATTTGGCAGATTGCCCACATGCTTTTTTTGATTGGCAACAAATCGCCATTAATTTTTATCAAGCATTACTTGCCCATGCCGATGTCTTTGTGGTCACTGGCGATTCTTTATCGATGTGTTCAGAAGCGGCGTTTACAGGTAAGCCGTTATTGGTGGATTTAAGCGATACCGCGACCGAATGTTTCCATCGGGAAATTGTCGGGCGGTTAATGGACTATGGTGCGGCGAAAAGCTTAACGGCGGCGTACACGCCTTGGTGTTACCCGCCGCTGGACCCGGTTGGGGAAATTATCGGGGAAATTAATAAACGACTGCGGATTAGTGCTTAGAGAGCTTATCGCTTTTATCTTGTTTTACGGTGCTAGAAACAGTGCTTAAAACAGCGGCATCGTCTTGATCTTTCGGCACAAACAAGCGGGAAAACAATAAGCCGACTTCAAATAGCATCCACATGGGCACAGCCAATAAGGTTTGCGAAATGGCATCTGGCGGCGTTAAAAACATGGCGATAACAAACACGCCAACAATCACATATGGGCGTTTTTCTGCCAAATCCGCCGGGCTAATCAAGCCAGTCCACACCAAGACGATGGTGAAAATGGGGATTTCAAAACACACGCCGAAGGCGAAAAACAAGGCGAGTACAAAATCTAAATATTGCGATATATCGGTCATCACCGACACCCCTGCGGGCGCGGCGGCGGTGAGAAAACCGAATACCAAGGGGAACACTAGATAATACGCGAAGGCGACGCCACCGTAGAACAACAAGGTGCTGGCGATCAGCAAAGGCAAAATCAGCCGTTGTTCGTGCTTGTACAATCCGGGGGCAACAAAGGCCCAGAATTGATAAAGAATAAACGGCACGGAAATGAAAATGGCGACAAAAAACGCCAGTTTAAACGGGGTAAAAAACGGTGATGCCACTTCTATGGCAATCATGGTGCTGTTTTTCGGTAAATGCTGTAATAACGGCCCGGCTAAAAAGCTGTAGATTTCATTGGCGTAATAGGCTAAACCGATAAAAATCAGCAATACGCAGGCAATCACCCATAGCAAGCGGTCGCGTAATTCCACCAAATGGCTGATAAATGATTGCCCTATGGATTCGTCAAACTCAGTGTTGTTCATCGGTATTATTGACTGGGGTTTGCCCATCTGGCAGTTCTGCCGAGACTTTGACGCTATGAATAGTTTGGTTTAGTTCCATTTGCAATTGCTGCAACTCTTCCAGAGAGGCTTGGGATTTTAACAACTGGCGCATTTCTTCGGCCTGTAGTTCGGAATTGATTTCGGCTTTTAAATTGGCGACTACTGCACGGCTCTTACCTATCCAAAATCCAGCCAAACGCGCCATTTTTGGCAACTTTTCCGGCCCGATGACTAATAAAGCCACCAAGCCGACCATGCACAATTCTGAAAAACCAACTTCAAACATTGGCCTTAAACCTTATCGGTTTTCTTAACGGTGACTTCACCATCAATCACTTGGTCTTCGTCATCAGTGATTTTTTTATCGTCTTCGCCTTCTTTCATCGCCGAACGGAAGCCTTTGATTGCCCCGCCTAAGTCTGCACCTAAATTACGCAAACGTTTGGTCCCAAAAACCACGATGACTATCGCCAAAACGACCAATAAATGCGGAATGCTAAAACCCATCGTAAACTCCGTTGTGCCTGTATTTATTTGTGGGGACGCTGGGCTTTTTCATCCAATCCGGATAAACCAAAACGCCGTTGTAATTCTGCTAAAACATCATCAGGATGCAAGTCTTGTTGCGCCAACATCACCATACAATGAAACCAAAGGTCGGCGGTTTCATAAATAATTTGTTGTTTATCGCCATTTTTTGCCGCAATCACCGTTTCCGTCGCTTCTTCACCAATTTTTTTCAAAATGGTGTCCAATCCTTTGCTGTATAAACTGGCTACGTAAGATTTATCAGCCGATTGCTGTTTGCGGTCTTCTAAAACTTGGGCGAGTTGGGTTAGGGTGTTGTCCATATTTTTTTAAACAAATTCAAAAATAAATTTACTGGTCAGTATTTTGAGGGCTTGCTGAAGGCACATCAGTAGCAATCGACAAGCCATAGCCACAAAAATAGAGAATAGTATTAGCTGCTTATACCTAAATAGCGTCTTCGCCTGTTTCACCAGTCCTGATACGCACGACTTGTTCTAAATTGCTGACAAAAATTTTACCGTCACCAATTTTTCCGGTATTGGCTGATCTGACGATGGTTTCTACGGCTTTATCAACAATGCTATCCACCACGGCAATTTCTAATTTTACTTTCGGTAAGAAATCAACCACATATTCAGCACCACGATACAATTCGGTATGGCCTTTTTGGCGACCAAAACCCTTTACTTCTGTGGATGTAACACCTGTTACACCAATTTCTGACAAGGCTTCCCTTACGTCATCCATTTTGAACGGCTTAATAATCGCGGTAATCAGTTTCATACTATCTCCTTAGATGGGGCGTTACGATAAAAAACATAAAGTGAGCAATCATAAAGTTTAATTTATCAACATACAATTTTTGTGCATGTTTTAATGCGTTCTGCAATTTTGGCGAAAACTTTAAGCTGCCTAGATTTAATCCCGATACGGAAACAAAGCAACTAAACCGATTTCGCTGTTGCTCTTCTTCAGCCTTATGTCCACTTATCATTATCTCAACAAACCCTGCGGTATTCAGCGCGGAAAACAGGGAAAAATTCTTTACTGCATTCAGTAAATATTTAATTAAATAAATCAATGCGAAACGAATAACAATAAGACAAAAGCTGAATGGCTGTTAAGTTTTGTGTTGACTGCGACACGATTGTATAGTGTAATTGAATGCTTAAGGCAAAGCCTAGGTAGCTCAGTCGGTAGAGCAGAGGACTGAAAATCCTCGTGTCGGCAGTTCGATTCTGCCCCTGGGCACCATTCATACATGGTCGCCCAGCCTTAGTCCAAATTCAATGCCCAGGTAGCTCAGTCGGTAGAGCAGAGGACTGAAAATCCTCGTGTCGGCAGTTCGATTCTGCCCCTGGGCACCATGGATGTTAATTCATCACAATAATAAAACTCCCCAAACGCTTGTCGCCAAACTGGAATTTTACCCGTTAGGCAAATGGAATTGCCGAAACAACTAGGCTTTACCTATCCCCCCGATACATCTACAAAAATAATCAGCCCATTTTTCTTTCCTGCAAAGAAAAGCCACGCACACTTAGTGTATTGGCAATTATTTGTAACAATTGCCGCCCTCTTACGATCATTTATTCTTTACCTTAGTTTTTTGAGTTAAAACTTATCGGCTTATTTGCCACTGTAGAAAGCTTTTTAATTCAATAACAAACGTCCGCCCCCTCCGGTTTAGTAAGCAACAACCCATTAAGCACCCTTTCAGCAATTAGCCTGCCATCCTTACTTCCGCTGTCTAGCCAAGCCAAATTGTTATGTTATGATGCGACAGCCTCCCAGAAAAAGGGAGATGGTTATACACATAATTTGCTACATAATTAACTGGTGATTTAAACATGACAAGTTTGTTTTTAGTGTGCGATGGAATCTTCAATGCAGCTATAGTCCCGAAAGCTTCAATAGAAATTAATACGGGTACTAACGCCAACCTCTTCTTAGATGGTAATTTCACCAAGGCAATTACTGTTGACAACTTATTAGAACAAGCTGTTTTAGACGGCATCAATCAAATCGCCGACGCTGATTTTAGCCAAGTAGGCAAATATTGGCTTATCGACAGCAACGAAGAAAACGGCTGTAATACCAGCATTAATTTTAACGAACGCTGGACGCTTTATAACAACCACACTTTCCATATTTACCAAAAAGTCGGTTTCGACGAAATTGTCGATCTTGTTTACCATGATCCGATTGTTGGTCAGTACATCCCCGTAAACGCCTTAGACTACTATCAATTTTCCGCGAGTTTTGGCCTGCACCGTTGCCATGGCATATTCATACTTGAATTTTATGATAACCAAAAACAACGGCTGAAATGCTGCGACAACAATGTTGTTCAAGGCAAACTGGGCGGCAATGTTATTGAAGATTACCAAACCGTCAATGAAATTGTCCAAGCACCCAAAAATGCCGCGTTTGCCAAATTAATCATAAAAAAATTCCCTACCCCAGAAGGCAAAACCGACAGCTTCCTCTTTGTTACTTGCCCGCTGTTTGCCTTAGCGGCATCAGCCACTGCACCCTTGGCCAAATGGCACAAATCACCATTTGGCCTAGCGGGCTGGGAAGCCTTACGTAAAGCCAATTTAAACGAATTAGTGGTAATCCAATTCGCTTTGCCAGAGCAAGCTTATGACGGACAAACCCATAGCATTGAATTAAAAACCAAAGATTCAGGGCAATTATTTTTCGGCTCACCCAGAACATTCACCTACAAAACCAACCTGAAAGGCCAGCTTGTCCGCTTAGATGGCAACCGCGTTATCGGCTGGGTATCACAACCAGAGACATTAATTAACCTTTATGTTGACGACCAATTGGTCGCCGAAGCCCAAACTGGCATAACCAGTGAATCCGAAGAGCGTTACCCCTATTCATTCGCGTTACCAACAGACTATCTCGACGGACGACCACACCGCATCGATGCCCGAGTCCGTATTACAGGGCAAATTATCGGCGAATTGGCAGAAATCACCCCATATACACTAACAACTTGGGACGTATTGCAAAAATACGCCAGCACTCCCCTACCCGCCAAACTATCACCAGCGGCAAAATACCGATACGAATCAATGCGGGCTTCGCTATTGGCGCTGTCAGAAGCCGCCAAGCATAAAAAAGGCCAAGCCTATATCGACCTCATCGATCACATCAGCAACTTGGGCGCTTTGCATGACCAACTTGTCAACGGTTTTGAAAAGCCAAGCAAATTTTTACCCCTTAAATTCCCAAGCCATGAACAGCCAGAAGCCAGCATTATTGTCCCTGTCCACAATAAATTTGCGGTAACGTATAACTGCCTAGCGGCGCTGCTGTTTGCCTATAACCACACCAGCTTTGAAGTGATCTTGGTAGATGACGGCTCAAGTGATGAAACCCTTGGCATTCCGCAATTAGTTGAAGGCATTACCTATATCCGCAACGAAACCGCGCAAGGTTTCATCAGAAGTTGTAACCGTGGCGCAGAACACGCCCGTGGAAAATATATCGTCATGCTCAATAACGATACCGAACCCACAGTGCGCTGGCTTGATGAATTGGTTTTCACCTTTAAAGAATTTGCCGATGTTGGCTTAGCGGGTTCAAAACTATTGTATCCCGACGGCAAACTCCAAGAAGCAGGCGGCATCGTCTGGAACAACAGCAATCCTTGGAATTACGGGCGCGGCGCAAACCCTAACGACCCGCGCTTCAATTACAGCCGCCAAGTGGATTATTTATCCGGTGCATCCATCATGTTACTGAAATCCGTTTGGGATGAAGTCGGTGGCTTCGGTGAAGAATATTGCCCAGCTTACTTCGAAGATACCGATTTAGCCTTTAAAGTACGGGCAGCGGGTTACAAAACCGTTTATGCGCCGTTATCGGTGGTTTATCACTTTGAAGGCATCAGCAGCGGCACTGATGTCAGCTCTGGCACTAAACGTTTCCAAGAAATCAACCGCCCTAAATTTAAACAAAAATGGATACATCATTGCCGCTTTAATGGCGAAGAAGGCAAAGATGTCGACCTCAACAAAGATCGTGGCATTAGTTTGCGCGCTTTGGTCATCGACTACCAAACGCCACGGACTGATATAGACGCAGGCAGTTACGCCGCCTTACAAGAAATGCGTTTGCTGCAATCATTAGGCTTCAAAGTCACCTTTGTGCCAGAAAACTTTATCTTTTTCGGTGGCTATACCGAAGCCTTGCAACGCTTAGGCATAGAAGTTTTATATTCGCCATTTGCCTATAACATGCAGGAATTTATGCAAAAACGTGGCGAAGAGTTTGATGTGGTGTACATCACCCGTTACTACGTTGCCAAAAACCACCTTAATTTAGTCCGGCAATACGCACCGCAAGCCAAAGTGTTATTTTGCAATGCCGATTTGCATTTCTTACGGGAATTGCGCGAAGCCATTGAATTTAAAGATAAAGAAAAACTGGTACATGCGGCAACCGTCCGTGACAACGAGCTAGGCATTATGCGGGAAGTCGATGTCACCCTTTCTTATAATGCGATAGAACATGCCGTCATCCTGTCCCATAACGAAAACCAAAGTAAAGTCGTCACCTGCCCTTGGGTAGTTGATGTTATTGACAATGTACCCGGCTTCGCTGAACGCACCGATATTGCTTTCTTAGGCGGCTTTGGACATCCACCAAATAAAGCCGCGGCGGTGTTCTTCATCAATCAAGTCATGCCGATTTTGCGCCATCAACTACCCGGTGCCGCCTTTAAAATTTACGGCAGCAACATCCCAGACGACCTTAAAAAACTGCAAAGCCAAGATGTGATTGTTGCGGGTTATATCGAAAATGTCGCTGATGTCTATAATGCTTGCCGGGTTTTTGTAGCACCACTGCAAACAGGTGCAGGTATTAAAGGCAAAGTAATTGATGCTTTAGCGCACGGCATACCCTCAGTACTGTCGCCGATTGCCGCAGAAGGCACACAATTACGCCACGAATTAGAGGTATTGATTGCCGAAACCGCGCAAGAATGGGCCGATGCCGTTACCAAGCTCTATAAAGATCAGATAACGTGGGAGAAAACCTCAAAAGCCGCACAAAGCTTTGCCAGCCAACATTATTCCTTTGAAAACGGTCGCAAACTGATGCGTAAGGCTTTGGAAACTGTGGATGTTTTTGCACCCGCTGATAACCAAGCCTTGGTTAGCAAACGGACACGCACTACCTTAAATGGCTAGCAGAAGCTGTTGATTTTAATTGGGCAATAGTTTGAGAAAAATTGTTTTTCATTATCATCTGTTCAAAAATGCTGGCACGTCTGTTGACTTATTGCTGAAAAAAAACTTTGGACGTTTATGGGTAAGCAACGAATTTTCCAGCAATGACTACCCAACTAACGTTTCACAGGTAAGTTCATGGCTACAACAGGCGCAGTATGCACAGGCATTTTCATCGCATACTGCGCTGTTGCCAGCACCACAAATGGATGGCATTGAAGTATTCCCTATCATTTTTATACGCCACCCAATTGACCGCATTGCTTCCGCTTATGCGTTTGAACGGACGCAAAATGCCGATACGGCTGGCTCGATAATCGCCAGAAACACCTCGTTTAATGGCTATATAAACGCACATCTAAACCAACTGCCATATAGCCAATGCCGTAATTTTCACCTATCCAAACTTAAAAACCTGTTTGCCGATAAAACAGGCAATCCCGCCGATCTGGCGATAGACGCCGTCACCAATTTGCCATTTGTGGGATTGGTGGAACAATATGATGAATCAATCAAGCGCTTAATTACCTGGCTAAAGCCGCATTTCCCTTATATAACCGCCGTAACCGAATCCAGAAATATCACCAGGGATATTTCTATGCCGTTGGAACAAAAGCTGGACCAAATACACCAACAAATCGGCGATGATTGTTATAGCCGTTTGCTAGCCGCTAACAGTGATGACCTTGCCCTATACAACGCCGTAAAAAACACCTACCCAAATTAAATGCGGATGGCTAACACCATCCCCTGAAAACAGACCACTGAGCCATGCCAATCACTCTTCAAGAATTAGCAGATTTATGTTCCGCAGAAATTACCTGTGGCGATGCTTCCCAAGTTATCCATTCTGCGGGTGACATTGTCACCGCACAAGCAGGCCAAGTTACCCAGCTGACCAATAGCCGTTACCAAAAATATCTGCAAAACTCTGCGGCATCGGCTTGTTTTATATCCGCTAGTTTTGTGGTCGAAAACCCACCTGCACAACTGGCCTTGTTGGTGAGTGCCGACCCGGAAATGGCGTTTATCAAAGCCGTGGAAATATTGCATCCACAAAAACAATACTCGCCCGCCATTGCCGCCCAAGCGGTCATTAGCGATACCGCGACAATAACCGAATCCGCCTATATCGGCCCTTATGCGTTTATCGGCGAAGCCTCTAGCATCGGTGAAAACTGCACCATCATGGCAGGTGCTTATATTGGCAACAACGTCACTTTAGGCAACAACTGCACCATTCACCCTTATGCGGTCATTTATGACGATTGCGTGCTAGGCAATAACGTTACCATCCATTCTGGCGCTATTATTGGTGCCGATGGTTTTGGCTATAAATTCAGAAACCATCAGCACATTAAAGTACCGCAAGTGGGCAATGTGGTGCTTGCCGATAATGTCGAAATTGGCGCTAACACCTGCGTAGACAGAGGCGCGTTGGGCAGTACGCAGATTGGCGCGGGCAGTAAAATCGACAATCTGGTGCAAATAGGCCACAACAACAACGTTGGTAAACATGTCATTATGTGTGGGCAAGTTGGCGTATCCGGCTCATGTACCATTGAGGATTACGCCATATTGGCGGGCAGCGTTGGTGTCGCCGATCACTTGAAAATAGGCCAAGGTGCGGTGTTGATGGCAAGATCAGGCATTGCCACCGATGTAGCAGCTGGCAGCCAGGTTTTTGGTAGTCCAGCTAAAGACAAAAAAACCGCTTACAAAGAACAAATTGCCATTAGCAAACTGCCAGAATTATTAAAAACCATAAAAGCGATGGAAGCGCGTATAAAACAACTGGAAATAGACCAAGCCAGTCAATAATTGCCAGTAAACTTAACAATTAGCTACCATTTCAAAGCCAATGTAATTGTTTTGTCATTTAATTGACTTAATATTGCTCCATTATATAAATGGGTAATTAAATCTATCCGGCTTTTCATCAGTTTACTTCAGGTTGTTTATGATAGATAACACCACAGGCAGTGACGCAAACCAGAGCGCCAGTTTTTCTGTACCTTGCGTCCGGGAACTTACCCAAGCCGTCCAACCTATCAAGCTAGAAACCCCCATCCTAGACATCCTCCACCTCTTCCAAAACAATGTCGATCTCGCTGCCCTGCCAGTGATTGATGACAATAATAAATATTTCGGCATCATTTCCAGACGGAATTATTTAAACCTGATGACCCGTGCTTTTGCACGCGAGCTTTACGCACGTAAAGACCTCTATACCTTGCTGGAAGGCAATGCCGACATTTTTATCGCGCCAATCATTGCCCATGCCGAAGACCGCATCGACCAAGTCATCGTGGAATTCTTAAAGCACGATCCGGCAATCATGTACGAAGCCTTACCTGTACTTGGCAAATCCGGCATTATGGGTGTCGTAAAAATCGCCGACATGATGTTAAGCATGTCCGAATCCCAAGGTAATCTAATCGAAACCATGCAGCAATTAAGCGCCAGGTTAAACGATGAAGTTGCTAATGCGGCAAGCCTACAACAAAACTTGCTGCGCCCTGCCCGTATTGAATTGCCAGGCATTCAAGGGGTATCAACCATGATTACCTCCAGTGAAATCGGTGGCGATTTTTATGATTATTATGTGGTTGATGGTCGCTGGACAGTCATTTTAGTCGGCGACGTTAGCGGACATGGCATTGCCGCTGGCACGATTGTCTGCGCCGCTAAAGCAGCGGTAAATTTTTTGGAAGCGGAAAAAGAAAAAGAACCGCACAACATCCTGTCCCGATTGAGCAACATCATCTTCAACACCGCGCACCAATCGTTGCTGATGACCATGTTCGCCATTTGCGTGGACACCCAAACAGGCGAATTGCGTTACGCCAATGCCGGACACCAATTCGCCTACATTTATCGGTCTATGCTTGGGCGCTTAGAAGCCTTAGAGCTGGGTGGCTTACCATTAGGGAAAAACGCCGATACCGATTACGAACAAGGCAGCACCGAAATTGATTTAGGCGATCGCTTATTTCTGTATACCGACAGTATTGTCGAAGAAGAAAACCACTTAGGTGAATGTTTTGGCTACGAACGCTTAGAAGCGCTATTGGTTGCCCAAGCCGACAACGACTTAGAAACCTTACAAAACAGCCTGCTGGGCGAACTTATCAGCCACTTAGGCCGCGATACTTTCGGCGATGACCTGACCATTTTCTGTGTTGAATATACCGAAAAAACTTATGATTTCGGTGATAAAAACCTATCCAGCCTAAATGCGGATAATTTCCAAAAAATCCACATTGACGAAGCCAGCTATCGCGCCAACCCCAACACCATCCCCCTACATATAAAACGTCAGGAATTGATTTTTTTGGCTGGCAACCAGTTTTCTGACCTGATCCCCAGTTTGGCAGCCCAAGGTATTCGCCGCGTACTTATGAGCGAACACCCCATCAATGAGCAATTGCTTTGGGGCAACCTGCTTAACCAACACCAACTGCAACACCGCGATGATTTAACGCAATTTTTGCGTTACCCACAACAACGCCGTGAATTTGACTTTAGCCATAGTGACGATAAAAGCTTCATCATCAACGAGATAGATGCGTGGTTACAAGAATTGATACTCATGGATGCAGAACGCCTAGACACCATTATTTTCCTACTGGACGAATTGATTGAAAACGGCCTTTATGGCGCACCCCGCGACGGCAAAGGCAGGGCTTTATTTTCCAAAGGCACATCAAGAGAACTGGCAGAAGGGGAAATATTGCGTCTTGACCTGTCCATACAGGATGGCTTACTGGGCATTTCACTGACAGACAACTGGGGAACATTAACCCCCAATGTGTTCTTAAACCGCTTAACCCGCCATATCCAAGGCGATGGGCTTGATTCCGGTGTTGGCGGCGGTGGCCTGTATCTCATCTGGCGCATGTCCGATTACATGCAGCTGCGGGTATATCCGCATCAGCAAACCCAAGTTTGCGTGTTTTTAGATTTAAAGCGGCAATTCGATCCCGAAGCCGACAAGGGTTTTCAATTCCTTTATCACTCCGAATTATATGAGGCAGTGAACCATGACTAGCACCAAGTTAATTATTCAGCCGCAGCCTTCTAATGAACAGCTTAATCAACAATTTGCCTTTATTGGCAGCGTTGATGTTGATGCTATCCCGGTATTAGAACCCCTTTATATGCTGCCGGAAAACTGCGCCGTAACATTGGATTTTGCAAAACTAGAACGCATTAACTCAATGGGTTTGGCGCAACTGTTAAAACTCTTTGAACACTGGCAAAAACGCAGCATCACCATCAAAATCACCAACGTAAACCGGATGATTTCGGTGCTGTTTAAAATGACAGGCTTGACCCGGTTTTTAGCCAATAGCGAACCTGCAAAACCCACCGCCACCGCCCATCTCGTCTCAACACAGCCTCAGCCAGTCAACGTACCTACTGAAATAAAAGCCCAAACCGCAGCCCCATCGCAACCAGTAATACCTAAAGAATCCGTTGCTCCAGTAACAGCAAGCCAAGGGCCGCTGCACATATTACCAACGCCTTCAGCAGAAGCGAAAACACAGGCATTTAACTTCATCGGCACGATTGATGTTGGTGCAATTGCTGCTTTAGAAACGCTTTACATATTACCGCCCGACTGCACTGTAAAACTGGATTTTATCGATTTACTCCGCATAAACTCCATGGGTTTGGCGCAATTGCTGAAACTGTTCGAACATTGGCAAAAACAAAACATCCGCATAAACATCGTCAACGTAAACCGCATGATTACCGTGTTGTTCAAAATGACAGGGCTGATGCGCTTTATTGACAATACCGACAATCTCCAAGCCGCATCAACGCCTAGCAATACCCAGCAAGCCGCCGCTGAAGTGCTGCCCGAACCGACATTACGAAAAATTGATGAAGCTATAACGCCTGTTAATCCAGCAGTTTCTGTCTCCTCAATTCTTAACCCCGCTGCTAAAGTACCAACAGAAAAACTTAACTTATGGGTCAGCGCACAAAATAGCCAACAAATGAATGGCTGGTATTTTTTCAATACCTATTTACAACGCCATTTAGGCCGGGAAATTCATCTGGAATTGAATCACGGCGCCATTACAGAAAGGCGCAAAAACATCCATGAAATGGATATTGTCTTCACCAAACCGTTTGAAGCCACCCGCTTATTATTGGATCATAATTTCCAAGCCATACTTCGACCGCTGGATCAAACCGATGAAGTGACTTTATTGGTACGCGCCAGCGATGAACGCCAAAAGCTCCTAGATTTTAAAGCAGGTAAAGTTGTCACTTCCGCACGCGAAAGCTTTGTGTACTTACTGGGAAGGTTTTTGCTGGAACAGGACGAAGAAGCTTTAGAAGGGATGGACTATGTATTTTCAGGGCATGACATCAAAGCCTTGCAGATGTTGCTGAAAGAACAGGCAGATATTTTATTTATGCTCAGTGAAACCTATCAGGGATTATCGGGTTTGACTAAAAAAATGCTTCGCCAAATAGACCAAAGTGAAACCGCTTTCGCATTCCATTTATTTAGCGTTGCACCCAGCTGCCAAGAATTGGCTACCGAAATCAATGAAGTGTTACTGAATATGAGCTTGGACAGCCAAGGCCGCCAAGTCTTGTTAGATTTAGGCATCACTGGCTGGGTAAAACCCACCGATGATGAAATCGCCATGTTGACGATGTTGTTCCAACGCTACGCCAACGAAAATTAAGTAGCCGTTGGCGGTCGCTCTAAGACTAGAGCACTGGCATCCAAGATAGCTTTTGACGCCAGTGCCAACTTAATTAGTTATTTATCAAGGCAAACAATGCTCACCCGCCCAAAGCTGGCTAATGGTTTCCCGCTCCCGCACCAAATACATCTGCTCACCATCGACCATAACCTCTGCCGCACGCGGTCTGGAGTTATAGTTAGAACTCATGCTGAACCCGTAAGCACCTGAAGACCTCACCGCCAACAAATCTCCCGGTTGCAATGCTAACGTCCTGTCCTTACCCAAAAAGTCACCTGTTTCGCAAACTGGGCCGACAATATCCCATTGTTGCGGCTGGGCAAGCGCGGTTTTGTTCACCGGAATAATTTCTTGCCATGCTGAATATAATGACGGGCGGATCAAATCATTCATTGCCGCATCAACGATAGCGAAATTTTTGTTGGCGGTTGGTTTAAGGTACTCAACTTTAGTCACCAAAATACCGGCATTACCGACAATCGCCCTGCCCGGCTCCATTAAAATTTCAAAATCGTAGCCAGCCAATTTCGCCAAAACTTGTTGAATGTAATCTGCTGGCGCAGGTGGCTGCTCATTTTGGTAACAGATGCCCAAGCCGCCGCCCAAATCCAAATGCCGTAATTCAATGCCTTCCGATTTAAGCGTCGCCACTAACAGCAATAATTTATCTAAGGCATCTAAAAACGGGCGGGTTTCTGTCAACTGCGAACCGATATGGCAATCAACACCGACCACATCAATATTTGCCATGGATTTGGCACGGCGATATTCAGTCAGAGCATCATTTATATCAATGCCAAATTTGTTTTCTTTTAAGCCCGTGGAAATATACGGATGGGTTTTGGCATCAACATCCGGGTTTACCCGAAATGACACGGGCGCAACCACACCCAACTGGCCTGCCAGAAAATTGATGCGATCCAATTCACCCGTGACTTCAATATTGAAACAACGGATACCGATTTTTAAAGCGGCGATAATTTCGTCTTCGCGCTTGCCGACACCAGAAAAAACGATATTCTTAGCTGCACCACCCGCCGCCAACACCCGTTCCATTTCACCTAAAGAAACAATGTCAAACCCTGAACCTAAACGCGCCAGTACATTGAGCACCGCTAAATTGGTATTGGCTTTTACCGCGTAACAAATTAAATGCGGCACGGCACCAAACGCTTGGTCGAATGCCCGCCAATGCCGCTCAATGGTAGCGCGTGAGTAGACATAACAAGGGCTGCCGAATTGTTCAGCAATTGCCTCAACGGCGACTGACTCAGCAAACAGCTGGTCATTTTGATAGTTGAAATAATCCATTGCTTAATTGAGTGAAGAACTGGTTGAAAAGGAAGCCATTTGTTTTGGCAAGTACAAGGGGCCAATCTGCCCGCATCCAGAAAGGATGAGTTGTAAAAATAACAACACGATTAATTTGGCGGCTTTCATCATTTATCGGCACAGTAAATGGGTTAAAGATAATAGCGGGCTATGTTATCGCAAATAAATCCGCTATAGCTATTTTCTTGGCGTAGCCGCTATTTAACTGACGTTACGCAGTAACGTGTTTTTCTCCCGTTTGCCGCGTCGAGCACCGGAGTATTTGTCGGGAATAGCCCGAAGGGGTGCGGCATGGATGCCGCACGGCGGCAGATGGGCAAGAAGCCCATTCTGCCGTCCCCCGACAAATGCGAGGAGCGCAAGACATGAGCGGTAATCGGGCCGCCTTTTCTTTGGTTACTTGCTTTTGGCGGCGCAAAAGAAAGTAACTCGCCTTCGGGTGCGAGAACCCGATTTAAAAA
>CAIYRS010000093.1 GCA_903928685.1 uncultured Methylococcaceae bacterium
CCGATTGATACTCATAGTGGAATTGGCTTTGAAAAATTAGATAATTTTAATGAATTAAAGGTCTATTTAGCCAATTCTGTAAATACCGAATTTTATGTTTCTGAGTTTATTGACTATCAAAGCACGGATGGCAATTATCGAAAATTAAGAATCGCATTAATAGATAGAAAGCCGTATATATGCCATCAAGCAATTTCTGAACAATGGATGGTTCATTATATGTCTTCAGGTATGGAGCTCAGTGAATTCAAACGTAAGGAAGAGCAATGGGTTATGGAAAATTTTGATCTGGATTTTGCGCTAAGGCATGGTGCAGCGTTATTTGCAATTGCTGAACGGTTTGAGCTTGATTATGTTGTGATTGATTGTGCACAAAGTAAAGATGGCGAATTAATATTGTTTGAGGTTGATCCAAGGTGCTGGGTTCACGCCACAGATTCCGTTGAAATATTTCCCTATAAATTGCTAGTTATGCAAAAAGTATTTAATGCATTTAGAAACTTGTTATTGAAAAAGTCATCTGTTTAATAAAAGAATTATGGGAATTTAATAATGTGTTTGTTAAAAGCAATCAAGTTGACAGTATAGTGGGTAAGAATATTTACCATGCCAACTTATGAATTTAATAAATTTATTGCTATTTATTGTTGTTTTATTAAATAGTAGTATTCCTGTTTTGGCTGCACCCACAAGAAGTAGAGATGCCAAGTCCCATAAGAAAGATGCTTCGTTAAACAAGGTTGATACAACACCCAACCTCGAAGATACAGATGTTTTTACAGTAACTTCAGAAGCCAATTTATATCAAAATTCATTGTACGAAAATTTTGATATTGATTTTTCGTCTACAAATGGCTGGGATGTTCAGCTATCTTCCTATAATGTTCCTGTCTATCAAGATCCGAATTTAGATCTGCCTTACCAGGCGGATACCTTTATCAATGTATCCAAAACCTTTAAACTTAATAATTCATTAAATCTTATTTTTGGTTCCCAGAACGGAACTTATCTTGCAGCAAAACCGACAGTTACACAATGGCAAAACCTGGATTATTCACAAGTATTGTGGCAGGTTAATTCATTGATATCACTTAGAGGAGGGCTTTATTGGGCCAATTCAATTATGTCGGGAACAACGGATGTGCTTGGATATATTCCAGGTTTTACTGTAAATTTAATTGAAGACAAGCTAACCTTGCAAGCTGATTATTATAGTGGTCAATCAAATCTTTCGGGAGCCATAGTAAACTTGCAATATCAGGCAAGCAGATATTTTCAGTCTTATATAGGAGTGGGTGTCCCGGAGCAAAATTCAGGTAATGAGTTTTATGGGATTGTGGGTTTTACTCTTTCATCACGAGGTTTATTTTAAATTCAAAATTCTCTTGTTAGGTGATGTCCATTTTATAGCCAAAACCACGCACCGTTTTTAATAATTTAAGCTCAAAATCGTCATCAATCTTTCGTCGTAATTGGCGAATATACACATCAACCACGTTAGTTAAGGGATCTGCGCTGTAGCCCCAAACCTGTTCCAGTATGCGTGTACGGCTTAAAACCTTGCCGGGCATTCGCATAAAGCATTCCAATAAGGCAAATTCTTTTGGCGTCAAAATAATAGGTGTTTCACCTCGTTGAACTTCGTGGGTTTCTCCATTTAATACCAGATCAGCAATCGTAAACTCTCTGTTATCCGGTTTTGTCAGGCCACCACGACGACGCATCAGGACTTCGATACGTGCCATCAATTCTTCAAAAGCGAAGGGTTTGGTCATATAGTCATCGGCTCCAGATCTCAGACCGGTAACTTTATCATGAACCGTGTCTCTTGCCGTTAGCATCAAAATGGGTGTGGTAACTCCCAGACTACGTAAACGCTCACAAACTTCTCGTCCATTAAGATCAGGCAACCCCAAATCCAGAATAATGACTTTGAATTTGCCTTCTTTGCCTAGAGCTATGGCTTCCATACCCGTTCTGGCAACCTCGACATTATAACTTTCAGCTTTAAGTCCTCGCTGAACAAAATCAACAATACGCTGATCGTCTTCCACTAGCAAAATTCGCATATAACTGATGTCCTTAAATTAAATGTAACAAGTATAAAGCGCTGAATCTCGATTACATGAGAAAATTAATTGTGCAGTTTATTTTTTAGGTCATAAATTTAAACACTATGAAATAAACTTTTACGCTGACTTGTTTTTTCGTCAACGGGTTCAACCGAATTAAGCGGTAATGTAACAGTAAATGTCGAACCTGAATTTTCAACGCTAGTTACACTAATACTTCCGTCAAGTGCCGTAAGGATTGACTTAGCCATTGGCAAACCTAAACCAGTGCCATCGTCATTGGTACTGCGGGCATTTTGACTGCGAAAATGGCGATCGAATATACGTTCTAAATCCTGACTGGGAATCCCTATTCCAGAATCGGTAAGGCTTAATATCGCTTTATTTGCCTCAGAGCGCAAGGTGACGTTAATACATCCCCCCGACTTTGAATAGCGACAGGCGTTATCACCCAAAATGAAAAGTATCTGGCGCAGGCGCTGTTTGTCTGCTCGAACCCAAATAGGTTTATCTGGCGCTTCAAGATCAAGAGATACGGAAATTGATTTTTCCTGGGCCATGACTTCGAAATCTTCGACGGCGCTAATTACCAATTCGCAAAGATTAACCTTATCAGATTCAAATTGAAGATTCGCGGTTTCTGCACGAGCCAGAAACAAGAGATCGTTTACATATTTCCCCAGTTGCATTGCCAGTTCGACGATACGATGCAAAGTATCCCTATACTCTTCAGGTTCACGTTCCTTGCCTCTTAACGTCACCTCAGCTTCCCCTCGAATGACAGTGATTGGGGTGCGCAATTCATGGCTTATATCAGCCAGAAACTCTCGCCGTGCAATATCCATGCGCTTTAATTCTTCGTTTAAGTGGTGTAGTTCAAAGGTACGTTCGGCAACTTTTTTCTCAAGCTGGGCACGCCCTTGGCGAAGTTTATTTTGCTGAACTTCAAGTTCCTGTGCCATTTGATTGAAATGGCTGGCCAGGTATGAAAATTCATTGCGGGCCTCAAGCTCAATGCGGTAGTCCAGATTTCCTGAGGCAATCTCGTCTGTACCTTTCATTAAAACTTCGATTGGTTTTCGAACACCATTTAACAGTAATAAGCCTGATGTAAGGCTAAATAGAGCTGCACTCAATGAAGCCAAAATAGCGATCCAACGAGATTGGGAAAGCAACTCTTTCATTTCTTGTTGGGCTATTCCAGCGTTATTTTTCTCAGCTTCGATTGCGGAATCAATAAGTGGCTGGAATTTCCCATCTATTTGTTCTTCAGAAAACTTTGAAAGTGCCTGCACGGCCAACTCATACTTACCTTGTTGACGCAAACGCTCGACTTCGTTAAAGCGATACTCGCTGGCTTCCAAAAACACCGTAAAATGGGCGACTCTTTCAAGTTCAGCTGAATTATCTGGACGATCTTCGTCTTGATTTTCTGCATCCGAAGTCTTGATTGCCGTGTTTCTGAGCTCCTGCATTGCCTGGTATAGTCGTTGTCTGGATGATTCCACGCCGGCTTTGGCAGTTGGATTGGCTGTTATCAAGCTATCCATACGTTGTTTAAAGTGACGATAGGCTTCCTGAGACAGACGTTCATAATGATCAAATGCTTCATAGGCCCGCTGGCTGCGATGAAAATGTCGGGATACCTGATTTGCCCCCCAATAAAGAGCACCGCCCAAAAACAGGACAAAACTGAAGGAAACAATGATGACAACAGCTAGCCGTATACGAAACATGCTGGCTTAGTGCTTGTCGCCGCTTTCATCCAGGTGTTTCTCCATGGATCTTATCGCTTCCAGTTTTTCTCTTAGCAAGTCTGCTTCAGTTTTCTTGGCCCCGCTTACCTCTTTGGCCTCTGTTCCAGATTTATCTGTTTTTTGTTTGCGTTCTGATGTGACATTCTTTTTTGGTGCTGCTGGAGGCAGTAAGCGTTTTAAAGCTTCTGTTTGAATAATAAACATTTTCTGCATTCTTTCATCAGAAAAAACCTCAGGTTGAATTGTGCTTATCCCATCCAGAATTTTAGGAACTTCGCCGCAGGTATCAGATAGTAAGCGGCCTAGCATAATTTGTAATTGTATTGCATCATCAGGTGAGCTCTTTTGGCGTTTTTGTAAGCTACGACATATCTCTGTTCTTGCCGTTGGTGAACTTTTTGCCATGTTAACACCAAAAACGAGGAAATCATCAAAGTCAGATTGAACGTTTTGAACTGTTATTGGTGGAGGACTCTCGTTCAAATTTGTATTGACCTTTGCACAGCCACTCAGTAATAAAGTAGCAAGCGTTAAACAGGTGGATATTTTTGGAAATGATGCCGTTGATGAAGGCTGTTGCATATTAGTCAGTTCTGTTGGGTTAGCGGTATTTGCACAAGGATACGAACGCCTTGTTGATCTTGTCTTGAATCAATAATATCGATCTTACCCTGGTGGTTGGTTATATATTCTTTAATTATTGCCAGTCCCAATCCAGGGCCTTGGCCAATTTCGTCAGCCAGCAAGTTTTTGCCATGGAAAAAAGGTTCGAACAAATGCAGCCTATCCTCGGGATCAATTCCAGGCCCTTCATCTTCAACTTCCAATTCCATTTGCATATCCGAATCTCGAAGCATGACTCGAATTTCACCGCCTTCCGGTGAGTATTTAATTGCATTTGAAAGCAATTGTTCGATGATGACCTGTAACTGATCAGGAATACCTGAAATTTCAACCGGCCTGGCCAGATTTTTCATGCTTATTGATTTTGCTTGAATTCTGGGTTCAAAATTATTGATGACAGACTCCAGTAATACTTTCATATTAACAGATACCTTTGAACTCATCGTTGGCCTTATGGCAGCCTGACTGTAACGGAGCAAACTTTTCGAAACTGTTTCTATTTGTTCAACATCATTGATGAGTTGTTGCGCAATATCTTGGCAGATCGGATTTTGCTCTTGATCCAACTGTGTTTGTTCAAGCAGTAGTTCAGTATTGTCTTTGATATTCGCCAGAGGATCATTAATTTCGCGAAATACGTTGCCCATAAACTGTTGTTTAGAAATCTCCATATCAATTAGGTAATTGCGTAGCCATTCAAGGCGATTACCCAGATAGCGAAGATCCGAAGGACCGGCAATGACAATCGGTTTTTCAAGCTGTCCCGACCCTAGTCGGCGTATGCCGTTATCCAATTGCTTTAGTGAGCGGGAAAGGATTATTAATAACAGTGCAATAAAAATGAACGACATGACCAGAAGAATAGCTCCTTTGATTAGAAGTCCATGTTCAAGTGAGGCTGATTGTTTGCGTAATTCATTAAATTGGTTGTCAATGTAACTCTCGAATTCACGGGAAAGTTTGCTTGATGATTCCCGCAATCCCTGGAACGCTTCATCGACCGGCAATTTAAGTGTGCTTTCACTTTCTGAGCTAATAATTTCTTGATAAATCAGATTTTCTTTTTCCGATAATTCATTTACAGAGAGACTTATTTCATTATCGATGCGTAATTTTAACAGTTCGCTTAAAGCCTGTTTGAACGATGCTCTGGTATTTTCGTAGGATTGTTGTTCGTAAGGCTGCCGTACAGATGGATCTGATAAGAGTATGAATAACCGCGCCTTTCGTTCGATATCGGCGGTTTTTTGCAGAACCAAACGCACTGCTTTTGTTTGTTCAAAAACCTGATAATTGATGGTTCTGCCTAAGGTCGAGGTTTCACGCAAGCCAAATGTCGCATACATGACCGCTAAATATAACGGAATAACCGCCAATAAAAAGCCAAGAATGATCAGTGATTTTAATGATAAAATTTTTTTTGACTTCATTGGTGCATAAATAAGTTTGAATCATTATCCAGGATCGTTAGAAACATAGTAAATCCCGGCTTTATAAAGTTATACAAGAAGTTTGGGTGTTTAATAAAAGATTTTTAAGACAGATCCCTGTCTTGGAAAATGTAACCTGCATAGATAATTTAAGTTGTGTTCTATTATAACACCAGTGCAGATGCATCATCTTTCTGTAATAGTTTAAAGCGGTAGGGATGGTGACTGTATAACTGATTACAAGCCATCGGCTTAATATAAGTTTTTTAATATCTGGCTTTGTTCATATAAATTATAGATACTGCAGGAATGTGGCCTTAATCTAACTTATATTTACCTTAATAAGTCGATTGTTGCTCTTCGATAAATTCAAATCATTTTAATTCTATGGGCAGGGTAAAGTAAAACGTAGTGCCTTTTCCAGGTTCACTTTCAAAATTCAGCACGCCATTGTGCGCTTCAATCAATGAGCGACTGATCGATAACCCCATCCCCATACCATTTGTTTTAGTCGTATAAAATGGCATTAATATTTTTTGTTGCTGCTCTATTTCAATCCCTGGCCCATTATCTTTAACCTGAACTATTATTTCATATCTTGCAGTCAAGTGACTGCGTATAGTTATCTGAAGGGGCTGTTCTTTAGTGTTGTTATCAAAGGCATCAATACTGTTTCTGATAAAGTTTAACAGCACTTGTTCAATTTGAATATGGTCGACATGGATAGTCGGCAGATTCTCTTCCAGATCAAGATTTAAAGTAATGTTATTGTGTTTGAGTGCATCGGCACAGAGACTGACGCATTCATTGATCAATGAGTTAATATCTGTCGTTGAACGTTGGTGTGACTTTGATTTGCAGAAATTTTTCATGCGATGAATAATCTGGCCGGCACGCAAAGCCTGTTCTTTTGTTTTAACGATTACTTCGGAGAGCTTTTGCAGATCAGGATTTTCTTTGTTAATAAGATTCAGGCAAACTTGAGCATAGGTGGCAATTGCAGACAAAGGCTGATTGACTTCATGGGCCAAACTCGACGCCATTTCCCCCATTAATCCAAGGCGAGTCACATGCGCCAATTGATCCAGATGTTCTTGATCCAGTTGCTCGCGGTATTTTCGTAAGCTCACATCACGCACTATATAGGTGAAAAACCGACTATTATCGATTTGGTATTCCGCTATGGTCAGGTCTAGATATATTACTGTGCCATTTTTATGCAAGCCTTCAATCTCGATGACTTCAGAAATTGCGTTCGAGGTAAAGGAGTAGCGTTTGATAGTATGGATTTTTGCTATTAATGGTATGAGTTTAGTGGCTTTAGTATCCAATAACTCTTGCAGTTTATAGCCGAAAATACGTTCTACTGAAGGATTGGCAGTTGTAATCATACTGTTTAAGTTGACAGTGATGATGCCCTCCACAGAAGCATTGAATATCGAGTTGAACTTGCTTTCAAAATGTTTACGCCAGGTAATATCATACAGAATGATCAGACTCATACCATTTGATAAATGATCTAAATTGGCGTTACTGGCCAATACAGTTTTATTTTGCTTGTTCTTGCAACATATTAAAACCTCGAGAGGTATTAGTTCATTACATTCATGTGTAATATCTTCCTGAATAATTTTCCAGTTAGTTTGAACCCACTTGCTATACTCCGCATTTGGGTAGGCTTTCGGCCACCAAGCTTCAAGTGTTGGAATATCCTCAAGTTCATAACCAAAGGTCTGCACAAACATAGAATTGAGAAATACAATATTAGAGTGTTTATCGATCAATGCCATTGGCACAGGTGAGAGATCGATAATTGAGCGGGATTTTAATTCGCTGACTTTTAACTCCTGCTCAAATAATTTACGTTGTGATATGTCCCTGCAAAATACGGAAAACTGCTCAAATTCAGAGAGATAAGCGACAGAGATTTCGATATCAATAACATGACCGAGTTTATGGCGATGACGTGTTTCAAAGTGATCAAAACCCAGATTAATTACTTTATCGATATGTGCTTTTACTGACTGATTATCTTCAATAACTTCCAATTGACTAATGTGCATACCTACCAATTCATCTGGCAAGTAACCTATGATTTTTGAATAGCCAGGATTAACCTTTAGGATGTTTCCCTGTAAATCATTAATCCAGAAGCCATCCAGAGAGATATCAACCATTGCTTCCAGTTGATTTAATGTTTGGTGATGCCTTTTATTCTCAGTGATATCGGTAATAAAGCCATGCCAGAGTGTTGCACCGTGAGATTCTTTTTGGGGTAAGGAATTACCACGCAACCAGCGAACCGAGTCATCTTCAAACTTCACGCGATATTCAAAGAACCATGGCGTTAAGTTTTGAGCTGATATTTGAATCGATTTATAGACCTCTTCATAATCGTCCGGATGAATTAGATTAAAAACTTTACTCGCATCATCCTTGACTTCCTCCGGGTCGAGTCGATAAATGTCAGCCATAGCTTGACTGGCATAAGGAAAGCAGCAACTACCATCAGGATTCATGAGAAATTGATAAATAACACCGGGGAGGGCGTTGGAAATCTCATGAAGTCGAGTATGCGCTTCATTTTGTATTTCGACTATCAGTAGTCGTTCTTCTTCGATGTTTGCAGATCGATCAAAAGCTATTGGGTCGGTATTGGATTCTAACTGTTGTATTGAACTGAGGTTGGTTAAGGTAATGCGCAGCAATGAATCAACAAATGTACAGTTTAACTGGGCAGGAAATTCGCAGTTATCCTTACCTTTTATGGCAAGTTTGATATTCATGCACTGCTTGTACTTGAGTATATGGGCAAAAAACAGATGCCAATACTCGCAGTCTTTAACGCTAACCAGACCCGCAAATCGTCGGGTTATGAGTTTGTTTCTTTCAAATCCGAGCAATTCGGCTGAAGTAAAATTGGCTTGTTTTATTAATCCCTGTTTTGTTAGAACCAGGTAAGCAACGGGGGCGTTTTCAAACAGATCAAGGTAACAATTGCGAGATTCTTCAAGGGCACTTTGGGTGCGACGCAGTTCTTCATTCTGCAATTCAAGTTCAAGCTGATATACCTGATGTATATGAGCTAAATCTTTAGTGGGATAATTCTCCGATGCATCGATAGGTTCATGCTCTAGCAGTGCTTTGGTATTCGTCTGAATAGAAGTCGAATCATCTTTTTTTTTCATGGAACACTACCTTGCGAATTTGCGAAATATGCAACGATATATATTGGGGATTTGTTTAGATAATCACTTCTTTGTTCAGGTCAAAAAAACTTCAATAACAGTAGTTTCTGTAGCGCACTATTTAAATATTTGGGGATGCGCAGTTGGGTCGTTCGATACTTGAAGATGCGCTATGTACCCTTTAATATTGAAAAACTAGTAAATTAATCAGCATCATTTCATAAATTTTGGATAAAGTCTCTAAATCATCTATTGCGACATGTTCGTTGATTTTATGAATAGTTTCATTCAAGGGACCAAGTTCTATGACTTGTGCGCCGGTTGGGGCAATAAAGCGACCATCCGAAGTGCCTCCGCCCGTGTCATCCAGGGTTTCAAAGCCGGTAACAGTTTTGATGGCGGCATGCGCAGCATCGATTAAGGCTCCCGGTTCGGTTAAAAAGGGATTGCCGGACAAGCGCCAGTTCAGGTCATAGCTGAAGTCGTATTTGTCCAGTATGGCGCAGGTGCGTTGTTTAATGGTTTGTTCATCCAGTTCGGTGCAAAAGCGCAGATTAAACTGTACGTTTACAGTACCTGGGATGATATTTTCAGCACCGGTTCCAGCATTGATATTGGAAATCTGCAAGCTGGTCGGCGGGAAAAACGCATTGCCGTGATCCCAGACTTCTTCGGTCAACTCTTTTAAGGCCGGGGCAAAAGTGTGTATCGGGTTGTCGGCCAATTCGGGATAGGCGACATGGCCCTGGATGCCATTGATCGTCAATTGGGCGCATAAAGAGCCGCGTCTTCCTACACGAATCACATCGCCTATTTTTTTATCGCTGGAGGGTTCGCCTACCAGACACCAGTCGATTTTTTCGTTACGTTGTTCCAGCACTTCAACGACTTTAACCACACCATTGGTAGCGATGCCTTCTTCATCGCTGGTCATCATTACCGCAATAGAACCCTGATGATCAGGGTGTTTGGCGATGAAGCGTTCGACGGCAGTAATAAAACAGGCGATGCCCCCTTTCATATCGGCAGCGCCACGGCCATAAAGCTTGCCGTCACGAATAGTGGGTTCAAAGGGTGGAGAAATCCAGGCGTCCAAAGGGCCAGTAGGAACGACATCGGTATGACCAAGAAAGGTGAATAAGGGTTTGGCTACACCGCGTTTTAACCAGATGTTTTGCGTGTCTTCAAAATCCAAGCGTTCTTCTTTGAAGCCGATTTTTGTTAAACGTGCTGCCAATACATCCTGGCAACCCGCATCTTTCGGGGTTACGGATTCACGGCTGATGAGGTCTTTAAGAAGTTCCAGTGTGTCGGTCATAGGTATTTGCTTGGATGGTGAACGGCTTTATCGGGAGCTGTGCTTATTTGTAAGGTCGAATTTACAGATTGTTGGTATAGCCACTCGCTTTGCTAAAACCAAGAATGAGTGTGTCGCCGGTATCTAAAATCGGGCGTTTAATTAGGGTAGGGCAGTCCAGCATCAGTTGCAGGGCTTTTTCTTGTGTCAGGTCGCTTTGTTGTTCTGCGCTTAGTTGCCGCCAGCTGGTACTGCTGCGGTTAAGCAGTTTGTTCCAGTCTAAATGGCTGGCAAAGTGCTGTAATAATTCAGGGGTTAACCCATCGGTTCTAAAATCGTGGAACCGATAGGCTATGCCGTTTTGATCCAGCCAGTTACGCGCTTTTTTGACGGTGTCGCAGTTTTTTATGCCATAAAGCGTGTGCATGTTTTTACAATTGGCTGTTTAACAATTCTTCAATATCAGGCAATTGCTTGTCTGTTTTGCAACGGATTTTGTAAAGATCAACAAATTCCATGAAGGCCTGTTCAAGATCAGCCAGAATTTCTTCTTCGTTTTCTCGCTCATCTTCAGGAACATCTTCTGATTCAAGATATTCGTGTTGCAGGGCGACTTCGCTGTTTAAAGCAAGCGTGGCGTAAATGATCGCATTGTTTGAGATGTTGTCGCTCATGATATTAGCCTTGGTTAAGTGAAAGTGGGGTTAGGTGTTAACTGCGCTTTTTAATCTTGTTCTCTAAAGCGAACCGTAAGACCTTGTAAAAAATTTCTTAAGATCTGATCGCCGCATTCACGGTGATGTTTATGACCTTTTTGTCTGAAAAATGAGCTGAGTTCGCCTTTAGATAATTCAAAGTCAGCCAGTTTCAACGTGCTTAGCATGTCTTCTTCTTTAAATTCCAGCGCGATTCTCAATTTTTTGAGTATGGTGTTATTAGTTAACGGCTCCGGTTTTTTTGCCGGTTCCGTTGAAGGGGTTTCCTGCTTGCCTCTTTTGTAAATAATCAGACCGTCCAAAAACTGCCCAAGTAGTTTATTGTCCAGAGGGACAAAATCTTCTTCATTATCTTTTTTAAGTAACTTGAGCAATTCGTCCCGACTTACTTCGGCATCACACAAGGCAAAGATTTCAAGCATGGTTGGGTCTTTAAGCTCTAAAGCGTAACGCACCCGGCGTAATACATCGTTGTTGATCATGTTATTTCTGTGGCAAAGTGTTGTGATTGCTCAGCATTCTGAGCATCGGTGTTGTTTTTTTCCTGCAAATAAGCTAAGACATCTTCATTATTGACCTGGTAATAAATATCCTCAACAGGCACCGAAACACCTATGGATTCGAAAGTTATCGTGTCACCCAGATAGTAATATGAAGATTGCCAATGTTCTTTTTTTCTGAAGACCTCAATTTCCCCGATGGCTTGTTCAATTAAAACGTATTCTTCCAAAGTTGGAATTTGTAGATATTTTAAGCGTTTGGCGGTTTTATCAAAGCGTCTTGTCGATTTTGACAAGACTTCAATGACAATAACGGGCGCTTGTTGGTAATAGTCAGACTTTTTCGTCGTGTCATCCTGCTGACAAACCACCATGACATCAGGATAGAAGAAATCATGAGCGACCTTGACTTTCATGTCAGCGATAAAAGCTCTACAAGGTGTGCCTTTTAATTGAGCTTTTAATTCAGTATATATATTACCTGAGAGAAAGTTATGTATCTCACTTGCTCGAGCCATGGCATAAACTTCACCATCAATGAACTCATGCTTTATTTTTGCAACAAGCTCACCCTGAAGATACTCATTTTCCGTGATCCGGTTATCGGCATAATTCAGACTCATGATTCTTCCCCTGATTGACTTTAAGCGTGGTTCAAGTCTAACACAATCAATCTCTTAGCAACTCATTAATGCCGGTTTTGCTACGGGTTTTTTCATCTACCTGCTTGATGATCACTGCGCAATACAAGCTGTACAAGCCATCCGCAGAAGGCAGGTTGCCGGGCACCACAACAGAACCGGCAGGAACGCGGCCATAGATGATTTCACCGGTCATGCGGTTGTAGATTTTAGTGCTTTGGCCGATGTAAACGCCCATAGAAATAACTGCACCTTCTTCAACGACAACACCTTCGACGATCTCGGAACGTGCGCCGATAAAACAGTTGTCTTCAATGATGGTTGGGCCGGCTTGCAAAGGCTCCAAAACACCACCGATACCGACCCCGCCGGAAAGATGCACGTTTTTGCCGATTTGTGCGCAAGAACCCACCGTTACCCAAGTATCCACCATCGTGCCGCTATCGACATACGCGCCAATATTGACATAAGACGGCATCAAAATCGCGCCGGGGGCAATGTAAGAACCACGGCGGGCAACAGCGTTTGGTACTACGCGCACACCAGCTGCGGCGAAATCTTCTTCACTGTAGTTGGAGAATTTACATTCAACTTTATCGTAATAACGGGTGTTGCCGCCGTCCATCAAACGGTTTTCGTTGATACGGAACGATAATAACACCGCTTTTTTCAGCCATTGGTGGGTTACCCAGTCGCCATCGATTTTTTCGGCAACGCGCAGTTTGCCGCTATCCAGCAAGCTTAATACTTCATTGACGGCTTCACGCACTTCGGCAGTGGCGTTGGCAGGGGTAATGTCGGTGCGGATTTCAAACGCAGTTTCAATAATATTTTGTAGTGTGGTCATTTTTTGCTTTTATTTGTGGTTAAAAAATTTATTGTGGTAGCCAATCGGTAGACATTATTTCTGCCATTGTCCAAGGGCATTGTTCAGGAAACTTATCATAAGGGATGGCGGTTTCCTTTTCCGCCAGCTCGCGGGCATCGTCCCAAGCGTCCGCCAACCAATCGCTATCGGTCAGGCAGTTTTTTAAACTGGGGGTTCTTACTAAACGGCGTTTAATGCGTTCGCGTTGCGATTTTATCGTCACTTGCCAGCTACTACCTTGACGGGCAGGTTGGTAGTGCCATTTCAACAAATGGCAAAGCAATACCGCCATGCGATTAGCTAATTCCCGTTGCTCGCTTTTACCCACGTCAATGATTTCCTCGGCAAGATGTTCTAAATCCAACAAAGCAAACTGCTTGCTGCGTAATAGGCCAGCTTGTTCATTTGCCCAACAGACAATGTCTTGTTCATAGCTACTAGTGGTCGTCATGGTTCACCCCTAATCAATTACGCAAAAAACCGAAAGCAATGCTATCGGTGCTGAATTATGCTGTTGCCAAGCTGTTAAGGAAATTTTTAATACGATGCGCGGCTTTAATACATTCATCCAAAGGCGCAACTAAGGCGATACGCACATAGCCCGTGCCAGGGTTGCTGCCGTGGGCATCGCGCGATAAATAACTGCCCGGCAATACCGTGACGTTTTCATGGGTGAACAAGCGTTGGGCAAACTCGGTATCGCTGATCGGCGTTTGTAGCCAGACATAAAAGCCAGCAGCTGGTTTTTCTATCACGCAAACTTCATCCAGAATGCTGATGAAAGCGGCGAATTTTTCCCGATACAAACGGCGGTTTTCGATGACGTGTTGCTCGTCTTGCCAAGCGCGGATGCTAGCGTGTTGGGTTGGTAACGGTAACGCGCAACCTTGGTAAGTCCGGAATTGGAAATAGCGTTGTAGCACTTCCGCATCGCCAGCGACAAAACCAGAGCGCAAGCCAGGCGCGTTGGAGCGTTTGGATAAGCTGTGGAATACCACGCAACGTTTGAAAGCGTTATTGCCGATGCGGTAGGCGGTTTCTAGCAATCCCGTTGGCGGCTGCTGTTCGTCGTCGTAAAGCTCGCTATAGCATTCATCAGAAGCGATCATGAAATCATAGCGTTCCGCCAGTTTGATGAGTTGCGCTTGTTGTTCGCCAGACATCACCGCGCCTGTCGGATTGCCTGGCGAACAGATATAAAGCAGTTGGCAACGCTGCCATATCGCTTCAGGGATTTGGGAAAAATCCGGCAAAAAGCTATTTTCAGCGGTGGTGTTGACAAAATACGGCTCTGCACCTGCCAACAAGGCCGCGCCTTCGTAAATTTGGTAAAACGGGTTAGGCATGATGACAATCGGGCGGCTGTCGCTGTTGGCATCAATCACGCATTGGGCGAAGGAAAATAAGGCTTCGCGTGTGCCGCTGACAGGTAAAATCTGGCTGTCTGCATCAATGGCATCTGCCGGAATAGCAAATCGTTTCGATAACCAAGTCGCTATCGCCAAACGCAGTTCCAGCAAACCTTTGGTGGTTGGATACACGCCCAAGCCGCTGATTTGTGCTGATAAAGTGTTGCCGATAAATGCTGGCGTCGGATGCGCGGGTTCGCCTATCGATAAGGTGATAGCGGTTTTATCAGCAGGCGGCACAATCCCTAATTTTAATTGCGCGAGTTTTTCGAAAGGATAGGGATGCAGTTGTGCTAAGTTTGGGTTCATCATTTAGTACGCTATTTATTGCATTGCGGCTGTCTGCCAGCGGCTTGGGCTTGTTGGAATAAGCTCATGGCTTTTGGCAAATGTTGTTCTAGTTGTTGGATGCGGGTAGCGTGTGCCGGATGCGTGGACATAAATTCCGCAGGTTGTTGGCCTTGCGATGCCTGCGCCATTTTTTCCCAGAGTTTAATGCTTTGCTGGGGATTAAAGCCCGCTTTTGCCATCAATTCTTCGCCAATAATATCGGCTTCACTTTCTTGGGTGCGGCTGAACGGCATTAATACCCCGTACTGTGCGCCCAAGCCGAGCAGGCCGATAGTCATCGGGTTTTGTCCCAAGGTGGTTTGCTGCAAGATGCCCATGGTTTGCTGAGTGAGCATTTGTTGCGATGCGCGTTCGTTGCTATGCCGCGACAGCACATGGCCTATTTCATGCCCGATAACCGCTGCCAGTTGGTCTTGGTTGTCTACCAATTTAATCAGCCCAGTGTACACGCCAATTTTATTACCGGGCAGGGCGAAGGCATTAAGTGAGTCGTCTTGGAACACCACCACTTCCCATTGCCCGCCCGTTTGTTGGGTAAGAGCTTTGGCGATGCAATGGGCAAACTGGTTGTATTGCCCATTTTGGGTGACAGGTTTTTGTTTTTTTAAAGCACTAAAGGCTTGCAGACCCATTTGGTCTACTTGGGCATCTGGCATGGCGATAAGCTGGCTTCTGCCAGTCATCGGGTTGGTAGCGCAAGCAGTCAAAACCAGTGTGGTCGCAGCCAGCAAGGCATAAGCAAGGTTTTTCATGGTAGACAAAGCCGATAGATTAAAAAGGCGGGTATTTTAGCCTATGCGCTTAGCTTGAGGGGTAAAATCTTTAGGGATAGGATTCTTAGCGGCTTAAAACGGCTTTACCACTGCCAAGATAACAATCGCCACTAAAAACAAAACGGGCACTTCATTCATCCAGCGGTAATAAATATGGGAATGGCGATTGCGGTCATGTTTAAAATCCGCCAGCCATTTACCGCAAATTAAGTGGTAAATCACCAGAACCAATAATAATCCCAGTTTGGCATGTAACCAGCCGCTGCTGCCGAAACTGGCCCAAGCGTAATCGACCAGCATCCAAATGCCAAAGATGAAAGTGGCAATCATACCCGGCGTCATAATGCCAAAATACAACTTGCGCTCCATGACTTTAAAGCGTTCGTTGCTGATGTCATCGCTAGACATGGCGTGATAAACAAACAAGCGTGGCAAGTAAAACAGCCCCGCAAACCAAGTTACCATAAAAATCAGATGTAACGCTTTTAACCAAAGCATGGCTTATCCTTATTAGCTGATGTTAAGAAACGGGATATTGTCTACGAACGCCACCAAATGGCACGATTAATTTTTATGATGTTTTTGGTGGTGGCAATGTAAAAATCCTATTTTTCTCGCTATAAAATAATAAAAACAATGGGTTATTGTTGTTTTTTTTCGTATCTTAGTAACACTCCAAATATCACCAAAGGGATTCATTTGGCACAATGTGTTAAAAGCATCTTTTGTGCTAAAAACTTAGATAATCAAGTGAATGTGTGATAAAAATGCCGCCAAGCAATATTGCCCAGCCTTCACATACTATGCTGAAAACCCTAACTCGCCACTTTGTTGTTGTTTTATCTGTTGCCAGTTCATTGTATTGTTCTACTAGCCGCGCTGAGTGGGTAGAGTGGTTAGCCGATGCCGCCGTAAGTGGGCAATTTGACAATAATATCAGTCAGTCGTTTTTCACTACTTCGCAACTGGAAGACTACATCGGCAGAGCCTTTTTGTCAGGCGGACGTGTGTATCAATTCGATGCTTTTACCAGAGCCTACGCGACACTGGAATGGAGCGGTGAAACCCACGAAAACTTTACCAAACTCAATCAGTATACTGTCGGCGGTAAAGGCGTATTGACCCACAAATTCGGTTTAGGCCAGAAAGCCCCTGTGTTGCGCGTGGATGTAGCGGACGGGGAAATCCTCTCCGATAGCCAATTACGTTCCGGCAACCAGTTGATTGCGGGGATGCGGTTATCGTCTTGGTATAGTGATTTCCAGCAAATTTATATTGGTTATCGCTTTGATAACCGTGATGCCGCCAGAAGAAACCTCAGGCTAAAAGATTACGCCGAATCTGTCTTTACCATCCAAGGCCACTGGTTGGAGCTGGGTAGCAACATCACCATCAATGAACGGATGCAATTGAATCTTGGCTTTAGTCACCGTTGGGGGGACATTACCAGTAATAACGCCTTGGACAGCCTCTCTCGTGCCACACAGGCTCAGGTTTCCAGTGCAAGCGATGATGACGCGCTTCCTGGCTGGGTTTATCGGGCTACTGGTAATACTAATCGCTATAACATCGGTTTGAATTATGCTTTATTTGATGGTCATGCGGCAACGGCGTTGAATTACAGTTATATTGAAACCGAAGCAGTGGGGATGGGTTATGAAAACCATAGCGTCCAACTCAGCGTCCACTACAGTTATTGAGACGGTGGGATATGCAAATTAAGATCATTGCCTTTGTTTTGGCATTCGTGTTCAGCCATGCAGAAGCCAGTATTTGGCGGATTAAGGTGACCGATACTGAAGGTGAGCCTATTTACCAAGCCGCTGTTTATGTGAAATCGCCATTGCCGTCCTTATCTAAGCCTAAAGCGGTCACCATCAACCAAATGGATAAGGAATTTATCAACCACATTACTATTGTCAGGACTGGATCTGCTGTTATTTTCCCTAACCACGACAATATCCGTCACCACGTCTATTCTTTCTCGGAAGCGAAAAATTTCGAATTACCGCTATATGCAGGCATACCAGCCAAACCTGTTGTATTTGATAAGGCGGGCGTCGTCAATTTAGGCTGCAATATCCATGATTGGATGTCGGCATATATATTGGTTGTCGATAGCCCCTTTTTTGCTTTGACCGATAAACAAGGCATCGCGGAATTGAATTTGCCTGATGGGGCTAATTATGTCCTTACAGCTTGGCATCCCCAACTAAAAAACCTAGCTCCCGAATCTTTAAACATAACGGCAAATACCGATCATGGTAGTGACTTAGGCTTATCAATGAGTTTAAAGCGGAATGCGCGGGCAATCCGTTTACCAACGGAATTGGGTCTGGATATTGGCTACCGTTAAGCTGTTTCGGCCATTCAAACGCTTCCGCAGCCGATTGTCGTTTTATATCATCGGCTTATTGTTGCTGATATTGGCGGGCGTATTTACTGTGGTAAACCACGTTTTCCGGCAAAATACCGAAGAAAGCATCCATCGTGAATTGTTGGTAACCGAACGGGTATTTCTAAGGCTATTAAGCGAACGAAGCCAACAACTTAGCCAACAAGCCACCGCCTTAGCCAGTGATTATGCGTTTAAACGAGTGATTGGCAGCCGAGATCAAGCCACCATCACCTCAGCCCTCAGCAATTTAAGCAGCCGCGCCCAAGCCAATAGCGCGTTTCTGGTTTCGTTAGATAATATTGTCCAAATCGACACATTGAACCCACAAAATACTGGGCAGGACTTTTTTGCGCCTGAATTGTTGGAACAAGCCGAAACAGAAGGCATGGCAAGCCGATTGATGCTGATGGGACAAATGCCTTACCAATTAGTTATCGTGCCGATATTGGCTCCTGAACCCATTGCTTGGTTATGTCTGGGATTTCAAATTGACACGCCAGTATTGGCGCAGCTTAAGCAATTGACGCAAGTGGAAATCAGCGTGTTAAGTGAAAAAAACCAAGTTTGGCATGTCCACGCCAGTACCTTATCAGCCCTCACACAGCAAAAATTGTCCTTATCACCAAGTCAAACGGATGGCTTTTTTTGGCATACCGACCAAGAAACCTACCTTAGCCGAATGATAGTTTTAGAGCCTAAAGCTAGCAGCAAATTAATCGCCCTAATTGAACGGCCTTGGGCGAAAGCCTTAGAAAATTTTTACAATTTGCAAGTGCTATTACTGGTGATTGCTTTGTTTAGTGTCGGCCTTGCCAGCTTGGCGGCGGCTTGGTTGGCAAAATCGGTCAGTAAACCCGTGCAAATTTTGGCAACTGGTGTGCAAGCTATCGGTAAAGGCGATTACCGCCATCAAGTAGCTATCAGCGGCGATGATGAAATCGGTCAACTGGGTTTGGCGTTCAATTCGATGGGTACGCAGTTGCTAGAAAAAGAAAAAATCCGCAACTTATTGGGCAAGGTGGTTTCGCCCGTGGTTGCCCAAGAATTGCTCAATCATGACGTGGTATTAGGCGGCGAAACGCGAGAAATATCGGCTTTATTTAGCGATTTGGCAGGCTTCACCAGCATTTCAGAACAAATGTCACCGCAGGATTTAGTTGCCTTGCTCAATGATTATCTCACCCATATGAGCAGCGAAATCAGCCAACAAGCGGGCGTATTGGATAAATTTATCGGCGACGCCATAGTCGCGTTTTGGGGTGCGCCCGTCACCGCCGCCGATCACGCCCAACAAGCCGTGGCTTGCGCCCTCGCCATGCAGCGCAGTTTGCAAGTATTACGCAAGAACTGGCAGCAGCGCGGCTTGCCAATGTTGACTATGCGTATCGGTATCAATACCGGGCAAGCGGTTGTCGGTAATATAGGCTCTATCGACCGCTTGGATTACACCATGATAGGTGATGCCGTCAACTTAGCAGCGCGTTTGGAAGGGGCAAACAAGTATTACGGCAGTGAGATTTTGATCTCTGAATATACCTATCGGCACGTCAAAGAGGTGTTCGCTTGCCGCGAATTGGACAACGTAAGGGTACAAGGCAAACAGCATCCGGTGGCAATTTACGAAGTGTTTGCAGAACATAGCCAAATCAGCCTAGCGCAACAACAGTTATGTGTGGTGTTTGCCGAAGCCTTAACGGCATTTAGGCAACAGCAATTTGAATTGGCTAAAGGTTTGTTTGGCAAGCTAGCTGAGCAACATAATGATGCCGCTAGTGCTTTGTATTTGCAACGCATAGCCACGATGGCAACAGCGGCGGACACAGGCACAGCGTTTAAGGCGGTTTATGATTTGGTTAAGTGATGGGTTTTGTGTCTCAGCACATCCAATTTGGCTATTCCCTATGTTTATAGACGAATAGACAACATCCGCTTTTAAGTGATTGTCAACACGGGATTCTAAATCAGCAAAATCCAGTTTGCCGATTTGGCTGAAACTGATGCTGCCATCTGGGGCGATTAAGAAGGTGCTGGGGGTTAGTTGCACATCACCGAAGGCGTGGGCGTGTTGTCCGTGCAAATCTAAAACGACTGGGTAGGGCAGTTGTTGGGCTTGGGTCATGCTGACCACATGGCTTGGTGGGTCGTAATACATGGCGATGGCGATGATTTCTAAGCCTTGCGGATGATAACGCTGATATAGCGCTCGCCAATGAGGGATTTCGGCAATGCAGCTGGGGCAGTCGGTGGCCCAGAAGGTGACAATGACGGGTTTACCAAGTAACGCGGAGAGTTTGATGGTTGCGCCAGTGATGGTGGTGAATTGCTGTTGTTGGTAGCTGGCAGTGTTGTTGGTAAAAAATTTAACCCCAAAAAATAGGCTGATACTGACAATAAGCACGATAAGCCCCGCAATAATGGCTTTTTTGGGGTGTTTTTGGTGGGTTTTACTTGCCATTATTTTTGAGCCTTTCAATGTGAACGCGGTAGTTAAGGCATTTTTTTCGCCTTCGGTTTGTCGGGCTAAGACCAAGACTTGGCAGGTTTTTAAAACCTGCCAAGTCTAATTGCTCTCGTTAAAACCTTAGCTCAACCCCATAATTTGGGCGTCAAAATATTTCAATAACTGCTTACGTTGTTGGCTTAACGGCACCAAGATGCCTTTATCAATGTAGGCTTCCAAGTTCAGTAACCGCTGGTATTCTTCGGCGAGTTTTTCTTGTTTATAGAGGTTGTACCAACGCTTTACGTGCCAGGCGTTGACGGTGTTGCTGCCGATAAATAAGTCTAAGTTTTCTAGGCCTTCGCCATTGTTGATGATTTTTTGCAGGAATTGTTCGTAGCCGCGTACTGGAAAATGCAAGATTTCAATATCGTAGGCATTTTGTTTGACAAATTCACGGTAGTCATGGCTGGGGACAATATCGTGGTTGCCTTGTACCACGTCAATGTAGCCACGGCGGGTTTTGTAAATGACTTTGTTGGGGTAGCGGTATAAAAAGAAGGAGCGCTGCGCGACTTCTTCCATGACTTTACGCACGGGCTTAATAATTGGCCTGTTAATTTCGTAACCTACATCGGCGGGAAAACGTTCTTCGCCGCCTTTATCGAACAGCATCATGTTTCTGACTGGGGCGGAAAGCACGTCGACCCTATCGCGTGAGGATAGCTCGCGTTTTAATGAGCCGCTGGCGGGATACCACAGTTCGTCGGCGTCGGCGTGGAAGATCAAGTCGGCGGCAAATTTGTTGCAAGCCAGTTGCCCCATGTGATTGACCCAAGCTTGTTGCTGGAAAATGCGGCTGGGTTGGTGAAGCAGATGTACTACGCCTTTTTTGGCGTATTCTTCTAATATTTCGGTGGTGCCATCGCTGGAGCCATTGTCGGTGGCGACAATGAAATCTACGCCATGATCCAGATGGAAGCGCAGGTTGCCTTCTATGACGTCGGCTTCATTCCTGACCAGTAAGGTCATTACCAGACGGTTGTTGGCTTCAAATTTATAAGCCGGGCTGTTATCCAAACATTGCCGTAATGAATCGTGGAAACCTTCACCAACTGCGTCAAGAATGCTAAATAATCTCAAATTAATTCTCTACTTTGGTGGTATTGCTTATTGCAAACAGCTGGCTAAGAATCTGCCGCAAAGCTTTTTGAGGAATGTGCTGTTGTTTGGTTTTAACCACCATAAAGGCTTTACCTGCTTTGCGTGCCGCTTGCATATGGTCTTGCATAATCATGTTGTCGAACGCGCCAGACCAGTCAATTTGCTGCATGCCGTTGTTGATAGGGTTATTTTCGGGTTGGATAAAAATTAGCGTGGCGTTGGGGTCGTATAGCACTACTTTTTCCATTTCATTGTCACTGGGCAAACGCAGGATAAAACCGACAAAGTGGCTGCTATTGGTGGTTAGTAGATCAACTAAAAAATTAGGCCGTTTCATATTTCTTAAGGCGGGTTTATTTGCCGGATAAAAAGGATGCTCGTGGCCTAATAGGCTGTAATCGATATAACTGCCATGAAACAGTTCGCCAAAACAGCGGATACCCGGCAGTTGATTGAGCGCTGTTTGCAAGGGGTTTAGCTTGGCATCAGTATTGCTCAGTATGACAAAATACGGCTGGGTGTTCCATTCCAAATCCCCGTACCATGCATCGTTTTGTTTGCCTATAACCCGTCTATTGGGAATGCCGCGCCATTGGATGGCGCTGAATTTTTGGTAGTCATCCAGGTATTTGTTAATGCTTGTTGGCTTGGTTTTATTGGGGTTGTGGTCGATATAGTCGTCTAATTGCTTACGTAGTTGTTTGGCTTCGGGCGATAATTTTCGGGCGAAAAAATAATTTTGCCGACACAGGAATTCTAAGTGGTCGTTGTAAAACACCAGCGGTTTGCCTGCGTTGTCGAAATGATAAAAAGTAAGCCCAGTCCCGGCTATTTGTTCTTTAGGGACAGTTGCTGCTATCAAGGTTTGGAAAAACAGTTCATCCGGCACCCAAGTGGCATTAAAAAACCGTCTTATGGCGCGGCGTTGGCTGATCGCTAAGATTTTCTGGCAGCTTGCCGCCGTTAATGCCCACCACTGCGAACCAAAATGGGCTTTGAGGTTTTCGGGCAATTTACGGTTTATGCCCAGCTTTTTTTGTAGTTTGGTGGAAAAGTCGAACAGTCGCCTTTGGCTGCGCCAGCTAAACCAATGGTATTGGCAATAGCGTTCTTTTACCAAGCCTTGTACCACCCAAGGATTGATTTCGGGGTCTACGCATTCAATAAATTCTTTGCCTTGTTGTTGGCTTAAGAAGGCTTTTAATGCCGAAATGGATTGCAGCGGGTAGTCGGCACCGCTGAGCAGGATGACATAATCAATATTGGCATCTGCGGCTAGGCTGGTAGCCAATGCGGATAATGTGGCTTCAACCATGCTCCAGCGTCCCCATTGCACGGCAAAGCGTGGGCAGAAGTGCAGGTTGCTGAGCTGGTCTGAAGATAATTCACGCTTGGCAAGCGCTTGAAAATCCAACGGGTTGTTTTTGTCCCAATGTACGGTAACAAGATCGTCGTCACCCGTTAAACGGGTTATCAATCGTAAAACATTGCAGGCGTCATTATGCGCCAGGATGATAAAAGCTAATTTCATTAAAACCAACGCCCAACATTCATTAAGCCTAATTCTACACATTGTTGCCAATTGCGGAACTGTGTGGATGCCGATGTCCATAAAGTCTGTTGGCTGTTTAAGCCATCCAGATAACGCTGATATTCGCGCGAGCCAGCATAATGCTGTTGGCGTTGCATTTCTTCTTCTACTTTGTCGCGTAGTAAAGCCAGATATTTAAAGTGCAACAGGCAGCCCGTTGGAGCCAAGGTGTCATGAAAATGCGGGCGATTTAAGAAATTAGGCCAGACGATATGGGTAGAGGCGATATAGCCATAGTACCAACGCCATTTCACCAACACGGTTTTGTTGAGCGCAGGTGCTTGCCACGGCTGGTCAGCAAAAAACGCCCGCCGTCTTACGCCGCCGCGTAGCCACCACTCGCCATAATTGGGGCGCTTGTCTTGATAATAACCCGTGCCATCAAACCACGGGCAAACGCTTAAGGGGTTTTCACCTGCGCGGTAGTGGGCTTGGTCAATATTGCCTTCGGGGTACATGTCTAACATGATGGAAAAAAACGATGCTTTGCCTTCTTGGTCTAAATAAGCGGTCAGCTCGGTGAGTGTACGGCTGTCGCAGTGCGGATAAATTAAAAATTCATCGGGATCTAGGGTTAAGCACCAATGTCCGCAGCCGTATTTTTTCAGCAAATGATTTAGCCAGTGGACACCATATTTGGCGTCTTTGTAGCTGGCGTTGGTGTGCCAAACCGAACAGTCCGCTTGTTCGCTGATGATTGCCATAAAATGGTCATCGGAAGCGTTATCAATAAACAAAAAATGTTTCACCCCTAATTTGCGGTAATAGCTTAGGAAGTAGGGGATGCGTACCGCTTCATTTCGCAATACCACAAAAGCCAGTAAATCGTTGCGGCGAATACTGGCAGTGCGGTCTTTGACCACTGACAACTCGCGCCCGTATTTTTGGGCGCTATAGGCCAATGGCAATAGCTGCTTAAGGATGGGGATTAGGGAACGTATACGGATCATTGCGGGGTTGTCCACGGCATTGCCAATTTAAATGGCATTGACAAAGTCGGCATCAAAATGAGTGCTTAAAAAATCGTATTGAGGTTGGCATTGTTGCTGTAAATAGGTTTTCACTTCTTCTGGTAAATCAAAGGATTGCGTGGCATGGATCTTTTTTTCTGGCGATGCGTAGCCATCCCAATTTTGGACGCCGATAAAGTCCTCAATGCCTTGTAAAACATGGCTTGCTTGGTCGGCAATGTGTTTGAAGGGGATATAGCGTAAGTTGTCGTGGCTAAATTGGGCTTCCCAGCGGGGGATATAATCCAAGTAGTTGCCACGGCTGAGTATGTCTGGCGAATAGGCTAGTTCCATCCACTTCTCTGTGGGCGAGGCTTCGTTAACACCTTGGCGTTCGGCGTTCATTCTTAATTGCGACAACATCCGTTCAAGCGGATCGCGGATAATCCACAGGATTTTAACGTCGTTAAGCAAGCCTTTTAAATAAGCGATACCTTCGTCACCAATTTGGCAATATTCGGGGGTTATGTCGCCGACTACTTTATTTTTGGCGGCTGGCCGGTCAAAAGCTTTTTCGTACCAGGCTTCGGTCAGCATCGGTTCTGAGGCCAATGAGGCGATATAGCGGATGTAATCGAAATTGGTGGCATTATTGCTATTGATTTCATGTTTAATGATGCGTTTGGCGCTGTGTTTTATGTGCCATTTGCTCCAGTTACGGCTAGATTCGCAATAAAGGTGGTCGAAATAATGCAGCTCTTTAATGGGCGGCATCCAAATATTAGGGTGCTGGCGAAGTTGTTCGTAAAGCCATGAGGTACCGGCTTTTTGTGTGCCGATACATAAGAAAGACGGTAATGTTTTCATAAATCGATTGTTACTGCGCTTAATCCTGAAGCCATAATTTCCTGAGATTTAAAGTAGGTGTTGTATATAAAGCTAATACATAAACTTAATGTGTAATTAAATCGCCGGAAATCTTCTTTGTAAAAAGCGGCAATCGAAGAGAGTGTCTCGTTACTGGGCAGTACTGGTATTTTTTTACTTTTTTGCCGATGTGGTATGGGTTCATTTATTGGCGGTAATTCCAAACGGTATCTGATTTTATTGATGATTTTCGGAATGCCTTCCTCGAATTGGAATATCTCAAAGCTGTCGTCAACAAATTCCCATTGGGGCCGGATGTGGTTATCCCATATCCATGGGTTTTTAGAATAATTGTTGAAAGTCTCATCAACCCATTGGTCAAATGGCACTACAGGTACTTGATTGGAAAGTTTATTCAGCATTCTCATGCGATATTCACTAACCAGTCTGGTATATGGGTTTCTGATAATAGTGAATTTGTAACTGTACCAGTTAAAGGGCAGTAATTTTTTTAATTGGTCACAGTGAAAGTGTTGTGGTGAGCAGCGAAAGTCAGGGTTTAAAGGGCGATCATCAAACATATGTACTGTGGTGTGATGCCTAAAAAAACTTTCAACTGATGCGCCGCCAGTTTTGGGAATATGGACAAAAAGTACCAATTCTTCATCAATTTTGAATATAGGCATAATGCTAAATAGTAGTATTTTAAAGTTGTAAATTTCGCAATAACAGTTCAGCTGTCTGCTTTGGATTAGTAGCGTAGAACGTATTAACAAAGCGAGAGCGGTCGCAAAGTTTTGGATCCTTGCTTAAGGCGATGCTGCTTTGTTTACCGATAACGTATCTGGCGTTATTGCCGCAGAGTTTATCAATAATCAGATAGCTTGAATTTAATTTTTCCCCTAAGCAAACGCCAGAAATGACTTTGTTGCCAAGGCAAAATAAAAGATTATGAAAGGCTGAGCCCACTGCCCCCATAAGATATTTTCTGCTTGTTAACTCTTTAATTTGCGATGCTAAATCGAGTGTTTCAGGATGCCAGATTTCAATACCTTTGCTGGCTAATGCTTCCTCAATAGCGGTTTCATTAAAAATTCTGGATACGCCGCCGGGCAATTTGGATTTGGAAATATACAGGGGGGTTAAATTGCTGTTATTGATTTCAGACAAATCCCCAGCCAGATGATTGCCTACATGCAGCATGGTTTCGCGGAATAGTTGGTTGCCTTGCCGACGTATTTCAAATGCGGGCAAGGGGATGAAGACATTTTGTAATCGGCAAGGTTTGTTAAAGCGGAGAAAATTGTCGGGGCTTAGTGAAAAACTCCCATAAATGTCTTTGATAAAGGTTTTTTGCAGCAATTTTTCTGAAGCATCTTTACCACAATAGAGATAATTTTCGGCAAACCCGTTTGGTAAGTACAGTAATGGCCACAGTCTTGCTGTGGATTCAACGATAAAATGCCCATAGTGGTTATATATATCACCGATAAAAAAATATGGTTTGTCGCTGGTATGCAGAGGGAGCTTGTTTAAATCGATTGCTTCCTTTAACGGTGCGCCTAACCAGGTCTTGTTATCCCTGTGGGTAATGGCGTGGCTGATTGGTTGCAGTTGATTATCGTAAAGCCCGCCAGGATGGGAGTTGCTGGCTGGAATGTAGATGACATCTGCTACAAAAGTCATTTCAAGTCGGGCATCGTTGACTTGTAGTTGGCCTGTAATATTCATTGCGTCCGCTTGGGTCAGGTTTTTATACCAATCGCTTATCTGCTGCCAATTAGCAAAATCGTATTTAATTCTGGCTAATAGTTTGTGCATAAGCAGATAAGTGGTGTTTGTCAGTCGTCATGCAACACAGTTGCCGCCAACCAAAATTCCGCGATTATAACAAAGCTGCTAAACTAGCGCATTTTTAGCGCTTAGCTTGGGTTTCACTCATGAAAAAAATCTTAATATCCGACAAACTGGCTGAAGCCGGCATCAATTACTTGAATGAACAAACCGATATTCAAGTGCATATCAAAACGGGGCTTAATGAAGAGCAGCTTTGTGAAATTATCGGTGATTACGACGCGCTATTAATTCGCAGCGACACCCAAGTGACTCCGGCGGTGTTACATGCAGCAAAAAATTTAAAACTCATCGGTCGGGCAGGGATTGGCGTTGATAATGTCGACATCCCATTAGCAACCGAATTGGGCATTATCATCATGAACACGCCGGATGCCAATGCCACCACGACTGCCGAACTGGCTATCGCGCATTTGATGTCCTTAAGCCGACATTTGCCTGCTGCTGACAGTTCCGTAAGGGCAGGAAAATGGGAGCGCAGCAAATTGATGGGAACGGAAGTCGCCCATAAAACCTTGGCTATCGTCGGTTTTGGCACCATAGGCCGGATTGTTTCCCAACGTGGTTTGGGCTTGAAAATGCAGGTTATTGCTTTCGACCCTTTTGTCGCCCCAGAAGTATTTGCCGAGCTAGGCGTGGAATCGGTCGGTTTGGATGAATTGGCTAGCCGTGCCGATTATGTCACTTTACATTGCCCATTGATTGAAAAAACCCGCAATATCATCAGCGCCGAACTGTTGGCGAAAATGAAAAAATCCGCCATGGTCATCAATTGCGCCCGTGGCGGTTTGATTGATGAAGACGCGCTTTATCAAGCCTTAAAAAACAAACAGCTTGCAGGCGCGGCTTTAGATGTTTACGAAAATGAACCGCCTGTAGGCTCACCGTTATTAGAATTGGACAATATTGTTTTCACCCCGCATTTAGGTGCATCCACTATCGAAGCGCAAGTTGCTGTGAGTGTGGAAATCGCCCGTCAGGCGGTGACTTTCTTGAAAACAGGCGAGGCGATTAATGCCTTAAACTTGCCTAGAGTTTCTGCCAAAGAATTGAAAAAATCCCATGAATATATGGGCTTGGCAACGATTCTTGGCAAAGTATTGGCAGGTCTTGCCAGTGCGCCGTTGGAAAAAATTGAAGTCGCTTTATTTGGCAGGGCAGCGGAAGTGGCGGTTCGCCCGGTTTCGGTGTCAGCGCTGGTTGGTATTTTAAGTGGCAATTTTTCCACACCAGTCAACCGTGTTAATGCCGAGAACATAGCCAAACGCCAAGGCATTACCCTGACTGAATCTGTCACTCACGAGTCGCATGATTATATTTCGCTTATCAAATTGACGGGCTATTGCGGTAAACAAGCCATCTGCTTATCAGGCGCATTGCTGGGTGGTAGACAACCGCGCTTAGTTAGCATCAACCAATTTGATATTGAAGTCGTCCCCGAAGGCACTTTATTGCTTACCCAACATGATGATAAACCGGGAGTGATTTCGGCAATCAGCAGCGTGCTGGGTAATGCCAATATCAATATCAGCCGTATGCAAGTCAGCACCGCCGACGATCAACTGCATGCCATGGCGGTCATCAGCGTTTCTGCGCCTTTATCTGAGCATTTAATCCAACAACTTTGTGCGATAGCCGCCGTCCATCAGGTCACCCAAATTAACTTATGAGTTTTGATGTCATCTGTTTTGACTGCGACAGCACGCTAAGCAAAATTGAAGGTATCGACGAACTCGGCAAGCGGGCAGGGTTAGGGGATGCACTGGTAAAGCTCACCAATTCAGCCATGAATGGCAGCGTGCCATTAGCAGCCGTTTATGGGCAAAGGCTAGCGTTGATAAAGCCAGATCGTGCCAGTATTGATTGGCTGGCAGAACGTTATATCGATGAATTGGTTGACGGCGTAGCCACACTGTTTGAAGCCTTACATGCCCAAGGCAAGCAAGTGCATATCATCAGCGGTGGCTTACGGCCTGCCATTTTGCCATTGGCGCAGCAACTGGGTGTTGCTGAACAGTGCGTTCATGCGGTTGATCTGTATTTTAATGACGATGGCAGTTATGCCGATTATCAGCAAAATTCCCCGCTAGCGCGTAACGGCGGCAAAGCCGAAGTTTGTAAGCAACTCAACGTGCCAGCCAATCAATTAATGATGGTCGGCGATGGCAAAACCGATTTGGAAGCCAAGCAAGCTGGGGCGTTTTTCGTTGGATTTGGTGGTGTTGTTGATCGGGAAGTTGTCCGTGAAAATGCCGATGTTTTTATTTCCGGCAGTAGTTTATTGCCGATCTTGGCTTATGTTTAGGTTATTATTGTCCGCAGTATTTAGTCGCTGATGTAGTGATTTATTGGCTTCGTCGTCTAGTTTTACCCTTCCTTAGCTTAATCGAGATAAACCGCTGTGCCTTTCATCAAACAGTTTCTGGCAATTGCCACAAATGAAAAAAGCTTTGTCGGTATTATTGGCAATCCGCTTGCCAATCGATTCGGTTTGCATGTTTTTCGCATACTCGTCAGCAACGTGATTTGCAAAATCAGAACCGCACCATTCTTTTTTCTGGAAAGGCGTTTACGGCAATCTTTTGCTAAAGATGGTGTTGTTGTCCTGGAAAACTTTTTGGATGAAGCTGCTTTTTTGCAAGTAAAAGCCGAGATATACCAAGTTTTAGATCAGTTACCACCAGCACCCGTCAATACTGAACGGGGATTTGGCAAAAGAATAAGCCACCCACAAGGCTTCGACCGATACGATGGCGGCACATTAAACCGCTTTGCATCCATCGAAAAAAATTCGCCAATCATGGAACACTTGGTGAAAAAATCGCGGCTATCCAAATTGACCTTGGCTTTGTTTGGCCTATTCAGCCGATCATCAAAATATTCAATTTACGAGCTGCGCCACGGTGACGAAGCCAGTAACCCTGATATACAAAAGCAATTGCACAAAGATACCTTCCACCATACCTACAAACTTTGGTATTTTGTCGATGAGGTCACTTATGAAAATGGGCCATTTGCCTATTCAGTAGGCAGCCACCGCTCCACTTTAAAAAGTCTGCAATGGGAATACCAAATGAGCTGCACGGCCAGTTCGGAAAAAGATCATCCCAACCGTGGCGGCTCGTTTCGCGCCACTCCCGACGATCTAAACCAAATGGCGTTCCCCTTGCCTAAATGCTTTCAATTACCAGCCAATACTTTAGTTATTGCCAATACCAAAGGCTTTCACCAACGGGCTTTTGCGGAAATGGGCGCACGGCGTATTAGCATTTACGCCAACTTTAGGCCTTTGGCGTTTTTGCCATTTGCCATCTAACTCACTGACGTTACGCAGTAACGCGCTTTTCTCCCGTTTGCCGCGTCGAGCACCGCAGCATTTGTCGGGAATAGCCCGAAGCACCCAAGGGCATAAAGGGTGCGGCAGGGAAGCCGCACGGCGGCAGATGGGCAGGAAGCCCATTCTGCCGTCCCCCGACAAATACCCCACAGGGCACAAGTGCGAGGAGCGCAAGACATGAGCGGTAATCGGGCCGCCTTTTCTTTGATTACTTGCTTTTGGCGGCGCAAAAGAAAGTAACTCGCCTTCGGGTGCGAGAACCCGATTTAAAAAACTTCGCGATAGCGATTCATTATTATTTATTTTCGCTTCACAAAAAGTGAGTGAGTAACATCAGTAACTCGTTCCAAAACAGGCAAACAACTCATGCGTATACTTGGCATAGATCCAGGCTCGCGATTAACCGGATATGGTGTTATAGATACCACCGCCACCGGGTTTCGCTATGTTGCCAGTGGCAGCATTAAGGTCTTGGGTGACTATTTCCCGGATCGCTTAAAACAAATTTTTGATGGCATTATTACCGTGGTACAACTTTACCATCCTGATTGCGCGGCTATAGAGCAAGTCTTTATGCACAAAAATGCCGATTCAGCCTTAAAACTGGGGCAAGCACGTGGCGCGGCTATCTGTGCCGTACAAAGCACTAACTTGTCTGTTGCAGAATATGCCGCTAGGCAAGTCAAACAAGCTTTGGTTGGTAAAGGCAGCGCGGATAAGATACAAGTCCAACACATGGTGAAAATATTGCTGAATGTACAAGGCCAAATGCAGATAGATGCCAGCGATGCGTTGGGGATTGCCATTTGTCACGCCCATTGGCAGCAAACCGCCAACCGCTTGACTGAGTTACGCCAATGATTGGTTTTTTACGCGGCAAATTAGTGCATAAAGCGCCACCATTATTGATGTTGGATGTGCAAGGTGTTGGCTACGAATTGGAAGCGCCGATGACCACCTTTTACAATCTACCGTTGCTTGGCGCAGAAATATTGCTGCACACCCATCTGGTGGTGCGTGAAGATGCCCACAGCCTGTTCGGCTTCATCAACGAAGCTGATCGCAGCCTGTTTAGGACCTTAATAAAAGTGAATGGCGTTGGCCCAAAACTTGCTTTGACTATTTTATCTGGCTTAACCGCTGAAGAATTTCATCGCAACATTCACAATAATGATACCCAGGCACTGATACGCTTGCCGGGTGTGGGCAAAAAAACCGCTGAGCGTTTGGTGATAGAAATGCGTGACCGTTTGCCAAGTCCAGATGGCGTGGCGACTAATATGGATATAGGGCAGGGCGCTCAAGCCCCGCAAATCCTCAATAATCCTCGGCAAGAAGCGATTAGCGCTTTATGTTCATTAGGCTATAAGCCGATTGATGCCAGCAAAATGGTGCAAAACATCGATACTGAAAACAAAACCTGTGAAGACATTATTCGCTTAGCCTTACAAGGCGCAGCCCGATGATAGAAAGTGACCGATTAATCAGCGCCCGCAGCAGCACCGACGAAGAACGCCAAGATAGGGCAATACGGCCTAAGCGTTTGCAAGATTATGTCGGACAGCCAGAAATCCGCACCCAAATGGAAATTTTTATCAAAGCGGCGAGCTTACGCAAGGAAGCTTTGGATCATGTGCTTATTTTTGGCCCGCCGGGTTTGGGCAAAACCACATTAGCCAATATAATAGCCGCTGAAATGTCGGTGAACATCCGGCAAACATCCGGGCCGGTATTAGAAAAAGCGGGCGATTTAGCGGCGTTATTGACCAATCTTGAAGCCCACGATGTCTTATTCATTGATGAAATCCATCGGCTAAACCCGGCAGTAGAAGAAATTCTCTATCCAGCAATGGAAGATTACCAGCTGGATTTAATGATTGGTGAAGGCCCCGCCGCCCGTTCCATTAAATTAGATTTACCGCCATTTACCTTAATCGGCGCAACCACCCGCGCAGGCTTATTGACCTCGCCACTGCGCGACCGATTCGGCATTGTCCAGCGGTTAGAGTTTTACAGCGTAGACGAATTGCGCGGTATTGTTACCCGCTCGGCAAACTTGCTGGGCATTGGTATAGAAAACCAAGGTGCTATAGAAATTGCCAAACGCGCCAGAGGCACGCCACGCATCGCCAACCGTTTACTACGCCGGGTGCGTGACTACGCCGAAGTGAAAGGCGACGGTTTTATCAGCGAAGCCATCGCCGTGTTGGCACTGGACATGTTACGGGTAGACAGCAACGGTTTTGATGCCCTAGACCGAAAATTATTGTTAGCCATGATAGAAAACTTTGCAGGTGGGCCAGTCGGCTTAGACACCTTAGCCGCCGCCATCAGCGAAGAGCGGGGCACCATTGAAGATGTCCTTGAGCCCTATTTGTTGCAACAAGGCTTCATCATGCGTACCCCGCGCGGTAGGATAGTCACCGAAAACACCTATTTGCACTTTGGTTTACAACCGCCGAAAACGTTGGGCATTTCCGACGACTTGTTTAAATAACCGATTTCTTATGACATTTATCTGGCCTGTCCGCGTTTATTACGAAGACACCGACGCAGGTGGCGTGGTGTTTTACGCCAACTATTTGAAATTTTTTGAACGCGCCCGTACCGAAATGCTTCGGTCATTGGGTTATGAGCTGGATGAACTCGTAGCGACCGCCAATATCTTATTTGTCGTCCGTTCCGTACAAGTTGATTACCTAAAACCAGCCCGCTTTAACCAACAACTTGCTGTCAGTGCTAAAATCGCTACAAGCAGCAAAACCAGCCTTACTTTTGAACAAACGATCAGCCACGGAGACACTGTTTTATGCACTAGCCTCATTCGCATTGCCTGTGTGGATGCCAGCAGCCTGCGTCCTAAAGCGATTCCTGACTATTTACTTGAGCAGTTAACATGAACACTGATTTATCCCTATTCCATCTAGTTACCGAAGCCAGCTTTGTGGTGCAATTTGTCATGCTGATTTTATTTTCAGCATCTATCGCCTCATGGACTTTCATTTTTATCAAACATAAAGAACTCAACCGTGCCGTAGAAATCACCGACGAGTTCGAAGGCCAATTCTGGTCTGGCGAAGCCCTTGCCGATTTGTACCGGAAGCTGTCCGCCAAAGATTTTGAACCCGAAGGCATCGAAAAAATCTTCCTTGCTGGCTACAAAGAATTTTCCCGTATGCGCCAAAGCGGCACAGTAGAACCGATGGTGCAAGTAGAAAGCGCCCAACGTACCATGCGTATCGAACTATCCCGCGAATTGGATAGGCTCGATGAACATTTGCCGTTTTTGGCAACAGTGGGTTCCACCAGCCCTTATGTTGGCTTATTTGGTACCGTGTGGGGCATCATGAATTCGTTTATGTCGCTGGGTAACATCAAACAAGCCACCTTGGCTTTAGTTGCCCCAGGCATTGCCGAAGCCTTAATCGCCACCGCCATCGGCCTGTTCGCCGCTATCCCTGCGGTTATTTTTTACAACCGCTTCTCTACCCGTCTGGATAAACTCACAGGCCGTTATGAGCTTTTCGTAGAAGAATTCGTAGTCCTACTGCAAAGACAGGCGCATAGCAAATGAGAAAACGACACGGCCGCAGAAAACCGATGGCTGAAATCAACGTCGTCCCCTATATTGACGTAACGCTGGTTTTGCTGATTATTTTTATGATTACCACGCCAATGTTGCAAACAGGCGTGGATGTTGACTTGCCACAAGCGGAATCCGCCAGTGTTGACCAGCAAGATGACACGCCGCCAGTGGTGGTGTCCATCAAGAAATCTGGCGAATATTTCCTGCGGATAGACAACAAAGACGATGAAGCCGTGCAACAAGAAGCCATCACCGAGCGCGTTATGGCTGTATTGGCAGCCAAACCCTCTACCCAAGTGCTGATAAATGCCGATCGTGATGTTGATTACGGAACAGTGGTTACCGTCATGGCATCCCTAAAAAATGCAGGCGTAGCCAAAGTGGGATTAATGACCAAACCAGAAGAACAATAAGCGGATGGCTAGTCAAAACCGATATTCAAAAGCATTCCTGCTGGCGATAGCCCTGCATGTGACGCTATTGTTGTTATTCACCCTGAGTGCTTGGTTAAAACCCGACAAACAACCCGTCAGCGATCCTAAGCCGGAAATCATTCATGCCACCATGATTGATGCTGAACAAATTTCCGAAATGGAAGCGCAAGTCAATGCTGAAAAACAAGCCGAACAGCAAAAACTGTTGGAAGAACAGCAACGCATAGCAGAAGAACAAGCGCGAAAACAAGCAGAATTGGCAGCTCAGCAACAGGCAATTGAAGAAGAGAAAGCCAAGAAATCCGAACTCGCCAAAGAAAAAGCTGAAGCTGCTGCTGAGGCAAAAGCCGAAGCTAAAAAAGCTGAGCTTGCCAAAGAAAAGGCCGAAGCCGCCGCTCAAGCGAAAGCCGAAGCCAAGAAAGCTGAATTAGCCAAAGAAAAAGCTGAAGCTGCCGCTGAGGCAAAAGCCGAGGCCAAGAAAGCCGAACAAGCCAAAGAAAAGGCCGAAGCCGCCGCTCAAGCGAAAGCCGAAGCCAAGAAAGCTGAACAAGCCAAAGAAAAAGCTGAAGCTGCTGCCGAGGCAAAAGCCGAAGCCAAGAAAGCCGAACAAGCCAAAGAAAAAGCTGAAGCTGCTGCCGAGGCAAAAGCAGAAGCCAAAAAAGCTGAATTAGCCAAAGAAAAGTCAGAAGCTGCCGCTCAAGCGAAAGCAGAAGCCAAGAAAGCCGAATTAGCCAAAGAAAAGGCTGAAGCCGCTGCCGAGGCAAAAGCCGAAGCCAAAAAAGCTGAGTTAGCCAAAGAAAAAGCCGAAGCCGCAGAACAGGCGAAAGCAGAAGCAAAGAAAGCAGAGTCAGCTAAGTCAAAATCAGAAGCTGCTGCAAAGGCTAAAGCGGAAGCCGAAGGTAAAGCTAAGGCCGAGGCTGCTGCAAAAGCCAAAGCGGATGCAGAAGGTAAAGCTAAGGCCGAAGCGGCTGCAAAGGCTAAAGCGGAAGCTGAAGGTAAAGCCAAGGCTAAAGCGGAAGCTGAAGGTAAAGCCAAGGCCAAAGCGGAAGCCGAAGGTAAAGCTAAGGCCGAAGCCGCTGCAAAGGCCAAAGCGGAAGCTGAAGGTAAAGCCAAGGCCGAAGCCGCTGCAAAAGCCAAAGCGGAAGCTGAAGGTAAAGCCAAGGCCGAGGCTGCCGCAAAGGCCAAAGCGGAAGCCGAAGGCAAAGCCAAGGCTGAAGCCGCTGCAAAAGCCAAAGCGGATGCAGAAGCAAAAGTTAAGGCCGAAGCTGCTGCAAAGGCCAAAGCGGAAGCTGATGCGAAAGCCAAGGCTGAAGCTGCTGCAAAGGCTAAAGCGGATGCAGAAGCAAAAGCTAAGGCAGATGCCGCTGCGAAAGCTAAAGCAGAGGCCGATGCAAAAGCCAAAGCGGCAGCTCAAGATGCTGAGTTAAATGAGTTGAAATTAGCCTTAAGGAAAAGGGTTACAGCTAAATGGATACGGCCAGCCTCTACTACACAAGACTTAAAGTGTACTTTGGAGGTTCGTCTTATGTCTGACGGAACGGTTATAGATGTCAGAACGGTAACCAGTAGTGGCGATGATATTTTTGATCGTTCAGCTGAGAATGCTGTTCAGGCGGCATCTCCATTACCTATACCTAAAGACAAGGAATTATTTTCCAAAGCATTTAGACCGCTTGTATTTACATTCAAGCCTTAAAGTAATTGTTCCATAATCTTTTTTAATTGTCGCATAGGTTTTTGTATCGATTGCTTTACGATCCGGAGTGAAAAACATGTTTTTCACTCCGGGATAACCGTTAATCAGTGTCAACGAATTCAACATTCTTTATTGAATACAAAGGTAAATACATGGTTCTTTTTAGAAATATTTTCTTGTTAATGCTTGCTAGCTTTAGCGTACAAACTAGTCATGCTGGATTGACAATAGAAATAACCGAGGGCATTGAAAGCGCACTACCCGTAGCGATAGTGCCATTCGCCAACAATGGCGCACCAGTGGATATTCGGGCCATCGTTAATGCCGATTTGGAGCGCAGCGGCTATTTTAAAATGATGGCTGAGCAAAGCATGCCGTCGCGTCCTAGCTCCGCACAAGAAACCAATCTAAAAGAATGGCAAGCTTTAAGCCAGAATTACATGGTAGTAGGGCGAGCGACCAATAATGGTGGGCTGTACGATGTCCAGTTCCAATTACTGGATGTCTACAAAGGCGGGCAAATGCTGGGTTACCGAATGAGCTCATCGGCGGCGGATTTACGGCGCACGGCACACCATATTAGTGATTTGGTTTTTGAAAAATTGACCGGAAAAAAAGGCTCATTCAGTGGCAAAATCGCTTATATAACCAGTAGCAATCCTAAAGCCCATCAACTGCAAGTGGCTGATGCTGATGGCTTTAATCCACAAACCGTCGCCTCTTCTCCTGAGCCACTGATGTCACCGTCATGGTCACCAGATGGCAAAAAATTGGCTTATGTGTCTTTTGAGCGTAAAACAGCGGCGATCTACATCCAAACTTTAGCTACTGGACAGCGCGAACGGGTTGCCGAATTCCCTGGCATCAATGGTGCACCATCGTGGTCGCCGGATGGTACCCGCTTGGCATTAACACTGTCCAAAGATGGTAGCCCCGATATTTATGTGCTGAATTTAGGTAGCCGTTCGCTGCAAAAAATCAGCAAAAGCGCCGCTATCGATACTGAGCCAACTTGGTCACCAGATGGCAGCAGTGTGGTGTTTACCTCAGACCGTGGCGGTAAGCCGCAATTGTATATTGCTTCTAGCCAAGGTGGCGGCGAAAAACGCCTGACTTTCTCTGGTGATTATAACGCCCGCGCCAGTTATTCGCCGGATGGCAAATACATAGCCATGGTACATGGCGGTGGCGGTAGTTACCGGATTGCGGTTATGGATATGGCAACCCGTGCCATCAACGTGCTAACTTCGGGGCCAGCTGATGAATCCCCCAGCTTTTCACCGAATGGCAGTATGATTCTGTATGCTTCCAAAAAAGGCCGTACTGGTTTCTTATCGGCAGTATCAATCGATGGTAAAATGCAGCAAAAGCTGGTTTTTAATAGCGGTGAAGTTCGTGAACCCTCTTGGTCACCCTAGTTTTTATATTTATTAATTATTTTTGGAACAGACAATGAAACTGAATAAAACTCTAATCGCATTGGCTATCAGCACGGTTTTTTTATCGGCTTGTAGCGATACCGAAGACAAAGATCCTAATTTATTGGATGGTAGCCAAGCGGCAGCCAGTGGCATTAATGATGCCTCAACCAATGGCCTTAACGGTGCTAGTGGTTTAAACGGCACAGAAATGGGTGGCTCAGGAAATTATGGGGCAGGTGGCTATGGTGATGATATTGCTGCCAGCTTGGGGCCTGAATTTAGCGATCCTAACAATCCGTTGTCCAAACGCACTATTTACTTCATGTTAGATAGCAGCCAAGTACAGTCCGATTTTATTCCTGTTATTGCCGCGCATTCACAATATTTAGTGGCAAACCCTTCACAACGTATTATTGTTGAAGGCCACGGCGACGAGCGTGGTTCACGTGAATACAACATTGGTTTGGGTGAGCAACGCGCTAAGTCAGTCGCTAATATGATGAAATTACAAGGTGTTGGCGAAAACCAAATACAAATCGTTAGTTATGGTGAAGAAAAACCCGTGGCATTCGGAAGTGATGAATCAGCTTGGGAACAAAACCGTCGCGCTGTTATTTCTTATCAAGGTAAATAAATGAAAAACCGCTTTGCCACGTTGTTATGTTTGTCTGCGGGCTTATCCGCGCAGGCTTATGCCTTACCTGCGGTTATCGATAATTCCGCTTATCCCGCATCTGCAGCCCCCGCCAATAACATCACTTCAGCAACGCCTTCAAATTCGGCAATGGTTGAAATGATGACGCGTATGGAACAGATGCAAGCGGACATTCAACAACTCAATGGCAAAGTGGAAGAGCAGGCTTATCAAATCGGTGAGTTAAAAAAGCAGCAAAAAAACTTAACTGCCGATTTTGATGAGCGCTTAGGTAGCTTGGAAAACAAAACTGATGGCAGTGCTACTGCTCCAGTAGCAACGCCCGCAGCGGTAGTAACCGATACGCCAGCGACACCTACCGAAGCTGCGCCAGTAACAAAACCTGCTGCACCTGCGGTTGAAGAAAAGCGTCCTATTGATGCCGAACCCGTAGCAGGTAGTGCGAGTGGCAAACCCGCCGCAACTGCGGTTGATAAGCCGAAAGCAGAAGTGATTTCCGCGCCGGATAATGAAAAGCAAGCTTATCAACGAGCCTACGAATTGCTTAGAAAAGGAAAAACTGACCAGTCCATTACTGAATTGAACAGTTTTTTAGAGAATTACCCAAGCAGTAATTTGGCAAATAACGCCCAATATTGGTTGGGTGAAGCTTACCGGGTAAAAAAAGATAATGAAGCTGCCCGTAAAGCCTTTAATATCGTTATCGAAAAATATCCACAAAGCAGCAAAATCCCTGATGCCTTGTTAAAGCTCGGTTACATTGAAATGGATCAAAGCCATACAGATCAAGCCCGAGAGTATTTTAATAAGGTAACCAGTAACTACCCCGATACCCCCGCAGCACTGTACGCGAACAAAAAGTTGCGCGCCATGAATGCCAACTGATTGTGACTTCCTTACGTATCACTGAAATTTTTTATTCGCTGCAAGGTGAAGCCAACACTGTCGGCATACCCACGGTATTTATCCGTTTAACTGGCTGTCCTTTACGCTGTAGTTATTGCGATACTGCCTATGCTTTTACTGGCGGTACAAAAATGACTATTGATGCCATCATCGAAGAAGTCAAAAAATACCAGACCTATTACATTACCGTCACAGGCGGTGAACCTTTAGCGCAACCCGCTTGCTTAGCCTTAATGACGGCATTAGTTGATGATGGTTATAAAGTTTCCTTGGAAACTAGTGGCGCTTTAGATGTGGCAGGGGTTGATAGCCGGGTCGTTAAAGTGATGGATTTAAAAACCCCTAGCTCCGATGAAATGGATAAAAATCGCTATGAAAATATCCAGTATTTAACGCCACAAGATCAAGTTAAATTCGTTATCGCCAATAACGAAGATTACGAATGGTCAAAATCCATAGTAAGCCAGTATCAATTAGCGTCACGTTGCCAACTCTTATTCTCGCCAGTCATGGGAGAGCAATCCCCAACGGAATTAGCAGACAAAATTCTCCGCGACCAGCTACCAGTACGTTTTCAAATACAACTCCATAAATATCTATGGCAAGATGCCCAAGGTAAATAAGCGCTATGCAAAAAAACGCCATCGTCCTCTTATCGGGCGGTCTTGATTCCATAACAACACTCGCACTAGCCCAACAACAAGGCTTCCAGTGCTACGCCTTAAGTTTTGACTATGGACAGCGGCATACAGCCGAACTGGATGCTGCCGCCAGAATTGCTGAAAAATATCAGGTTATTGAGCATAAAGTCATCAAGCTTGGTTTAGGTGCAATTGGCGGCTCGGCACTTACCGATGACCATATTGCCGTACCAAACAGCGCACAGGAAGGTATTCCGGTGACCTATGTGCCAGCCCGAAATACTATTTTCTTATCGTTTGCTTTGGGTTGGGCAGAAGTATTAAATCTGCATGATATTTTTATCGGCGTAAATGCGGTTGATTATTCGGGTTATCCCGATTGTCGGCCAGAATTTATCAACGCCTTCCAAAATTTAGCCACCTTGGCGACTAAAGCAGGTGTTGAAGGCAATCCATTCACTATTCACACGCCACTAATTTCACTAAGCAAAGCCGAAATTATTAAGCTAGGTACAGAATTAAGTGTAGATTACCAAAACACCGTTTCCTGTTATTCCGCAGACCAACAAGGCCGCGCCTGTGGAATATGCGACGCTTGTCGCCTAAGAAAAATAGGTTTTGATGCTGCTGGAATTATTGATCCAACCAGATACAAATAAAAGCTTGCATGTTTAAAGAATATCCCTATAATAGGCAATCTTTGTTGGGTCGCTAGCTCAGCCGGTAGAGCACCGCACTTTTAATGCGATGGTCATGCGTTCGAATCGCATGCGACCCACCACTTAAATTATATAAATAAACCAGTTAGTCGAATAGTTAACTGGTTTTTTTATGTCCAAAATTACCCACTGGGTAAATTATGACGCTAGCCGCAACATGGTGACACCCTCGATGTGTGTCAATTTCTCGGCAGCCTGTAATTGTAGCCGCGTGAGATATTTGGCGGTCATTTTGTGAGATATTTGGCGGTTAAAGTTATTTCAAATAACAAAAATTAATTGCAAAAAAAAACACACTAAATCACATCTCTGCAACAAAAATTAAAGCACGCCCATCCAGCGACGGGACAGTAGAAGTTGGCGATGCTGTTTTATCTGTTGTCCACCAAAATACCTGCTCACCGTCATCTGTAACACCAATCATTTTAAATATAATACTACCCCCACCACCGCCACCAATATCCTCAAAGTCATTACCAGAGCTATTTGGCAAGCGGGCAAATAATGATTGCACCGCAGGGATGACATCAACCATTGCCCATGTGCAACTACCACTTGTTACAGTTCCAGAAGCAGGCCAAGTCGGCTCAGTCTCGTTATTCGTCCCTGCTGTAGTGCAAATGTATAACCTTGGGTTGGTGGCAGGATTTGTCGGAGAAACTATATCGCCCACAATAGATACTTTGCTTACTGACCATACATAATCAAAATATGGAGTGCAGTCGATACTATAAACTCCACTACCCGAATCAACACAATCAACACTATAAGCCCCCTTACTTGTCGTTACCAGCTCACCGACTTTTTGATTAGCAGCGGAATCAATAACACTGACTCTAAACTTATCTAACGCGCTTGTTAAATTTATTGAGCCAGATAAAGTATTTAAAACAGGCGTTTTAATACTGAAACTATCTATATCAACTAACATAGGCTCAGAGCCGTAGTTGTTATTACCCAAATACCCATCAGTAGATGAGAGATTAAAACCGGAATGGGAGGAGTCTAGCGTTACACTGACTGGTTCATTACTATCAATAACAAGCGTCCAGAGCGAACCGACCCTCGAAAGTTTTAGAGCATGAAAGTCGTCAGTACTGATAGTGTAAGGTGTGGAAAGAAGAAAGTATGATCCACCCGATCCGTTGTAAAGAAAAATTGTAACGCCCATTGGGTTGCTGCTTGAAGTCTTAACAATACCTAAATTACCCGCACTATTAATTGTGCCAATATTAAGCAACTTAACATAAGCACCACCAATATAAGATTTAGGTCTAAATACTAGATTTAACTCAAAATCATTTGTGCTGATAGGATTAGTTACGCCAAACCGAAACCCAGCTCCAGCACAAGCTAAGCATTGTTTACCGTCAAGACCTCCCGATACAATGCCGCCTTGCCCCACGGGCTGTAGTGAACAAGGGTTACTTACTAGGCTTTTATCTACTACGCCACTCGACTTAGTGGCAGTAACATTATCAGCGAAGTCAAACTTTAAAGTTTCTACTAAGCTCATAATATTCTCCCGCCAGTGATTATCGCAGTTGCCGCTTCATCGCTACCTACTAGATAAATATAAACAGTTGTATCTGCCTCTAGCGTAAAGTCGCCACTGCATTCATGTTGCGGAACGCTTAATTTGCGAAAAAATAACACTTAATTTGCGAATCAAACCTCAATCACAAAATAACTCAAATTAGCTGCCGCCCCTTCGACCACGCCATTGCGGATAAACGCATGGTTGCCGACCGCTACTGACTGACCACGAACCACCACAACAGCCCCGCCTGGTAACTGAATACTAGACCGATTACCCGTTAAATGCGCCACCACCTCACCAACCAATAACGGCTGTTGTGGCAACAAATCCTTTAGCTTTTTATATGGATTAGCCACGGCGCTCAATCTCCACAGTTTGCCGAACAACCAAGCTGTCGCCCCATAAGGCTGATATTTGGATAGACCGCGTCATGCCCCTAAATGTATCGCCGCCATCGTCAATCTCCAGCAGCTCATTCAATGGCAGAATACCCAACGTCGGCTCAACGGGCATCACAAACGGGATAAGCTCAACAGCACCTGCCTCCGCTAAGATGCTTTCGCCAGCCATCCGGCAAGCATCGATATGTGTCAGTAATGGGTTAATCTTAGTCGGCGCAAGCACATCACCCGCCGTGCCTTGCCGCTTAACCAACGCCCCCACGCCAACCGACTCACCAGCCACATAAACGCCATTGTAATCCGGCTTTTTATCCGATTCGCCACCTAAAAACACCATGACATCAACGGGGATTTGCGCGTATGGCGTAGCCGCTGCCCAATTCCACGGGAGCACGGGATAACGTTTAGCCAAAGAAACAGACTTAGCAGCAGGCGCACTAGCAACCACACCGCCCACACCATCGGCAATTTGCAACAACCGTCCCATTGGCGCACCGCGATAATTCCACGCGCCTGCTAGCACCAGCCAATCCGTCAACTGCCAATCCACTGACCACCCTGTATTCAACACTGCTAAATCAGCAATCTGATTAGCCAGCACATCACTGGCATTACTGTCATCAGTAATCGGAGCAAACGGCTCAGCAAGATAAGCTGATAATGACCGCCCTTTAATAGTAATGCTGCTATTACCAAACTCACGTGGCGTGCTGCGTCCTTCAACGATAAAATCCCACCACTCACCATTAACTATCACGCGTATTTCACGTGGATTGCCACCAGTGTCCGGTTTGACCAAATCAAGCTGGCGGTGAGTCTTGAGCGTTGCTGTAAACGACCATGCCCAGCTATCAACATCCCCAGTGATATTAACACTCAAGACATCCAATAAGATCATCTCTGGCAAACGATAAACCGCAACCTCATTAACTATCACGTATGCCCTCTGCTTTTTGATAAACGGCAAAATCGGCCACGGGCAGCCGATTAACTTAAAGACTAAAATGGTTTGTTTACCATTAACCCATACAGGCTTTTGGCAGCCAAAAACCAAATCTGTTGACCAGTATTTAGGCGGTATAACAAATGGCACAATAGGCTTATTAACCACCCAAGGCACACTTGCTGCCTGCCACACGATAACATCAAGCTGCTGTAGCAATGCCGCCGCACCAGAACTATCAACTGCCATCTTTAAACCCAGTTTAATCGCCTTTTGAAAAGTGATTAAACCGCTATTAAATTTAGCGATCGGGCAGTACCAATCAGACGATAATGACTGCAATGTAATAGATGGTAGCTGCCAAACCAGCACATCAGCAGCAAATTTAGCCGCAGGTGATTGATAAACGGTGCTTAATGCAGATGCAATTTGTTGCTGCCGATACTGCCAATTAACCAAAAAACCAGTAGCAATAATCGGCGGCAAATACCAATCGACATAAGCCACAGCATCTATAGTATCTGTATCTTGCCAACTAAAGTCACAAATAGGTGATAACGACAAGGGTTGCTGCCAATCGCCTTGTATTTCTGTAGTCAGCACAGATGGCGCAATGGCAAATATTGATTTAATCACCGAGCCAATGCCACGCGATACATCTGGATCATAATCGGCCGTTGCCGTACAAATAACATCATCAACAAAAAAACTGATAACCGCATTAGCAACTGAACGTACTGAAACAGCTACAGACGATACAACCGCATCATCAGTCGTTATCTCAACAGCCGCATTAAAAACAGCAGGCGTACTTTGCGGGTTAAAATTTAACTCAACTGACCGCCCAGAGCGCAGCTCATAAAGCCGCGTAAACAGCAAATCTATATTA
>CAIYRS010000094.1 GCA_903928685.1 uncultured Methylococcaceae bacterium
ATTAGCCCTACGATCGCCAATATCAGTATTGGTCTTTCCTCTGCATTTATTGATAACGGCACCTTGATGTTTGCCGTATTGAGCATGCATCCCGATCTTCCAACGGGGCAATGGCTGCTGTTAACCCTAACCCTCGGTGTAGGCGGTAGTTTGCTGGCCATTGGATCTGCACCCGGAGTTGCCTTGCTCGGCCAGATAAAAGAAGGTTATACCTTCGCCTTCCACATGCGCTGGATGCCCGTTATTTTGCTGGGTTATTTCGCCAGCATCGCCGTGCATTTTTGGATAAATGCCCGGTATTTTTAAGCAAATCAGCGGTATTATCTTGAAACGCGACCCTATTTCTTTTGTCTTACAATCTGTTGGATGGCAATCATGCTGTCCAATTTTTCTTAAATTATTAGCCTCCCATTAGTTGCGATAATGTCCTCAAATTCACAAAATCATTCCAAAGAACAACTGGGCGGTCTGGCGCTTGGTGCTATCGGCGTAGTATTCGGTGACATTGGCACCAGCCCTCTTTATGCGCTTAAAGAAGTTTTCCTTAGCGGCCTGAAGATAGATGAACCGCATGTGCTTGGCGTGCTGTCTTTGATATTTTGGACATTGACCTTGGTGGTAACCACCAAATACGCAATTTTTATCATGCGTGCGGACAACAAAGGCGAAGGCGGCATCATGGCATTGATGGCGCTGGCATTACAAGGTTCCAAGGAGCATCCTAAAAAAATGCGTTTTATCGTCACCGTCGGCTTAATCGGCACCGTGTTATTTTATGGCGACAGCATTATCACCCCTGCAATCTCGGTGCTTAGTGCGGTCGAAGGCTTACAAATTGTTGCACCATCATTAGATCGCTACATATTACCCATTACCATCACTGTACTGGGTGGACTGTTTATTCTGCAAGCCAAGGGCTCCGGTAAAATGGGCAAACTATTTTCACCGATCATGTGCATCTGGTTTTGTTTGCTTGCCGTTTTAGGCCTAATCAACATTATTCACGAACCCCGCGTATTGATGGCGATTAATCCTTATTATGCGGGTCATTTACTGATGGAGTTAGGCTGGCATGGATTTTTGATTATGGGCGCAGTCGTTTTGGCGATCACAGGTGCTGAAGCGCTATATGCCGATATGGGACATTTCGGTTTAAAACCAATTCGTTACGCTTGGTTTGGCTTTGTATTTCCGGCTCTACTGCTCAACTATTTCGGACAAGGGGCTCTATTGATTGTCCACCCCGATGCCATACAAAACCCCTTTTATTTACTTGCCCCCACTTGGGCAATGTATCCTTTACTGATTCTATCGACACTGGCAACTGTCATCGCCTCGCAAGCTGTGATATCCGGTGCATTTTCGATGACGAAACAAGCCATACAACTAGGTTACTGTCCGCGTATGAACATTTTGCATACCTCGGGCGATGAAATGGGACAGGTTTATGTACCTGCAATCAATTGGTTGCTGATGATATCGGTTTTTGTGCTGGTGCTAACTTTCAAGTCCTCATCTGCATTGGCTTCCGCTTATGGTTTGGCGGTAACCGGAACCATGATGTCCACCACTCTGTTAGCATTTATTGTCATTCAAGAGCTTTGGCAATGGAACAAATACACCAGCATAGCATTCTTGTCGGTTTTTTTGACAATAGACTTAACCTTTCTTTCTTCCAATAGCTTAAAGATTCCTACTGGCGGTTGGCTTCCGCTAGTCGTTGCTACCGTTCTATTTTTGGTGTTAACAACATGGATTAAGGGGCGCAAGTTACTTACCGACTATATGAATGCCAGACGCATGCTGTTCGAGGACTTGGAAGAAACAATCAATGCCAAATTGGTGAGGGTTGAAGGCACTGCGATTTATTTAACCCGAAGCTTGCACGGCGTACCCCAAGTGCTGCTGCACAACCTTGAGCACAATCATGTCTTGCACGAGAGAATTATTGTACTGACCATCGTTACCACCAACGAACCTTACGTTGATGAAGCGCACTTGGTCAAAATCAGAGCCTTTGGTAAAGATCGTGATTTTTACCGGGTAAAACTTTATTACGGGTTTAAGCAAAATGCAGATGTTCGTCGCGCCTTGGAGTTGTGCGTTCAACAAGGCCTGGAGTTTAACCCCAAAAATGCCTCTTTTTTCATCGGCAGCGAACAAATATCTTTTCGTAACAAAAGCCCCATGCCAAAGTGGCGCAGAGGCTTGTTCAGGTTTTTATTTCATAACGCTACCAGTGCGATTGAGTTTTTTAAAATACCGGTTGAGCGGGTTGTGGAGCTTGGAATCCGTATCGAACTGTAACCTAAACGCTTGGATATATATTTAGGCTACGCTTGGGTGGTCTTGTCTTATTCCGGCCTCATACAAATCAACTTAAAGATATTACAGACCACGAAGACACGAAGTTCACGAAGTTCACGAAGAAAAACCAAAGAAAAATCTTCGTGTTCTTCGTGTCTTCGTGGTGAAATGTCTTAAGTTGACGTCTATGGGGTGGTCTTATTCCGGCTACGCCTAATGCTTGTTATCGATGAATTCCCCGAAATCAAGAATTAAAGACTTGAAGATTGAGCTATAGAGCTTCCATTGTACTTTACTCAATTCACCCACACAGCAATCCGCCAAAATTTTTATTTCCTACAGTCTCGTTCTCTGTTAATGTTTATGGGCTTTTGCAGAGCCAAGAAACACACTTGGCAATCATTCATAGAGAAAATAAATGCTACACGAACTAATCAACTGGCTAATCACAACCATCGGCGCGATGGGCTATCCCGGCATTTTTTTACTAATGGCACTGGAAAGTTCTATAGTGCCCATTCCTAGCGAAATCATCATGCCACCTGCCGGTTATCTTGTGCAGCAAGGGCAATTGAACATGGCTCTGGTCATTCTAAGCGGCACGCTGGGCAGTTTGTTTGGCGCTTATCTGAATTATTTCGCTGCCCACTATTTGGGTCGACCGTTCTTACTCAAGTACGGACGTTATGTATTGATAACAGAAGAACATTTCCGTCGTGTTGAAGATTATTTTGCCAGCCATGGTGAAATCTCTACGTTTATTGGCCGCATGTTACCGGTCATCCGTCACTTGATTTCACTGCCCGCAGGATTAGCGGGTATGAACCACATCAAATTTACTGTTTACACCTTGCTTGGCGCTTTCATCTGGGTCTCCATTCTGACCTGGATTGGCTATCTTCTGGGCCATAACGAAGCATTAATCATGCAATATTCTCATCAGGCAATTATCGGTGTGATAGCTTTCAGCGTTGTTTTGGTGACATCTTACATTTTC
>CAIYRS010000095.1 GCA_903928685.1 uncultured Methylococcaceae bacterium
GCTACTTTCTTTTGCGCCGCCCAAAGAAAGTAGCCAAAGAAAAGGCGGCCCGGTTACCGCTCATGTCTTGCGCGCCTCGCATTTGTCGGGGGGCGGCAAAAGGGGCTTCCTGCCCCTTTGCCGCCGCGCGGCATCCATGCCGCGCCCCTTCGGGCTGTTCCCGACAAATACTCCGGTGCTCGACGCGGCAAACGGGAGAAAAGCGCGTTACTTCGTAACGTCAGTTACTAGGCTTTATCGGCACATTGCTTACAAATGCCATGAATTTCAATGGCTTTACTATGGGCAACAAATTGCGCTGATTGTAATTCTTTCGCCAAGGCTTTTAGCATGATTTCTGGAGTGCGCTCTTCCACTTGCTGGCAGTGTTTGCAAATTAACAGCAGTTGTTCATGGCTGCGGCCTGAGCATCGGCAGCCAATAAAGGCGTTAAGGCTTTCGACCCGATGGATAAGGCCTTGGCTGATTAAAAAATCCAAAGCCCGATAAATGGTGGCGGGTTTGGCGGCGGCTTTCAGCGGTTTGATGCGATCCAGCAATTCATAAGCTTTAACGGCTTTGTGGCTTTCCCAGATGAGTTCCAGTACCTGATGGCGGATAGGCGTCAGTTGCACACCCCGCGCCGTGCATAGATGCGCGGCGGTTGTCAGCGCCGTGTGTACGCAATGGTCGTGGTCATGCGCGGGATCAGGGTGCTGGGTTTGGCTTAAGGTCATGGGGTTAGCGCTTGGTAAAAAGATGTTATGTTATAACATTAGCCTAAGACTTGTAAAGCGAATGCCCATACTCTAGTAACCGGAGCAAGGTGTTGAAAAAAATCAACTTAAATCTGGAACAGCGGCGGCTTATTGTGTAATCTGGCTGACCATATGGGGTTTTATAAACAACTTGTTTGTTTTCACATAGACATAATCATTAACCCGCCCCAGTTTTTAGCCCACAATTTTTGATAACAGCATCAAGCGTCCATGAAAAAATTTCTTTACGGCCTTTTTTTTATACTTTTAAGCCGCAATAGCTTTGCTAATAATACCAATACCGAAGATTTGACTGACCTTTCCATTGAAGAATTAATGTCGGTTGAAATGATTAGCGCCTCGCGCTTAGGCCAAAATGCCAGTGACGCCCCATCTTCGGTATCCGTGGTCACCGCCAGCGACATCCGCACCTTTGGTTGGCGCACTTTAGCCGATGCCCTTAACGCCATGCGCGGCTTATTCACCAGTAATGACCGCAGTTACAGCTATGTTGGCGTGCGCGGTTTTAGCCAAAATGATTTCAATTCCCGCATCTTGATGATGATTGATGGCCAACGCATGAATGAAAACATTTATGACGGCGGCTATATCGCCCAAGAATTCATGCTGGATATGGATTTAATTGAGCGCATTGAATTTATTCCCGGATCAGGCTCAACCATTTATGGTGCCAATGCTTTTTTAGGATTGGTGAATGTGGTCACCAAAAAAGGCCATGCGCTTGGCGGCGCACAAGCGGCGGCTGAAATTGGCAGTTTTGATGCGTATAAAGGCCGCGCCAGCTACGGCAAAACCTTGGCTAGTGGTGCGGATGTGTTGGTTTCTGCCTCGCACTTTGATAGCGCTGGGGTTGCCAATTTATATTTGCCCAAATTTGACAGCCCGGAAACCAATAACGGTATCGCCCATAATTTAGATGGTGAAGTTGCAGACCGCTTATTCGGCAAATTCCAGTACAAGGGTTATACCCTAAGTGGTGGCTATGTAGGCCGTACCAAACAAGTCCCGACTGCCGCTTTTGGGCAAATCTTTAATACCAAGCCGTCTTTTTTAAGTGACCAGCAATTTTTTGCCAACCTTAAATACCAAGAGCAAATAAGCCCGAAAACGGCTTTGATGATGAAAGGCTTTTTTCAGCAGTACGATTATCACTCCGATAATTTGTATGCTGGCGATAGCGGAAGCATTCTTAACCATGACCAATCCCAAGGCCAATGGCTAGGTGGAGAAGCGCAGCTAACGAGTACCGCATTCCAGCGGCAACGTTGGGTGGCAGGCATAGAATACCAATACGATTTAACCCAACAGAATAGAACCACTGATTTAAATCCGTATGATGTCAGGTTTGCCAGTTTACGTAGTGGTCATCGGGTGGAGGTTTATGCCCAAGATGACATCCAGTTGGCGGAAGCTTGGGTGCTCAGTGCAGGGGCGCGTTTTGATTACCATCATCTGATTAAAAACGTGCAATTCAATCCCCGGTTTGGGCTGATTTGGAGTGCCACCGCCAATACCACCTACAAATTACTTTATAGCTCCACCTTCCGTGCGCCCAATATTTCTGAGCTGGATTCTAATATTTACTACTTTGGTGTTAACCCAACGCTGAGTGAAGAATTAATCAAAAGCTATGAAGGCATTGTTGAATGGCATCCTGCCAACAACACCAAAGTTATCGGCTCGTTGTTTTTCAACGATATTAACCATGTTTTGGTTGATGATCCTACTGGCGAAACTGGCTTGCTTGGCAATTTTGGTTGTTACCATGTTTACGGGGCTGAATGGGAGGCGGAAAAACGCTGGGATACTGGGCGGTTGATGAAAGCCTCTTACACATACAGCTTCATGGCGAATGAAGACCAGCTAGGGGTGCGCTTGCTTAGCTCACCAGAACATGTTTTTAAACTGCATTACGCGGAGCCGTTATTCAATAATTACGCCAAAATCGGCGTGGAGAATATCTTTATTGGCGACCGCAACAGTAGCAAAAGCGAGTTTGCCGAAGCTTACGATTTGATAAACCTTAACCTGACCTCAGACAAATTTGTGAAAGGTTTGGATTTGTCCCTCGGCGTTTATAACCTCTTGGATAACCAGTATCAAGTTATAAGCGGGCCGATGAATGTTGTAGCAACCAACGGGCGTGAGTTCCGGGTTAAAGCAGTGTTGGGGTTTTGATATGGTAGTGCCAACATTACAAACCTTGAGATTGCCCTCTCTTCCGTACCCTGTATTGGCAAAAGGCGGCGTTATACAGCGGTGTTTTAATGCCGTGCTGGCGAATTTTTTTCCTAAGCTCAGAAACAATTGCCAAGCCGTTTTGGCAATACTGTTGATGGCAGGGCAATTTAATACCGATGTCTTAGCGGAATCTAGCAGTGAAGCCGCATTGAAAACGGCTTTTTTATACAATTTTTTTAAATTTATCCAATGGCCAGACGGGGCAATACAAGATAGTTATCGTCTGTGTACAGCGGGCAACGATTTGCTCGGCGATAGTTTGTCGGTTTTGGAAAGCAAAAAAATCAATGACAAACCCATGCTTATCTACCGCGACATAAGCATCAAAGACATCAGCCAATGCCATATGTTGTTTATTAGTAAAAGCAAAAATAGCCAAGTGATGTTAAACAGTGCTTCGGGTATGTCCGTGGTAACGGTCAGCGATCAGCCCGATTTTGCCGTTAATGGCGGCATGATCGGCTTGGTTGAAGAAGATCGGCATTTACGTTTTGAAATCAATTTGACTAAAGCCAATGCCGAAAATATTCATATCAATGCCTCATTATTAAAATTGGCGAAATCCGTCAGCCTGGTTAAATAACTGACGTTACGCTGTAACGCGCTTTTTTCCCGTTTGCCGCGTCGAGCACCGGAGTATTTGTCGGGAACAGCCCGAATGGGGCGCGGCAGGGACGCCGCGCGGCGGCAGATGGGCAGGAAGCCCATTCTGCCGTCCCCCGACAAATGCGAGGAGCGCAAGACATGAGCGGCGATCGGGCCGCCTTTTCTTTGGCTACTTTCTTTTGGCGGCGCAAAAGAAAGTAGCTCGCCTTCGGGTGCGAGAACCCGATTTAAAAAAATCATCGCGATAGCGATTCATTTTTGTTTATTTTCTTCTCACAAAAGAGAATGTGTAACATCAGTTAAATAACAATAATCACCGGGTAACAAAGGTTTACGGTAAGTAGCTTAAGTGGCTGCGTTGTTAATCTACCTGAACAAGCATTGGATGTTA
>CAIYRS010000096.1 GCA_903928685.1 uncultured Methylococcaceae bacterium
ACCACCCCAGAATCCCCCTCTCAACGCGTTGGTGCAAAACCAATCGATGAATTCCGCAAGATAGAACATACCGTAAAAATGCTCTCTTTGGCTAATGCTTTTAGCCTTGAGGAAACGTTTGGTTTTTTTGAAAAAGCGGCCAAAGATTTGGAGCTAAGCCCCGCATCACTTGAGCTTTTTAGCGAACCAAAATTGGATGGTTTGGCGATATCCATTCATTATGAAAAAGGACTGTTAAGCTATGCCGCTACGCGCGGTGATGGTCAGGTGGGTGAGGATGACACCCACACGATAAGAACCGTCAAATCGGTACCCCTTAAATTGGCAATCCCTAATCCGCCCGAAAAACTGGATGTGCGTGGCGAAGTATTTATGCCCAAAGCCGCTTTTGAGAAAATCAATCGACAGGCTGTTCAAAATGACGGCAAAGTATTTGTTAATCCCAGAAATGCGGCTGCCGGAACCATTCGGCAAATGAACCCTAAAATTGCCGCTGAACGCGATTTGCAATTTATTCCTTACGGATTGGGCGAGTATGAAGGCGAACAGCAATTTACCCGACATTCTGAAATTCTTGCCTATTTGCACAGTTTGGGCTTTAGAAAAAATCCGCATTGTTATGCTTTTTTGGGCAGTTTTGAGGAGTTTGAAGAAAATTATCAGGTCATGGAGCAGGCCCGAGAAAAACTACCGATGCAAATTGACGGTATCGTTTATAAAGTCGACTCTCTTGAATTGCAAACGGCCTTAGGCTTTATTGCCCGCTCACCCAAATGGGCGGTTGCCAGAAAATTCCCCGCCGAAAATATGGTGACCCAACTGTTATCGGTTGACTTTCAGGTAGGTCGTACCGGTGTGTTAACGCCCGTTGCCCGCTTGGAACCAGTTTTTGTGGGTGGCGTAACGGTCAGTAATGCAACGCTGCATAACATGGATGAAATTGAACGACTGGGGCTTTGTATCGGCGATAGTATCGAAATTCAACGCGCAGGCGATGTCATTCCAAAAGTCGTTAAAGTGGTCGCAACCGGCACTCACAGAGCACCGATAGTGATGCCGGTGCGTTGTCCGGTTTGTGATGCTGCCGTAGAAAGAACCGAGGGGCAAGCGGCTTTTCGTTGTACCGGCGGCTTAACGTGCGCGGCTCAAGGTGCCGAACGCATAAAGCATTACTCCTCCCGCAGGTTTATGAACATAATCAATTTGGGCACCAAGCTGATTGAGTTGCTTTATAGCAAAGGCAGCCTTCACACGATTGCCGATATATATAGCCTAAAACTTAGCGACATTGCCGACCTGGAAGGACAAGGCGAAAAAAGCGCCCGGAATGTACTGGCTTCCATTGAAGCTTCAAAATCAACAAAGCTGGGTACTTTCCTGGGTGCGTTGGGTATTCATGAAGTCGGTGAAGAAGGCGCAAAGAGCATCGCCAAGTATTTTAAAAGTCTCGATGCCATTAGTCATGCCTCTTTTGAAGAACTGATGCAAGTGCCCGACATTGGCCCGGTCATGGCGACTAATGTCGTCAATTTTTTTAAGGACGAAAAAAATCAGGCGATTATTGCAAAAATTATTGAGGCAGGGGTTAACTGGGAAAATGAAGCGAATGAACCTGTCATACAACAACGCCTTGCCGGACAAACCTGGGTGTTAACCGGCACCTTGCAACAAATGCCACGTAACGAAGCCAAAGCGCTTCTGGAAAGTTTGGGTGCTAAAGTCGCCGGCTCCGTATCTAAAAAAACCACCTGCGTTGTTGCCGGCCAGGATGCCGGATCAAAACTTGCCAACGCCCAAGCTTTGGGTATTAAGGTGCTGGATGAGACCGAGTTTTTGGCAGAATTTAAGCTGGTTGATTAGGCTTTCAACTGAAAATTAACCACCACTTTTTTAGTTTGAGATAAATCTCCCTTAACCCAAGCGTAAGCACCCAACCCTACCATCTACTTCACCTTCTATTTTAGTGTTTCAATAAACTCAGGCGATAGCGGCAGCAGTTCATCGATACGACTATTTGGCCAGGTCGGTAATTTGGTGAGC
>CAIYRS010000097.1 GCA_903928685.1 uncultured Methylococcaceae bacterium
CGAAAATAACTGATGCTGATAAATATCTTTTAAAGTATAACGAAGCGCTTGCAATTGCTGATGCTGCAAGATATGATTTCGAAGTACGTGAAAAGATATTAGACGAAATGTTTGTAAAAATTTTAAAAGCCGTGGCGGTAAAATTCGGCGAAGATAGCGTTGAATACGAGAAAGCTGGCGGTATTCCCAAAAGCAAACGGAAACATCCGTTTCACAAACCAAAAATGCACACCCGCAACAAATCGTAGTTGCTCTGCGGATGTACCTGCGGCTTTGAGCAAATCCGCTGCCGAGCCGAATGTGCCTGCCCATTCGACCCCAATATACGGAGCGAATTCACGCTTGATTTCATAGCGCAGCCGCAATCCGGCTTCAAAATCCGACAAACCGCTACTGACTAAACGGCTATCATCGCGTTTGCCGTAAAAATTGGCTTCCATCCGTGGCTGCAAAATCCATTGCTGGCTGAGCAGTAAATCGTATTCGGTTTCCAATCGAAATGCGGTGCGGCCTTCTTCGCCGACATAAGCGGTCGCTTCCACATACAACCAATACGGCGCAAAGCCTTGCAAGCCCGCAGCGAACCAACCGCGTTCAGTCTTCATGCCCGCATCATAACGCATCCCCAATTGGCTGTCCCAAAATGGGCTGAGCGCGTGTCCCCATAGCACTTCGTTACGGGCATTGAGGAATGCGCCTTTGTCGATTTCCCCTTCTGCCCTCACCACCAAACGGTCGTAGGTTTTGCCGACCCAAGCCTGCCAATCGTAATTGACGACATTGTCGCCAGAACTGCTGGTATTTTCCAAACGGTCAACTAACAACATGGCAATGATTTCTTGATCGCCCATGTGCTGCGGATGTAAATCGCCGAAGCCATAACCATCATTATAAGCATTGGCATCGCGGGCATCAGCGGGCGCATCGCCGCCTTGCATAGCCCCCATACTATGGCTGCTGTGATCCATCGCCGCCATATCATGCGCTGGGGCTGGCTGTGTCTCTGCTGTCGCGGCGGACTGATGCTTACTGTGATCCATCCCCGCATGACCGCCCATATGTCCCATAGCCGCGTGTTCTTCAGCTGTCATGGTTTTGGCAGTGGTGGTTTGGGGCTTATGTTGATGGCCTGCATGTGCGCCAGCCGCTTGTGGTTCGGCGCATAACTCCCCTACGCTGCCCGCAATTATCGCCAAGCTTAGAATTAATTTCCGCATAAAGCCTTCGACAAGCGCAGGCCGAATACTAAGCATTTGATTACGTTGCTGCTGATACTGCGAGAGCATAGCCATCACGCCACCACCACAACCCGAAACATGCCCGCGTGCATGTGGTAAAACAAATGACAATGCCAAGGCCATCGCCCTAAAGCATCCGCCGTCACCAAAAAACTCACCCGCTGGGCAGGCTGGACATTAATGACATGCTTACGCACTTGGAATTCGCCTTGCGGATTTTCCAGCTCGCTCCACATGCCGTGCAAGTGCATAGGATGGGTCATCATGGTGTCGTTAACAAAAATCACCCGTAACCGCTCGCCGTAACGGAAATGGATAGGCGTGGATTCGCCAAATTCCACACCATCTAAAGACCAACTATAGCGCTCCATATTGCCCGTTAAATGCAGCTCAATTTCCCGCGATGGCGGGCGTTTATCCAGCGCACCGCCGATGGTGTGCAAATCTGCATAGGTCAGCACCCGCCTGCCATTGTCGCGCAGGCCAATACCGGGATCATCCAAATTAACGCGCGGCATATCCACGCGCATATCAACACTGGCGCCGTACTCGCTTTTGGCATGACGGGCGTGGACGCCATGCTGCATATCGCCCATCATGTCAGCCATAGTCAGTTCAACTGGCTTATCCAGCGCCGGGATTGCCGCCACCAAACCTGGTTTGCTTGCTAAAGTGGCGCGGGCAAAACCCGTCCTGTCCATGGATTGCACGAATACCGTGTGCGCTGGCGCAGTCGGCGTTACCAAAACATCGTAAGTTTCTGCCAAGCCAATGCGGAATTCATCGACGCTAACAGGCTCAACATTTTGCCCATCGGCTTGTACCACCGTCATTTGCAAACCCGGAATACGCACATCAAAAAAGGTTTGTGCGCCTGAGTTGATAAAGCGCAAACGCACGGTTTCGCCGACATTAAACAGCCCTGTCCAATTGCCGTCGGCTGTTTTTCCGTTGATTAAATAATGATAGGTATAGGCAGAAATGTCCGATAAATCCGTCATCGACATCCGCATTTGATTCCACGGCTTGCGTTTATCCAGCGCGGCGCGGAAGCCGTCACGGCGGGCATCGCGGAAAAAATCGGCGAGAGTGCTTTGGTTGAAGTTGTAATAATCGCTTTGTTTTTTCAGCTTGGCGAACACCGCCATCGGGTCTTCGTCGGTCCAGTCGGACAATTGCAGCAGATAATCACGGTCAGCCTTGATGGTTTCTAGCAACGGCTCAATGATAATCGCGCCGTACAAGCCCGTTTGTTCCTGCATACCAGAATGCGAGTGATACCAGTAAGTGCCTGATTGGCTGACTTTAAATTGATAAGTAAAGGTTTCTCCGGCAGTAATGCCGCGAAAACTAATGCCGGGTGCGCCGTCGGTTTGGTACGGCAAAATAATGCCATGCCAATGGATAGAGGTTTCTTCTTCTAAGGTATTTTTAACGCGGATAGTAACGGTGTCGCCTTCGCGCCAACGTAAGGTCGGCCCAGGGATAGAGCCGTTGACGGTAGTAGCGGAACGGGGATTGCCAGTGAAATTCACGGGCGTGTTGGCGATGACCAGATCAAACTCCGTGCCACGCAATTCTTCCGTTGGCGTTAAGCCTGTGGCGGCGAAGGCGGTTTTTAATAACGGCAGATTCGACAGCAGACCGCTGGCAAGCAAGGCTTGGATAAATCGGCGGCGGGAAAGTCGGGATGAAAAACGTGAGGATTTCAACCTCATAGCAACGACCTTGTGCAAATGCACGTCCATTGAAATGCTTTGATTGTCCACGAAAGACACGAAAAAACACGAAAGTTAAAAGGAGTCCAAAACATGTTTTGGATTCCTAATCGTTAAAAACGAGGCGGTGAAATCCAGCCAAAAATGTCGGGTTACGCTGTCGCTTTTATGCCCTTGGGTAAACCCGACCTACGACTTTTTATTTTCGTGTTTTTTCGTGTCTTTCGTGGACAAAACCCTTTAATCAACGCCAGTTTACTGCGGCTTATTCATATCCTCTAGCCAATCTCGCCAGATTGACATTAAAACCGCCAATAAGGTCGGCCCCAAAAATAAGCCCAACAACCCCATAGCTTCCATGCCGCCAAAAATCCCCAATAACGTCCAGATAAACGGCAAACGCACGGCACCGCCGATTAACGCGGGGCGGATATAGTTATCGGCAACTAACGTCAACACCATGCCGTAAGTGAACAAACCGATGGCTTCAGGATAATGCTGTTCCGCCAGCAACACCAACGAACACGCGCCAAAAATCAGCTTGGCAGCAAAGGGGATCATCGCAAAAATCCCCGTCAACGCCCCCAAAATCGCCGGATGGCTAGTGCCAGCTACCGCATAGCCTACCCCCATCAACAAGCCTTTACCTAAACCGATCAACATCATTCCATTGACCGTGGCACGCACTGCCGCTGCGGCATGTAAGGTATAACGCACACCAATATCGCCTAATATTTTGCGGCTGCTGGCTAACACTTGTTTGCCGATACTATCGCCATGTTGGTAGACAAACAGCAACACCAGCAATATCGTTAAAAAACTCACCAAACGCCCTAGCAATTGTCCGGCGAAATCTTTGGTATAAGTGACCATGCCGCCCGTGCCTAACCAATGCAGACTTCGGGCGGCGGCTTCTGGGCTTCCCAAGGCGTTAAACCACGCTTGTTTGGCCCATTCGCCGATCATCGGCAATCGAGCCAACCACTCTGGCGGGGCAATACCGACTTTTTGGGCATTCGTTAAAAACTGCCCTAAAGATTCCGCTTCATTCAATAACTGGCTTAAGCCATAACCGACAGGTGCAAGAATTATCGCCCCTATCAACAAAGTCAGCGCCACCGCCCCCCAAGTGACTTTGCCGTGTAATTCTTTAGAAACCAACAATCGTTGGTAAATAGGCCAAGTGCTGATGGCAATCACCACCGCCCAGGCCAATTGCGGTAAAAAGCTTTTTAAAACCCAAGTACCCAATAGCAATACAACAGTAACCGCAATAAAACGCGCGCGAATTTCCAGATTTGTAGACATGGTAAATTGTATGTAAGTGTAAAAACGTGCGGCATTCTAACACCTAAGGCATGGACAACGTAGGTTATAGAGCACCCGTGTTTATACGTTGCCAAGTGTTTGCCTTGGACTTTGGGCTTGTGTGATATAACTACTTTAAACGCTAGCCTGCCGATGATGCTAAGTAATACAAGCATTCGTACTGTGCTTACATCTATATTGTGAAGCTTGCGTTTTTCCATTCATCATTCGATGCACTCAGGACGAACGGAAAATATATCAACTAACCGATATTATGCAGTAACGCGCTTTTCTCCCGTTTGCCGCGTCGAGCACCGGAGTATTTGTCGGGAATAGCCCGTAGGGGCGCGGCAGGGAAGCCGCGCGGCGGCAAAGGGGCAGGAAGCCCCTTTTGCCGTCCCCCGACAAATACCCCACTGGGCACAAGTGCGAGGAGCGCAAGACATCAGCGGTAATCGGGTCGCCTTTTCTTTGGCTACTTTCTTTTCGACTGCATGGATGCAGGAGGTAGAGCAACGCATGGAGCAGTTGCCGAGGCGACGCAAAAGAAAGTAGCTCGCCTTCGGGTGCGAGAACCCGATTAGCAAAACTGTCGCGATAGCGACTCATCATTATTCGTTTTTATATCGCAGAAAATATCTGCGTAACATCAATAACCAAATAGCATTGAACTTAGACACTTCTACCCTAGGATTCCCCATGCACCCAGCCCCAAAATCCCAGCCCAACCGCCAAACCCTTTACGTCATCATCGCCTTATTACTCGGTGTTGCGGTTGGCGAAGGTTTGCACTTGAGTTTAAACGACGCGGCGCAACAGCCGTTGTTGGCGCAAATCGTCGCGGTGTTTGCGGTGTTGACGGACATTTTCCTGCGCTTGGTGAAAATGATTATCGCGCCTTTGGTGTTTGCCACGTTGGTAGTCGGCATGGCGAAAATGGGCGACATCGATACGGCGGGACGGATTGGTCTTAAGGCGATGTTGTGGTTTTTCAGTGCGTCGCTGCTCAGTTTGTTGTTGGGGATGTTGCTGGTGAATATCTTTGAGCCGGGCTTAAGTTTGCATATCGCCTTGCCTGCCGCTGATGCCGCCACTGGCTTGCCTGCTACTAAAGCGTCGCTGAGCGGTTTTGTCGCGCATATTTTCCCGAAAAGCATTTTTGAGGCGATGGCGAGCAACGAGATTTTGCAGATTGTGGTGTTCTCGCTATTTTTCGGCATTGCCTGTGCGTCGCTGGGCGAATTGGCGCAACCGATGGTTAAGTTATTAGATTCTTTGGCGCATATCATGTTGAAAATCACCAGTTACGTGATGCACTACGCGCCCGTGGCGGTGTTTGCGGCTATGGCGGCGGTGATTGCCCAGCAAGGTTTGGGGGTGTTGCTGTCTTATGGCGTCTTTATCGGCGAGTTTTATTTGGGTTTGCTGTTGCTGTGTACGCTGTTGGGCGGTTTTACCACGCTATTTTTGCGGCGACGGATTTTTTCTTTAATCCGCCACATCCGCGAGCCGATGTTGTTGGCGTTTGGCACGGCAAGCAGCGAAAGCGCGTACCCAAAATTGCTGCAACAATTGGAACGTTTCGGCTGCGATGAAAAAGTCTGCGGACTGGTGTTGCCGCTGGGTTATTCCTTCAATTTAGACGGCAGCATGATGTACATGACCTTTGCGGTGTTGTTTATCGCCCAAGCTTATGGCATCGACATGCCGCTGGCAGACCAATTATTGATGTTGCTGGTGTTGCTGCTCACCAGCAAAGGCATGGCGGGTGTGCCTAGGGCATCGTTGCTGGTGATTTCCGCGACTTTATCGATGTTTCATATTCCTGAAGCGGGCTTGTTGCTATTGTTGGGCATCGACCAGCTTTTGGATATGGGGCGCAGTGCCACCAATGTGTTTGGCAATAGCATGGCTTCGGCGTTGGTTAGCCGCTGGGAAAAGGCTTTGCGTTAAGAATGCGTTTAATCCTATTTGGAGTCCAAAACATGTTTTGGACTCCAAACTGATGTTACGCAGTAACGCGCTTTCCCCCGTTTGCCGCGTCGAGCACCGGAGTATTTGTCGGGAATAGCCCGAAGGGGTGCGGCATGGATGCCGCACGGCGGCAGATGGGCAGGAAGCCCATTCTGCCGTCCCCCGACAAATACCCCGCAGGGCACAAGTGCGAGGA
>CAIYRS010000098.1 GCA_903928685.1 uncultured Methylococcaceae bacterium
CTATTATACAGACCAAATTCCCTTTGTCAACAACTTTGCAATCCCGCAAAGCCCGCCAAAATCATACAACGGCGGCAACATCCATCCCCGGACAAATCAGCTTCATCCGGGAAAGCCGACCATTTTAGCGGGTTTTGCGGGTGTGTCAACAATTATTTCATCACACCTTGTGATAAATTGCTGCGCCCTCTTCTATAAACTGCTTGGATTTTTCATCCATACCTTTCTTTAGCGCTTCTTGCTCATCAGAGATGCCTTTTGCCGCCGCATAATCACGCACGTCCTGGCTGATTTTCATCGAGCAGAAATGTGGGCCGCACATAGAACAGAAATGTGCGATTTTGGCGGATTCTTTCGGCAAGGTTTCGTCGTGAAATTCGCGGGCTTTTTCCGGATCAAGGCCGATATTGAATTGATCTTCCCAGCGGAATTCAAAACGCGCTTTCGACATGGCGTTGTCACGCGCCTGTGCGCCTGGATGACCTTTCGCCAAATCGGCAGCGTGGGCGGCGATTTTGTAGGTGACAATACCTTCGCGCACGTCTTGCTTGTTCGGTAAACCTAAATGTTCTTTTTGCGTCACATAGCAAAGCATCGCACAACCGTACCAACCGATGTTTGCTGCGCCAATCGCCGAAGTGATGTGATCGTAACCTGGCGCAATATCTGTAGTAAGCGGCCCCAAGGTATAGAAAGGCGCTTCGCCGCACTCTTCAAGTTGCTTTTCCATGTTGACCTTAATCATGTGCAGTGGCACATGGCCTGGGCCTTCAATCATGGTTTGCACGTCGTGCTTCCAAGCGATTTTGGTCAATTCACCTAAGGTTTCCAATTCACCAAATTGTGCGGCATCATTGGCATCGTAAATCGAGCCAGGACGTAAACCATCACCCAAAGAGAACGACACGTCATAAGCTTTCATGATTTCGCAAATTTCTTCAAAATGCGTGTACAAGAAACTTTCCGTGTGATGCGCCAAACACCATTTCGCCATGATAGAGCCGCCGCGTGACACAATACCGGTCATACGCTTGGCGGTCAGCGGCACATGGTGCAAACGCACACCCGCATGGATGGTGAAGTAATCCACGCCTTGCTCGGCTTGCTCAATTAAGGTGTCGCGGAAAATTTCCCACGTCAGGTCTTCGGCTTTACCGTTGACTTTTTCCAAGGCTTGGTAGATCGGCACAGTACCGATTGGCACAGGCGAGTTACGCAAAATCCATTCGCGGGTTTCGTGGATATTTTTGCCAGTCGATAAATCCATAATGGTGTCGCCGCCCCAACGGATGCCCCACATCATTTTTTCGACTTCTTCTTCAATGCTGGAAGTAACCGCTGAATTGCCCAAGTTGCCGTTGATTTTCACCAAGAAATTACGGCCAATAATCATTGGCTCCAATTCAGGATGGTTGATGTTGGCAGGGATAATCGCGCGGCCTCTAGCCACTTCGCTACGGACAAATTCAGCTGTAATGACATCTGGGATAGCCGCACCAAAAGAGTCGCCAGGATGCTGGTCTTTCCATAAAGCACGCATCTCATCCATTTTTTGGTTTTCGCGGATGGCGATGTATTCCATTTCTGGCGTGATAATGCCTAGTCGGGCGTAGTGCATTTGGCTGACGTTTTGACCGGCTTTGGCACGGCGCGGTTTGCGGATGTGTTCAAAACGCAGATGCGCGGTTTTCGGATCATGCAGGCGTTGTAAGCCAAATTCAGACGTAGGGCCTGCCAATTCTTCGGTGTCATTGCGTTCTAAAATCCACGCAGTGCGGACATCAGGCAAACCTTTTTTCAAATCTATAGTGACATTCGGATCGGTATAAACGCCTGAGGTATCATAAACATACAGCGGCGGATTTTTTTCAGCACCGAAATGTGCGGGCGTGTCGGACAAGGTGATTTTACGCATCGGCACGCGAATATCAGCGCGGCTGCCTTGTACGTAGATTTTTTCTGATGCGGGGTAAGAATCGATTTTTACAGCCTTTTCTTCAGTAGCTGTAATTTCTTTGATGACTGCGCTCATGTTATCTCCAACATTCAATAAGATAGGCGCAGGGAAAAGTTTTGGCTTTCCTACGCCGGTATTAACCGGGGTCAGGTTCAAAGGGTATCTCTCAGCCTCGAAAAAATTCTCGAAGCACCCCTAGCCTTTACGGATGGTCTGCTAAATTAAAGGAAATTGAATGCGATTGCAAGCTACGCGGTTACGGTAAATTATCTTGCATAATCAATAAGCAATACTTTCTTAGCGTTTTTCTCCCAAATTAAGTAAATACAAATTTTTTAGCTTATGTTGCATTGCCTTGACTTTTTATTAGCAAGTGATGATAGAATCTGGCCTAGCTATTGTATTGAATGCATTTTATTCAGTTTAATCCAATTTAAAACAATCATTTAGTGGGGGTTTGTGAAAATATCCGTTATTGTTCCGGTCTATAATGAAGCCAATAATATCAAGCCATTACTTACCGAAATCATCGCTGCACTGCACGCAGCAGAAGCTTTTGAAATAATTTTTGTCGATGATGGCAGTACCGATGAGTCACCGGTTACCTTAGAGCAAGCAATGCTAACTACTAGCACACTTAGGGTAATCACCCATAAACACAGTTGCGGACAAAGCACAGCCATACATACTGGTGTAAAGGCGGCAAATTACCCCTTTATAGCCACCTTAGATGGTGATGGGCAAAACGATCCCGCCGATATTCCCCGCTTATATAAGCTATTGGTAGAAAACCAAACATCTATGCCGAATTTAGGGATGATTGCAGGGTGGCGGAACGATCGGCATGATTCCGCTTGGCGATTGTTTTCTTCTAAAATTGCCAACACCGTACGCGCATTTTTGTTGGGCGACCATACCCCTGACACGGGTTGCGGCTTAAAAGTGTTTTATCGGGCTGTTTTTCTTGAATTGCCTTACTTTAACCATATGCACCGCTTTCTACCGGCTTTAGTGATAAGGGCTGGCGGACAAGTTTTATCTGTACCTGTAAACCATCGGGCAAGAATTAGTGGCAAATCCAAATATGGCACATTAAACCGTTTAGGTGCTGGCATTATTGATTTGCTGGGCGTGATCTGGTTACAACAACGAACCAAACGAACTGAGGTGAAAGAACTTGAACGTAGATAATGAAACGCTTTGGATTTCCGTTGGCTTCATTGGCCAGGCGTTATTTTCTGGACGCTTTATAGTGCAGTGGCTAAAAAGTGAGCGCGAAAAGAAAAGTGTATTCCCTATCGCTTTTTGGTATTTCAGCATTGCCGGAGGCATTATTTTGGCGGCGTATGCCATTTACCGGAAAGACCCTGTATTCATAGTTGGGCAATTGACTGGTTTACTTATTTATTTCCGTAACCTCTATTTTGTACTTCGCGAGCAACCCCAATAGGGCTTTGCCGCTATAACAAAAAAGCCCAGCAATGCTGGGCTTTTTAAGTTTAAGACGGTGGAATTAAGCGACTAGGCTTCTAAGACTACCGCAGACCGCAATTTTTTCATGGCATTTTGCTCCAATTGACGAATCCTTTCCGCTGATACGTTATAGCGGTCAGCCAATTCGTGTAATGTAGCTTTTTTCTCCACCAACCAACGGCTGGTCAAAATATCTTGGCTGCGCTCATCCAATGCTGCCATGGCTTCTGCGAGCAAATCTTCTTTGTGCCCACCCCAATCCGCATTTTCCAATAGCGTCGCCGGATCGGCACCATGCTGTTGCAAATATGTGGCTGGTGCAATATAGCTATCGTCATCGGTTTCATCGCCGGACATATCAAACGACACATCGCGATTTCCCAAGCGTTTTTCCATTTCATATACGCTTCCCAATTCAACATTGAGATCATCAGCAATAGCAATGGCTTCGTCATGAGACAACCTGCGTAAATCTTCTTTCGATTTACGCAGGTTAAAAAACAATTTGCGCTGGGCTTTGGTGGTTGCAACCTTAACGATGCCCCAGTTTTTGATGACATATTCATGGATTTCCGCCTTAATCCAATGCACCGCGAAAGTGATTAGCCGCACGCCCATATCTGGGTCAAAACGTTTAACCGCCTTCATCAAGCCAACATTGCCTTCTTGGATAATATCCGGCATTGACAAGCCATAACCGCTGTAACCGCGTGCGACATGGACAACAAAACGGAGATTGCTCATAACTAGCTGGCGGGCGGCTTCAAGATCACCGGTATCGCGCAGATGTACGGCTAATTGATGTTCTTGTTCAGATGTCAGTTTGGGCATCTGTTTGACGAGGTTTAAATAAGCATCAAACGTCCCAACCGATAAATTGACTGGCAAAACTAATGGATTACTCATATTTATCACCTTGTGAATAAAGTTGGCTAATTTTAGCACTCGACTTTAAAGAGTGCTAATAATTTTGCCGCTTTTATTCAGGGATGGTATGGCGTAATTGGTATTTAAGCACACTCCATGAGGCCAACATCCCTAAGGCTGCCGATGCGAAAACTAAGCAAAATGTATCGGCAAAACTAAAAAACACTAAATGAAAATCGCCGCCATAAAGTTCTGACAACTCATTTACGGACTGACGCATCATAAACATCATTACTGTAACGATAAACCAAGCGATAACGCCTGATATAAAGCCCATCAAAAAACCACTATAGATGAACGGCCTTTGTATAAACCCATTAGTTGCGCCAACGAGCTTGGCAATAATGACTTCTTCCCGACGGCTATGTAATTCCAAGCGGATGGTATTGCCCGCAATAAATAATGCAGAAACCAATAAAACGAATTTCAGCATCGTTAACCCGCTATGCACCAATCCCATTATCGATTGCAAGCGCTCCACCCAAAGCATATCCATATCGACGGTATCAACGTTTTCATCTTGCTGAAATTCTTGTCTTAATTCCTCTAACTGATTTTTGTCGCCTAGCGAGTTTTTTGGCATCACTTGCAAAACAACAGGTAGCGGATTAGTTTTTAAAATACCAATCGCATCTCCAAATCCACTGTAATGCTTGAACTCTTCGAGCGCTTGGTCTTTGCCAATAACATTGACTTGTAAAATGGCGGGATTTTGACGAAAGCTTTCTGCCACTTTAGCGGCACGGGCATCGGAAACATTATCTTTAAGGAAGATGGTGAACTGGGTGCTATTTTCCAAATTGGCGGTCAACGCCTCCATGTTACTGACAACTAACTGGAAACCTGCTGCCAAGGCGATAGCGATTGATAGTACGGCAATCGTCATGATGGTATTGAATGGCGAATCGGCTAGCCTAATCAAACTGGAAACAAAAACATTTACATGGGCATCACGGTAGGCGTAAAGCTTATCTAAAAAATTGCCACCCGCTTGCTTGGTTTGACGGATTTCTTGCTTAGCAGGTTTAACGTACTTTACTTCGCGGGTTTGTTTACGTTTTTTCATAGCGGCTTATTCCGACACCAATTGCCCGTGATCGAGCTTTAACACCCGATGGTTCATTTTGGTAATTAAGGAAATATCATGCGATGCAATTAACACCGTTACCCCAACCTGCTGAAAACTGACAAACAGGCGCATAATTTCCATCGCCAAATCCGGATCTAAATTGCCAGTAGGCTCGTCGGCAATAATAATTGGCGGCTTATTAACAAAGGCACGGGCGATGCCTACCCGCTGTTGTTCACCACCAGACAAGGCAATGGGATATTTTTTTTCTTTGCCCGCCAAGCCCACTTTATCTAAGGAAGCGCGAACTTTACGGCTAATTTCTTGATGCCCATAGCCTGCTATCACCAGTGGCAAGGCGACGTTATCAAATACCGTGCGGTCTTGCAGCAATTTGTAATCTTGATAAATAAAACCCATTTTCCGACGCAAGAATGGCAATTGGCTTTCTTTTGCACCGCTTAAATCTTGCCCATCCAGCAAGATTTGTCCGCGGCTGCAACGCTCCATCACGCCAATCAATTTCAACAAGGTACTTTTACCAGCACCGGAATGCCCGGTAAGAAAAGCGATTTCACCGTGCCGCAAGTGAAAACTAACATTACGCAATACTTCACCCGTTTCTGGATAGCGCTTACAGACATTGTCGAACTTTAACATAGGCTTATTTAGTCTTTGACGAATAACGCATTAACAAAGCTTTCCGCATCAAAATCTTGCAGATCATCGATACCCTCACCGATGCCGATAAAACGAATTGGAATGCCCATTTGTTTAGATAAGGCAAAAATAACACCACCTTTTGCCGTGCCGTCCAATTTGGTTAACACCAAACCCGTAAGCGCCACGGTTTCATTAAATACCTTTGCTTGTGACAACGCGTTTTGCCCGATGCCCGCATCCAATACCAACAAGACTTCATGGGGGGCGGTTGCATCCAACTTGCCCATAATGCGCTTAACTTTTTTCAGCTCTTCCATAAGATTGGCTTTGGTATGCAGTCGGCCTGCGGTATCGGCGATTAGCACATCAATGCCTTTTGCTTGTGCGGACTGCACGCCGTCATAAATTACCGAGGCAGAATCTGCACCAGTATGTTGGGCAACCACATGGATATTGTTGCGCTCACCCCAAGTTTGCAATTGCTCTACTGCAGCCGCCCTAAAGGTATCGCCAGCCGCTAACATTACACTGTGGCCTTGCGCTTGTAAGCGTTTTGCCAATTTACCTATGGTTGTAGTTTTGCCCGCGCCATTCACACCCACCACCAAAATCACAAATGGATGGTCTTGTTTGGGGATTTGCAATGGTTGGCTGCAAGGTATCAACACATCCAATAACGCCTGCTTTAAGGCTGCCGATAAGGCTTCACCATCTTTTAATTGGTCGCGCTCTAAGCGTTCGGTCAAACCATTAATGATGTCAGTAGTGACATTAATGCCAATATCTGCCGTCAACAAGCTGGTTTCAATTTCTTCCAGCAAATCACGGTCAATGCGTTTTTGACCAATCGCCAAGCCAGAAAATACGCCGCCTAAACCGCTTCGAGTGCGTTTTAATTGCGATTTCAAGCGTAAATACAGCGAACCTTCTTCCGGCTGCACATAATCATCAGCTTGCGGTTCTTCTGTCGGGATTATTTCTGGAATGACCAGCGCTTCTACTGGTTCTTGATATTTATAGCCGCTATAGCGATTGATGGCGATCAACGGCAACATCATCAGCGCCAATATTTCGGTATGGGCAATCACTAACCAGGTAGACAGTTGCGTTTGATACGCACAAACCGCCAAGCTAATAGCGACAAATAGCAATACGATGGCAGTAATCACCGCTGTTTTTATAGCTTTCGGATAGATTTTTGCTGCGGATAGCCATGCTATTAGGCTAAATAAGATAAAAATAATGCCTGTACTGGCGGCATAAACAGACAGGATGATAGTTTTAGTGTTGAGAACACCGCTATCTAATCCCCAAGCATTGCCCAAGGCTTGAATATAAGCGGGGAAGCCAAACGCTTCAGCATGGATAAATCCGGCATTTAACCAAATCAACAAAGCGATGTGTGCGGTAAGCACAAACATGGCTAAGCGATTGATAGCAAATAACCATTTGCCCATTGGCTGGGTCGGGGAAATTAGTGGCTGATCGCGGATACTAAGGGCATATAACTGCCACATAGCCAATAATTGTAAAAATACAGGCACGGAAATCAGCAACGGGTCAGCAGTGGCGCTAATTAACAACGGCGCCAATTCCAATTGCAAGCCCACGGTGCATAACACAAATAGGCTATTCATCACCGCAGACGCGCGTTGCTGTGCTTGACGGCTAGCCAATACTACTAACAATATCAACAAGATGCCTAACGTCGCCGTTAGGTAGCGTTGGCTAATTTCAATCAGTGCATTATTAAAATCAAACGGTAATTGCGGGTAAGCCAAGTCAGCTTGGGCTTTGAAGTCGGCATCCATTGTTATGAAATATTGTCCATAACAACTCGGCCAATCTGGGCATCCAGCGGCACTGCCTGATAGCTGGGTGTAAACACCTAAACCTAGAAGCAAAACACTAAGCGTTAGGCAAAATATAGTAACTTTTTTAAACATATTTTTTCTCACTATCCAATTTGTGAAATTTTTAATAGGTGCATCAAATCATTTTTAACTTTATAAGGGTCGAAACCGGGTTCATACCGCATCATGATATTTCCCAATGGATCGAACAAAAACAACATGCCGTCGGTTAATTGCCCGTTACTGGCTTGCTTTAGCTTGGCTATCATTGCCGCGCTGGGTTTTATCCTGATCAAATCGGAATTCAATGCAAACTCACGATTTTCTTGACCGACTAATCGGTTTATTAAGGCATCATCCAGAATCGCTGATTGCTGTAATAAATTGCTATATAAAGCTTCGTTTTCAGCCGATTTACTGGCGCGCAAGCGCCACATAACGCTGTCTTTCAGCCAAAATTGCTGCGCCGTTGCCGTTGGCACGCTATCCAATAACATCACTACCCGACGGGTGCGTGATAATTCTTTATTTAGCATCAAACGGATTTGCTTGGTTTTTAAGATGGCTTCAAAGCAAACAGCCTCGCAATTAACGCCTGTTATCACATTGACTATTAACCAATGGGCGGGCAATTCTTTCTTATTGCTTTCTGAAAACGCATCAAATCCTTGGTAACCACTTAGCTCTGTGGTTATGGGAGGGATTACTAATTGCCCGTTGTTTGTACCTTTTGACAATAACTCGAGATTTTGGCTAAGCGTCCAAGCCATTACCATCGGTATTATGGATAAGGCAAAAATGCCTACGATAAACAATCGGTTTTTTTTCTGTTGGTCAATCATCGTGGTGTTTTAAAACTATTCCATATGAACAGTAAGGTGAGTGTTACTGCCAAGGCAAACCATTGGATTGCATAGGCGATATGTTGTTCGGGGAGCATGTCTTTAGCGGTTTGCCAGTCCCGTTTATAGCCATCTGGCTGATCGCTATCAAGTTCAACTTGAAATGGCTGCACTGGATGCGCCAATTTTTTACTGATTATTTCAGCATCAATCACTTGTATTACTGATGGCCATGTTGCTGATGTTAATTCCGAACCCGGTAATTTAATGCCTAAACTAGGAAATTGGTTAATCCTACCTGCAACTTTGGTGGCTTCACTGTGAATAACCACTGACGGCAACACAGTCCTATCTGGGTTTGCTGGCAGCCATCCCCTATTTACCAATACTATCTGTTGGCTGTTTGCCAATATCAATGGCGTTATCACAAAATAACCAGCCTTGCCTTCATGGATTTGGTTATCCAATAAGAATTGGTGTTGTTGATCGTATTTACCGGTCAATTGGATTTTTTTATACCGTGATTTAGGCATTGCAATGCTTGCTAAATCGTCAATATAAATACTTTCGGCAGCCGAATTTTTTTCAATCGCAGCAAGTAATTGCTGTTTTTGTTGCGCCCTATCATATTGCCAATTTGCCAAGGCCAATAATATTGGTAATAAAAGCAAATACGCGATAGTTGGCACTAATTGCAGCCGAACTTTTCTACCAAATAACACCATCTACTTGCTACCCATTATTTATTCTATTGGTAATCCGGTATGAAATAATCCAAAATACTGCGAAGTCACTTTCTTATCACTTTATCATGATTGTCAAAAGCATCGTTATTTTTGCCTTTTTTTTTATCATTGCCAGCTTAGCTTATGCTTTGTATAGCTTAGTAAAAAACAAAGGTTCGCAACCTTCCGAAAAAGCCCTTAAAGGCCTTACTATGCGTATTACCCTATCTGTAATTGTTTTTATCTTCGTTTTTATCGCCCTTGCAACTGGCATGTTGGAGCCTAATGGTATTGGTATGCAGATGCACAAACAAAAAGCCTTAACTAGCGAACAAAAATAGTATTCCCCGAAATTTTCCAAAGTCAGTTTCAGCATTTATGCAGTTTATTGGGTGTAGAAACTACAGCCTATATACCACGATACCGAATCAATATTCTTCACTGAAAACTCTAAACAAAAAAAAAGCGTTGCCAGAAGCAACGCTTTTTTTTAATCCGGTTTAGCTGTTTTACATCAAGTACACAAATATAAACAAACCCAACCAAACTACGTCAACAAAGTGCCAGTACCAAGCAGCGGCTTCAAACGCGAAATGATTTTCTGGTTTGAAGTGGCCTTTACTGCTGCGGAACAATATCACGCTTAAGAAAATTGCACCGACACAAACGTGGAAACCATGAAAGCCAGTCAACATAAAGAAGGTTGAGCCATAGATACCTGAACCTAAGGTCAAACCCATTTCTGTGTAAGCTTCATGATATTCAATAGCTTGGAAAGCAACGAATAAGAAACCTAAGCCAACTGTTGCCGCTAAGCCTTTTATCAATTGATCGCGATGATTTGCCAACAAGCCATGATGCGCCCAAGTACAGGTAACACCACTGGCAAGTAGGATTAAAGTATTTAAGAACGGCAATCCCCAAGCACTCATAGGTTCAAAATGACCGCCGACCGCAGCAGGGCCATTTGTTGGCCAAACCGCTTCAAATGTAGGCCACAACAATTCTTTGGTTGCCGCGCCTGTACCTTCACCACCCAACCAAGGCACAGATAAGTTACGTGTGTACCAAAGCGTGCCAAAAAACACCGCGAAAAACATGATTTCAGAGAAGATGAACCACATCATTCCCATACGATATGAAATGCCTACTTGATTGCTGTACATACCCGATTCACTTTCTGTCGCTTGCAAAGTAAACCAGCCTGCCAACATGGCGATGAATATCACCAAGCCTGCAATCATCATGGTTGATCCAATTGAAGCACCGTTCAGATAGTTGGCGAAACCAGCCAATGTCACCGTAAGGCCAAGAGTTGCCATTACTGGCCAAGTCGCTTTATGCGGTATGTAATAAGCGTTGTTTGTAGACATAAGTTCCACCTTTATTTTTTCAGTGATCTTTCAGTATTATCAAAAAATGTATAAGCGAGCGTGATGAGTTTGTATTCCTGTGGCATTTTAGGATCGATGACAAATCTCACTGGCATCGTTCTGCCTTCTCGCGGTTTGAATGTCTGTTCGGTAAAACAGAAGCACTCGGTTTTCTTAAAATATTGCGCGGCAAGTCCCGGTGAAATACTAGGAATGGCCTGCGCTACCATGACTTTATCGGTCTTGTTTTCTGCATAAAAATTTACCGTGTAGTATTCACCCGGATGAACTTTTATCTTATTCATTTCAGCGCGGAACACCATAGGCGCAGATTCATTAAGCGATGTCATGAATTCTACAGTGACTTCCCGGCTTTTATCGACAACATAGGATTGCTCTTGAACTGCAACCCCTTCTATCTTGCCGTTTAAACCTGTTATGTCACAGAGTACATCGTACAAAGGCACTAAGGCATAACCAAAACCAAACATCGCCAAAACAACTACGACGAGTTTGGTAACAAGCTTGCTGTTTTTCTGTTTGTTTTCTTCGCTCATTTAGAAAACGCCTGCACAACTGCAGCGACATAAACAGACAAGGCAAAAATTGCCAATAGCACAGCTGTTATTAAGTTTTTCGTTTTTATTTTCATCATTTCACCCAGTGCATTACGTTATAGCTCAACATAATGCACCGTTATCAAGCTGTTATTAAACATGCTCAGTCGGAATCACAGTCGGTGGTGTAGTAAACGTGTGATACGGTGGCGGTGAAGGCAATGTCCATTCCAAACCATGTTTGTGGGCATCTTCCCATACTTCATTAGTGACTTTCTCGCCAGTTCCGCCTTTGATTGTGTCGATAACAATATACAAAAACAGTAATTGACTAGCGCCAAAGATAAAGCCGCCAATACTGGAAATCATATTCCAATCAGCAAATTGCACTGCATAATCAGGAATACGGCGTGGCATACCTGCCAAACCCAAGAAATGCTGAGGGAAAAACAAGATATTGACTGAAATGGTTGATAACCAGAAATGTAATTGGCCAATTTTTTCGTTATACATATGACCAGTCCATTTAGGTAACCAGTAGTAACCTGCCGCCATCAAAATAAAGATAGAAGAAGGCACTAACACATAATGAAAATGGGCAACGATGAAATAGGTATCGTGGTATTGGAAATCCGATGGCGCGATGGACATCATCAAACCAGTGAAGCCACCAATAGTAAACAACACCACAAAGGCGATTGAAAACAGCATTGGGGTTTCAAAAGTCATAGCGCCTTTCCACATTGTTGCCGTCCAGTTAAAGACCTTAACGCCTGTAGGAATAGCAATCAGCATGGTTGCGTACATAAAGTACAACTCACCAGCAATTGGCATACCGACGGTAAACATGTGGTGAGCCCAAACGATAAATGACAAGAAGGCAATTGACGCGGTCGCATACACCATTGAGCTATAACCAAACAAAGGTTTACGCGCAAACACAGGAATAATGGTTGAAGCCACGCCAAATGTTGGCAGAATCATGATGTAAACTTCTGGATGACCGAAGAACCAGAAAATATGTTGATATAAAACAGGATCGCCGCCGCCAGCTGCATCAAAAAAGCTGGTGTCAAAAAACTTGTCAGTCAGCAACATAGTCACCGCACCAGCGAATACTGGCATAACAGCAATCAGCAAAAATGCCGTAATCAACCAAGTCCAAACAAACAATGGCATTTTCATTAAGGTCATGCCAGGTGCACGCATATTGAAAATGGTGGCGATAATGTTGATCGCGCCCATAATCGAAGAAATACCCAATAAATGCACTGAGAATATCGCGAATGGCAAGGCTTTACCTGTTTGTAAAACCAGCGGTGGATATAAAGTCCAACCACCAGCAGGTGCGCCGCCTTCCATAAACAAAGTTGTTGAAAGCAACAAGATACCGGCAACCAACATCCAGAAGCTCATGTTGTTCATGCGTGGCAACGCCATATCAGGTGCGCCAATCATCATTGGCACCATCCAGTTTGCCAAACCGACAAAACCCGGCATAACCGCACCAAATACCATCACTAATGCGTGCATGGTAGTCATGGAGTTAAAGAATTGCGGTTGTACAAATTGCAGGCCTGGCTCAAACAATTCCGCACGGATAACCATTGCCATGGTGCCGCCAACGAAAAACATGGCTAGCGCGAAGAATAAATATAAGGTGCCAATGTCCTTATGGTTGGTGGTAATAATCCATCTTAACAGGCCTTTTTCCGGACCATGGTCATGGTGTTCATGATCATCGTGATGATCGTCATGTTCAGCTACAGCAGCAGACATAGTCTATACCTCAAAAAATACTCAAAAAAGATTGAACTAACAAGAAAATCAATTATTTATTAATCTTCGTCATCGTCATTTGCTGCTGGCATTTCGGCTTGCAGCTTTTGGATTGTTGATGGTTGCACCAGATCATTGACCGAATTGCCTAAGGCATTACGTGTAAATGTAACCACGGCAGCAAAATCAGCGGCTTTTAAGCTATGACCAAAACCAGGCATCATGCCTTTACCGTTAAGCATCAAATCAATTTGCTTATTAATATCTCCGGTGACAACAGCACTGCCTTTAAGGGCTGGAAACATTGGCGGATTGCCTTGGCCTTCGGCTTGGTGGCAAGAAACACAGTTGCTGGTATAAACCGTTTGACCTAATGCCAACAATTCATCTTTGCTCATATCAGCAACAGGAGCGGCTTTTTCTGCGACTACAGCCGGTTTGGCCGCAGCGGCTGAGGTTTTCGGCAACATTTCTTGAACGGCTTTAGGTTGAATTTCATCACCAACAGTATTACCTAAGGCATTACGGGTATAGGTGATAACTTGCGCTAATTCATCAGCCTTCAACATTTTGCCAAAAGCAGGCATGCCGCCTTTGCCGTTGATAATCAGGTTTGCTTGGGCATTAATGTCACCCTTAACAACAGCACTACCGCCGATTGCAGGGAATGCGCCTGGTACGCCTTTACCGTCTGGTAAATGGCAAGTAGAGCAGTTTTTGCTGTAGATTGCCGCACCTTTACTGACTAACTCATCATGGCTTTGGTTTTCTAAACTAGGGCCTTTTTGCGCTTCTTCTTTGGTCTTTTTAACCCAAGCATCGTAATCTGGTTGATCCATTGCAATTACGACAATAGGCATAAATCCGTGGTCTTTCCCACACAGCTCGGTACATTGGCCGCGGAAAGTGCCTGGTTTTTCAATATACGTCCATGCTTCGTTAATAAAGCCTGGGTTGGCATCTTTTTTCCAGCCAAAATCAGGCACCCACCAAGAATGCAATACATCGGCGGCAGTGAAGACAAAGCGAATTTTCTTTTTTGTTGGGATAACCAATGGGTGGTCAACATTCAACAAATAATGGGGGACTGAGCGCGGATCGATTCCAGAGCCAATTTGACGGGCTTTGTTGCTGGCCTCATCTAAACTGCTGAAAAAATGGATGCCGTTATCTAAATAATCGTATTCCCATTTCCATTGCCAGCCTGTGACTTTAATGGACATGTCTGAATCTTGGACATCATCCATTTCCAACAAGGTTTTAGTCGCCGGGATTGCCATCGCAACAAGAATCAAAGTCGGGATAATCGTCCAAATGATCTCAACCGTGGTGTTCTCGTGGAACTGGGCAGCCTGATGGCCTTTGGATTTACGGTGATAGTAAATGGAGTAAAACATGGCACCAAACACAAGGATACCAATAACAACACACACCCATAAAATCAGCATGTGCAGGTCATAAACATCATGACTGAGTTTAGTGACCCCTTGCATTAAGTTGAGCTTGTATTCCGCCTGCGCTGTCTCAAGACCTAAAGCCATGAAGACCAAACTTGCGAATAGTTGCTTTGATTTGTTCACGGAGCAGCCCCTTCTTCGATAGTTGTGAGACTTTTGTCTATTTGCGGCGATAGCGGCAAGTCTACAAAAGTAAACACTGATTTTTATAAAAATAATCACACATAAAATAGGTTATTCTACCTGATAGCACCTAGCTATGCCAGTTGTGCATCTTATAAATTTAACCGGAAAACCAGACTTTATAGTGCCTACGGGTAAGTATTTAATCTATTTGCAAAACAACAATGAAGCCTTAAAACGGTATGTCATCGTCATAAGGCTCATCAAAATTGTCATTTTGACTGTTTTGCGGCGCAGACGTTCGCGCTTGCGGGCTTTGCTGCGGATAACTTTGTGCTCCACCGCTAGCATCATTCCTTTTACCGACCAAATCAATGATGTTGGCAGTCAATTCCAAACTGGTTTTGGTTGTACCATCATTGGCCTTATATTCGTTCTGGGTTAGCTCCCCCGATACAAAAACCTGCTGGCCTTTTTTCAGATAATTTGGCAATTGGCCTTCAGCACGCTTACCAAACAAGGCAACCCTAACCCACAAGGTTTGCTGCTTATCGCCAAAACCAACATTATTGGCAACCGTGACATTTAATATTGGCATACCGGAAGGGGTATACCTGACTTCCGCATCACGCCCAACCGTCCCCGTAAAACTAAATACATTACTCATTGATTTTTCTCTAAAGTTAATCTAAAAACAGTATCATCGCAGGAAATAAAACTAATCCATACGATTCATAAGGGGTTCAGTATGACACCCATAATCTGTAGCTAAACCGCTTCATTTTATGGAGACACCCATGAACACCTTAATCATTAAATCGTTAATTGCTTTGGCATTATTTTCTGTGACCGCCTGCGCCAGTTATTCGCAGCAACACTCTGGCTACTATCCTTACCGTAGCAGTTATAGCGTAGAACGTAGTTACTATGCTCAACCACGCCCTGAAATCCGGCTATATAACGCAACGCCTTTTTACCCCATTCCATACAGACACCATCACGAACATGGCTTTGGTTTCAACGGGCATCACCACGAATCGCACCACGGGCAATTTTTTGGCCACCCACCCCATCATGGACACCATAGAAATCACAGGGATTAGCGGCTTATCATATCCGTATAGTTAATTGTAAATCTGCTTACCTGTGGATGTGCGGATAGCGGCAGCTCTGCCCCATCTCGGTTTAGACAAACCGTTTGGTAACCACAGGCTTTTGCCGCATCCAACTCTTCTTGTATATCAGACAAAAACAGCAAGCTATCTGCTGGCAAAGCAATTTCATCAGCAATTCGTTGATAGGATAGCTGCTCGCGCTTACCGCCGACATGGGTATCGAAATAACCAGAGAATAGCGGCGTCAAATCGCCGTATTCGGTATGGGCAAACAACAATTTCTGGGCTTGCACCGAACCCGAAGAATACACATATAATGCCAAACCTTGGGCTTTCCATGCTTGGAGAGCCTCAACCGCATCAGCATACACATGGCCTTTAAAATCACCTTGCTGATAACCCGCTTCCCAGATCAAACCTTGCAACGACTTCAACGGCGTTATCTTTTTATCTTCATCAATCCAATTAACAAACTGGATAATCAGCGTTTGAATATCCGGCTCGCCACCCATTAATTTTGCGGCATCATCCAGCAGAACTTGTAACTGGGCATCCTGTTGATGCGCCTCAACAAACGCAGGCAATTTAGCCCGCGCGTATGGGAATAGCACATCCTTAACAAAAGATAAGGACGAAGTCGTGCCTTCAATATCGGTAATAATGGCTTTAATCATTATTCAGGAAATAAATCATCTAATGACGGGAAAGTGGCAGCAATTGCACTACCTGTAAACTTAGCCACCCAACCGTCAGCAGTAGTAAACAGTCGGATAGTTTTAAAACTAGGATTTTCGCCCATATCAAACCAGTGCGTGGTATTGGCTGGCACACTAATCAAATCGCCCTGCTCGCACAAAACCGCATAGACCTTATTGGCGACATGCAGATAAAAAAGCCCACGGCCTTCAACAAAGAAGCGGATTTCAAAATCATCGTGGATATGTTCAGCCAGAAATTTCTGCCTAAATGCCACTTTATCCGGATGACTAGGCGAAAGGCTAATCACATCCACCGACTGAAAATCATACTGCGATTTTAATCGGTCGATAGCATCAGCATAAGCGGCTAAAACCGACTCTTGATCGGCATCAGCTGAAAACTCAGCGGTTGCAGTCCATCGCTCAAATTGAACGCCAATCTGTTCTAGCTGATAATTGATAGTAACAAAATCACTATATTGTTCGCCTTGTTCGGGTTGTCGGTCATCAAAAACCGTTAAAACACTCATTTGTTGATCCTATGCAGTTGTAATTCACACGCAAACAAAAAGTCCAAGGCTTCCAGATAGTACAACGTTTCCTGCACCGACCGCCCCCAAGTATACAAACCATGCCCAGCAATAATATAAGCTTGGCAATCGCTATGGCTATCCAAATAACTTTCCACTTCTGCCGCCAAACGCGGAATATTCTGGTCATTGGCAAAAATAGGCACTACCAATTGGCTCTCATGGGTAGCGATGCCAGCAAAAGCCTTTAGCAACTCATAATCCGCCAACACAATGGCTTGGGTAAATAGTTTAGATACCAGCACGGCATTTAAAGGGTGCGGATGCAATACCGATTGCACCTCAGGAAAACGCTTATAAAGATAAGTATGCAACAAAGTTTCCGCTGATGGCTTTTTGCCATCCAAGGACTGCGCTTCGGCATCAATCCGCATAATATCTTCCGCTTGCAAACGGCCTTTATGCTTTCCAGACACAGTGATAGCAATCGTGCCATCCGGCAAACGCGCAGAAAAATTACCGCTAGTCGCTGGCACCCAGCCTTTGCTGTCAATAAATTTGCCCGCCGCTATCAGCTGCTCCGCAAGGCTTAAAAAACTGTCTTGATGATTCATTATGTTGATTTTAGATTAAATAACCTTATAGTTAGGCAACAAAAAATTAGCAAAAGGATACTATTACATGCAGCATTTTCGTGTTTCTTTCATTGTCACCTTGGTTTGCCTTGCGATAGCCGTGTACTGGGGTGGCGCAATGGGGGCATTTATTGCCGCCATATTGGGTGTACTGGAAGTAAGTTTGTCATTCGACAATGCCGTTGTTAACGCATCCATACTAAAACGTATGGATGAACGCTGGCAACAGTATTTTTTAACCTGGGGGATATTGATTGCCGTCTTCGGTATGCGCCTGCTGTTCCCTATCGCTATCGTCGCTGCCGCCACTGGCATTGGTTTCGTTGGCGTCACTGATATGGCTCTGCATGACCCTGAACAATACGCCACCCATTTAAAAGCATCGCACATACAAATCGCCGCGTTCGGCGGTATGTTTTTGCTGATGGTGTTTTTCTCCTTTCTTTTTGATGATGCCAAAGAATTGCATTGGCTAGGCAAACTGGAAGAAAAAATCGCTTCTTTTGGCAAACTTGAATCCATTGAAATCATCTTGGCCTTAAGCCTGCTGCTGGGCAGCCAATACGCCTTACCGCAAGAAGTCCGTCTTGAAGCCTTAACTGCTGGTGTTTTTGGCGTGATCCTTTTTGTTATCGTCGACAGCCTTTCCAACTTGTTTGAAGACGAGGAAGAAGGCGAAGAAATGGCAGAGGTCATCAAAAAAGGCAGTGTGATGAGCTTTTTATATTTGGAAGTTTTAGACGCATCATTCTCTTTTGATGGCGTTATTGGCGCATTTGCCATCACCCAAGATGTCGTCATCATCATGCTGGGCTTGGCGATTGGCGCTATGTTTGTCAGAAGCCTCACGGTTTTTCTGGTACGCAAAGGCACATTAGATGAATATGTGTTTTTGGAACACGGTGCCCATTACGCCATCGGCACTTTGGCTGCCATCATGCTTATCAGCATGAGCCACGAAATCCCCGAAGTGGTCACAGGCTTAGTAGGCGCAGTACTGATTGGCTTGTCAGTATTTTCATCAATACGTTATAAGAAAAAACACGCCGAATAAGCGCCAGCCTCTTTCTGTTTGCCCAAGGGCTTGGCGGCAAAATACGCTGCCAACGCCGTTTTCACTACTTGGGCAAACTGCTTACGAAACGCAGCGGTGGCAATCAGCGCTTCATCTTCCACATCGACAATCGTGCCGACTTCAATCAAAACCGCAGGCATAGCCGCTTCCCGCAACACCGCAAGGTCTTGATGCCAAATGCCTAATTTAGCATTAACGCTACGGCAAGACAGACAATCATCCTGATGGTAATCCGACACGTGCCTGCCTAAAGCCTGCAATCCTTTAGCAATCTGCTCCGCCAATTGCAGCGACTTACTGCGGCAAGGTTCGGGCTTATCGTTATTTATAAAAATATTGAAGCCGATTTGGTAGCGTTGTTTAAATACAGGCGACAGTTTTATCCCGCCGTCACCCTTACATAACCGACCATCGCTAATTTGCCAATGCTCAGCCGTGGCATCATGATGAATAGATATAAACACATCAGCTTTATTTTCATTGGCTATGGCAGCACGGGCATACAAGCTTTCATGGCCTAACCATTTTTGCTTGGCTTGCTGGCTAAGATAGGCCTGCAATTTATTCGCGACTGGCACATCTGCTTGCGGCTTTCGGGTCAGCAGCAAGTGGTATTCACCCAATTCATCTGCCAATGCCGAAACCACCGCATCGTTATAAAACATCTCTTGCTTGCCACAACTAGCTATAGCGCCGGGATGCGCGGGCTCATGCCCTGCATCTAAAACCACCACTGGCTGTGCACAAACATTTGTTGCAACCATCGCTATCGAGATTATTAGCGCTGACAATACTGGATGGCTTGGCAAACTATTACCTCATTTCGCTTTAACAATCATTTTGTTATTCGTGTTAACCACGTTTGCCGATTATAATCCGCCAACTTCAAAGTCCGTAGGCAGTCCAGCCACTATTGACCATCAGAACGTGCTATCAAGGCCGTTTAATAATCAGGTACATTCATGTCTGCATCCACAAACGCATTACAAGATGAGCTCTTAATAACAAAACCAACACTGTCCGTCTCCTTCCGGCTACTGCTTGGCCTATATGCGATTATTCCCCTGTGCTTGCTATTGCAACTTGCCGACAATTGGTTTTGGCAAGGGCAATTAAAACAAGCCTTACCCAGCAGCCCTAATCACTTTCTATTATTCCAAATCCTGTTTGGCACACCACACATCATCGCCAGCACGATAGTTTTGGTCAGCAATAAAGACTACCTAAGCCACTATCGCCGCAAACTGTTACTGATGACTGCCGCCATTGCGATTTTTTTCGGCATTGGCAGCTTATTTATCCCCTATCGGGTGCTTTACGTGATGGTAGCTAGCTGGACGGTTTACCATGTTTTAAGACAACAACACGGCATCGCCCGTGGCCTTTGCCGTCTACCAAACAGGGCTTTTCAGCTACTGCTTTGGCTTAGCATCTTCGCAGGCGTTTTTATTTACATTGGCATTTTTATGAAGAACCGCTTGGATATAGAACAAGTGGAATGGCTAAAACATGTGGTCAGCGGCTTGTGTATCAGCTTGGTGTGCGCCAGCGTGTTGTATCAACGCAATTGCCCGACGGTTTTCAGCAAATGCTTTCTCTGGGGCAATACTTTTTTAATTTTGAGTAGCTTTTATTTTTATCTAAACCAATATTATTTCTTGGCGATCTTAATCCCGCGTTTGGTGCATGATGCCACCGCTTATATTTTTTATGTCACCCATGATTACAACAAACACCGCCAGCAACCACAAAACCCGCTGTACCGTTACGCCGCCAAAATACATCTGCCAATATTTTTGGTATTGCCATTATTATCGTTCGCACTGACATACCTGTTGCAAAGCTATGGCGACCAAACCATCAGCCTTATCAGCAGGACGTTGTTTGACACCGACATCCACAAAGCAGTCACACTAGGGCTGTTTGGTTATTTAGCGCTAATGCACTATTACACCGAAGCCTTTACTTGGAAACAAGATTCGCCTTATCGGCAATTTATTGCTTTTAAGAAATAGTTTGCTTTATTACTTTACTTACGTTGTGCAGTAACGCGCTTTTCTCCCGTTTGCCGCGTCGAGCACCGGAGTCTTTGTCGGGAATAGCCCGCTAGGGGTGCGGCATGGATGCCGCACGGCGGCAGATGGGCAGGAAGCCCATTCTGCCGTCCCCCGACAAATGCGAGGAGCGCAAGACATGAGCGGTAACCGGGCCGCCTTTTCTTTGGTTACTTACTTTTGGCGGCGCAAAAGAAAGTAACTCGCCTTCGGGTGCGAGAACCCGATTTAAAAAACATCGCGATAGCGATTCATTATTATTTATTTTCGTCTCACAAAAAAATGAGTGCGTAACATCAGTTACTTTACGCCTTTAAAACAAACCACCCGTACATAACTAACCGCTGTACTACTCCCATAACAACTATCAAAGGCAATAGCGATGCTATCAACCAACCCAACAATAAACGCATTACTCAGCACTTACCAATGGGGAACCACAGGCACTGCGGCGACCATAACCTATAGCTTCCCAACCACAGGCTCAACTTTCATTAGCAATTATGGCAAAGAAGTTAGCTCAGGATGGTCTGGCTTCAATGCCAGCCAACAGGCCAGCTTTAAAACCGCATTATCTAAGTGGTCTGATGTCGCCAATCTTACCTTCACACAAGTCGCCGACAACGCCAGCGGATCAGGCCAAATAAGAGTCGCTTTCAGTAATGAAGTCAAAAATCAAGGAGCTGGCGGCTGGGCTTACTTTCCTACACCACCAGCCGCGCAAGCTGGTGATGTCTGGATAACCCCTAACTACTCCGATTTTTCCGTCGCAGGCTCACAAGAGTTCCACACCTTAATTCATGAATTAGGCCACGCTTTAGGGCTTAAACATCCATTTGAAACAGTTACTGGCAATAGCGCTGTCCTCAGCACCGCTGAAAACACGACCCAGTATTCTATTATGTCGTACACCAATTACACGGGTGCAGGCTACATATACAAAAGCTTAGGCGGCGGCAGTTACTCATACCAAGTAGTTCGCCCATCAACACCGATGCTTTACGATATTGCCGCCATGCAATTTTTATATGGCGCCAATATGACCTCACACACAGGTAACGATACCTACACCGTCAGTAATACCGTTGGTGAACTTAAAACCATTTGGGATGCAGGCGGCACCGATACTTTTGACTTATCCACCCAAACCCTTAGCCAAATCATTAATTTGAATGCCGGGCAATTCAGCTCCGTTGGTGTTAAACAAACCTCACCAACCGGCCCCTTAAGCAGCGCAAGCAACAACGTCGCCATTGCCTACAATGTTGTTATCGAAAAAGCCATTGGCGGAAGTGGCGACGACACTATCATCGGCAATGGAGCAAGCAATAGTTTGAAAGGTGGATTAGGAAACGACACCATCACTGGCGGCCTAGGAAATGACACACTGGATGGCGGCGCGGGCAATGATAAGCTTGCAGGAGGTATCGGAAATGACACCTATGTAGTTGATTCCAGTCTAGATACAGTTACTGAAGCCAGCGGCGAAGGCACAGATACCGTGCAGTCTTATATTTCATGGACATTAGGAACCAATTTAGAAAACCTCACCTTAAAATCAAATAGCGCTATTAATGGTACAGGTAATAACCTCAACAACACCATCACTGGCAACAATGGCAAAAACATATTGATCGGCAATGGCGGTAATGACAAATTAATCGGTGGCGCGGGTTCCGACACGTTAACTGGTGGCACTGGCAATGACATCTTCCTGTTCAAGAGCCTATCAGGCATAGACACCATCACAGACTATTCAGTCGCCAATGACACCATCCAACTAGAAAACGCAGTATTTACTACCCTTCTCACCACAGGTGTGCTAGCTGCTGACCAATTTGTTTTTGGTACTGCCGTAGACAACAACGACTACATTATCTACAACAAAACCAGCGGCGCACTTTATTATGATGCTGATGGCAGTGGCAGCAGCACTGCCAGCGTACAAATCGCCTTACTCGGCATTAATTTGGCACTGACCAGTGCGGAGTTTGTGGTGGTATAAGGAAAATAGCTGATATGGAACAGGCGCGAACTTGTTAATCGCGCCTGTTTTCAAGACTAAAGATTGGAATGGTTTTGGCGGTAATAATTATCCAATTCTTGCAAACGCTGCGGCGTACCAATATCCATCCAAAACCCCTGATGTACCTGCCCACTGACGTGTTGCCCCGCCATCGCTTGGCGCAACAGCGGAGCAAGCTTACTCACCCCCTGCGGCACACCTGCAAACAATGCCGGACGATAAAGGCCAATACCACTAAAGGTATATTTCGGCTCGCCGCCATCTCCCAGCAAACCCTCAGCCGTTAAGCTGAAATCACCTGATGGATTATGCTCAGGATTGCCCACCAACACCAAATGCGCTAAATCTACCGATTGTTGATGGAGACTGGCAAACGGAAAATCGGTAGCAATATCACCATTCACCACCAAAAACGCCTCTGTACCCAATAATGGCAAGGCCTTGATGATGCCGCCAGCGGTTTCCAAGGCCTGCCCGCCTTCTGGCGAATAAGCGATATTTGCCCCCAATTGCTGACCATTACCCAGATACCGTTCAATTTGCTCACCTAAATGCGCGTGATTAATGACTATCTCGGTAAAACCGCCTGCAACTAATTGGCAAATAGTATGTTCAATCAATGGCTTGTCAGCCGCAGACAGTAATGGTTTAGGCGTGTGATCTGTTAACGGGCGCATCCGCTCGCCGCGCCCGGCGGCTAAAATCATCGCTTTCATGTATTTTTCTGCCAAGCAGGCAGCACCGTGGCCTGCAAAAACTCACCAAACTCAGCAAGCTCCGGATACTCGCCGCAAACCTGAATGACATAATTCAAGGTGCGCGGAATATCGGCAAGATAGCCGGATTTACCGTCCCGCAAATGCAAGCGGGAAAAAATGCCAATCGCCTTTAAGTGCCGCTGCATACCCATTAAATCAAACCAGCGTTTAAACTGCGGGTAATCGACCGCCACTAACCCCTCCGCAAGCAAGCGTTGATAATAATCTTGCAACCAAACCGCCAGCTGTTGTTCAGGCCAAGCGACATAACAATCGCGCAACAACGACACCACATCATAAGTAATCGGCCCGATGACCGCGTCTTGGAAATCAATCACGCCAATTTGGTTATCTTCCAGCACCATTAAATTGCGCGAGTGATAATCCCGGTGTACGCAAGTGACAGGTTGCGCCAAGGCCGACTCAACCAAACACGCTTGTACTGCATCCCACAACGCTTCCGGCATAGTCAAATCCAAATAATCGCCGATAAACCAGTCGCTAAAAATTGCCAACTCGCGGTGCAGTAAGGCTTGGTCATAATGCGGTAAATCGGCTGCGACTAAATCCCGGCAAGTTTGCAGGCGAAATAAACTTGCCAACGCTTGCGGATATAAAACTTCCGCAGCACCTTCGGCAATCGCTTGCAAAAAACTTTGGCTACCAAAATCCTCTAACAACAAAAAACCGTCTTCGAAATTTTGCTGATAAATTTCCGGTGTCTTCACGCCCGCACTCGCCATTAAGACAGCGACGTGAATGAATGGTGCCAGCTTCTCCTTATCCGGCGGCGCATCCATAACAATAAAGCTATCATCGGCACTGGTAAAACGAAAATAACGGCGAAAACTGGCATCGCTAGAAGCTGGTTGGAAGTTATCGGCCTGCAATAACAAATCATTTTCCAGCCAATCCATTAAGGTGATTATTCTGAGGTCTGCAATCATGTATGGGTAATAAAAGTGAGGGAATTATGGCGTATTGCGTAATACCGAATTTCGTAGCTCAGCTACCCGTATTACATTGCAATTTATCTGGGCTAGTTGCTTAACAGCATTGGATTTTGGCACATATAATGCCCAGAAAGGTTTTAGGCCGCTTCTAAGTTATCTCGCCTTAGTAAATTAAGGTAGAATGCCTGCACTGCATTTTATTCGATTTATACTTCGTTTCGCTATCAAACTTACTATCTATGCTTCGCCGCTTATTTCTGGTCTTCCTACCCTCATTAACTGCCTCAACCAGTTTTGCCAATTCAGCAGACTGGTCTTGTCAGCAGGATAAAAACACCAATGAATGGGTATGCTTGGGCGACCAAACCAGCGCCGTCAAGCCGACAGCGATTGCTCCTGTCATCGTCGAACCAATCACGCCGCCAGCACCTATAAGCAAAGCGCCAACACTAGCGCCCCGCGTAATAGCACGACAGCCTGAGCCGAGCAGCGAAAGCTTACCGCAACCACCATCGCCGCCGCCAGCGCCAAAAATCCTAGCTACGCCAGAAAAAATCGAAGCACCTACGCCACCAGCCGTCACCGCAGCCGATACCAAACCGCCAAGCGACGACTTTTTAGAAGACTTCCATATCGGCTTATTAAGCCCAGTTTTCGACCACCAACAAGAACAACTGTTTAGCCAACTCAATTCGCGCTTAAAAACTGACCCTTGGGAAAACTGCACCTTACAACTAGGCAAAACCGCACCCGATGCCAATTTGCAAGCCATCCGCAACAAAACCCCGTTGGACGTCAAATCCAATTATTCAGAAATTTTTGATAACGAAATCGGCAACTATTCCGGCAAAGTGGAAATGAACCGCGCTGACCAGCACGCCCATGCCGATAAAGCCAATTACGACAGCGTTTCTGAAACCTTAGATTTACAAGGCAACGTCTTCTACAACGAAGATCAATTATCGTTACACAGCAGCAGCGCCACGCTCAAACTAGCGTCTGACCAAGCGGTGTTGCGCGATACCTTATTTATCTCCGCTGACACACCATTACGCGGCAGTGCCAAAGCCGTATTCCGCGATAACCGGGCGTTATCGCATTATAAAGATGTCACTTATACCAGCTGCCGCCCTGGCAACCAAGACTGGGCAGTGCACGCCTCAGAATTAAAAATCAATAAAGAACGCGGACGCGGTGCTGCCAACAATGCCTGGGTAGAATTTAAAGGCGTACCGGTATTTTATTCGCCGTATCTGGCCTTTCCAGTGGATAGCCGCCGATCATCCGGCTTTCTTGCGCCCACTTTTGGCAACACCCAAAGCAGTGGCTTTAACTTTTCTTCCTCGTATTATTGGAATATCGCCCCCAATTACGATGCCACTATTGCACCCGTTTATTATGATGAACGCGGCGTTCTATTGGGGGGTAACTTCCGTTATTTAACCTCGAAATCAAACGGCAAAATTACTGCCGAATACATGCCTGACGACCGCAAGCTCAATGATAGCCGCTACCATCTGATGCTGAAAAACGTCACCCAGCTTACTGAGCATTTATCTGCCGATGTCGATGTCAACAACGTCTCCGACAAAAACTATTTCGCCGAATTAGGCAACGCCTTACGCTTCCCCAACTTCAGCTTTATCCGCAGCCAAGGTGCATTAAATTACCGTCGCGAAGGCGTATCGCTAGTCGCCCGCGCAGAAAGTTACCAAACCTTAGACTCTTCGCTGACAGGCCGACAAATCCCTTACCGCCGTTTGCCGCAAATTAATTTGAACTTGAACCACTCGTTCAACTTTATGCCGCTGGACGCCAACCTTGAAAGTGAATCAGTCAACTTCCAACACAGCAGTTTGGTTGACGGGCAACGGGTTAACTTAAGACCTTCGCTCAGCTTTCCGTTACATACCGCCAGCAGCTATGTAACGCCAAAAATTAGCGTGCAACACACCGAATATTTCCTCAACAACCAACAAGCCAGCTTGCCCAAAGACATCCAACGCACCGTGCCGATTATGTCGGTGGACACAGGCAGCTATTTTGAGCGCGACTTAAACATCGGCGACAAACCCTATTTGCACACCTTAGAACCACGCTTGTTCTATTTGTACATCCCCAAAACCAACCAAAGCCAAATCCCGTTGTTCGACACCTCGGTATACGATTTTTGGTACAACAGCCTGTTTAGGGAAAACCGATTCAGCGGCTCAGACCGTATCCAAGACGCCAACCAAATCAGCGTCGCCTTAACCTCTCGCCTGATAGACCCAATGAGCGGCAGGGAACGGTTAAAACTGAATATCGGCCAAATTTTTTACTTCCGTAACCGTGAAGTCACCCTAGATTTAGCCAACAGCCCTGTTGAAACCAGCCGCACATCACCGCTGGTCGGCGAATTAGGCAGCGAAATCAGCAAACATTTGGCGGTTGACAGCGGCGTGCAGTGGGATCCGCACTCCAACCGCATTGTCCGGGGCAAAGCTACCATCCATTACACCCACGAAGCCAACCAGCTTATCAACCTTGGCTATTTGTACCGACAAGACCCGCTAGTCAACAGCAAAGACAACGATATTACCCAAAGCGACATGTCCTTCCGTTGGCCAGTAATAGGTACTTGGTATGCCATAGGCCGCTGGCAATATTCTTGGCTTTACAACCGCACCGTAGACGGCTTCTTTGGCGTAGAAAAAGAGAACTGTTGCTGGCGTTTCCGGGTCATAGGCCGCAGCTACATCAACAGTATCAACCAAGTGGTCAACCCCATCAGCCAAGCCGTGGAAGGCAGCACCCAAACAGGCATTTTCTTCCAAATAGAACTGAAAGGCCTAACGGGCTTAGGCACACAACTCGACGATTTCTTTGCAACCAGTATTTCCGGCTACCAAAAACCGAAACAATGATGACCTCAAACCTAATTCGTACCCGCTTAGCAACGCTTCTGCCTTTTTTGCTGTTCATCGGCCTTTTGCTCGGCAACCTGCCTAGCCACGCACAACCCTTGGACAGCATCGTCGCCATCGTCGAAGATGATGTCATCTTGGAAAACGAGCTTAACAAAGAAGTCTCGACCATCGCCCAGCGCATCCAAGCCAGCAAAACCCAAATGCCGCCCGAATCCATCTTGCGTAAACAAGTGCTGGAAAAAATGATTATCGACAAACTGCAACGGCAATTGGCAGAACGTGCGGGCATCACCATCAGCGAAGAAATACTCAACAGCTCGGCAGCCGACATTGCCCAACGCAACAACATGAGCCTTGAACAATTCCGCGCCGAACTAGAACGCCAAGGCATGACTTATAAAAGCTTTTTGGACAATATGCGTAATGAAATCGCCATTAACCAATTACGCGGACGAGAAATCGGCGGGCGCATCAAAGTCACCGAACGGGAAGTTGACCACTTTATCGAAACCCAAGAAAAAATTGGCGAAGACAATATCCAATACCATCTTGGGCATATTTTGATTGCCTTAAAAGAAGGCTCATCATCCACCGACATCCAAAAAGCCCAAGAAAAAGCCGCGCAACTGGTAAAACGCTTGCGTGCAGGCGAAGACTTTAAAGAACTGGCCATCGGCAATTCCAACGATGACAACGCCCTAAAAGGCGGCGATTTAGGCTGGCGGGCAGTCAGCGACATCCCTACCCTATTCGCCGACGGCATCACCGCCATGTCTAAAGGCAGCATCTCCGAGCCCATCCGCAGCCCCAGCGGTTTCCATATCATCAAAATGTTGGACATTAAAGGTTTAGATAACCACATCATTACCAAAACCCACGTCCGCCATATCCTCATAAAAACCAATGAACTGATTGACGATGCCGAAGCGCAAAAACGCTTGTTAGGCTTAAAAGCACGGGTGATCGATGGCGACGACTTCGCCACCCTATCGCGCTCGCATTCCGACGATAAAGGCTCGGCTTTAAAAGGCGGCTCGCTTGACTGGGTAAGCCCTGGCGACTTGGTAAAACCCTTTGAAGAAGCCATGAACAATCTCGCTCCCAATGAAATCAGCGAACCCGTACAAAGCCAATTCGGCTGGCATTTAATCCAAGTGTTGGCGCGGGAAAGCAAAGACAACAGCGCCGAATACCGCCGCAACCGTATCCGCGACGCCATCCGTAAACGCAAAATTGAAGAAGAAACCGAGCTGTGGTTACGTCGCTTACGGGATGAAGCCTATGTTGAAATCAACCCAAACCGCCAGTAACACCACGCTATTATTAAAATGAACAACAGCCACCATCCGGCAGCATCCGAGCCCGATTTAGCAACGCTAAAGGCCAATTTACGGCAGATTTTAAAAACCCAGCCGCTAGATCGGCAACGGGCGCTATTGCAAACCGTTGCGGAAGAACTGGAAACCGACATTTTAGATTGCGCCGCCGCCCTGCTTCACCACTGGCAAACACCGACAGCGGCAAACCCACCGGAAAAAAATACCCTCTCCGTAAAAATGGTGCGTTATCGTTTGGATATAGGCGCACAGCACCAACTCTGCGTGGAACAACTGCAAAAACTATTGGTTGAAGAATCCGGTGTTGATAAAAACAATATTGCCAATGTCACCATCCGCAATGTCTACACCCTCATCGACTTACCCGATGCCATGCCGCCGGACATCTTCCAGCATCTAAAAACCGTGGAAATAAACCAACGCAAATTGGACATCAAGCGGGTAAAAAACCGGAAAAAGCGCGGCATCATCCCGCATCGGCGTTACAAAAAAACCAACAATAACGACACCAACGCTAGCTGACCTCAGCTGAGGCGCAAACTAAGCCACTATTCCGCTCTAGGAATCAATCGCCACACCAACAATGGCTGTATAGATGTTATTGACCTGTGGCAACACGGCAAACGGCTATCCTAACAACCTCTCTGCAAACAGTTCACCTAAAAACCATGACTAGCATCAACTACATAGACACCCCAGAACAACTCGCTGAACTGTGTGTAGAAATAGCCAAGCAACCTTGGCTGGCCTTAGATACCGAATTCCTACGCGAAAAAACTTACTACCCCAAATTTTGCCTACTACAAATTGCCACACCCGACTGGGCGGTTTGCGTAGACCCCATCGCCTTACCAAACTTAGATGATTTATTTACCGCCATCTACAACCCGGCAATCATCAAAGTATTCCATTCCTGCCGCCAAGATTTGGAAATTTTCTACCAAATCACTGGCAAACTGCCCGCGCCGATTTTCGACACCCAAGTCGCCGCGCCATTACTGGGCTACCAAGACAACCCCGGCTACGCCATGCTGGTTTCCAGTTTGCTCAACATCAACTTAAGCAAAGCCCACACCCGCGCCGATTGGAGCAAACGCCCGCTATCCCCAGCCGAATTGGAATACGCTGCCGATGATGTCATTTACTTGTGCCAAATCTATAAAATCATGGTGCAAAAACTCACCGAACTGGGCCGTATCGATTGGCTAACCAACGACTTTAACGAACTGTCCAATCCTGAGCATTACCACGTCAATCCAGAAAAAGCCTGGCTAAAAATCAAAGGCAAAAACAAGCTCACGGGCAAACAACTGTCCATCATCCAAACCCTCAGCAACTGGCGTGAACACACCGCCCAACAAGAAAACCGCCCCAAAAGCTGGTTATTGCGCGATGAATTACTCTTTGATCTCGCCAAACTGCAACCGGAAAGCCTAGGTGAACTGGCAAAAATACGCGCCATTAACGAGCGCACTGTCAGCCGTCACGGCAAAGAAATTTGCCGATTAATTACCGAAGCCAAAGACCGCCCGCCGCTACCGCTCAACGAAAACGGCAGGCCAGCAAAGAAAACTCAGCAACAAGAAGCCATTTTGGACATCCTCACCGCGCTGGTTCGCATCCGCGCCGAAGAAAACGCCCTCAACCCCAATATTTTGGCAACCCGCAAAGACTTGGAAGTATTGCTATTTAATGAAGGCGACGAAGACTGCCCATTACTACACGGTTGGCGCTACAGCATGGCAGGCCAAGAATTGGTCGGCCTATTAAAAGGCGAGTTGATGCTAGGCATAGAAGCCGATCAGTTGGCAATTATTGCTAAGTAACGGGGTAACAAACCTAATCAAAGCCAAGCTGAATACTGATTTGGCTTGGCTTTTTTATTGTTTGAATTAGTTGTTTGTCCACGAAAAACACGAAAAGACACGAAAATTTAAAATAATGATAAAAATCAATATGATATTGTTTTGCAAACATGTCATCAAAAAGCCTGTTTTTTAAGTGCGTGTTTTAAAAGTCTGGCGACAGTAAAAACTGAGATTTTTTAGTCCCAATTTTTCTTTGTCTTGCACTGAACGGTCAATTTTTCGGTTTTTTTGGTAGAGACGTTGCAATGCAACGTCTCTACATCTGACCAATTTGTGTTGCTTCGAGACTTTTAAAACACGCACTAAACCCTATTTCGTGTCTTTTCGTGTTTTTCGTGGACAAAATCAACTGATGTAACAACAAACCCAAAGGAAACCATCATGCAAGTAGGATTTATCGGCTTAGGCGCAATGGGTATCGGCATGGCAACAAACCTTGCCAAAGCCAAGTTATTGGCAGGCGTTTATAACCGTACTGCCAGCAAAGCCCAAGCCTTAGCAACAGAATTAAACGTTACCGCCTATACCGACATCGCCACGCTGGCGGCGGATATGGATGTGCTATTAAGCTGCGTTTCCGCCGATAGCGATGTCTTAGAAGTCATTAAGCTTATTGCTACAACCGCTAAAACCGGGGCAATAGTCATAGATATGTCCACCGTCAGCAGTGAAACCGCTAAGCAGGCAGCGAGCTTGTTACAGGCAAAAGGCATCGCATTTTTAGACGCGCCAGTGTCCGGCGGCGTAGAAGGCGCGATTAATGGCAGCCTATCAATTATGGTTGGCGGCGAGGCCAGCATTGTCGAAACAGTACGCCCGGTTCTGGAGGCAATGTCCTCACGGATTATCCACGTTGGCGAAGTCGGTTCCGGGCAAGCCACCAAAGCCGTCAACCAAGTGATGTGTGCAGGCATTAACCAAGCCGTCACCGAAGCGCTAATGTTTGCGGCGGCACAAAACTTGCCGATGGAAAAAGTGCTTGCTGCCGTCGCTGGCGGTGCTGCGGGCAATTGGTTTTTAGACAAACGCGGCAGCACCATGACCAACGGCACATTCGCCCCAGGCTTCAAACTGGCCTTACACCATAAAGATTTGCACATCTGCCAAACCATGGCAGCGCAAGCTGGGATCAGCATTCCTTTGTCGGATATGACGGTAATCGCCTACCAACAATTAATGGCAGACGGTTTTGGCGATGAAGACATATCGGCTTTATATCGTTTAAAAAATCCAAAACGTTAGTATCAACATAAATTATCTTCTAACGTTACGCAGTAACGTGCTTTTCTCCCGTTTGCCGCGTCGAGCACCGGAGCATTTGTCGGGAATAGCCCGTTAGGGGTGCGGCATGGATGCCGCACGGCGGCAGATGGGCAGGAAGCCCATTCTGCCGTCCCCCGACAAATACCCCACAGGGCACAAGTGCGAGGAGCGCAAGACTTGAGCGGTAATCGGGCCGCCTTTTCTTTGGTTACTTGCTTTTCGACTGCATGGATGCAGGAGGTAGAGCAACGCAGGAGCAGTTGCCGAGGCGGCGCAAAAGAAAGTAACTCGCCTTCGGGTGCGAGAACCCGATTTAAATATCATCGCGATAGCGATTCATTATTTTTTATTTTCGCCTAACAAAAAGTGATTGTGTAGCATCAGACCATTTCCGCAGGGATTGCCGGAATATAGACGACATGATTTGAAAAGCCTATCAATTGGCAGGTTGTCTAAGCCAAAACCATCAGAAAAACGGGGCATTGCCGTGCTTGGCTTCTAGGTTTCAGCAATCCCGTTATAGTCCAGAAGCTATACCAGCATGACCATACCCATAGTTTGTGCAATTAATTACACCCTTACCGTTAAAATTCAGTGCATACATTCAAAAAACCAATCGATTTTATTCAAACAATCAATTTTTCTGTTAATCGTTTAATCGCTACACTAGCTCCGCGTTAACCCAAAACCCTTTTTGATACCGGAGAACTACCATGACCACTACCGTACCCAACGTAATTTTTAAAACCCGTGTCCGCGATGAAAGCATCGGCGGTGATAACCCGTTCCGCTGGCAAGATGTCAGCACCGATGACATTTTCAAAGGCAAAAAAATTGTTGTCTTGGCGTTGCCTGGCGCTTACACACCAACTTGTTCCAGCACGCATTTGCCCGGCTTTGAAGCCAAATATGCGGAAATTATCGCCCAAGGCGTTGATGAAGTTTATTGCTTAAGCGTTAACGATGCCTTCACCATGTTCCAATGGGGCAAACATTTGGGCATCAAAAACGTCAAGATGTTGCCGGATGGCAATGGCGATTTCACCCGTGGCATGGGCATGTTGGTGAAGAAAGAAAACTTAGGCTTCGGCTACCGTTCATGGCGTTATGCCATGTTGGTCGATGACGGCGCTATCGTTAAATTATTCAGCGAACCAGGCATTGCCGACAACTACCCCGAAGACCCGTTCACCGTCAGCAGTGCGGAAACCATGTTGGCGTATTTGCAAGCCTAAGGCTTAACTAGGAGCGCGGGCATCCTGCCCGCAATACAGCGGACAGGATGTCCGCGCTCCAAATTAATTTTTATTGTCCACGAACAACACGAAAAGACACGAACACAAATGAATTGCAACGGACTTTTGCATTACCCGCACAAATCCAATCAATGTAGCGAATTAACTTCGATTGTTCTTTCGTGTTTTTTCGTGTTGTTCGTGGACAAATAACTAACATCAGATAACTAAGAGAATCCCCATGACAAACTACGATTACGATTTGTTCGTGATAGGCGCAGGTTCGGGCGGCGTGCGTGCGGCGCGGATGGCGGCGGCTTTGGGCGTGCGCGTCGGCATTGCCGAAAATCGCTATCTGGGCGGCACTTGCGTGAACGTCGGTTGCGTGCCGAAAAAATTGTTCGTCTACGCCGCGCATTTCCATGACGATTTTGCCGCCGCCAAAGGTTTTGGCTGGTCGGTCGGCGAGCCGCAATTCGATTGGGCAACATTGCGCCAGCAAAAAAATCAGGAAATCGAACGCCTACAAGGCATTTACGGCAATTTGCTGAGCAACTCCGGCGTGACTGTTTACGATGGACAAGCGCAGTTGCTGGATGCCCATAGCGTACAAATCGGCGACCAAAAACTCACTGCCGAACGCATTTTAATCGCCACGGGCGGCTGGCCTGTGATACCCGATATACCGGGCAAAGAGCATATCGTCAGCTCCAATGACATGTTCGCGCTAGAAGCCTTACCGAAACGGCTGGTGATCGTCGGCGGCGGTTATATCGCCGTAGAATTTGCTGGCATTATGAATGGCTTAGGCGTGGAGACCACCTTGTGCTGCCGTGGCGACAAACTACTGCGCGGTTTTGATGACGACATCCGCGATTTCGTCGCCCAAGAAATGCGGAAAAAAGGCATTACCATTTTGTTGGATAGCCATATCGAAGCCATCCACAAAAGCGCTGGCGGCTATCAGCTGATAACCGACAGCAAGCAAATTTTAGTTGCCGATTTGGTGTTATACGCGACAGGCAGATCGCCCAATACCGCAGGCTTAGGTTTAGAAGCAGTGGGCGTAGCAACCACCGACATCGGTGCCATAAAAATTAACGCCGATTACCAAACCAACATCCCGTCGATTTACGCTTTGGGCGACGTTACCCACCACATCAGCCTAACGCCCGTGGCGACCGCCGAAGCGATGGCGTTGGTCAACCAGTTGTACACCGACAAACGCACACCCGTGGATTACGACAACATTCCCACCGCCGTGTTTTGTCAACCGAATGTCGGCACGGTGGGTTTAACTGAAGCCGAAGCCAGAAAGCGTTTTGCTGACGATGTCGTGGTTTACAAATCGGTATTTACACCGATGAAGCACACCTTGTCGGGCTTAGGTGAAAAAACTTTGATGAAAATGCTGGTACAAGGTAGTACCGATAAGGTCTTGGGCATCCACATGGTGGGGGCTGATGCTGGCGAGATTATCCAAGGTATGGCGGTGGCGATTCGGGCAGGCGCAACGAAGGCTGTGTTTGATTCAACCATTGGCATTCATCCAACGGCGGCAGAGGAATTTGTGACGATGCGGACGGCTGTAAAATAACGGTTTAAAAATCGCGCTCTGAAAGCCCGGCGTCTTTTAGCAATTTGCTTAAAGTGCCGATTTTTAAATCTTGGTTGCCATGAATAGGCACCGTTAAAATTTCAACGCGGTTTGGATGAGTATAAATGTGATGACTGCCGCGAATGCGCTGTAATTGCCAGCCATGTAAAAGCAAAATTTTGCAAAAAACCTTGCCCGAAATGGACTTCATAACTCAATTTCGGCAATTTGTGTTTGGCTATTTGTTATACCGCGTAAGGCAGCCACTTCTAACCAACCCTCTGCCGCCTCTTTAATATTTAACAAGGTTTCTTCAAACGTATCCCCTTCTGAAACACAGCCAGCAAATGCGGGAATTTCCGCCCAAAACCCGCCTTCTTCAGCAGGATGAACAACAACCTGTAACTTCATAATTGCCTCCAATAAGAATTGGTAGTGAGTTAAACCTTTGTTTCGGTTGGTAACAAGGCGTACAAACCTAGTATTCAGTCAATGGTTTTTTGTCGGTTCAAGCTAACTTGGTAGGGGCGGACGGCTGTCCGCCTTTTTAGAACTCTTAGGGAGTGCTGAACTAATTGATTCCGTTCGGCCTGAGCTTGTCGAAGGCTTTGTTCAGCGATTCTTTTACAAATCCTGCCGAGACAAGGCGAGCAGCCGCTCGCCCCTACGAAAACCATACCGAAAAGTCTTTAGGTCATTAGACTAAAGCGTTAGCAAACACCCCAGCAATCTGCCCCTGAATTTTCTCAGCCATGGCTTTGCGGTCTTCGGCATCACGGATAGGTCTGCCGACGACGATGTAATCTGCGCCATTGGCAAACGCCATTTCCACGCTGACCACACGTTTTTGGTCATCTTCTTCGCGGTTATCTACGGGGCGAATGCCGGGCGTGATGACTAATAAGCGGTGATCTAAATGTTCACGCAACATGGCAACTTCCAAGCCGGAAGAAACAATGCCATCGCAACCGATTTGCAAAGCGCGTTTGGCGCGGGACAACACCAAATCGCGGACATCGCACTGAAAACCCAAATCATCCAAATCGCCACGGTCTAAACTGGTCAATGCAGTAACCGCCAGCACTTTTAGATCGCCTTTGTTAGCAGCGGCGGATTGCATGATGGCATCATTGCCATGAATGGTAGCAAGATCAACGCCTTTGCTAGTTAATGCCTTAATCGCCCGACCGACGGTTTCAGGCACATCAAAAAATTTTAAATCGACAAAGACTTTTTTATCTTGCTGTTTCAGCCATTCAATAAAACCGAAATAATCGCCGGACATAAACAACTCCATGCCGACTTTATAAAAAATGACCGAATCGCCCAGTTCTTCAACCAAGGCTTGCGCTTCGGGGATGCTAGGCACATCTAGCGCCATAATCAGGCGTTCACGGACAGGAATGTTTTTTTGGGAAATGAAAGTAGCTGACATGATTGGATAATTTAAGGGGTTAAAAAAGATTAAAGGCTAAAAAGGGTTTAACGCTGGTTTCTAAGCTTAGGTGGAGTAAAAAACTTGTTTTTTACCTCGGCAGGACGGGGATTGAAACCAATGCAGTTAAGTTAAGGATTTTTCCGTTCGTCCTGAGCCTGTCGAAGGATGAATGGAAAAATCCATTCCCCAAAACACAAACCATTCATGCTTCGACAAGCTCGGCACGAACGGTTTGTGTTGAGATGACTTTACTGGCTAGGCAATCCGGCTTTTTGCCAAGCATTTAAGCCGCCGTCCATATTGTATACTTCACTAAAACCAGCGGACTTTAACGCCTTTGCCGCTTGTAAAGAGCGCTTGCCGCTGCGGCATTGGGTAATAATTGGGCTGTTTTTATACTGCGCCAATTCCGGTAAGCGTTTTTCTAAATCGCCAAGCGGAATATGGATGGCATTAGGGATATGGGATTTTTGCCATTCGGCTAATTCCCTGACATCAACAATAATGGCATGTTGCTGTGTCGACAAGCTTGCCGCTTCTTGAACGGAAACCGATTCAGCATCCGCTTTCACCAAGTTACCCGACAAAAGTAATAAAGCCGTTATCATTAAACGGGTGTAGCGTAGTGTATTGGCGATCATAATCCCTCCTATCAACTGTTAAACTGTTATGTTACCGGAACTTGCCAAGTCGGTGAATCATAATAGCCAATCCAACCAGAAACCACCATGAATTCAACATTAATACAAATGACCTTACTAATGGCCTGTGGGGTCGGCTGGCGACTATTGCAGCCTGCGGGCTTAAGCGCCGAACACACCCGCACTGTGCTGACTTCGGTAGTTTACTATCTGTTACTACCAGCGATGGTGGCCAACGTACTATGGACGGCGGACATTGGCGTCAAATCTTTGCAATACACGCTCTTGGGTATCTGCTGCGTTAGCTCATCTATGTTGTGCCTGTGGCTGATCGGCAAAATCCTAAAATTTGACCACGCCCGCTTAGGGGCAATCTTACTGGCGGTTTTCCCCAATACCACTTACCTAGGACTGCCAGTATTAGAAAAAGCCTACGGCAGCTGGACGCGATCGGTCATCATACAAATGGACTTATTTTCCGTCGCCCCCTTTTTATTCACCGTCGGCCTAATGGTGGTCAGACGTTATGGCACAGAAGCCAATAACCCGCAGAAATCCGCACTCAGTTACCTAAATGCGCCGCCATTTTGGGCAGCCGCCACCGCCGTGGTGTTAAACCTCAATGCCATCCCCTGCCCCGATTGGCTAGCGGGATTATTACAAAAACTCGCAGCAGGCGTTGTGCCGCTGATGATATTTTCCATAGGTTTGGCCTTAAATTGGCGGTCGATAAAATTTGCCAATGTGCCGTATGTGTTACCGCTAGTCTTGATAAAACTGGTATTGATGCCTGTAGCAGCGTTATTTTTCGCGGGCTACATGACCGTCGACGATGCCCACAAAGCAGCAGCGGTTTTAGATTTATCCATGCCCAGCATGATTTTAGGCATCGTCTTTTGCGACCGTTTCCGTTTAGATAGCGGCCTGTATGCCATGGCAGTAACCGTCACCACCGCGTTAAGTTTGGTGGCGTTACCGTTTTGGTACGATGTTATTGGGACTGTTTTAGCGTTACATTCAAGTTAAGCTATCAACGGATGTTACGCAGCCGCATTTTGTTGGACAAACATAATTAATAATGAATCGCTATCGCGATGTTTTTTAAATCGGGTTCTCGCACCCGAAGACGAGTTACTTTCTTTTGCGCCGCCTCGGCAACTGCTCCATGCGTTGCTCTACCTCCTGCATCCATGCAGTCGAAAAGAAAGTAGCCAAAGAAAAGGCGGCCCGATTACCGCTCATGTCTTGCGCTCCTCGCACTTGTGCCCTGTGGGGTATTTGTCGGGGGACGGCAGAATGGGCTTCCTGCCCATCTGCCGCCGCGCGGCTTCCCTGCC
>CAIYRS010000099.1 GCA_903928685.1 uncultured Methylococcaceae bacterium
CTATTATACAGACCAAATTCCCTTTGTCAACAACTTTGCAATCCCGCAAAGCCCGCCAAAATCATACAACGGCGGCAACATCCATCCCCGGACAAATCAGCTTCATCCGGGAAAGCCGACCATTTTAGCGGGTTTTGCGGGCGTGTCAACGGAAAAATCTCTATTAGAGGAACACAAAGGGGATTTATAAAATAACTTTCTGAAAAATAAGAATTATAATTTTTAATTTTTTTACCAAGTGCCGCTATTTGCCATAGAAACCCACGGCTCTTCTGGCGTAAGCGCTGTGCCTTTTTGTAAAAACTCTATCGATATTCCGTCAGGCGATTTAACAAATGCCATACGCCCATCTCTTGGCGGCCTATTAATCACTACGTCTGCATCCATTAATTTTTCGCATAAGCCATAAATATTTTCGACTTCAAATGCGAGATGACCAAAATTTCGTCCACCAGAATACTCTTCCGCATCCCAATTATAAGTAAGCTCCAATAACGGTGCTTCTGTTGCCAACGCCTGACCTGCATCTAAAGGCGCAAAGAGATAGACCAAAGTAAACCGACCTGCCTCGCTTTCCATGCGATGGCTTTCTTGAAAACCCAGCTTATTACAGTAAAAATCCAAAGATTCCGTTAAATCAGCAACCCTCACCATACTATGTAGATAGCGCATTTCTTTTCCTTACTGTTAAAGCAACTGCGAATGCCGATAACAACCGACCAAATGATCGTTCACCATACCAACCGCTTGCATATAGGCATAACAAATAGTTGTGCCGACAAATTTAAAACCGCGTTTTTTTAAATCCTTGCTCATCGCGTCCGATATTGGCGTTGACGCGGGTACATCGCTCGCTTGTTGCCAGTGATTACATAAGCTTTTGCCACCAACAAATTGCCAGATATAAGCATCAAAACTGCCAAACTCCGATTTTACGTTTAAAAACGCTTGGGCATTAGTCACCGCCGACCTTACTTTCAAGCGATTCCTAATAATATCCGGGTTCTGCAACAACAAATCAATTTTCGCCTCATCGTAAGCAGCGATACGCTCAACATCAAAATCATCAAATGCCAGCCGATAGCCCGCACGCTTCTTTAATATGGTTGACCAACTCAAGCCCGCTTGTGCGCCTTCTAATATAAGGAACTCAAACAGCAGGTGGTCATCATGCACAGGCACGCCCCATTCATGATCGTGATAATGCGTTTCCAGTACACTATTCATAGCCCACGGACATCTATTCATAGCCACACCATTAAAAGCTTAAGCGAACACCGACCCAACCTGCCCTTGGCGCACCTGGCGAGACAAATCGTCCATCATCATACTTTTTCCCCAGTACATCCGTGGCATTACCATAGACACCAAAAGAACTGTAATTGGCGTTAAAGACATTATCCAACTTACCAAAAACGCTAAAGTGTTTATTAAACTTATATTCAGCCGTCGAATTAAAAACAAAATAATCAGACAGCAACGGCCCGACATTCGCCTCATCCCCTCTAAATACTTGCTCGCCATTGTATAAACCATTGACACCCAAGAAGAGTTTTTTCCACAACGCCACATTAGCCGCAAATTTAAAGACATGCTCAGGAATACCAGGAATCCTATCGCCAGAACTCACAGCAATGATTGCCCCATCCTCCAACGGATTTTGCACCCCAAAGCTATCCAAATACACCGCTTGCAGATAGGTATAGTTCACAGAAAAATGCCAATCATCGATAGCCGAAAACAACTGTGGAAAATCCACCCCTGCCCCTGCTTCCAAACCGTGCCTTAAGGTTTTACCGACATTACTGAAATAACCTTGGTTATTAAAATTACTGGTGAAGTCACGGCGGAAAATAATGTCATCGGTATTGGTGGTATTGAAATACGCCAAATTCCAAACACCATCGCCTTTACCCCACAAGGCATTTAGATGGCCTTTAAAACCTGTTTCAAACGTATGCGCGACAACCTGTTTTAACGGCGGATCAGACAAAAAAGAATTCGGCAATTTACAAGGCGCAGCTGGATCGGCACAGCTTAATTCCATCGGCGTTGGCATCCGCGACGACTCACTGTAATTGCCATAAACCGTCAATTGCGGATTAAATTTATAGCTCAAGCCAGCTGATGGGTTAAAGCGCTCAAAGCTGTGGCGACCATTCAGGTTTTTAACCGGATCATTAATATAATCATCCACCATCACCAAATCGTTATGGTTATAACGTCCGGCCAGCGTCGCCGTCAGTGCCTTGGTAATATTAAAACTGTCTGAGATAAACACGCCGACGGTTTCACTTTCGGTATGCAAGCGCACCTTAGATTCATCAACATACACACCACTGCCAATCGTGCCACGGCTATCGGTTAACTGCGCCAACTCGGTATCCGAAGCAAAATGCACACTGGCATTATCGTAACTGACCCCAGTCACCAAACTATTTTCATGGGCAAACCAATCTTGGTTGAACGCCGCTTGCAAGGTACCGCCACGGCTATACATATTGGTTGCACTGACATTATTGGTCGCGCCTTCCACGGCATCACTCGCCAACACATCGCTACCATCGGTTGCTACCACCACTTCTTCTTGCCTACCGGGATCTTGGCACAGTTTTCCAGCATTTCTACGCCGCAAACAAGCCTCATAATCACTATTGTCGCCATTAAATGAACGCATCCGGTTTTGCCGAAAATAGCCATTACCACTTAGCTCAACCTTATCCGTCAACGCATAATTACCCGCCAACTCAGCAAAAAACAACCGAGTAACGGTTTGGTCAGGATGGGTAAATACCGCTGTGCGGTCTTTTTGCAGTAATTGGATAGGCGCAGGGCCGTTGCCGCGCAAATCATTGTCATTACTGGCGAGCGTTAAATCCAAATTGCCGCGATCACCTTGCCAGCTCAAGGTACCTAAGGCTTGCTTAGCGGCAGACGGCGAAAAATCGCGCCAGCCTTGCTCAGAAAAACTGCGTAAATCCAGAAAATAACCCCATTTACCGTTATTGCCGCCACTGGTAATTTCTTCCACATGGCGATCAAACGAGCCGCCGTATACTTCCAACTGATGTCCCGGTGCGCTAAACCCGGTTTTGGTTTTAATGGCAAGCGCCCCGCCCAAGCTGTTTAAGCCATAGACCGGATTTGAACCGCCTTGCAAAGTAGTCGAAGCAATCGCGCCCGGCGGAATTAAATCCCAATTGACTGAATCGCCAAACGGCTCATTAAAACGCACACCATTAACATACACCGACAAACCCTGCGGCATACCCGGCAACGGTGAAGCCACGAAACCACGATAATAAACATCTGGCTGCAATGGGTTATTCTGCGCCTCATTAATATGCACGCTACCCAAATAACGGTTGATGTAATCAGCAAGCGAAATGCTTTGCGCCTTACTTATTTGCTTTGCCGACACCGTTTGTACCGCAGCGGGGATTTTATCTATATCCACACCACCCTCTTGCAACGGCGTCACCGCAACCACTTCAGCCACACCTAAATCGATGGCTTTTTCTTCCGCCGACACGCCAATACTGGCGGCGGACAAGGCTAACAAGCCGATAATTTCACAAGCGTATTTCATTTATTCCAATCTCTTACATAACAAGTTGGCGCATAGTAGTCATTTGCTAAGGCCACCACTAGAGCTGGGGGGTAAAAAGGAAATATTCCCGATTAGTATTTGTCCACGAACGACACGAAAAAACACGAAAAAAAGCAGTAGCTATAGAAGTAGTGCTGAACTGATTGATTCCCTTCGTACTTCGATAAATTCGCCCCCCCCATTCGGGATTATGATTTTTCATCCCATGGAAAATGCCTGCATAACATCAATTACCAATCCAAACACGAACTCCACAACGCCATACAATTCATCATTTATTTTCGTGTTTTTTCGTGTAGTTCGTGGACAAAATACCGCTAGTAATAAACCCGAAACGAAACCTGTATCTGCTCAAACTCATACAAATAAGGCGCGGCGACATCTCGGTTGGCGGCAACCACCAGCAAATCGTGGGAAAACACCGAGGTGTTATACCAATTAAAACTACCTTCCAAAACGATGTAATCATCAATAATGCAGTACTTAGAATGGATAGGCGAATACGGCACGGGGTGGTCGTCTTTGCCATACACCAAACCCACCGCGATACCCGCCGACTTTAAGCGCTGCACCGCCGCCAACAACGGGCGCTCCAACTCCTCCGCCATCGGCCTAGGTACGCCAATCTTGCCTTCCCGCGCCAAATGCCCGTTAAACAACACATGCACATAAACCCCGCGATGATGCGCCTGTATCAACGCATTCACCACGCTGTCGTTATGGTCGCCGAGCAAATCGCCCATCAAAAACAAACACACTTTAATGGAATAACGGGCGCGGTGAATTTCCGCCAAAATCGCATGGTGCGGGCGGTAAACCTTGCCATTGCTCATGGTATGCCTGCCGAAGGTATACAGCAGATTAAAATGGCTTAACGGATCAATACCATATTTTTGGATAACGCCACCGCGTTGGCTTTGGAAAATATTATCCAACAAACGGCAAACGCCTTTGGAATGGAAAGTCATACCCGATTCCCAATTCGCCCACCAGCGGTCAAAAGTGATATTGAACGAGCCTAAAATCGCATCTTCATCATTAAAGATGATGAACTTGGTGTGCATATCCGGTTCGACTTCAATTAAATGGTGCTTAGGCGTACAAAATATCCCCAACAACTCCACTCTTGCCCGTTTCAGCCGCGCGTAATGTGGGCTATTGGTCAAGGTCATCTTGCGCCAATCGACCAAACACTGCACCAACACACCCTGCTGGCTGGCATGAATCAAATGATTAATAAAATCGCCATCATCAATACAATCCACACTCACCTTCACCGTACACAAACGGCTAGGCGTCTCGCGTTTGCTGCGGATGACCTTATCAATCAAATCATGAATATAACGTTTGGGATGAAACGGATGGTTGACTTGGCCTTTAGTAAATTTAGGCACCAGTTGCAAGGCATCAAAATGCTGGTTATACCAATCGGCATCAGCCTGAAGTGCGCCCGCATCCAATTCATAAGCGCGGAAACTATTGGCAGTCGCCCATTGCAGGCTGATAGCGGCAGATTGCAGCGAATCCTCATGCAGCTGCTGCGAGTCCATAAAAATGTATTCATACTCAGAAGCGATGGACTGCTCATTGATATGCACAATAAAAGCGAATTTAACGCACCGCGCCGGGCCGAAATGCGCGGACTCCGCCAAAATATAAAAATCTCGGGTATGGCGTTTGTGGTAATTCCACTGGCAATGGCTGGCATCGGTATCCACCAAATAGCGCTCACAAACCCCGTGATCGCGGTAAACCTTCACCAGCACCTTCACATTCGCCTGCACCCCATGAAACACCTCGAAATCAATTTTTCCCCAGCGAAGCTTAAACACCTCATTAAAATCATTCGCCCTCGGAAAAAAACCACCCAGCGCACCGTGTACTGGCCTGGCAAATTGTTCCGCAACCATCTTAAATCTCCTTATAACGCCTAACTGTTATTGTTATTTTTAACTGACGTTACGCAGTAACGCGCTTTCTCCCGTTTGCCGCGTCGAGCACCGCAGCATTTGTCGGGAACAGCCCGAAGGGGTGCGGCATGGATGCCGCACGGCGGCAGATGGGCAGGAAGCCCATTCTGCCGTCCCCCGACAAATGCGAGGAGCGCAAGACATGAGCGGCAACCGGGCCGCCATTTCATTGGCTACTTTCTTTTGGCCGAAAATTGCTCCTGCATTTTCGGCATTCGCCACATCCTTGTGGCTTGCGGAACAAAAGAAAGTA
>CAIYRS010000100.1 GCA_903928685.1 uncultured Methylococcaceae bacterium
CCGGGCGTCCTGCCCGAAAATCCGCAAAAACTACGCGACGGTTAGATTGCTCCGCAAGCCCGCGCCGTCCTGTCACCATATCGTCCCGACCCAACAAGGGGATCGGGACATCGTGCCACTGACTCTACGCCCTCAACATCGCCCGGTTGCATTTTATTCTTCGCGAAAAGCATGCTCGAAAAAACGCCGGTTGCGATGAGGGCTGCGCGGGACTAACGGCAGTAACTTCTCCCGACTCCGGTTCGAAGTTCCATGTGCCGTCAGCGGATGCCGCAGATTATTTGATAGGTTTTTTATCTGTTTGAATAACAAGGATAAAAATCATAGCTTAACGAAAAGTAACAATCCCCAAAAAGAAATTGTTACTTTGTCGCAGTAAATTCTAAGTATGTGAGTTTTGTAGTGTTGGTTTGGAATCCAAAAGACTATTTTTGGATTCTTTCATAATAAAACTTCTAGGCTTTTTACCGTTTCATGGAATCAAAGAAATCGGCGTTGGTTTTGAAGTCTTTGAGTTTGCCGATTAAAAATTCGGATGCTGCCATTTCGTCCATCGGTTGCAGGATTTTACGGAGTATCCACGTTTTTTGTAGGGAGTCGGGATCAACCAAGTATTCTTCACGGCGAGTGCCGGAGCGGTTGATGTTGATGGCAGGGTAAATGCGTTTTTCAGCAATTTTTCTGTCCAGATGCAATTCCATATTGCCTGTGCCTTTGAATTCTTCGTAAATCACTTCGTCCATGCGTGATCCGGTATCAACCAAGGCGGTGGCGATAATGGTTAAGCTGCCGCCTTCTTCAATATTACGCGCAGCACCAAAGAAACGTTTGGGTTTTTCTAGGGCGTTGGCGTCAACACCACCTGTGAGGATTTTGCCGGAAGAGGGCACAACGGTGTTGTAGGCACGGGCAAGACGGGTGATGGAGTCTAACAAAATGACCACGTCGTGTTTGTGTTCAACCAAGCGGCGGGCTTTTTCGATAACCATTTCGGCAACCTGCACATGGCGGGTCGCGGGTTCGTCGAAGGTGCTGGAAATGACTTCGCCACGTACGCAGCGTTCCATTTCGGTAACCTCTTCTGGACGTTCGTCAATGAGCAGCACGATGAGGTAGCATTCGGGGTTTTTTTCGGCAATGGATTGTGCAAGGCTTTGCAAAATCATGGTCTTACCCGCTTTTGGCGGCGATACAATCAAGCCACGTTGGCCTTTGCCGATAGGGGCAATCAGGTCGATTATCCGTCCGGTGATGTCTTCGCTGCTGCCGTTGCCTTGTTCCAAAACGAAACGCTGGTTGGCAAACAACGGCGTTAAGTTGGAGAAGTAAATTTTGTTTTTGGTGTTTTCGGGTGGCTCAAAATTGATTTGTTCAACTTTAAGCATGGCGAAATAGCGTTCGTTGTCTTTAGGCGGTCTGATTTTGCCGCTAATGGTGTCGCCTGTTTTCAGGGCGAAGCGTCTGATTTGGCTAGGGGAAACATAAATGTCGTCAGGGCCAGCTAAATAGGAACATCCAGGGGTTCTTAGGAAACCAAAGCCGTCTGCCAATATTTCCAATACGCCATCGCCGTAGATGTCGTCGCCTGCTTTGGCTTGTTTTTTTAGAATGGCGAAGATGAGATCTTGCTTTCGCGAGCGGGCGACGTTTTCAAGCCCTAATGACTCAGCAATATCAATAACTTCACTGATTTGTTTTAATTTTAATTCGGTAAGGTTCATATAAAAAACACGGCTCGCAGGAAACTGCATACGGTGTAAGACCGTAAGGACAGGGATAAGGTAGGATTTGGATTCAGGGATGTAACTTCTGGATGGAATGCTTGGATGCCAAGATCGCGGCACGGGTGGCAGTATAACTGATGCGCCTATTTGCGTCCAACCTTTATTGCCTGTTTAGGAACGTGCTTGAGGCTTATAACCGGATGGTAGGGTGGGGTTAACACGGCAAACATCAGGCGATAAATTTAAGGCACGTTCTTAGGCAGAAACGAATTAGATGTTGTTTTCTATGAATTTTACCAATTCAGGTTTTGTTAGCGCGCCAACTTTGGTGCTTTCCAATTCGCCATCCTTAAAAATCATTAAGGTTGGGATACCGCGCACACCATAGTGTTGTGGGGTTTTTTGATTTTCATCAATATTCAGTTTGGCAACGATCAATTTGCCTTTGTATTCTTCGGCAATCACATCCAACAATGGCGCAATCATTCTGCAAGGGCCACACCATTCTGCCCAGTAATCGACTAATACAGGCAGGCTGGATTCAATTACTTTCTCGTTAAATTCATCATCGCTTACATGAAGCACTAAGTCGCTCACAGTAATTCTCCAAAATAAAAAAACTAAAACTATAGGGACGATAAGGCGGCTAGTCAATTTATTTCTAGGTTAAGGATTTTAACCACAAGGATTTTTACGCTATCCTATTGGGCTATGAAAAATACTACGCACCTAACTCAAACCCGGTTCAGCAACCTTGAACTTTCCGACGAAATTTTACGTAGCCTGAAAGACGCAGGATTTAACCAATGCACGCCTATTCAGGACAAAGCCTTACCGTTATCGTTACGAGGGAAGGATATTGCCGGACAAGCGCAGACAGGCACGGGGAAAACCGCAACGTTTTTATTGGCGACTTTCCAGCATTTGTTGAATGACGGCATTTACGATGACGATGAAGCAGATGATGCGCTGGACGAATACGGCTTTGATGATGCCCCGCCACTTGCTGTAGAGAAAAAAGTTCAGAAGGCTATTGAACGCCAGCCCATTAAAAATCCCCGTGCCATTATTCTTGCGCCAACGCGCGAATTGGCTATCCAAATCCATAAAGACGCGCTGTTGTTGAGCAAACACTTGAGTTTTAAGTTTGCGCTGATCTACGGCGGCACGGATTACCAAAAACAACTCGCCAGCATTAAATCGGATGTCGACATTATTATCGGCACGCCAGGGCGGATTATCGATTTCTACAAACAAAATGCCTTCACCTTAAATAACGTGCAAGTCACGGTAATGGATGAAGCAGACCGCATGTTTGATTTAGGTTTTATTAAAGACATCCGCTTTTTGCTAAGAAGAATGCCGCCACCGGGTCAGCGTTTGAATATGCTGTTTTCCGCGACCTTGTCATACCGCGTCACCGAATTGGCTTACGAACACATGAACAACCCGGTGTTGATCCGCATTGAAAGCGAAGAAGTCACCTCCAAAGCCATCGAACAAACCGCCTATTGCCCCGCTAACGAGCAAAAACTACCGCTGCTATTGGGCATATTGCAGAAAGACCAGCCAGCGCGCAGTATCGTTTTTGTCAATACCAAGCGCTGTGCGGAATTGCTCAATGACACCTTAATCGCTAACGGCTACAAAGCGGCGGCGATAAGTGGCGATGTCCCGCAAGAGAAGCGCCAACGTTTGTTGAATGATTTCCAAGAAAATAAAATCAACCTGCTAATTGCCACCGACGTGGCTGCCCGTGGCCTGCATATTGACGGCGTAACCCATGTATTCAATTACGATTTGCCGCAGGATGTGGAAGATTACGTGCATCGTATCGGTCGTACTGCACGGTTTGGCACCAACGGCATCGCCATTAGTTTTATTTGCGAAGAATATGCGTATTCCATGCCGGATATTGAAGATTATATCGAGCAAAAAGTCCCCGTATTGCCAATCACTGCCGACTTGTTAGCCGAAGTGATACCCGCAGAACGCCGCCCAGCGGTTGAAAGGCACAAGCCGCATGGCAAACGCGAGCACAAAAGCTATCCTAAAGCCCAACCATCAACGCCCGAAAATCCTCAATAGCGGGATAATCAACAATCGTTCTTTTCGGTTGGCTGCTATCAGGGCGGCTGACCGAAACCAGATTGGCGATACCGAATGCCTTGGCAGAAGCCAAAACCGCCAGGTTGTCATCTACCAGCAGCGTCCGTTCAGGATTGAAATGCCGCTGCTGTTGTAACAATGTCCAAAATGCCGATTGTTCTTTTGGCGCGCCCAAATCATGGGAGCTGATAATGGCATCAAAAAATGGCTGCAAGCAGGTTTTTTCCATCTTTAACGCTAAACCGCCGCGATGTGAGTTGGTAACTAACCAAGTCTGTTGCCGGGCGCTTTGAAGTTTTTCCAAAAACTCCACTACATGCGGCAATACCGCAATCATGCCCGCGATTTCCGTCTTTAATCCGGCAATATCCAAGGCCAAGGCTTCGCTCCAATAATCCAAGCAATACCACTGCAATTGCCCTTCTAAGCTTTTAAAACGGGGTTGCAGTTGCTGTTTAGCGGCTGCTAGTGTGATGCCTTGTTGTTCCGCGAATTTTTGCGGTACAAATTCTTTCCAGAAATGATTATCGAAATTCAAATCCAGCAATGTGCCGTCCATATCCAGCAGGACAGTGTCAATATTTTTCCAATCAATCATAAGAGTGCGTTATATTTATAAAAAACCAATCACTTAAAATAGCATAATGGCTGAAATCCCTATCATTCTCGATAAGACCACGGTTGCCAGCAGCCGCTTGTTTCGCATTGAATCCTTGCATATCCAGTTTAGCAATGGCGAACAGCGCAATTACGAACGCTTGGCGAGAAGCCAGGGCGGCGGCGCGGTGTTAGTTGTACCCATGCTGGATGCGGAGACGGTATTGTTAGTGCGCGAATATTCGGCAGGCGTGCATCGTTATGAATTAGGTTTGCCTAAAGGTAAAACTGATCCGGGTGAATCTTTTTTTGAAGCGGCAAACCGCGAACTTAAGGAAGAAGTCGGTTTTGGCGCCAAGGTTTTGCATCACTTGAGTTCTTTTTCAATTGCGCCATCTTACTTGGAGCATATGACAGAAATCATAATTGCCGAACAGTTGTATGCTGAGAAACTCTTGGGTGATGAGCCGGAAGAATTGGAAGTCATCCCTTGGAAGTTGTCGCAAATCAATGAATTGCTAGCGACAGGTGAATGTACTGAAGCACGCTCCATTGCCGCCTTATTTATGGCGCGGGAGTATTTGTTAAACCGTTAATCGAAATTTAGCAGCGAATGCACTTCATAGCCTTGTAGTTTTTCCCGTCCTTGTAAAAAGTCCAGTTCCACCACAAATGCACAGGCGACCACCGTTGCCCCCAATTTTTCCACTAGCTCGCAACTGGCTTTAGCCGTGCCGCCTGTGGCTAACAAATCATCAATCAATAACACCTTGTCGTGGCTATCGAAAGCATCGATATGCGCTTCTAATTCAGCCGAGCCGTATTCTAAATCGTAAGAAACCCGTTGCACGTCATAAGGTAATTTGCCGGGTTTTCTTAATGGCACAAATGGCAAGCCCAATTCCCACGCGACCAGCGAGCCGAAAATAAAGCCTCGTGCTTCCATGCCCGCCACGGCGGTGATGTCACGTCCTAAAAACGGGAATAATAATTGGTGTACCGCCAACCTTAATGCCGCTGGGTCTTTCACTAGCGGGGTGATGTCCTTAAAAATAATGCCCGGTTTGGGGAAGTCAGGAATATCACGGATTTTGGATTTTAGTCTGTCCATGTTTGGCCTTTGGGATTGGGGGGCGGTTAAGAACGCGTTGGTTTTTAATGATTAACTGATGTTACGCACGTACTTTTTGTGAGACGAAAATAAACAATAATGAATCGCTATCGCGATGTTTATTAAATCGGGTTCTCGCACCCGAAGGCGAGCTACTTTCTTTTGCGCCGCCAAAAGCAAGTAGCCAAAGAAAAGGCGGCCCGATTGCCGCTCATGTCTTGCGCTCCTCGCATTTGTCGGGGGACGGCAAAAGGGGCTTCCTGCCCCTTTGCCGC
>CAIYRS010000101.1 GCA_903928685.1 uncultured Methylococcaceae bacterium
AACCTGGTTGAGCGGTTATTCCAGAAGTTAAAGCATTTCAGGCGTGTGGCCACACGCTATGAACGCTTGGCAAGGAATTATCTGGCCATGCTCTGCTTGGTTTCCACGGTAATATGGCTCAATTGAGAACACCCCCTAGGTTAGGCTGTTAATTTATGGCAGCATTCACGCCGCTATAGTAGCGAAGCGAAACTAAATAATAATTATAAATAACAATAATAATGAGGAGTTTGTCGATGAATTCTATTTTTCGACGCATTATTGGTCAAATGCTTGACCAATATGCAACCGTTTTAATGGTTTTAGGGGCGGTATCCACCATAACCTACATGGTGCTTATCACCGACATCCGCAGCCAAGAGGGCAACGCCCGGCTCGTTAAAATGAGTACCGAACAAGGTTTGCTCATCCAAGATATAAATTTCCTGCTGACCCAAAAAAGCTACGCCACCGATGCCAATGATTTACGCAGAATAGATGCCAGAATCATTTCCAACATGACCCAGCTAGACCAAGCCCACACCTCACTAAGAGAAGGCGACCGCTTCGTAAGAGAGGGTGACCGCCTCGTCCACGTTCCCGGACATTTGTCTGACGAGCTACGCATCATTTATTTTGATAACAACAAGCCGCTGGATTCGCAAATGCGTGATTATCTGGCAGCCATCCGCCTGCTTTACCGCATTCCCGCCGCTGATTTAAAACTGGATAACCCAGAGCTGCAAAAAGTCTTCACCAAAATTTCGCCACGGCTATTGGAAGAAATCAGCAAAGCCAGCTCCATTTACCAACGCCAAAGCGAATTCATGTTGGGCAGCACTGCCAACAAACAGCATTTGATGTTTGCTATCGCCTTAAGCACCTTGGCATTAGTAGGCTTGTTATTGCTGCAACCGCTGGTTGTCAAACTAAAAGACAGCGCCTTTAAGATGCAACAAGAAAAGGCCTTTGCCGATAACGTTATCAACACCACGCAAGCCTTGATTATTGGCTTGGATAACGAAGCCAATATTGTTTTATTTAACCACCATGCCGAAGAAAACAGCGGCTGGTTTGAACAAGAAGTCAAAGGCCGTAATTTTTTCGACCAATTTATACCCGTTGATGAGCAATCCAGCTTGCGTTTGGCCTTTAATGAAATGATGGCGGGCAATCTGGATTTTATCGATCCCATCGAAACCGCCATGCTTATCAGTACCGAAGAATTGATTAGCATTATTTAGAGCCCAACCATCATCCGCGACTCGAAAACTAACGAACCGCTGATGTTTCTTGCTACCGGACTGGATATAACCGAACGCAAAGCCGCCGAAAAGAAAGTACAAATCGCCAACAATGAATTGGCGCAATTGACCGCCCGCTTACAAGGCGAGGTCAACTTAGCGGCAACCTTACAGCGGTCTATCTTGCCGCAACCAGTGATTGAATTGCCCGGCTTACAAGGCCTTGCCAACCTGCTGACTTCCAGCGAGGTAGGCGGCGATTACTACAAAGTCGGCGGTCATCACAGTATCTTGCTGATCGGCGACGTCAGCGGTCACGGTGTGGCGGCAGGTACCATGGTGGGCGCGGCAAAAGCCGGGGTTTATCCGCTCATTCATGAAGGCGTAACCAGCCCAAGTGAAATACTCAACTCCTTAAACGAAACCATGCGCGTTACCGCCCAACAATCGCTGTTAATGACGATGGCATGTTTAAGTTTAGATGCCCGCAACGGCAAGCTAGTATTCGCCAATGCCGGACATGTCTTACCTTATCTGCTCCGCGAAAACAGCAACCACTGGGAAATGATCGAAGCCTCTGGTTTACCCTTAGGCAAAAGCGTCAACTCCGATTACTTAGAAACCGCCATCGACTTAACCCTGAATGTTGGCGACCGTTTATTCCTGTACACCGACGGTTTGGTGGAAGAAGAATCACCCACAGGTGAAGCCTTCGGTTATGACCGCTTGGAACACTTGCTCAACAGCAACCGCGATGCCGACGCCGAAACTTTGCGTAATCTCATCATGGAAGCCTTACGGCAACATTGCCGCAGCACTGCTTACACCGATGACGTGACCATTCTGGTTATCACCCACTCCGACCGCGTTAGCCAAGCCAGCACCGTCAACGAAGTCAGCGACATCATCCGTATTTCAGAAAACTTCTATCGCCACGGCGAACACCCTATCCCACGGATCTCTAAAGAATATGTGGTGTTTATGGCAGAACAAGGCTACGCCGATTTGCTGACCCGATTCAGCCAAGACGGTATTTGCCGCATCCTGCCGCGCCATGATGATTTATGCCATAAATTGGGTTGGGAACATTTGCTTAGCCAGCACCATGAATCCCCTGATGACGACTTGTATGCGTTAATGCCAGGACAGCCAGATCGGCGGCAGTTCCAGCTTACCCATACCGAAGACAAGGCGTTTATCATGGAAGAAATCCAAGCTTGGTTAAACGACCAAGGCAATCTACCGAAAGACCATATCGAAGCCTTAATGGTTATTCTTGATGAAATGACCGAAAACAGCTTGTATGCCGCGCCCCGTGACGGTAAAGGTGTGGCTTACTACCGCAAAGGTGAATCGCGGGAATTGTCCGAACATGAAGAGGTACGCATCGATATTGCCATCTCCGATGATTTGCTTGGCCTGATGATTACCGACAACTGGGGCACATTAACCCCAGGGGTATTTTTAAGAAATATTGCCCATGCAATGGAAAAAGGCGTGGAAGCTGGCGTAGGTGGGGTGGGTTTGTACATGATGTGGCGCTTGTCAGATTATTTGCAAATCCGTGTCCATCCACAAAAACGTACTCAAGTGACAACTTTATGGGACATCAAAAACCCCATCGATATGGATACCGATTCCGGCATCCAATTCATTTATCACAACGAATACGAAGTCGTTAGCTTTCCCGTAGGAGCCTAATCATGAGCATGTCCACGACTTTCAATATGCAAAAAATCAGCAGTAGCGACAACAACTTCCGCTTTGATTTAATCGGCTCCATCGATGCCCATGCCGACAACGTTTTACAATCGCTCACCAATTTGCCATCGGGCGCTTATGTGCTTTTGGATTTTAGCCAAGTTGAGCGGGTCAATTCGATGGGCTTGTCGCTGTTACTAAAAGTGTTTGAAGAATGGGAGCGGAAAAAAATCCGTATAGAAGTGCAGCAATTGGATCGCATGGTCAGTATGCTGTTTAAAATCACTGGCCTTGGGCGCTTTATAAAAAGCGATGGCAAAACTGCCGATACCACGGCGGATAGCAATAGCAGCAACCCACAACCACCAAGACGCAGCAGCCCTAGCAATAAAGAGACGGCGGCACCGGCAATCGTTAGCGACAAACTCAATTTTGTCGCCAGCTTGCAATCAGGCCAGCAGCTGACTGGCTGGTATTTGCTGAATACCTATTTGCAACGGCGGATGAAAAAAGCCATCCACTTTGAGCAAACCGCCGACAAACCCAATACCATGACCACGGATTTGTTTTTTGCCCGGCCTTTTGAAGCTTGCATGATGATGTCGGAATACAATTTTATCCCAATCATCCGACCGACCAATGATGCCGATGAAGTGGTGATTTTGACGCGCGCCGACGATACCCGCGAACTGAAAGACTACCAAAACGCCAATGCTGGCACGGCGACTGAAAACAGCTTTGTGTATTTGCTCGGACGTTTTTTATGCGATGAAAACGGGCTGGATTCAAAAAAGATGAATTTCGATTTTGCTGGCAACGAAATAAAAGCCTTACAATCGCTAATCCGCAAAAAATACGATTTAGTGTTTATGCTGAAGAAAACCTTTGATGGCCTATCGTCATTTAGCCGCAATAACGTCAGGAAATTGGATGAAAGCCAAACCGATTTTGCCTGCCATTTATTGTGCATCAAACCACAACTAAAAAATGAAGCCGAAGCCATCGGTAATATTTTTATGGAAATGGCCAACGACGACCAAGGCAAACAAATCTTGCTAGATATTCAAGTTGATAGCTGGATAAAACCGGAAGCGGGCGAACTGAACATGCTGCAAATGGTGTATAACCGTTATGCACTATAAGTAATGCGTTAACGTTATTGCTGGAGTCCAAAACATGTTTTGGACTCCAGCGGAAAACTTCACCCCAAACTGCGGCTGTATAAACAACAATCCTAAAAATGACCCTACAGCCGCAACTCGCCTTACTTGAACAACGCTTCAAGCCATCACCACTCACCCAAATCCTCGATCCGGCATTAGCGGCGTATCCGGTGGAATTATGGTTAAAACGCGACGATTTGTTACATCCCATTATTTCCGGTAACAAATGGCGCAAACTCAAATACTTGCTCAACCACGCTTTAAGCCTAGACTGCGACACGCTTATCAGCATGGGTGGCGCTTATTCCAACCATTTACATGCGCTGGCTTATGCAGGCCATTGTTTGGGCTTAAACACCATCGGCCTGATACGCGGCGAACAGCCCGCGCAACTCACTCCGTCTTTGCTGGATATGCAAGCTTGGGGCATGAAATTGCAATTCGTCTCCCGCAGCGATTATCGGCAATTGCGGCATTACTTGCATTGGCAGGATTTGCCTGGGCTTGCCGCCAATCAATATTGGATACCAGAAGGCGGCGCACAGCCCTTGGCTTTACAAGGCGTAGGTGAATTGATAACTGAAATCGACATGGCTTACGACCATCTTTGTGTGGCTTGCGGCACTGGTACAACCTTATCCGGCATGATTGCCGCCGCGCCAAAGCAGGCATCTATCACTGGCTTTGCGGTATTCAAACATGCGGAATTCTTAAACCAAGATGTGGCCCGGTTGTTAGGGCAGCCGCAGGATAATTGGCAAATCAATCACGATTATCACGGCGGCGGTTTTGCTAAAAGTTCGGCTGAGCTATTGGCATTTATTGATCGATTTCAACAAGTAACGCAAATAGCCATTGAACCCGTCTATACCGGGAAAATGCTGTTTGGCATTTATGATTTGCTGAGCAAAGGATACTTTCAAGGAAATCAACGGATTATTGCCTTACATACAGGCGGCTTGCAGGGTAATAGGGGGTTTTCTGGGGTTATGTAGGGTTATAGAAGTTGTCCACGAAAAACACGAAAAGACACGAACATGACTAGCTTAGTGAATGTTGAATTGTCGGCATTGTTTCGGTAGGGGCGAGCGGCTGCTCGCCTTATCGCGGGCAGCATTTGGTGCGGTTTTTAAAAAGGCGGACAGCCGTCCGCCGCTACAGGCTTAGAATCGTTAAGGAAACGCGGAATTTTGCACTTCCTTTTTCGTGTCTTTTCGTGCTTTTCGTGGACAAATAACAGTTATTTAGAAAAGCCTTTGCGCGGGCGTTTGGCTTTTATCAACTTCAGCAAGCCTTTACGCCACCAAGGCAAGACTGTCGTCGCGCCTTTTCGCCATGCCAGCAATTCATCCAACGCGCGTTCTGGCGTGGTGTATTTGTCGGTACTGCGGCTGATATAAACCGGGTACAAAATTAATACCCCAGCAACCAGCTCATCTAAATCAAGACGGCGGCTGCGTCTTGTCAATGGTGTCCTGTCTTCGGTAAGCCCCCAGCCCGCATAAAAAGGCCAGCCGTAACAAACGACTTTTTTCTGCCGTAACAGGGCTTCAAATCCCGCCAGCGAACTGATGGTGTGCACTTCATCAACTTGCAGCAACAAATCCGCCATGATGGCATCGGTGACTATTTCATCACACCAATTGGCGGCTTCGTTGTCATTGGGGTTGGCTTCTTGGAATCCGGCAACCACTTCTGGATGCGGTTTATAAACGATATAAGCATCGGGATGGTTTTGCCTGACCGCCTTTAATAAGGCGATATTCTCGCGAATTTCGCAGGCACCAAATATCAGTGACGCATCTAAGGCCACTTGTCCTGGTACTAAAATCACGGTTTTAGCAGTGCTATCAGGACGCTGCCAAGCACTTTGCCCGACGTTGTATTTGGTCAAACGCTCGGTAACCAAGCGCTGCCGCAATAACGCTGCCCGTGCCAATAAATCGCTGGCAAATTGATGGTTTTGCAGGAGCTGTTCTAAATCGGATGGCTGGGTGGCATCATAATAAATGCCTTGGGTGTCTAAAACGCAGGATACCGGATGAATGACATCAGCACCTAAACCAATGGAGCGGATAAAACCATCTTCTAAATAAACCCGATTATTTTCCGTTGGTTGTTGCGGCGTGGAGCCATTAACGCCCCAGACCACTTGCAAAGCGTTTTCGGGAATGGCTGCGGGTTTACGGTCAAAAAATACTTGGCTACCTTGGAAAAACCGCCGGACTATCGGTCTTTTATGATATGAAAAACCTAAGGCTTCAACCGCTGGTGGAAAACGGTCGCGGATTTGCCGCTGTAAACCCATCCAAGCAATTAAGCGCTCAACCTCGCAAGGCAGATTTGTTTCAGGATCAAGGTATCGCGGATAAGCGATTAATGCGCCATAGACTAAGTTTTCCAAGGCTATCGGGCCACGCCGCCCGACTTGTAAGTCGTCGGTGGTCAATCCCCAAGCGGCGTAAAAAGGCATCCCGAAGGTACGCACTTTTTTCCCCCAAAGTAAGCCTTCAAAGCCAATTTGCGAGGTGACGCAATAAACGACTTCGGCGCGTTCCAATAACGATACGGGATGCACGTCATCACTGATTATCTGTATGCGTGGATTATTGGCGAGGATTTTTAAGGCAAAATGCCCTTGTTTGCGGCCTGTTATCACGCCAGGATGGATTTTTAAGATTACCGTGCTGTCTGGATTTTCATCCAAAGCGGCTTGCAACATGCGGTCAAAACTGGCTTGTTCTGCCAAGCCATAGTGGATGGACATATCGCCAACCACTTGGTCAGCCACCAGTACATAATGGTCTGGCAACGGTTTGGTGTATTCCCTCGCGTGATTGTATTTGGATACCCGCGCATTACGCCAAGCAGCAATCAAGGCATTAGCCCGTTGCTGTTGTTGTAAATTTAGCGGTTGGGCAATCAGGGATTCAAGGCGGGATGGCTGTAAGGCATCGTAATAAATGCCCAAATCATCAACAACCAGCGACAAAGGCGGTTCTTTTCTGCCAAAGCCTAGCGATCGTAAAAAGCCATCTTCTAGGCGCAACAAAGACAGGCCGTGACGCTCGGCAAACGCCGTAGCAAAAGCCGCGCTGGGTTTTCGTCCCCACGTTAATACGCCCGCGCAATCAGTAAAGTTTTTAGCGGTGCGGTAATGGGCAACAGGACGGCCAAGCAGGGTTGCTATGCCTGGCAATCGGACAATCGAAGGGGCTGTTGCTATATAAGCGGTGACGTCAGTTTTATCTGCAATAGAATTCAATTTTGACCTCTGGTCTTACCAATATTTTTAAGCGCCGATGAATGCTCACCGACGCTATAAATTTGTCACGATGGATAATATCGCGCTATTGGTGCAAGCCTTAACGAAACATTGAACAATTGTTATAGAGTTCTCAAATGCAACAGTCAACGCAACTGCGGATGGCTGACCCTACGGCAATTTTGTTAAAGCACGCGGTCGTTTAAAAGACTGTAAAGATATTTACCGTAACCATTTTTAGCTAATGGTTGCGCTAATTTTTGCAATTGCTCGGCATCAATATACCCTTTACGGAAAGCAATTTCTTCTGGGCAGGCAACTTTAAGGCCTTGGCGATGTTCGATGGTTTCTATGAAATTACTGGCTTCAATCAAGCTTTCATGAGTGCCAGTATCCAACCACGCATAACCACGGCCCATGATTTCAACAGAGAGTTTTTTACGCTCTAAATAAATCCGGTTTACGTCGGTAATTTCCAATTCGCCACGCGGTGATGGCGCAAGATTACAGGCAATATCGACGACGTCGTTGTCATAAAAATACAAGCCAGTAACCGCATAATTGGATTTCGGTTTTTCTGGTTTTTCTTCTAACGATGTCGCATTACCTTCGGCATCAAAAGCCACCACGCCGTAACGCTCTGGATCATGGACGTGATAAGCAAATACCGATGCGCCTTCCGTCCGGTTCATGGCGCTTTCCAATTGCACATGCAAGTCATGACCATAAAAAATATTGTCACCCAACACTAAAGCGCTAGGATTATTGCCAACAAATTCTTTACCAATAATAAATGCTTGTGCCAAGCCATCGGGGCTGGGTTGCACGGCGTATTGGATGTTCATACCCCAATCACTGCCATCGCCTAATAATTGTTCAAAACGCGGGGTATCTTGCGGCGTGGAGATAATCAAAACATCTTTGATACCAGCCAACATTAATGTGGTCAGCGGGTAATAAATCATCGGTTTGTCGTAAATCGGCAGCAATTGTTTAGAGACCACTTTGGTCACTGGGTACAGGCGTGTGCCTGAGCCACCCGCTAAAATAATGCCGCGTCTTGAATGGATATTGGGTGTTGATACAGACATATTATTCATAATCATCAGATTCCGTTTTTACACTGCGTTAAGTTATTTGCCGAGGGTTTCGGTCAACATACGGGTAACACCTAATTGCCACGCGGGCATGGTGAGGTTAAACGTTTGTTCCAATTTTTCTATCGATAAACGCGAGTTATTCGGGCGTTTAGCGGGGGTAGGATAAGCACTGGTGGGTATCGCACCTACCGCATCGGGTTTTACTTTCAGCTCAATGCCTGCTTCTTCGGCAAACGCCAACACCATACGGGCATAATCAAACCAAGAAGTTTCGCCTTGGGCGACCAAATGGTACAAGCCAGAGACATCTTCGCATTGCATTGCCACGCGGATAGCATGGGCAGTGACATCGGCAATCAACTCGGCACCCGTCGGTGCGCCGATTTGATCGTTAATGACATTGAGGCTGTCCCGTTCTTGCGCCAAGCGCAGCATGGTTTTAGCAAAATTATTGCCACGGGCGGCATACACCCAACTGGTACGAAAAATAAGATGTTTGCACCCAGATTTTTGGATCAGCTGCTCGCCTTCCAACTTGGTTGCGCCATAAACACCTAGCGGCGCGGTCGCATCGGTTTCCAAGCGACGCTGTTCGCCGCTACCGTCAAACACATAGTCAGTAGAATAATGCACTAACCATGCACCTATAGTGGCAGCGGCTGTCGCCATCACCTCACTGGCTTGGGCATTGATAATATGCGCCAACTCCGGCTCGCTCTCTGCCTTGTCTACCGCTGTATGGGCGGCAGCGTTGATGATGACGTCGGGTTTGAGTTTATGGATGGTATCGGACAGGCCGTCCAAATTGCTCAAATCCCCGGTCAAACCATCGCCGGAATGGCGGTCTAAAGCGATTACTTCACCTAATGGCGCTAGTGCACGTTGTAATTCCCAGCCAACTTGACCGTTCTTACCGAGCAACAGCAGCTTCATTAGCCACGCTCCGCATAGTTTTTCTCCACCCATTCACGGTACGAGCCAGATTGGACATTAGCAACCCATTCTGGATTATCCAAATACCATTGCACAGTTTTGCGGATACCTGTCGCAAACGTTTCTGCTGGCTTCCAGCCCAATTCTTTCTCAATTTTAGTGGCGTCTATCGCGTAACGGCGGTCATGACCTGGGCGATCTGTCACAAAAGTGATTTGCTCGCGGTAAGATTTGCCATCTGCGCGTGGGCGCGCTTCGTCCAATAAATCGCAAACGGTATGGACGATGTCAATATTCGCCATTTCGTTCCAGCCACCAATATTATAAGTTTCGCCGACTAAGCCAGCTTCCAATACCCGGCGGATGCCAGAACAATGATCCGCCACATACAACCAATCACGAATTTGCTGACCATCACCATAAACAGGCAGGTTTTTGTCTGCCAAAGCATTGGTAATCAATAGCGGGATCAATTTTTCTGGGAAGTGGAACGGGCCGTAGTTGTTGGAGCAATTGGTGGTCAATACTGGCATACCGTAAGTATGGTGGTAAGCACGTACCAAATGGTCACTCGCCGCTTTACTTGCTGAGTATGGGCTGTTTGGCTCGTAACGGTTGGTTTCGCTAAAGGCAGGATCTTCTTTTTTCAACGAGCCATAGACTTCATCGGTGGACACATGCAAGAAGCGGAATGCAGATTTATCTTCATCCGACAAACCATTCCAGTAACCACGCGCCGCTTCCAATAACCGGAAAGTGCCGACGATATTAGTTTGGATAAAATCTTCTGGCGAATGGATAGAGCGGTCAACATGGGATTCAGCGGCAAAATTCACCACCGCATAAGGTTGGTATTTTGCCAATAATTCGGCAACCAATGCGCCATCACCAATATTGCCTTTAACAAAAACATGGCGCTCATCGCCAGCTAATGACGCCAAGTTCTCCATATTGCCCGCATAAGTGAGGACATCAAGATTAATTACCGTGGTATCTGACTGCGCGAGCCAGTTCATTACAAAATTTGAGCCGATAAAACCGGCGCCGCCTGTGACAAGAATCGCTTTATTCATAACTGTATCGCTTTTTAGTAAGTTGGAAGAAGTTCTGTTGCGTAATCAGCCAATTTTGTACCTTGGCTATCTTTTGCTGATAATTCAGGCGCATCAGTAGGCCAAGGAATATTCAGGTCAGGGTCATTCCATAACACACTGCCTTCGGATTGTGGGTTGTATTTATCGGTGCATTTATAGGCGAACAACGCAGTATCGGAGGTTACACAAAAACCGTGTGCAAAACCCGCAGGGATAAAAAATTGGCGTTTGTTTTCGGCTGACAACACCACGCTAGTCCATTTTCCAAATGTTGGCGAACCGACGCGAATATCCAAAGCAACATCAAACACTTCGCCTTGCAATACATAAACCAACTTGCCTTGCGGGTTAATTTTTTGGAAATGCAAACCGCGTAAAACGCCTTTGCGGGAAAAAGACACATTGTCTTGGACAAAACTATCCGAAGTAACACCTGCGGCATAACGCTCTTGATTCCAAGTTTCCATGAAATAGCCACGTTCATCGCCAAACACTTTTGGCTCAATAATCACAACACCGGGTAAATCAGTCTGATGAATCTGCATTGCTTTTCCTTAATCCTAAAATTTAGTAAGTATAGACACTGTTTTCAAATGCACGGCTTTTACTTCAACACAATCCTAGCCCCCAACGCCATCTGGTAGATCATGGTGGAGACTTCCTTGAACAGCTGGCGGTATTTGGCGTCGACTTTGGGCAACACCAAGATTTCGTCACCTGGGCGTACTTTGGTGCTGCTGAAC
>CAIYRS010000102.1 GCA_903928685.1 uncultured Methylococcaceae bacterium
GGATTCAGGGTTATGCTTAAAGCCGTCCAACAGGGTTTGGATGACATCCTGCGGCTTGGACAGCTGCTTTTTGCAATGCCCCAAGTTGGAGAACAGCCACTTGCTGATTTGCCCTGGGCTGGCGGCGGCCGCTTCGTAATGCTGGTTCGCGGTTTCGTAGTCGCGTTTTTCAAAATAGATGTTAGCCAACATTTCCAGTGTTTCTGCACGACGCCCAAAACACAGGCTTATTTTTAACAGTTGTTGGCTAATTGCATCACGTTGCTGCAGCAAATGTTCTTTGGCTAAATTGAAGTAATAATCGGCATTAATATGGTTGTTTTCATCAATAAGGATAGGAAAACTAGCCTGTCCTTGCATGAGATCGTTAAAATCCTTAGAAGTAATTTCTATACCGCATTTTGCATTGAGTTTAAAAATTTGCTCGAAAGAGAACCGAAATCCCAACGATTTAGGCTTTTCTGAAATAATTGAATCATCAGGAATGTTTATTAGATCTTTTGATGTCTTATTTTTAACCGTAGCTTGAGGTAGTGGTTTAACGTTATTTTTTAGTAATACATTATTGACGGTAATACTGAAACTACCTCCGTTGTTTCTATTTGCTATAAATTTATCGATGGCATCTTCAGGAACAATTAATTCAAAACCTGAATTGAGAAAATCTTGACCGTATTCAGCGGCAACATCAATACGTTCAATCCAAATAGGCGATACCGGATAAGTCAATTTACCAAAAACTATGGCAAATTCTAATGGTTTGGAAGCTTTAGATTGTTTTTCTGTGGTTTTATTTTCTTCTTTTACTACCCAGCCAATCAGTTTAAGGTTTTCAAGGCTTTCTATGTTGCCAATAAAATTTTCTTTTGGCTCAATATCTTCAATAGGTTTATCTAATGAATTAATTAATGGGGCTTTTTTGAGGGTTTTAGATGTTGGTTCTTTAGGTTCTGCTAGCGAAATTTCAGTTCTATTGACGAGATGGCCATTAGCGAAAATATCAATTTGTTGCTCGGAATTGTAAGCCTTGAAAAATGATTGACTTAGTGGTTCAGAGAGTTCTGATTTAAATCCAGAAAGGAAAAAATCGTTACCAAATTGTTCTGCTACATCAGGTCTATCTAACCATTCTACCGATAGTGGGATTGTTATTTTGTCTATTTGAATACTTAGTTCAATTGGTTCCATTGCTGTGCAAAGTACCCATCCTTCAATTTGTAAGCAGTTTATTTGTTCAATGTAGCCTTTTATCGTGTTTTTTACAGCGACTTTTTTAGATTCTTCTGGATCTTTGATTGTATTTACAGCAACTGTGTTTGTTGTTTTGACGCTCAGTGTTTCTGAAGATCTGATTTCTGGATTTTTGCTGCTATTAACAGGTGTTTTAGTATTGGCATTATTTAGGAGATTATTTGCCATAACTAGTGGGGTTTTATTGGCAATGAAGACAATAGGTGTTTTTCTTTGGCGTGCTTTTAGAAATGTGTCAACCAGATTGGAAGGTAGGTCAATTTTAAAGCCTGACTTTAAATATTCTGTTCCAAATTGGTCGGCAATATCGGTTCTATCGAACCAATTTGCTGATAACGGATATTCTGTTCTGCCGATGCGAATCGCAATTGAGATGGTTGATTTTTCACGGTTAATTGCCCAACCTTCAATTTGAAAATTATTGATGCTTTCTATATGGCCTTGAATCGCAGGTGTATTATTTAGAGCCTTAGTAGGTGGCGGGGTGCGTTTGGCTGAAAATATTTTTTTCATAATCATTTCCGTTTTATTTAAAGCTCTAATTTTGAGGTTTGAAGGATGGTTGATCTAAATTTTTCAAATTCGCCATTGATGGCGCCAGGGCTGTCATACCAAGACAACGGCATAACTTTATCAATTGCTCCGAATGATTTGATACGTCTGGCTATTGCGCCTATATCAAATGCGAATACAGGTAGCTGCGCTTTTAGTGCTAGTGACAATGTATAACTGTAAGTTTCTGGCCAGATTGAAGGTAGCCAGATGACATCAGGGTTTAGTTTTTTTAGTTTGTCTAACGCCTCATGTTCTTGGTATTTGCCTGTTACTGTAACTTCCGCTTCTTGCATCACTCTATCGTTCATAGAATATCCCATGATGATGAATTCTATATTATGGTTGTTCAGTTTGGCGTGCTTAGCGCAGTTGATAATAACATTGAAGCCTTTAAGCTTGCCTATGGCTCCTATAATAACGACTTTTAATTTTCTGTCAGTCGAAATTTCTTGGAATAGGGTTGGGTAAATGCTTGGTGTGATATTTTCATGAGGCTCAACGGAGATTTTCAATTTAGGAAAATAACGGTTTAAGCGGATTGCCATATCCTCATCGGGTACTAATATTTTGTCTGCGAACTTTAGTTCATGTCCATGGGCATTTCGCCATGCTTTTATATCAAAAACATTAAAATCAGAGCCGCGATTGGTTAAGCAGCGGTTGCATTCCGACTCGTTGGTGGGTTCTCCGCAGTAAAAACCATTTTCATCGACCAAGTTCACCCGTGGACATATGACTTTGTAATCATGTAGGTTGACTTTCCAATAGGCATTAATGGCCTTTACCAGCTTGCCGATTTGTTTTGGTGCTTCTGGGATAAAGTCAACTAAGCTATGGGTGTGAATTTCAGTAATGTTTAGGTCTAATAAAGTCTTAGTCAGTACAGACATGTCCAAGAATTCAAAAGGATTAATATTAGGGAAAGAGCGGATTGAGGGATGCCCTAAAATAGCTTTTTCTGGCTGCCTGTTCATAGGGCGGAGCGTAAATACCCCGTAACCTTGCTGGCTAAAATATAAAATATCTTCTTGGACGCGACGTTCTGAGCCACCACCACGGTTATGGCAGACTATCAGCATGTTCTTTGCTTTTTTCAGGCGGTGCATACGCGCTGAATCCAATTTGCAGCGGATTTCTTTTAATGGATCCAATTGGATAAAGTTTTCAATGTCTTTGCGGTATTTTGGATAACGTTTATCTAATATTTTCAGGGCGTCATGAACACGCTTGGCTTTTTCGCCTTGAAATGAGGCTGAACCTAAATGGCGTACATAAACATCGGCGGCAATGATATTTCGCCAGCCTTTACGGATGGCTTTTTGGCAGAAATCATTTTCTTCCCCATAACCTTTGCCAAAGGTTTTTTCATCAAATAATCCGACTGAGGTTAGGCAATGGCGTTTGATATACATGCAAAACCCCACGCCTGTTGGTGCTTCTATTTCGCAGTTAGCATTGACTGAAGCGGTTAGTTTATCCAGTTCCGCATGGCTTAATTCTAATGGGTAAGGATTGTCATGTAAAAATTGCGGATAGCTGCAAATAGTGGCGTTATTGGATAAAGGGGTGACTGTGCCAGTTTTTAAGTTACGGCTGGCTGCTTGGTGTAATCGGTCTAGCCAGCCATCGTAAACTTCGGTGTCGGAATTGAGGATGACCACATGGCGGTTTTTGTGCAGCCCCATGCCTCGGTTGACGGTATGGACAAAGCCTTTGTTTTCGGGGTTTTCAATTAATGAAAACAAGCCTAAGTCTGCATATTTTCGTAAATCAACCGTTAAATCTAATTCAGGGCTGGCATCATTAATAACGATAAGTTCGTAAGAAACTTCGCAATTGGCTTTTAAAGTGCTGTGAAGGCAACGTAGCGTTTCTATTCGGGCTTTGTAAACAGGGATGATAACGTCGATTTCAGCGCCTTTCACTTTTGCGCGTGGGGTAAAGCTAAGCCACGAGCTTTCTTCAGGTAAAGTGAGCAAGGGCAATTCACCCGATTCAATGGTATCAATAATATCGCTGCCGTGTTCTGCCCTGGTTGTTCGTCCTTCTTGCCGCCCATAAAAAAGATAATGTAATAACGGATTAAAACGTGCCTCGGCGACATCAGGATAGGTGCACAAATAATAAGAGCCATCAAATTGAGGACAAGGTGAGCGGCCTTCCAGCCCCCCCCATTTTAAGTAATGCGTTAGCGGTTCTATAGAAGTACGAGCAACGTCTTTATTATGTGTTAAATAAAAACCGACATCAAACCAGGGGCTTGGTGATATTTTTCGATATTGGCCAATATAGACGTAGTGTAATAAGGTGTTTGCACTTTTGCTTAAGCCAGGCACTTGGCTACGGTAATAATTCGGGTCAAAAATGGGCATTGGCGCCCGCCCTTCTTTATCACCATAAAAAACATAATGTTTTAAAGCAGCTTGCCCAGACAATTGCACATCGGCGTTGTTGTCAAGGTAATAAGTTTTATCAAACATCCTTAAACGCTTAACGTGTCTAATAATTAATAATTTATAGACGACTTTGAGTCCAAAAACATTACTTAATAGCATTATTAACCAAAGAAAGCCGAAAATGACTTCGCCTTGAAATGCTTTTAGTCGGTGTCGTAGGAACATTTGTTAACCTAAGTTGAAGGTGTGCAAACTAATAGTGAATAGGTATACCAAAATAGCCTAATTTCACTTTGGTTTGGTGTTATTAGATAGTGGTTTTTTTGCAGCTGAGCCACTTAAAATCCTTAGTTGGGTATACCGAGTTGTTTTTTAGGTAATATCTATTTTTGAATGCCCTATTTGCTCTATATACGGAATGGCATTTTATAAAAACCAAGTTGCTAAACAAGCGCACGAATGATTTTGTGTGACTACTATTGCGAAATTAAGACAGCTTATCAGTGCTTACCCCTAAAACTGTTAACCAATAGACAGTATCAATATGTTTTACTTCAACACAATCCTAGCCCCCAACGCCATCTGGTAGATCATGGTGGAGACTTCCTTGAACAGCTGGCGGTATTTGGCGTCGACTTTGGGCAACACCAAGATTTCGTCACCTGGGCGTACTTTGGTGCTGCTGAAC
>CAIYRS010000103.1 GCA_903928685.1 uncultured Methylococcaceae bacterium
CTGGTTGAGCGGTTATTCCAGAAGTTAAAGCATTTCAGGCGTGTGGCCACACGCTATGAACGCTTGGCAAGGAATTATCTGGCCATGCTCTGCTTGGTTTCCACGGTAATATGGCTCAATTGAGAACACCCCCTAGCTGTTTATTGCCATTCACCGCTACTGCCGAATCCAAAAACCTAGACAGCTTTCCACCCGTTATTTTATGGGCTTGGGAACGTCCAGAAGATTTGCGTTTTCTCGATAACCAACGTTTTGCAGTGGCTTTTTTGGCGCAGACCATACAATTGAGCGGCGACAAAATCCTGCATTTCCCACGTCAACAGCCGTTAAAAGTATCGCCAACGACCAAATTAATGGCGGTGACACGTATCGAAACCCTGAAAAAACCGTTTCCGGCGAGCTTATCAAACACGCAAAGTGAAACAATCATCCAGCGGGTTTTACAAACCGCAACGCTAAAAAATATCTCAGCAATTCAAATAGATTTTGATGCCAAAGTCTCCGAACGGGCTTTTTATCGGCAATTATTAACCAACCTCCGTAGCTGTTTGCCAGCCAATTTGCCGTTGTCGATCACGGCTTTGGCTTCTTTTTGCATAGGCGATGGTTGGATTGACGGCTTGCCCGTTGACGAAGCTGTGCCGATGATTTTCCGCATGGGAGAGGACAGCAAACGCGTGCGCCGCTTTTTAAGTGATGGCAACGATTTCCCGATTGCGCTGTGCCGACACAGTTACGGCATCGCCACCGACGAACCGTTACCAGACAATTTTGCTAAACTACGGCGTATTTACTTGTTCAAAGGCAGCGCGTCAGGCTGGAAGCCAAAAGATTTAACCAATTTCAAATAACAATCGGGGGCGGTTATGAAAAAGCTACTAAAACTCACATTGCTTGTCGTGACTAGCTCTTGGGTATCATTTCAAGGTGTATCCGTCGAAGCCTGTGGGCCGATATTTCCCGAACCCGTATTTACCGTGTCAGTCAGGCCGGAAAATTTTGCCGATTTTGCCCAAGGCAAATTAGGTATTCTGCAACCGACTTTGTACCGTTCAGTGCTATTCGCCGCTTATCGGGTTATGGAGGGCGCGCCTTTTTCTGCCAATGAACAAAAGGATTTGTTACGCAGTTGGCAAACGCAATATGAAAAAATAGATACCAATCAAGCCGCTAAACAAGCGGCAATCGAGCAATGGCTAGCCGCACGGAAAACCATTTTAGGCACTGCCGCCGATGTGCAAATCGAAGCATTCCGCGCGTCTGACAATGGTTATGACTATTTCTTAAACTGCACCGCTGGCGCGTTTGATAATGCCAGCAAAACCTTGAAGGAACGCGCCGCCAGCGATTCCGATAAAAATCATCTGCAAGACTGGTTAAGCGCCCAAGATCAAGTTTTTGCCAATTGCTCGGCAAACACCGCCAGTATTCCCGCCGAAGCCGCCAGCGATGCGCCGGATTGGTTGAAAAATGACCGCGCTTACCAAATCGCCGCCGCGCATTTTTACGCCATGCACTACGACGAAGCCAAAAACCGTTTTGCTGAGATTGCCGGAAATAAAGCTTCGCCTTGGCAGAAGTTGGCGGCGTATCTGATGGCGAGGGCGGCAGTTCGCAAAGCGCCAGATGCGTTAGCTTTAGAACAAATCAATACTGTGTTGGCAAATCCTGAATTAAGCGATTATCACGCCGCCGCCAAGCAATTGCTGAATTTTGTTAATTTCCGTCTGCATCCAGCGCAATTGCATGAGGCGTTGGCGAAAAAGCTCCTCGAAAAATCGGAAAATCCTCAATTATTCCAAGATTTAACGGATTACCGCCGTTTGTTGAACAAAGCCGAAGTGGTTGATTATGAAGACAGACCCGATGCCAAAACCGTAAACGTCAGTTTCCGTCAGGCCAGTGATTTGTCGGATTGGTTGTTTACCGTGCAAGCCAAAGATACGGATGCGTTTGCCCATGCTTTAGAACGCTGGCAAACCAGCAAACACGTTGTTTGGTTAGTGGCGAGTTTAATGAAAGCCACCAAAGATTCGCCCGCCGCAGGGGAATTGCTAAGCGCGGCTCAAACAATCAACCAAGATTCGCCCGCGTATTTGACGGTGAATTATTACGCCGCCAAACTGCAAATCGCCACAGGCAAAACCGATGCCGCCAGAAGTACTTTAGATACTGTGCTAGCGAATTCAGCATCGTCGTTAAATAAAATTGCCATCAGCCAGCTGTATGCGTTGCGCTTGTCGTTAGCGCAAAACGTTGAAGAATTTGTCCAGTTTGCCCAACGGCGTTCGCCATTTTTTATCTTGAATTACGGCTCTGATGCCTATGAATGGCTAGATGGCAAAAAACCTGACGGCGAAGATTATTTTCAGCAAGAACGCGCCTGGCTAAGCCGCGATATGTTTGATGTAGACGCGGTTAGGGCGATGAACGCGCATATGCCTCTGGCGATGTTGAAGCAAATTGCCTTACATCCGAAACTGCCGGATTATCTGAAACGCCGTGTAGTGATGTCGGTGTGGACACGGGCGTTGTTGTTAGAAGATGACCAAACCGTGCAAGAATTCGCGCCGCATCTAGCGCAATATCTGCCGGAATTAAGCCCGTTTGTCAGCCAATTGCAAAAAGCCGATAGCAAACCCGCGCGGTTTTTTGAGGGCATTTGGCTGCTGCTAAAAAATCCGGCGATGCGGCCTGTGGTCATGAAAGGCCAAGGCCGTATGACCGCGTTTAATGAAATAGACAATATGCGTGACAACTGGTGGTGCGATGCCAATTTTTCCGGCCCGGTGTTTAATGAAATGGGCGAAGCCGTCGCCGATTTGCCGATTCCTGGCTTTTTGACACCACAAGATATTGCCACCGCCGCCATCGAAAATGCCAAAATTGCCGCTTTGCAAGGCGGCGCGAATTATCTGGCAAACCAAACCGTAGAATGGGCAAAATTTAATGCCAAGGATAAACGCTTACCGGAAGCCTTACATTTGGCGGTAAAAGCCACCCGTTATGGATGCCAAAATTGCACCACAGGCAAAGCCTCAAAAGCCGCGTTTGAGGTGTTGGGCAAAAGTTTTAAAACATCAGAATGGAAAAAGAAAACGCCGTATTGGTTTGAGGGCTATTGTCAAAAATAAACTTCTGGCGGCGATTAAGACCATTTCCTATTTATTTGTATGTCGGAGCGCGGGCATCTTGCCCGCAATCCAAAAACGCAATCGTCCAGCCCACAACAGCTTGCGGCGTTTAATTTTAACTTCATGTTTTATTTAAAATTTTATAAAATAGCGGTTATTTGTCTGAGGAATTTTTAATGAATGCAAGTCCAGCAATAACTTATCCCTACAGTATTCCCACCTTGGTTTTAGCGGGCAGCTGCGGTTATGAAATCCAAGGTGACGATGTCATCATCAACGTAGCGGAAATCGCCAATAACCGCGATGCCGACAACATCAGCGGCACACTCGCCATTGAATTATGGGCATTGCCACAGCCTTATTATGGGGGTGATTTTAGCGGCATAGCCTTGGCGGGTACGGCAATTGGCGAGCTTTACGGGCAATATTATCTTGCTGATAGCGCTTACAAAATACCGTTTCAAGCGCCTTCCGAAGGCACGTGGTATGTGGCGTTAATGTTGCGCGAGTGGACTGAAAACGGCTATGTCACTTGTGATTTTATTAACTTTGATGTGCCTTATATTGTTGATAACAAGCCAATTGTGGTACGCCACGACGACAGCAATATCATCAATGTCAGCTTTGCGGAAAATAACAAACCAGTGGCAAAAAAAGCCGTCAAAAACACCGCTACAGCAGGAAAAAAAGCCGTTAAAACCGCTACCAAAACCAGCAAGGCTGCCCAGATTTCCCTCAATCAAGCCAGCCTAGCGGAAATTGAAGCCATTAAAGGCATTTCAAAAAAATTAGCGGAAAATATCGTGCTGGCGCGGCCTTTCACCACCTTAGAAGAGGTTTTGAAGGTTAAGGGTGTTGGTGAAAAATTATTGGAAAAAATCCGCGAATTCATCAGCTTATAAGATGATTTTGTGGTGTTGGCTTAAATTGATGCCGTCAAAATACCAATGCCTTGCAGATAATGGTTAAATACATGGCTTTTTGCTGGCGGCAAATGCACCGTTATTGCAAATAACCTAAAAATTTTTAATGTAAATTTCGTCGTAATTTGGAGTTTTAAATGATTGAATTAAAAAAGAGTATGGATTTTGCCGGCCCAGAAGGCCCAGTCGTTTTAGTCATTATGGATGGCGTCGGCATTGGCAAAAATCCAGAAAGTGATTTTGTTAAACAAGCCAATACGCCGAATTTAAATTGGTTGCAAGACAATGCCTTATACACAGAATTACGGGCGCACGGTGTATCCGTTGGTTTGCCAGATGACGGCGACATGGGCAATTCCGAAGTCGGGCATAACGCCATTGGTTGTGGACGTATTTTTGAACAAGGCGCGGCCTTAGTCGGTAAAGCGATAGCGTCAGGCGCGATGTATGCGGATGGTTCTGTTTGGCAAGAATTAGTGGTTAATGCGAATGCCAAAGCCTCAACTTTGCACTTTATTGGTTTGTTGTCTGATGGCAATGTCCATTCTAATATCAACCACTTAGAATCCATGTTACGCACCGCGAAAGCCCAAGGCGTAAAAACAGCGCGTATCCATGCCTTGATTGACGGACGCGACGTGCCACCAACCTCCGCATTTGAATATATTGATCGCTTCGATGCGTTTTTGAATGACATCAATGCCGATGGCACGGTCGATTATTGTGTGGCTTCTGGTGGCGGACGTATGAACATCACCATGGATCGTTACGATGCCGATTGGAGTATGGTTGAACGCGGCTGGGCAACCCACGTTAAAGCCGAAGGCCGCACCTTTGCGTCGATGCGGGAAGCGGTTGAAACCTTCCGCGCTGAAATCGCTGGCATTTTGGATCAAGACTTACCGCCGTTTGTGATTGCCCGCGACGGCAAAGCAGTCGGCCCGATTGTCGATGGCGATAGCGTTATTTTCTTCAATTTCCGTGGCGACCGTGCATTAGAAATTACCAAAGCCTTTGAAGCCGACGATTTAAAAGAATTTGATCGTGGCGGCAAACCCGATGTGCTGTACGCAGGCATGATGCAATACGACGGCGATTTGGGCGTACCAGCCCGTTATTTGGTCACGCCACCTGCGATTGACCGCACCATGAGCGAATACCTTTCCAACGCTGGCGTTAAGCAATTAGCGATTTCCGAAACCCAAAAATACGGTCACATGACCTATTTCTTTAACGGTAACAACTCCGGTAAATTTGCGACCGAAACCTGGCAAGAAATCCCATCTGATAATTGCCCATTCGAAAATGCGCCGCGCATGAAAGCCGATGAAATTACCGATGTGGTAGTAAAAGCGATCGAAAGCGGCGAATACAAATTCATCCGCCTGAATTTCCCGAACGGCGACATGGTAGGCCATACGGGCGTAGTCAGCGCCGTGAAAATTGCTGTTGAAGCGGTTGATGAAGGCGTAGGCAAAATCATGGCAGCCTTGAAAAAAGCCAACGGCATCATGGTGTGCACCGCCGACCACGGCAACGCCGACGATATGTGCGAGTTGGATAAAAAGACTGGCGCATTGGTGTTGGACGAGCAAGGCAGGATCAAACCGAAAACCGCGCATTCATTAAACCCAGTACCAGGCATCGTTTACGATCCATCCGGCGTAGCCAATGCCCGTTTAGTAGCTGTGCCAAATGCAGGCATCGCTAATCTGGCTGCTACGTGCATCAGCTTATTGGGTTTTGTACCACCCGAAGATTATGAAGCGAGTATTGTTGAGGTTGGCTAATACCATCCGTTAAGCAATAAAAAACCCGCAAGCTTTAGGGCTTAGCGGGTTTTTTATTGTCGAATTTACGCGACGAGAACATCCAGTGTTATGTGGTCGAACTCACTGAATCGATGCTGCGGCTGTTTGAGGATGGCTACACGCACATTGAATTTGCCCAGCGGCAGAAAGAAACTGCGTAAACAATCTTTGGCATTGTGGCTGCATTGTTTTGTATCGTCCCATCCTGCACCTTATCCGCTGAAGATCAACATTATCCATCATCTGAGCGGGAGTGGAGTCCAGACGCTTCGCTATTTAAAATACTGGCTAGGTAAAGCATTAGGGGAGTTGGTTGCCATCGATATTGGCGAACACTTTGAGAACGACGTAAACTGATTCAATGCAAAATCAGAGTGTTAATAATATTACCCAAGCTGATTATTGAATTTAATCTATGGCTTAACTTTTAAAATTAGATTTAGTTCAGTGCTGGAGTGCTACGGATTGGGCTTGTTATACAGATTAATTTTTGTTGAAGAAAATAAAAAATAGAAAATCTTACTGTTATTTTTTATCTTATTTATCAATTGATTATAGTGCTATAAAAATCATAGGATTTTTATATAAAACAATTAGGCTTTAAAAAATTATAACTATTTGATTTTTAAAGCCTGAATAAAAAAATTTTGCTTTATAATACTATCCAAACATTTATAATAGAAACCATATTTTTAGACTATCGGAGTAAATGATGCAAAAAATCAATCAATCCATACAGGGCAGCGCCATCATCAAAAACATCCCTACTGAATTATTCGTGTCTAATGTTACTAGCCCTACATTGGCAAGACTTATTGATGAAGTAAAAAATGACAATCCATCGACACTTCACGCTTACGACAGAGTACACAATCGTCATAATCGCTAATCAATTAAATCATAATGATTGAAATTGACACGATCCTGCTTAAAGTTGCAAGCCAGTGCAACATTAACTGTACCTACTGTTATGTATACAACATGGGAGACGAAAGTTGGGCGAATATGCCTAACTTTATTTCCCAAGAAACAATCAAAGCAATATCAAAAGAGCTATCTGAGCTAAGAATAAAACAGCAGCGTCCGTTTGCGATTGTTCTGCATGGAGGCGAGCCTCTACTCCTAGGCGCACGTCGGTTAGAATTTTTACTATATTCTCTCCGAACAACAATACCTGAAAACTACTGTATAAGTATTCAAACAAATGGAATGCTTATATCGGACAAAATCCTTGACCTCTGTTCAGAATATAAAACATCAATATCTGTTAGCCTTGATGGGCCGGAAACTACCCATGATGCCAACCGTGTAGGGCATCATGGCGAAGGCACTTTCCATCGCGTATTAACAGGGATTGAAAAACTTAAGTCCCATCCTGATGCGTCATTTTTATTTGCCGGTCTCCTTGCTGTCATTGACCCGAATTCAAACCCATACACCATCTATAATTTTTTTAAATCAGTTGGCACACCAAACATAGACTTCCTTTACAGAGATGGTAATCATGACAAGCTTCCTTTTGGAAAATCTTCGTTCCACAGCACAGAGTACGGTAATTGGTTAACTTCTCTCCTAGAAATTTATCTGGCCGATCAGACCCCTATTAAAATAAGAATACTTGACGACATTATCCGGCTTGCCCTTGGTGGAATAGGCATAAAAGAGGGAATTGGTATTACTGATTTCGGCATTGCTGTTATTGATACCGATGGCACCGTAACAAAAAATGACACATTAAAAAGTTCTTACAAAGGTGCTGACCGCTTTTTGGAAAATTGGAACGTACATACCCATAAATTGGTTGATATATTCTCCTCAAGCGAATTTGCTCAAGCTCATAAGTTGCAAAGACCTACTTCGCCGACCTGTCAAACTTGTCCTGAACTGCCTATATGCGGCGGCGGAATGCCTTTGCACAGATGGAAGACGGAAACTGGCTATGCGAATCCGTCGGTTTATTGCAACGATCAGCTACACATCATTAATAAAGTAAAAACTGTACTTTTCGGACTAAAAAAATGTGCATAGCCGACAAGCAGCTTTTGGATATGGAGAATACCGAAGTATTTGCAATGCCTTTCCCTTACTTCGTTTGCAACCAAGCACTTTCGCCTCAAGTATGTTCAGAACTATTAGCTTGGTTTGAAAATGAAGCGCCTTGGAAACTTGTTGAAACCGACTTTTATGAACAATATGAATTTAGTTTTTTTGATGTTCAGTTGCCGTCGGTAATTTCGTTTTTAACTTCAACTGAGTATCTCTCGCAAGTGAAGAATCGGGTTGAGTGTTTATTCTCAGTTAAACTTGACACTCGTATCGATTTTACTGCACATAAACTAATTTCCAGCCAACGCATCCGTATTCATAATGACTACATTCCAGGCGGTGAAACTCATCGCTTTCTGGTTCAGTTGAACAGGGGGTGGGAAGACGATAATGGCGGAATGTTAATGTTCTTTAATAGTAAAAGTCCCAGCGACATACACAAGATATTTCGCCCACTACATAATAGCTCAGTGGGTTTTGCCATTTCTCCTGACTCTCATCATGCAGTGTCCACGATCCATAAAGGTGAACGATTTACACTTGTCTATTCCTTTTATCAGCAAGCAGATGAGTAATATTCAGAATTTAATTTTATCTGCCATTGAAAATCCTGAGTCTCCGGTGTGGTTTCCAGAATTAACCGAACAATTAGTATCCTATGGCTGGAAATGTATTCAAGCAAAATACGGAATTCAAGAAGACAATTACTCAACTGAAGCCGTATTTCATGGACAAATAGGCAATACAATAAGCGCCACAACTTCTTTAAGTCCCAAAGTTCAAAATAGCGCTAACCCATTGCGGTCAGTTAACATTTATTCGAACCCTGAAGAGATTGCAGCTATGTACGTTGATTCAGGTGCAAAACCTTATCCATCAGAAATACTGCAAAACTCAACTGTTTTGCAATGTTTGCAGGAATCTCTGGACATCTTAGCGGCAATACCAACCGTTTATGCAACAGTTTCTTGTCTTGTAGCTTCCTTACATATTCTTCAGCCAGAGGATGATGATTTTGACATCAGCTATAGCCTTCCTAATATACCATTCTCTATATTTGTTTCAGTTCCCAGCAAGCGAATGGAAAACGATGTATTGCGAGTTGCAGAGGCCATTTTACATGAAGCGATGCACCTGCAATTAACATTGATTGAACAGTTTGTGCCGATGATTATTGAGGCAGATGAGAAATATTTCTCGCCGTGGAAAAATGAGTATAGAAATCCGAGAGGGGTGTTACACGCAATCTATGTATTTTGTGTGATTAAACAGTTTTTTGAACTGCTGACGAAAGAAGATATTTCAACATCGTCCATTCGATATTTAAATAAACGATGTAATGTAATTTCAGTGCAATTAGCAGAAATTTATGATTTTATAACTTGTCCATATTTTACTGATGCTGGAAAGGCTTTAATAAATAGGCTTTTTATTTGTTAAGTGATGAGTTATATCACTCATTTCGCCCTTGAATTTCCTCTATTGCTTTCGATGCAGCGTCTCTGACCTCAATATACTCATCGTTCTCCAGTTTCTGTAATACAGAGATTGCACTCTTCGACCCGATTTTCCCTAAAGCAATGGCTGCATTTTTACGAGTTTCGGATTCTGTATCCTCCGACAGTTTTTTTACATCATTTTCTGCTATTGCTGCCTTTTTACCGTAGCATGAAAATGCAAGTGCAATTGCACCTCTTATCTTTGATGCTGTAATATCTAAGTCAAAAGGCTTTGAATCGAGATCATTTCGTAAGATTAGTAATAATTGATTTACAACTGATTCTGACTCAGGGCCTTCTATTCCAGTTTCACTAAGCTCACCGAGTGAGCCAATAATAGCAAGTATGCAGGGATTGCTTACATCTTGTACCAATTCAAGAAGATAAGACAATGTTTCATGATTGCCACCTAGTTCTCCTAATCCACTTAATAACAGCGATCCAAAAGTTGTATCGGGCTTATTTTTTAGAATTTCTATAAAAACGTTGGTTATTTCTGTTCTTTTACTTGGATCGAGTTCAAATTGAGATAGCAAATCAACAGCATTATATTTAGTTTCTTTAACAGCACTTTTTAAATCTTGAATTAATTCATCTACAATTTCATTTTTAGCATTTCCATTTTTATCCATCTTGTTAATAATGCGATCAAGTGCATTAATTTTCTGTTCAAGTCTGAATATTTCATCTGTAGAACTTAATTCAAGATCAATATATTTTTCACCTAGTTTTAAATCAATCTTAGAAATTTCGTCTTCCTTTTTTTCAATATCATTCTCAAAATTTGCTAGTGCTTCCTTGGCTTTATTTATATCATTCTGAAAAAATTGAAGTTTTTCGTTTATTTCTATTTCATTCTTACGGAATTCTTTTAGTGTTTCTTGGGCTAATTCAATTTCAAATTTAACTTTTTCTATTATCTCAATAGCTTGCTCTCTCTTTTTATCAAAGCTAGATATTGTATTATCTATAAACTTATTCGATCTATCTATCTCAGTTTTGACTAACTCTTTTACAGAATTTTCTACAGATTCTTTAATTATTGTCTTTATACTTACCCACGCAGCACCAGCTAATAAAATAAATATCGCAACAACTCCCAAAAATAATTTCGATGTAATCCAATCTGAAATTTTCTTTTCCGCATCATACGACAGCATTGAAACCAGCTTATCATAATCATCTTCATTTGATTGATTGTTAGGAATAGGAAAATTTTTTATTACTATCTCATCGTAAATATTACTGGTACTTGTTTTTTCAATATGATGTGCAGATTTACTCTCTTCTGCTGAGGTAATATTTTTTGCTTGGGCAAAACCCATCCCTCCGTAAAACATCAGCCCTAGCAACATAACATAAACAAGTGAAATTTTGGGTCGAGAACTCATATGTATTTTATAGATTAAGCGTCTTATTAGGTTGAAGTACAATAGCACAGGCGACCATCAGTATAGAACAAGCCTTATAATTTCGAATAGCGATGGATGAACAAAATCCGTCAACAGATACCCGGTCTACGCTTGCAAAAACTATTTTCATTTCAGTAAGCAACGCGAAACCTTAGGTATTTCAGCCACAAGCTTTTGTGCATTACCACATTGCTGAAAAAAAATGTCCGTCATCCCCTCCAGCACAGAAAGTTCCGCACCCAGTTCCAGCAATCCGTCCTTCAATCCAGGCCAGACTGTGCAAATCTTGTCCGCCAGTTGTTTTAATTCCCGGCTGACCAATTTGGGATTGAGCTGGCATTCGTACGCCATCAACGCCCAGTCATAAGCGGTCAGCGTGGTGGGATTAAAATTGTCGCCAATCGCCATCGCCAAGGTGTTGGAAATACCGTCTCCGGCATAAATTAAGCAGCACACCAAATCGTAAGCCGGAGCTAAGCTCAAACCGCCCGCGTCCATGAAGAACGACAGGTTTTTACCATGGGCGTCGGTATTGCCGATCAACACCTGAAAGATCGCCCAGCGCAATAAAGCCAAGCGGTCGACGGCGGGTTTTGAGCTGGCTTGGGTCAACAAGGCAAACAGTTTGGGCAAAGACGCACCATCGCGCAGGTGTTGCACATCCCGACTATCGCCATAAGGGCGTTCATATTTCATGCTGACACCGAGCCCCAAGGCTTGGCAGCCATCAATGCAGTGTAGCCGCTGCACGCTATCGGCCTTGATGATCCGGTCAAAGCGGCGTATCAGCACCACGGGTTCGGGTAGCCATTCCAGACGGATGTCTGCGGTTGGTAAACCCACCGCCTGAGCCAGTCGCATACAGGCCAGTTCATTGCTGGTCATGCCTTGCAGGCGGGTGCGTAGCGGTTCGGGTTTGAGAATATGAGTGGAGGCCAAGCGGTCGCCATCAACCAGATACCAGTTTTGATTTTCTTCCAACACGGCAATTTTGTCTTGATGCCCGGCAATCGACAGCCGGACTTTGCCGTCCCAGATGGTGAACGCCTCTTGCGGGCGCGAGCGGATGCGGCGGGACAATTCATCCCGGCTGAGCAAGCGTTTTGTGGTTTCTCGGTGGGCGGGTGTTGGCGGATCAGCTAAGCTGAGCGACAACGCCCCGGCGGTTTCTTGCCCCAAGGCGATCAGCAAGCCCATCAGGTTGGATTTCGATACTTTGTTGGCTTGGGCGGCATCGTCCAGTGCTTGGCCTTCCGGCAACAAATTCTGGAAAAACTGCCGCACGGTGGCACTGTGTTGTTCGGGCGTGATTGCTCCGGCATCTAAAGGCAAGGCCGGGCTTAACGGAAAGCGGATGTCTTTTGCCAGCCAGTCCGGTGCGTAATCAAAAGCAAACAGGCCGCTGCCGCTATCCAAACTGAGCCAGCCGAGCAACTCCCCGTTGGCTTTCACGTCTAGCTTCATAGCGGCGGCTGGGTCAGGTCAGCCAAACGTCGGCGGGCATTATCGCGTTGCGACTGAGGCAAGACGAACAGCGACACGCCCAAGCCTTGCGCCACTTGCAGGATTTTGCCGATACTGACACCCGGCTGACCAGTTTCAATATCAATCAAAGTCTGCAAGGCAACGCCAATGCTTAAAGCCGCATCGACTTGGCGCATACCCGCCTGAGTGCGGGCAGCACGGATCGCCGCACCTAAAGTGGCTGGGGTATCAAGACAAGGGTCGGCAGGATAGGTAGTAGGGATGACACGTTTCATATAAACCTCCAATAGTGGATTTATAGAAGCAATGCTTTGGCGTGTCAATAAAAAACTACATTAATAGATTTTATTGATTTTGGTAGGCAGTCATTTGTTAAAATCTATTATTGTAGATTTTAATTATTGTCGGATGATACGCCTATGGCTGTGATCTGATCGATGGCAACATGTTCTTTTAGGAGTCTCTGAACTAATTGATTCCATTCATACTTCGACAAGCTCTCGGCAACTGCTCCATGCGTTGCTCTACCTCCTGCATCCATGCAGTCGAGGCCGAACGGAATCAATTAGTTACCGTTCGGCCTGTCAAAGGCTTTGTTCAGCGATTCCTTAAGTTAAAACTTACTCAAGCCATTGAATTAATAGTTTTTCGAAAGCGCATGAGTGCGATTAGGAAAAAGACGCTACCGATAGCGAACAAAGCAAGAAATTTTGGCCAAACCATAGAAATGTCAGCGCCACGGTACAAAATACCTTGGGCAAGTGCTACGAAGTGGGTGGTTGGCGCAACTAACATGATGTTCTGGACGAGTACAGGCATACTCTCTCGTGGTGTCATACCGCCGGACAACATCGTGAGCGGTAACAGGGTAATGAGCATCAACAGCCCCAACTGTGGCATCGAGCGGGCTAGCGTGCCGAGAAAAATGCCTATCGACGTGGTGGCGAATAGGTGCAATATCATGCCGACAACAAACAACCCTAGTGAGCCTTGTAGTGGTACAGCAAGCATGCCATGAACAACAAAAACCATTGATGCGGTCGCCACGATAACCACGACCAACGCCATTGACCATACCTTTGCCATCATGATCTCGAATGGGGTGAGCGGCATAACCAGCAGATGCTCTATCGTCCCGTGTTCACGTTCCCTGATGAGTGCTGCGCCAGTGAGAATGATAGAGAGAGTTGTAATGCTATTGATAACCTCCATAACCGAGCCAAACCACACCGAGTTCAAGTTTGGATTAAAAAGGGTGCGTAACTCAAGTTCGGCAGACGGCGTAGTGCCTGCGCCTTGGCCTTGAGCAAGTGCCGTTACTTCATCATTGATGATGGTCTGGATGTAGTTATTGCCAATGAATGCTTGGGAAATACGAGTCGCATCTACATTGAGCTGGATGGTTGGCTGACGACCTGCGAGTACATCCCGTTGGAAATTAGGCGGGATGTCGAGTACAAAAGTGTATAAACCGACATCCATACCAGGATCGGTTGCGTATTGATCGATAATGACTGGAGTCATAAAGTGTGGCGGGTAAAAAGCATCAATCAGGCGGCTCGACAATTGCGATCTGTCTTCGTCAACAATGGCGATGGGGGCTTTGTTAAGCGATTGCGGAACACCCGTGGCGATCAAGTAGACTTGACCAGTGAAAGCAAACACGATCATCACCAGCATCATGGTATCCCGTCCTAAGCTCCGTAACTCTTTAATCCCAAGATATAAAATATTGAGCAGCGTTAACTTGGCTGATTGAAGATTTAGAATTATCCAGCTATCAGAACGCTCAGTGGCGTTGGCTATTTTTGGGGTTAACATCAGCATTCAACTGTCTTGCTTTTTCAACAGCGCAATACTTAGCCCTAGAATCACCGGAATTGAGCAAGCGAGGGGTAATAGTAAGGGGCTAAGATCAGCAAAACCCAATGCCTTGGAAAATGTGCCCCGACAGATGGTCAGGAAGTAAGAACCAGGGAAAATCTCTCCGACAATGCGTGCACTACCTTCCAAAGATGACACGGGATCAATCATGCCGGAAAAGCGCGAGGATGGGATAAATGTAGCAAGAAACGTCGCAAAAATGGCGGCAATCTGACTTTTTGTGAAGGTAGAAATTAATAGACCAATGCCAGTTGATGCCGTTATATAGAGTAACGCCGCCAAGGTTAAAAATACGAAATTACCTTTGAAAGGCACACCGAAAACAAAAATAGCCAACACACATAGCAAGAAAAAATTAACCATGCCAACCGCGATATAAGGCAATTGTTTACCGATAAGAAACTCCAATTTTGTGACTGGCGTGACATATAAATTGAGGATAGAGCCCAATTCTTTTTCCCGCACTACGCTGAGAGCGCTAAGCATAGCGGGAATCAACATCAGCAGAATGGGAATGACCGCCGGCACCATCGCGGGTAGGCTTTTCACATCAGGGTTATAGCGAAAGCGGGTTTCTATGGTCAATAGACCCGCAGGCACATGACTGGTCGCTCGGCTGCGCGCCATTTCCAGTAACCAGACCCGGTGCATGGCCTGCACGTAGCCGATAATATTTTCGGCGCGGGACGGCATTGCGCCATCAATCCAAGCGCCAATCTTGACTTGATCGCCACGCTCTAAATCGCGCGCAAAATGCGGCGGTATTTCTAACGCCAAACTGAGTTCGCCACTCCTCATGCGGTGGTCGAGTTCCAGATAATCGTTGATTGGCTGTTTCGCAATAAAATAGCGTGAACCACCAAGGTCAAGCGCATAGTTGTTACTGAGAACGGTTTGGTCACGGTCAAGCACGGCAAAGCGCAAGTTTTCGACATCCATGGTGATGCCGTAACCGAAAGTAAACATCAGAAACAAGGTACCAAAAATAGCAATCGAACCTCGGATGGGATCGCGCCGAAGTTCAATGGCTTCCCTGAGGGTATAGCTAAACAAGCGCAGCCAGCTAAAACGCAGACTGCCTTGGGACGGATGCGTTTGTGACGGCAGCTGAACAGCGTTAGTCTTTGTTTCTTCGGTTGGTTGGTCATTTATGCCACTAGCTTCTTTCAAATAGCCAATAAAAGCTTCTTCCAGGGTGACATGACCACTTTTTTTGACCAGCTCAGCCGGCGAATCGCTAGCCAACACCTTGCCCGCGTGCATCAGCGAAATACGGTCGCAACGCTCGGCCTCATTCATAAAATGGGTAGAAATAAAGATCGTAACGAGGTCACGTCGCGAAAGCTCAAGCATCAGCTCCCAAAATTTGTCACGTTCAATGGGATCAACGCCGGAAGTCGGCTCATCAAGAATCAAAAGATCGGGTCGATGGATGACCGCCACAGCCAGTGACAAACGTTGGCGAATGCCCAGAGGCAAGGCGTCAGGCAGACTATCCATGACTAAGTTAAGCTGAAATCGCTTCGACAATTCAGCGATACGGGCAGGCACTTCAGCGGTAGGCAGGTGAAACAATTTGGCGTGCAAATCCAGATTTTGCCTTACTGTAAGTTCGGAATACAAAGAAAACGCCTGTGACATATAGCCGACGCGTTTACGGGTCGCCAAATCGCTGGCATTGACCACTTTCCCGAACAGTAGCGCTTCGCCTTCCGTCGGTTGCAGCAGGCCAGTAAGCATTTTCATGGTGGTCGATTTACCGCAGCCATTGGAACCTAAAAAGCCAAAGATTTCCCCCCGTTCAATACGCAAGCTGACATTATCGACCGCAAGAAAATCACCAAAACGCATACTCAAACTCTTGGCTTGAATAGCCACTTCAGCTGTGCTTTCGAGGTTTCGTGGCTGAATAACAATGGGTTTGTAACCTTTGCGCTTTTCGGCTGGCAGCAATAAGATGAAGGCGGCTTCTAAGGCGGTCGTGCTGGTTTGCTTTCGCAGTTCAGCGGCGGTGCCAGTCGCGAGTATTTTCCCGTCATCCATCGCCACCAGCCAGTCGAAACGTTCAGCCTCATCCATATAAGCCGTGGAAACCAGAACGCTCATGCCAGCTCGTCGTCCCCGAAGCCGCGTAATCAACTCCCAGAACTGCGCGCGCGACAGCGGATCGACACCCGTCGTGGGTTCGTCCAGCACCAACAGGTCAGGGTCGTGGATTAACGCACAACACAAGCCGAGTTTTTGTTTCATCCCGCCGGACAGTTGGCCTGCTGGCCTATCCCGAAACTCTGCCAGTCCGGTGCTGGTTAATAATTCCGTGATACGTTGATGCCGCTCATGCTCAGCTTGACCAAACAGTCGGCCAAAAAAATCCAAGTTTTCAAATGCGGATAACGTTAAATAAAGATTGTGGCCTAAACCCTGCGGCATATAAGCGATGCGAGGGCAGACCGACTGTCGATGTGAAGCTTGAGAGATGTCCCCGTCGAGCACCTCGATATGCCCTGACTGCATTGCCCGTGCGCCCGTGATTAGTGACATTAGACTAGATTTACCGACACCATCGGGGCCAATAAGCCCCACCATTTTATTGGCGGGGATGTCCAAGGTTAGGTTATCGAGGGCTTTATTTTTGCCATAGCTTAGGCTGACATCTTTAATTTGGATTACTGGCGCAGTGACAGGCGAGGTGTTCATGGCGGCAGGCTTATCGATAGCTTGGCAGGCCATTCCGCATTGGAATCAAGCTTCACATAGGCAATGCCTGGCACGCCAGTTTTGACTTGGGAAAGATGTTGTTTTAACAGATCAGGTTTAATTTGTGCACGCACCCTGAACATCAACTTAAGGCGTTCACTCTCGGTTTCCACGGTTTTAGGGGTAAATTGGGCGACACTGGCAACGAAACTGGCTTTTGCCGGGATAACATAATTTGGAATGGCATCCAGTACCAGGCGAATTTCACTGCCTAGTGCAACTTTACCAGCGGCTTCGGTGGGCAAAAAGAAGGTCATATACACATCGGCAAGATCCACCATGTTGAGCACCCGACCGCCAGCACTCAGAACTTCACCCGGTTCTGCGACACGGTATTGTATGCGCCCATCCAGCGGTGCTTTGAGTTTGCTGTCCTCTATATCTGCTTGTAAACGCGCAACAGTGGCCTTGGCGGCCTCGATCAGGGATTGCGCTTCCACAACCTGCGATTTCGCAGCCTCGATACCTGCCTGCGCCGCCGTTGCCTGCGCCAATGCGGCGCTAATTGCCGCTTGCATACCCAGCACCCGGGCGCGGTCATCATCGACTTCCTGCTGTGGCGTAGCGCCTTCGCCTACCAAGCGTTGTGAACGCTTTAGCCGCTTGCTGGCAGCATCATGTTCGGCACGGCGTTGGGCGACAACGGCTTGCGCGGCATGGTATTCACTTTCACGTTGCACGATGACTGCCTTTGCCGTCAATTTGGCACTTTCGGCATGACGCACCTGAGCCTGCGCTTCGGCATGTTGGGCGCTTATTACATTGGTATCCATCAGCGCCAGCACTTCCCCAGCCTTAACGAAATCGCCTTCGCGGGGTAGTATTTCAACAATACGACCGGGGATTTTGGTAGCAATATCAATTTCGGTGGCTTCGATGCGACCATTACCTGTGACAATGTTCAAAGGCAGATCGGCTGGTCGGAATATCCACCAAGTTACCAAAGCCACAATCAGGATTGCGATACCGATAAGCGTCAGTAGTAATCTTGGTGTAGTCGATTTTATTGGCTTTACCGGCTCTGCTGGCTTTGCTGATGGCGCTGATTCTGTGGTAACAGTCATTATCTACTCTGGGATAGTTGCGCCTGAGATGCTGTGGTATTGATGCCACCTCCCAACGCTTTAAAAACAGCAATCAGATTTGTGGACGCTTCGGCTTCGGAACGGGCCAGATCAATTTCAGCAACATACAGAGTCCGCTGGGCATCCAGTACATCCAAAAACGAGATGACACCTTCTTGAAAACGTAGTTGAGATAAGCGCACGGATTCGCGTAAGTCAGCCACAGAACGGGCTAACATTTGCCGACGTATGTCTTCGTTTAAGTATTTGGTTAACGCGGTTTCTGTGTCTTGCAAGGCTTCAAGAATGGCTTTTTGGTATGTCAAATAAGCTTCCATTTGCTTCGCATTAGCCAAGTCGATACCCGCCCGGATTCGACCGAAATTGAGCAGCGGTTGCAACAAGTTGGCAGCGGTGCCATAAGAAAATGCCGCCGATTTAAATAACGACTCCACATCGGTATTGCGTAATCCTAAGAAAGCCGATAACGAAATCTTGGGGTACAACTCTGCGATTGCTGCGCCTTGCATAGCAGTAGCCGATGCAAGACGGCGTTCGGCAATGCGAATATCAGGACGATTGCGGATGGTGGCGGCTGGTGAAGCTAGAATTTCTCTTCCTGGTGCTTGCGGTACAACACCAGGCGAGTTTAATTGCGCAGAAAGCGAGCCAGGTTGTCGACCGACCAATACGTCTATCTGTCGCATGGAGCCAACCAATTGCGCTTCCAGTGTGGGGATTTGGGCCATCGTCGTTTCGGTCAGTGCCCGCGCCCTGACGACCTCGTGCCTTGTGCCAACACCTTCCCTGAATAGGGTTTCGGTAAGCTCCAAGGTATGTTGTTGGGCAGTCAAGTTCGCGTGGGTTATCCGAAGTTGGTTCTGAAGGCTACGGTAATCGACATAACTACGGGCAAGTTCGGCGGTCAGTATCAACAGCGATTGGCTATATTCTTCGGAAACCGCGTCAAGGTCAGCAGAAGCCGCTTCCAATCTGCGTTGTAAGCGCCCAAACAAATCGATTTCCCATAAGGCATCAAAACCCAGCTCAAACATGTTATAGCGAATGCCGGGCGCAAGCCCTGGGAGCGGATTTTCTTGGCGTTGCGCCCCCGCCTTGACGTTGACAGTCGGGAGCAGTTCGGCACGGATACCCCGTCGTTCGGCACGGGCTTGGTCAATGCGTGCTAGCGCTATTTTCAAATCAAGATTGCCCGTGATTGCCGCATCCATAAGCTGATTTAAACCAACATCACCAAAACCTTGCCACCAGCCTTTTAAATGCTCAGGGGTAATAGGCTTAAGGCCGACTACTGCGGTCTGTTCCGCTTGCCAATGCTTGGGGACGGTGGATGTCGGTTTGCTGTAATCTGGCCCAACTGCACATCCATCTAATATGCCCAGGATAAATAACCAACCAATATTTTTTTTCATTAATTCAGTTAGTATTTCTGGGTTGTTAGTCAGATTATGTATAAAAACAGGCTATGTCATGATTTGAAAAATACTGATTAAGGCTATGTTTATTAAAGGATAATGTTTATCGAAAACTTATCTTTTAATAAAAAATGCTTAGAGGATACTTTTTTCAATTTTGAAAAAGTTTAATGGCTTAATTGGATATGGTCTGTTCGGTAGCACACCTAAAGACGGTAGGTTTATTGTCCAATTAGAAAATGGGTAATGGTAAAAAGCATCGTTATATTGTTTTCTAAAGGAGACATCAAAAAACATGTTTTTTGACGCCTCTTTTGAGTAATCACTTATTTCTATACCATCATCGAAAATACTATCTACGCCGCGACAATTTCTGCCGAATTTGCGCTTGTTCGTCTTTGCCGCACATAAAAGCGTAGAAAAAGCCTATGCTCAATAATAAATAAGCCCCACCGATTACTGCCAGCGCGGCGATCAACAGCCAGCGGTTGGCATTGAGCATATCCATCCACGGCATCAGCGCGGTGATAATGCCGTAGCCAAACGCGTATGGCATCATGCCTGGCAGCAACACCGAACCGATGAAACGCCAGAATTTGAGTTTCAAGCGGAAATTGCCGACTAACAGAAAAATCATCGCGCTGAGGCCACGGGCAACCATCACTAATAAGGCGATGGTGACCACATCAAAACTGGCGTATTGCCACACGGCTGCCAAGCCTGCGATCACGAACAGCACTTGCCAGCCTATATAGCCCAAGGTGCGGGCAGGTTGGTTAATGCCTTGATAATAAGCCGATAACGGCCCAGTCAATACATGCAGTTGATAGCCTACACACGCACACATCATGACTTGGACGGTGTCGGACAGGTTCATGGCGGTATTTTTACCTATCCAAGCCAATATCAACCAAGCGGCAAACGGTGCTAGAAAACCCATCGCCAAGCCATTGAGCAAGTTCAAATAACGTAAGCCTTTAGTGTAGAGTTTTTGGATTTCTTCTTGTTTGCCTAAATGATGGGCTTCGGTGATGGCGGGCAGGAAACTGGCGTTCATGGAGGAAAACACTTGGCTCGCCATAACGGGGAATTTTTGCCCCAAGTCTAAAATGGCAATCGCCGCCAAACCGCTGAGATAACCCGCCAAAACCCGTTCGATGGAATACATGGCGATACTTAACAATCCAGACACTTGCAAGATGCCGCCGTATTTTAAAAACGTGCCGAAAAATTGGCGGTTTACTAAGCGCAAGCTGATGTGTAAATCGGGGATGGCGCGGTAGCAGAGGAAAATATAGATAAAGGTGGAAAATATATAGCGCGCCAGAAATGCCCATAATAAGGATTCCACGCCGTAGCCTAATAGCAACAACGAGACGATCAAGGCGGTTTCTAATAAGAAGCTGACGATCCAAACCACGGTTTGTTGGGCGATTTTTTGCAAGCCATGCAAGATGTAGGCGAAAGCGCCTAAAGTCATATCCAACAACATCGTGGCTAAGGAGCCAAGAATCAGCGTTTGCGCGGTGTCATGCAAATTGGGCGCAACTTTAAAGCCTTGCAAAATCCACGGCATGGCCAGCCAAACACCTGACAAAGCGACAACGCTGAAACTGAAGGTCAATAACAAGCCCGTGCTGACCAAGCCGCTAATCGATTCATGTTGATTTTTGGCATTGTATTCAGCCACATACCGTATATACACGTTAGATACGCCGAACGCGCCCATGCTGACATAACTAATCAGCAAGAAACAGGTAGACCACAAGCCGTATTCTTCTAAGGACACGAAATGCAGAATCAGTGGCGGCAAGCCGACGCGGGTGAGCAAATACAACAATCGCCCTGCCGTTTGTGCCAGGGTATTACGGAAAAAAGCGCTGCCTGATTTTTTGTCGTTCATAACTTTGGCTGTTATTTCAAAAGGGATTAAACTTAGTATAAAGCCCAAGGTTTTTTAATGATAGGTCTAAAGCCCTTATCGAGGTTCTGTCTCTCTTAACGCAAAAAGGTCAAATATGAAGTCTCTCTTCCGTAAATGGTTGTGCGCTTACCTGAAAAAAAGTGCGATGGAAACTGGGCGTTTTGCTGGCTTGTATCGGCGGATTTGTAAACCATCCAGCGCGGAATGGGCGACGTTTTTAAAGCGCAGAAATTTTTTATATGCCATGGGCGATAACTGCGTGGTTAACCCGAATGTGACATTTACCGATCCAAAGCATGTGCGGCTTGGCAATAACGTCAACTTAACGGGCTGTACGCTGATTGGTCATGATGGCGCGGTCAATATGATTAAAACCATCACCAAATTGCCGTTAAACAGCGTCGGTAAAATTGATATTTTGGATAACGTTTTTGTTGGTCATGGCTCGATTATTTTGCCGGATGTCACCATCGGCCCTTATGCCATTGTCGCAGCGGGTTCGGTAGTGACGAAAGACGTGCCGAGCAATTGCATCGTCGGCGGTGTGCCTGCCAAAGTGATCGGTACAGTCGATGCGTATGTTGAACGTTTGAAAGAGCGCACCGCGCAACAACCGTGGGCGAATAGTCCGTTAATATCGGGGGATTTTTTAGGCCCTGCAACCGAAGAGCTGACAAAATTGCGCTGCGAGTATTTCTTTGGAACGGGTAAGAGTGACGATTCCGCGAGTTAGGTTTTTGCATTGGGATGGCATTGCTAACGAACACTAGGTTACCGAGGTAGAAATGAAAGTTTCAGAAGTTTTGAATCTGCTTGCCAAAGACGACTGGTATCTTGTTGCTACTCGCGGTAGCCATCGGCAATTTAAACACCCTGTAAAATCTGGGCGAGTTACTGTTTCTGGCAAGCTTAGTGACGATATTGCACCTGGAACTTTAAACAGTATTCTTAAGCAAGCGCAACTAAAGAGGTAAAACGATGCGTTACGCAATTATTATTGAACAAGCAGAAGCCAATTACTCCGCCTATGTGCCTGACTTGCCGGGATGTATCACGACAGGGAATACGCTTGAGGAAATTGAGCAAAATATCCGTGAAGCTATCGAGTTTCATCTTGACGGTTTACGGGAGGATGGTTTGCCCATTCCTGTCCCTTCCACGGTTGTAGAGTATTGTGAGTTTGCTGCGGCATAGTTTCGGCTGGTGAATATTATTCACAACGATAAAACAAACTTGCTCTCGACCACCAACAGCCATCATCAACAATAACAATAATCCGAGGGCGAATTATGGATTCAGCCACAAACATCCGAGTGTTACTGTCCGCTTATCAATGTGGCGAAGGTATGGGATCGGTCTCACAAATCGGCTGGGAATGGTATAGCCGCTTGAGTGCCGCTTGCCAAGTCACGCTATTAACCCACATCCGCAACCGTCCGGCCTTAGAGCAATCGGGTGCGCCAATTAACCATTCCGACATCATCTATATAGATACCGAATGGTTTGCCGGGCCTTTGTACCGCTTCGCCGCTTGGTGTTTTCCGCGCAGTGAACATCCAAAGTTCTTGATTGCTTCCCTAGATTTTTTTGTTTACGACTGGCTCGCCGTTAAACACAGCCGCCAACGGTTAAAAGCCGGAACTGTTTTTGATATTGTCCACGCCGTCACCCCAGTATCGCCGATGGCGGCGACCCGTTTACATAAGCTGGGCTTGCCCGTGGTGTTAGGGCCGTGGAATGGTGGCTTAGGCTCACTCAGCACTTTTCCTGAGATTATGAAAGCCGAGTCGAAATGGCTTTATCCCATCCGCAATTTTGGCAAAGTGATCGACTGGCTAGTCGGTTCCACTCGCCATGCCGCAATGATACTAACCGCCACCCAAGCGACCCGTGCGGCAATCGCGTCCGCATCCCAAGGCCGTTGCCAAAGTTTATTAGAAAACGGCGTTAACCTAGACTTGTTCACGCCCGCACCGTATCCACCGCCAACAACCGATAGTAATCCGCTGCAAATCGTTTTTGTCGGTCGCTTATTGCCGTTTAAAGGTGTCAGTATGTTATTGGAAGCCATCAAAGCTTTAACGTTTCCGGTGCATTTGACCATAGTCGGCGAAGGTTCGGAACGTAGTCATTTGGAAGCCTTGACAGCCGAATTGGCTTTGACCGAACAAGTCACTTTCACAGGCAATTTACCGCTGAATGCCATTTCCGCGATTATGCAGCAAGCGCATGTGTTCTGTTTGCCCTCGGTGCGCGAATCCGGCGGCGCGGTGTTGCTGGAAGCAATGGCGGTGGCGCGTCCAGTGATTGCAGTCGATTTCGGCGGGCCGGCGGAGATTGTGGATGATGAAATCGGCGTAAAACTGCCGCCGACGAGCAAGGCCGATGTCGTCAATGGCCTTATCACCACACTCACCGATGTCCGCGAGCAACCGCAACATTGGCAAGCGCGAGGCGAAGCAGGCCGTCGCCGGGTGGAAACGCATTTCAGTTGGGCGGCGAAAATCACCACCGCCATTGGATTTTATCGACAACTCTTGGAAGCAAAATCATGAGCCAACGTATCGCTTATTTAGTCAGCCAATATCCTGCTTATTCGCACACATTTATCCTGCGGGAAGTATTGCAATTGCGCCAATTTGGTATGGAGATTGTCGTCGCCTCCATAAACAATCCCGACCGTCCCTTAGAAAAACTCACCGAGGTGGAACGCGCCGAAGCGGAACAGACTTTTTATGTGAAAGCCCAAGGTATCGCGAAAGCGGCAGTCGCTTTGGCTAAGACTTTGTTGAGCAATCCAATGGGTTTATGGCGCGGCATTAAACACGCCCGCAAATTGGGTGGCTGGGATATTAAACGCCTGCTTTATCACGGCTTTTATCTGCTGGAAGCCTTGCTGATTGGGCAATGGTTGCGCTCGCAACAGATCACCCATTTGCATGTGCATTTTGCCACCCCAGCCGCATCGGTGGGGATGTTGGTGAAAACCGTATTCGGCACGGGATTTTCCTTTACCGTTCATGGCCCAGATGAGTTTTACGATGCCGCAGGCTATAACTTGCCAGAGAAAATTTTGGCGGCGGATTTTATTTTCTGCATTAGCCATTATGCGCGTAGCCAAGTGATGAAATTATCACCCGTATCGGCATGGCCTAAATTTGATGTTTGCCGATTGGGCGTAGACCCGCAGCGATTTGCGCCCGCACCGAAAACCCAAGTCAATTGCCAATGCGAATTGCTGTGTGTCGGTCGGTTAACCTCAGCAAAAGGCCAAGCGATTTTATTGGAAGCGGTCGCTGCATTACAAACTCGGCAAGTGCCAGTGCGTTTAACCTTGGTGGGTATGGGGCCAGACGAAAAAAGCCTGCAAGCGTATGCCGAGCAACTGGGCATCAGCGGGCAAGTGCGTTTTACGGGCGCGGTCGATCAAGACCATATTTTGCGCTATTACCAAACAGCCGATATGTTTGTGCTGCCTAGCTTCGCCGAAGGGTTGCCTGTGGTGTTAATGGAAGCAATGGCGATAGAAATTCCGTGCATCACCACGGCAATCACGGGTGTGCCAGAATTAATCCAAAACGGTGAAGACGGTTTATTAGTCGCCGCTTCCGATGTCAACGGGCTTGCTGATGCCATCAGCCGTTTAGCGAATGATCCTGAATTGCGTCGTAAGATAGGCCAAGCCGGGCGGGAAAAAGTCTTGGCGGAATATGATTTACACAAAAATACCGAGCTATTGTTTAAAGCGTTTTCCTCAAGATTGGTTTAGGTGCTTTATTTTTCCAAGGATAGGTCTTTCAGGTTTTAATAAAGGTTTGGGCTATGAATAAAATCTGGATAAGCATATTTTTGGCAGTGTTGGTCTGGTCAGCAATTCATCCTAAGGATTATTTGACCTGGCTACTGGAAACCATACCCGCCATGATTGGCTTTGTGGTGCTGCTAGCAACGCACGGTCGTTTTCCATTAACGCTCTTGGCGTATGTTTTGATTTTATTTCACAGTATTATTTTGATGGTCGGTGGACACTTCACTTATGCTGAAGAACCGTTTTTTAATTGGCTAAAAACGGTGTTTGATTTAGAGCGCAATAATTACGATAAAGTAGGGCATTTTGCCCAAGGCTTTGTGCCTGTGATAATTGCCAGAGAAATTCTGCTTAGAAAACAAATAGTAAATGGGCGGCGCTGGCTTAATTTCTTTCTTGTGTGTATTTGCTTGGCAATTAGCGCCTGTTATGAATTGATTGAATGGGCAGCGGCAGTGCTTTGCGAGCAGGGAACAGAGGCATTTTTAGGCACACAAGGTTATGTTTGGGATACCCAATCCGATATGGTTTATGCGCTGGTTGGCGCGGTTTGTGGCTTGGTTTTGTTAAGCCGGGTGCATGATAGGCAATTGAATTTAAGCGGCGTGAGCTAGGGGGCGTTCTCAACCAATTCTAAACAAATAAGCCCATTGGCGTGTTTTAATAGCCATTTGCCTTGGAAAATCATGGATCGAACTGTTTTAAGGGATGACCAATGGGAACGTATAAAAGATTTTTTACCCGGCAAGGC
>CAIYRS010000104.1 GCA_903928685.1 uncultured Methylococcaceae bacterium
AGCAAGAGGATTTAACATGAAAAGTATACCCAAACGCAAAAACCCGATGATTATCGTGGCGGCAAGCGGTCTTTTATCAATGACTATGGGAGCGACTAACGCTTATGCTGTAGAAGCCGCCCAAGATACGACTGAAGCAGACACTAATGCAAAAGCCGAACAATATTCACCGGAAGAGGCGAAAGGCGCGATCGCTGCTCTGACAAAATATGATGTTAATGAAACCAAATTTTTAAAAAATAACGGTATTATCATAGGTGGCTGGGGCAACGCGGGCATTACCTATAATGCAAATGATCCATCCAACGGATTTAATGGCCCGGTTACTTTTGGCGATCGCTCCAGTGAGTTTCAGTTAAATCAATTAAACATGTTCATTCAAAAAGCTGTTGCCACAGAAGGTAATGAGTGGTCTTTTGGTGGCCGTTTTGATGCCATGTTCGGTACTGATTCTATTTTTACGCAGGCTTATGGTGTTCCCGCATTCGATATCAATACTGCGGAAGCAAAAAGCAGAAGTAATTGGGATCTTAATATTCTTGGCACTGGAGGTAATCGCTTCTACGGCATAGCGTTGCCACAAGCTTACGCGGAGAGTTATATCCCTATCGGCAATGGTCTGAATGTTAAAGCAGGTCATTTTTATACGCCCATCGGCTATGAAACGGTGCCGGCTCCCGATAACTTTTTTTACACCCATGCTTACACCATGCAATATGGCGAACCATTTACCCACACTGGCATCATGGGCAACTATACTGTCAACAAAAACTGGGCAGTTATGGGTGGCGTGATTACTGGTAGTGAAACAGGTGGTTGGGACGGCAACTTTACAGCGCAACTCGGTAACTGGGCGGGCTTAGGCGGCTTAACATTTACTGCCAACAATGGCTCATCTATCAACGTTAGCGGCACATACGGTGGGGTTTCTGAAACCAACCCAGGCATGTGGGCCATGTTCAGTGTTGTTGCAAAACACAACTTCACCGCAAAAGACCACTTAGTATTACAACATGACCATGGTTATGCAGAAGGCGTATTACCAGGCGTTAAAGTGGCTGAATGGTATGGCATTAACTCACATTTGTACCATGACTTGAGAGACGATTTGACTATCGGTTTACGTGCAGAATGGTTTCGTGACCAAGATGGTTTCAGAGTATTCTCTCCAGGCCGTCCATTCTCACCAACAGGCACTTCCATTGCTGGCGCTAGCTACTATGAAGTTACTGCTGGCTTAACTTGGAAACCAAAATCATGGTTGCAATTGCGTCCAAACATACGTTATGACATCGTTGATGACACTAATGCTACCGCTGGCGCATTGCCGTTCGGCCCATCTAAAAACAAATACGACCAATTCGTATTTTCTACTGACGTGACTGTGAAGTTCTAAGCAATCCCGTTAGCTTGAAAAACAAAAATGCGCCTTCGGGCGCATTTTTTTTGCCTGAGTGTTTTGTTTTGCAAACGAACCAATACGTATCAACAACCAGACCAGCAATAGGGAGCGAGCAACTCAATACCCACCACTTTCAAAACTGGGCAGCCGCTCACCACCACGATAAATTCACAGCGTTTTAAACCCGAACAACACTACTTGCACCATAAAACGCCAGACCAACTCACAAAATACCAATATGGTGCATTACCCTATAAAAGAGTCCCTATCTCTCGCCGAAAGCTAAGCATTAGCGCACCTCCGCATTTGGCATACTCCGTGCTTTACCTAACGTCGAGTCGTTAATTCACCAAAGAGGAACCAATGAAACTTATAACCGCTATTGTTAAACCATTTAAACTGGATGATGTCCGCGAGGCACTTTCAGACATAGGCGTATCAGGCGTTACCGTTACCGAAGTGAAAGGTTTCGGCCGTCAAAAAGGCCACACTGAACTTTACCGTGGCGCTGAATACGTTGTGGATTTTTTACCGAAAGCCAAAATTGAAGTGGCCGTCAGCGAAAAACTGGTCGATCAAGCCGTAGAAGCCATTACCAAAGCCGCCAATACCGGAAAAATCGGTGATGGCAAAATATTTGTAACCGACTTAGAACAGGTTATTCGCATCCGTACCGGCGAAACCGGCGATGAAGCACTTTAATCGAAAGGAGAGAAAATGAAACAATTAACCAGCACCTTTATACTTTTTGCCCTACTGGCTTGGACAGGATTCTCCTTCGCAGAAGCCACCGCTGTCGTAGAAACCACTACTATCGCCCCTGCCGTTGCACCCGCAGTGACTGAAATTGCCGCACCTGCTGCCGCAGCGCCAGCAGCAGTCGCGCCAACCATTAACAAGGGCGACACCACTTGGGTGATGATTTCAACCATCTTAGTCATTTTAATGATTGTCCCAGGCTTGGCATTATTTTACGGCGGCATGGTACGCTCCAAAAATATGCTCTCCATCTTGATGCAAGTATTCGTGATTTTCGCGATGACAGCGCTTTTATGGGCTATTTATGGCTATAGCGTCGCCTTTACCGAAGGCACGGCGTTTTTTGGCGGTTTCAGCAAAATGTTCCTCAGCGGCATAACCCCAGATTCTATGGCAGCAACCTTTAGCAAAGGCGTGTACATCCCTGAATATGTATACGTTGCTTTCCAGCTGACTTTTGCTGGCATCACCCCTGCCCTGATTATTGGCGCATTTGCAGAACGTGTTAAATTCTCTGCTATCTTAGTGTTTATCTTGATCTGGTTCACATTTGCTTACTTACCAATTGCCCACATGGTTTGGTACTGGGCTGGCCCAGATGCTTACACCGATGCCAACGCCGCATCAGCAGCAGGTGCAACCGCAGGCTTCTTGTTCCAAAAAGGCGCTTTAGATTTCGCAGGCGGCACCGTTGTACACATCAACGCAGGTATCGCTGGCTTAGTCGGCTGTATCATGGTTGGCAAACGTATCGGCTTTAACAAAGAAGCCTTGGCACCGCACAGTGTCACTATGACTATGGTCGGCGCATCATTATTATGGGTAGGCTGGTTTGGCTTTAACGTCGGTTCAAACCTTGAAGCCAATGGTTTAGCTGGCATGGTATTTATCAATACCTTATTAGCAACCGCAGCAGCTACTTTATCTTGGGTTGCCGCAGAATGGTTAATGCGTGGCAAACCAAGCATGTTAGGTGGCGCTTCAGGTGCAATCGCTGGTTTGGTTGCCATCACGCCTGCTTGTGGTTGGGCCGGCCCAATGGGTTCAATCATTTTGGGCTTTGTCGTTGGCGCAGTTTGCTTCTGGTCTGTCAGCAGCCTGAAATCCATGTTGGGTTATGACGATTCCTTAGACGCATTCGGCGTACACGGTATCGGCGGTATCATCGGCGCATTAGGTACAGCGGTTGTTGCCAGCCCAGCATTAGGCGGCACAGGCGTTTGGGATTATGTTGCCAACGGCGTTGCTGAATATGACATGATGACGCAATTCATTAGCCAAGCTTGGGGCGTAGGTACTGCCATCGTTTGGTCAGGCACTGTCTCTTTCGTCGGCTTTAAAGTCGTCGATATGTTGATTGGCCTGCGTGTTACTGAAGAAGTTGAACGTGAAGGCTTGGATATTTCTGAGCACGGCGAAACTGCTTACCACATGTAAGCAAAACGCTTTTAGGCTTTACAAGAAAACGGGCGCAATGCGCCCGTTTTTTTTGCCCAAAATATTGTGAAATGCCGATTGGTAAGGAGCGGCTACGTTCCCACGCTCTGCGTGGTGAACGCATCCTGCAACGCTCCAGCGTTGCCCCCCCCTGAAACCCCACTGTAAGCATGCCCACGCCGGAACGTCACTGCCATTAAGTTAATAGTTTTCGTGTAGGTCGAGTTTTTACGCGATTGATGCGCCTCCTGTCGTCGGCACATCCTATATAATCTACGAGGCTAGTTTAATCTAGCCTTCGAATTAAGACACTGGATAAAACAACACCTTCCCCGTAGCAATATCATACATCCCCCCTACTAAACCGATTTCCCCAGTAGAGATCATCGCATTCAGCACAGGGCTTTGCTGTTTGATGCTTTCCACAGCCAACAATACATTCTTATCGGCAACCTGCTGTACAAAACCATCATTTTCAACGCTGGTTTCCCCTTGATAATTGCTGCTGACCGCATCTACCGCAGGCTGGATTTTTGCCAACAACCCGGTGAGATGGTCGAGCTTGGCATGGGCACATGCGCCTTTTACCGCGCCGCAATGGGAATGCCCCAAGACCACAATCAACTTAGAACCGGCAATTTTGCAGGCATATTCCATACTGCCCAAAATGTCGTCATTCACCACGTTGCCTGCCACGCGCACACTAAAAACATCGCCTAAACCTTGGTCGAAAATCAATTCCACCGAGGTGCGTGAATCCATGCAACTCAAAATAATGGCGATAGGAAATTGCCCCTGTCCGGTATCGTTAACCTGCTCCAAAAAATTCCGGTTGGCTTCCAAATTATTAACAAAACGCAAATTACCTTCTTTTAACAACGCCAAAACATCATTTGGCGTTAGCGACTTTTGCGCGTCGTAACCGGGCGGCCTAGCATTGGTGATGGGCGGCAGCTCGCCATGTCCACGAAAATTGTTTAAGGTCAGGGTGATACGCCTGACTTCGGCATCACGCTGAAAATTCTTAATAATTTCATAAACATCATAATCCATGTACTTGCAGCGGCTAGCATCAATAACCACTTCTGAAAACATCGGCAATTTTTTTAGCGTCTGCTGGATATTGGCTTTATTGAGAAACGACACATGCTCCGCCAAACGCAAAATGGTCTTATTACCCAAACGCATTGCTTGAAAATACTCGGCGGATTTGTAATTTTCCAACAAAATGGCAAACAAAGCGGTTGATAAACCAATCACGATACCCGTCAACATATCGGTAAGCACCAAGCCAAACACCGTCGCCAAAAACGGCACAAAATGATACCAACCCGCACGGTACATGCTGGCAATAATCTCTGGTTTGGTTAACTTATAACTGACCACCAATAAAATCGCAGCGAGGCTTGCCAAAGGAATTTCATTCAACCACTGCGGAATACAAATTGCCGCCAGCAATAACAACACCCCGTGGGTAATCGCCGAACATTTGCTTCTTGCTCCAGACTGCACATTTAAGGAACTACGGACGATAACTTGGGTTAACGGCAAACCGCCAATTAAACCTGAGCAGATATTACCCACGCCTTGGGCAAGCAATTCCCGGTTGGTGGGCGTAGTGCGCTTGTCGGCATCCAATTTATCGACCGCTTCCACTGACAACAAGGTTTCCAAGCTAGCGACTATCGCCAACGTCATCGCCGCCAAATACACGTTTGGATTATTTAAAGCCGAAAAATCCGGGAAATGCAGTTGTTCAGAAAAATCGGCAACACTACGCAACATAGGCAAAGCCACCAAATGGCTTTCACGCAAGGCCATATCCGGCATAAATTGCTGGATCAACTGGTTGATAACCACACCCGATAGCACCGCCAACAATACGCCATGAATCGGTTGAAAAATCCGTGGCTTGCTTTCCGACAGCCATTCCCATGTGACCAATATCAACAAAGAAAACACCGCTATCAACATAGCGGTGGGCGAAATAAACGACAGCATGTGCTGTAATTCTGTAAACGAGGAATAGCTATCAGTTTGGAAAAAACTCAGGTCGCCTTCGTAATCGCTGTCATACCCTAAAGCATGAGGGATTTGCTTCAGGAATACGATAATGCCGATACCCGACAACATGCCGTTAATCACTGACGACGGAAAGTAATAGCCGATAACCCCGGCCTTTACCAAGCCCATCAGGATTTGCAGCAAGCCTGCCAAGACCACTGCCAATAAAAACACGTTGAAGCCTAATTGTTCAATTTCGGTCAGCACCAACACCGCCAGACCCGCCGCCGTGCCACTAACACCTAAAGCCGAGCCACTCAGCGGGGCGACCACTAAACCGCCGATAATGCCCGTGATTAAGCCAGAAAATAACGGCGCGCCGGATGCCAAGGCAATTCCCAAAGATAAGGGGATGGCAATCAAAAATACCGCAATACCTGCGGGCAGATCGGCTTTTAGCTGTGTTAACAGTTGGTATTTTCCTTTCATCTTAAAATCCTGTTTCTTTTATATTTAAAACCATCGCCAACCCATAATCGTTTGTTGTGTCAATTTGAGAGAGAATAAGGCACACAATTCTATTTGCCAATACCAAAAAACCCAAGGAAAGCCTCATGACCGAACCACGCCTCAACACCGAAAAACTAATTGTTTTAGCCATTTGTATTATCGGCTTTATTAACGCCACGCAAATGCTTAACCTCATCCTATCACCAATGTCCAAACAAATCGGCAGCATTTATCCGCTGTATTTTAGCGTTTCGATAATCGCTAGCTTGGTTTGCTTGGCAGGTTTGTGGTTTTTAAAGCGCTGGGCGGCCTGGGTTTATATGTGCTTGTTAGTCGGCAACCAAATGGTTTTGATGGCGATGGGCTTTTGGTCGGTAGGAGCAGCAATTGTGCCGTTGATTCTGATGGCTTTGCTGTTTAAGCAATTGCCGAAAATGGCAGGATAAAATCAAGTTTGGCTTTGGTGATCTAGGGGGCGTTCTCAACCAATTCTAAACAAATAAGCCCATTGGCGTGTTTTAATAGCCATTTGCCTTGGAAAATCATGGATCGAACTGTTTTAAGGGATGACCAATGGGAACGTATAAAAGATTTTTTACCCGGCAAGGC
>CAIYRS010000105.1 GCA_903928685.1 uncultured Methylococcaceae bacterium
TCCCGATCCCCTTGTTGGGTCGGGACGATATTGTGACAGGACGCCCTGGGCTTGCGAAGCAATCTAACCGTCGCGTAGTTTTTGCGGATTTTCGGGCAGGACGCCCAGAAAATCTTTACGCAAAAATAGCGACTCGCTTAATTATTTGTTTTCATATCGCAGAAAATGTCTGCGTAACATCAGTTAAATAATACGCGCACATGAAAAACACCCGATTCGCCAATTTATCCATTACCGACAAACTTCAGCATTTACAGCTTATTTCGGTGGGCTTCGCCTTGGCGTTTACCTTGATGGTGAGTAGTGGTGCTGATTTCTGGGAAAGGCGCCAACAGATTCTGGTGGATGCCGATGCGGTCGGCAAACTACTGGGGTTTAATGTCGCCGCCGCTTTGTTATTTAATGATAACCGCTCGGCAAACGATATTTTGAAGGCGCTTTATAACAAGCCAAATATCATCGCCGCGCAAATCTATACCCTTAAAGGTGCGCCATTTGCTGAATATCACGCCGAAAATCAAGCTGCTATTTTTCCCGGTAGCTTAAATACCAACCAACCCTTACAGCAGCCTGAAAATGGCAGTTTGGTGTTAATTCACAAACTGATTTTGCCGATAAAACAATATGAAGAAACCGTGGGTTATTTGTATTTAATCATTGACTTAAAGTCTATGTGGGCAGGCTTGGTGGAAAAGATTTTACAGGTTAGCCTAGTCAGCTTTATGGCTTTTGCTTTGACGGTCTTTTATGGGCGACGTTTTGCCTTATTAATTTCCACGCCGATCATCAATTTGTCATTAGTGGCGCAGCAAGTGACGCGCGAAAAGAATTACCAGCTTCGCGCCCAAGGCGAAAGCCGCGATGAAATTGGTCAGCTGGTTAAAAGTTTTAACCGCATGATTGGTCGAATCCAACAGCGTGATGTGGAATTACAGCAACAACGCCAGAATTTGAAAGCGCAGGTGGAAACCAGAACCGCCGATTTGCTTAAGGCAGTAACCGAAGCGCAAGCGGCAAGCGTTGCCAAATCACAATTTTTAGCAACCATGAGCCATGAAATCCGTACGCCTATGAATGGCGTATTGGGGATGATTGATTTGTTGTTGAACACGGGGCTGGATGAAACCCAAAAAAACTACGCGGAAACGGTCTATAACTCCGCCAATTCTTTACTGGGATTGCTGAATGAGATTTTAGATTATTCCAAAATTGAAGCGGGAAAGTTGCAGCTTGAGCAAATCGATTTCAGTTTGTCGGATATGCTCAGCCAATTGCAGAAATTGTTTATTGGTAGCGCCCAAAGTAAAAACATAGATTTGCGCTGCGATATTTCTGAAGCGCTACCAGATAATTTCTGCGGTGACGACTACCGTATCCGGCAGATACTCATCAATTTGCTCTCCAATGCCATCAAATTTACCGATAATGGCTCGGTGGCCTTGAGCGTTTCCCAAATCAATGTCGAGCAAGAAAGCATAATTGGTGAGATTTGGCTTAATTTCCAAGTTCGCGACACGGGTATCGGCATGTCGCCAGAAGCCTTGGAAAAAGTTTTTACCACTTTTAGCCAAGCTGACAGCTCCACCACCCGCAAATACGGTGGCACAGGTTTAGGCTTGGCGATTTGTAAAGAATTGACGGCGTTAATGAGCGGTAATATTGAGGTAAAAAGCGTGGTCGGCGTTTACACCGAATTCTCCGTGCAATTGCCTATAAAACTAGCCGAACAGCCGCTTAACAACCCCATGCCGCCATTAACAATCCCAGCTATCTTGCCGCAAGTGATTGTTAACCAACAAGCCTACGAGGCCATCCGCAGCCAGATACAAGGTACGCGGATTTTGTTGGCAGAAGATAATCCGGTAAACCAAAAAATTGCCGAAGCGATGGTGCATTTTCTGTGCTGCGAGCTAATCATTGCCAATGATGGCAAGGAGGCGCTGGCTTTGTATGAGCGTGGCGGCATAGACATGATCTTGATGGACTGCATGATGCCAGAAATGGACGGCTACACTGCCACCAAAGCCATTCGTGCCTTAGAAAAAACGGCTAGGCGTTCGGCAATGCCGATATTGGCATTAACAGCCAACGCCATGGAGGGCGATCGGGAAAAATGTTTGGCAGCGGGCATGAGCGATTATTTGGCAAAGCCGATTTTATTGGATGATTTATGCAAAAAATTACTGTCAATGCGGCAACAAATACCAATCCCAACAGTTATTACTGATAAGCAACAGCCTGCCAATCTCACCGAAGTCATTGCCAGCCATGAATTATTGTTTTTTGATCCCCAACCTTTAGCCACACTAACCACCATAGGCGGCCCAGCCTTGGTCGGCAATCTCATCGATTTGTTTAAAAGTAGTTCTGCCCAACACCTCGTCAATTTACAAAAAGCGGCGGAAGAGCGGGATTTAATTGCCGCCCGCCATGCTGCCCACGCACTAAAATCCGCCGCTGCACATATAGGAGGCATCCGCCTTGCCGAAATGGCGCGTCAGATTGAGTTTTCCGCTACAGATGGCACACTGGTTTGGTATCAGCTCAAAATTGCGTCCTTTCATGATGAGCGGCAACTGTTATTAGAGTTAATTTCTCGGCACGTAGAGCAAAATTTAGGGCAAACGACTAACTAGAAGGCAAGTGAAAATAAGTGGATAATGCTTTTTTTGCCAGCTTTCATGTATTTATGGCGAGTAGGCCTCATTTTTGCTGTATAAAAGTTGTGGTAATAATCAAAATTTTTTGTATAGTTAAAGTAACTGTTTGAATAGTATTGTCTTGTTTTCCACAAGCGCCATATAATTTTGTAAGGAAATAGCTATGCGTGAAATGCCTCTTGTGCTGGTCATTGATGATGATGCAATGATTCGCTTATTGGTGGCGGAAACCTTGTCAAAAAGTGGCTTTGAGGTCGTGGTTGCCGAAGATGGGCAGCAAGGTCTTGCGCTATTTGCCAGCCGTGCGCCAGATTTAGTGTTACTGGATCTCATCATGCCGGGTCAAGACGGTTTCTCTTGCTTGCAGCAGCTCATAGAAATACAAGGCTGTGATGTGCCTGTCATTATGATGACCGCCGTTGAAGCCATCGATTGTGTGGAGCAAGCTTACCAATTAGGCGTCACCGATTTTATTGGCAAGCCCATCCAATGGTTGTTGTTGCCTTATCGCGTCCAATTCGTGCTGCGTACCCATAATATCAAGCAGCAGTCTATCCATGACCAAAACCAACTGATGCAAAGCGAAGAGCGCTTGCGGCTGTCGTTGGAGGCAACCAAGCAAGGCTTGTGGGATTTAAACGTCATCACGGGTGAGGTGATTGTTAATGCTGAATACGCCAGTATGCTGGGTTACGATCCTGAAGCGTTTAATGAAACCAAAGCAGAATGGGTCGCCAGGCTGCATCCTGATGACCGCCCGCGCGTTGCGGATGTTTATCGCCGTTACTTAAATGGCTCTTTAAAACAATACCGTGTGGAATTTCGTCAACGTCGTGCTGACGGTAGTTGGTGCTGGATATTATCTATGGGCAGTGTGGTAGAGCGGGATAGCCAAGGTCGTGCATTGCGGATGTTGGGTACTTACACCAGCATTGATTCCCATAAACAAGCAGAAGAAAAACTGCAATTGTTTGCCAAAGTGGTTGAGCATAGTGGTGAAGCCATCGTGATTTGCGATGCCCAAATGCAAATCATCTCCACCAATCGCGCCTTCAACCAAATTACTGGCTACAGCGATGCCGAAGTCATTAATAGCTATCCCAATAACTTATTGGCAAAACAGCTGGAACACACGGTTTTACAGCAAATGATAAAAGCCTTGGAAGGCAATGGTTACTGGCAAGGCGAAGTGCAATGCTTGCGTAAAAATGGTGGGCTTTACTCGGCGTGGCTGGGGATTTCCGTCATCCTTAATAGCAAAGGGGCAATCAATTATTTTATCGGCATTTTTTCCGACATCAGTGAGCGTAAAGCCGCACAAGCGCAAATTGAATATTTAGCGCACCATGACCCGCTCACCCAATTGCCAAATCGGGCATTATTACAAGACCGCTTTCATCAAGCCGTTGCCCAAGCCTCACGCAATAACAGCCGGGTGAGTTTGTTATTTTTGGATTTGGATCGCTTTAAACGCATTAATGACAGCTTAGGCCATGATGTTGGCGATCTACTATTAAAACAAATCGCCAAACATTTATGCCATTGCATACGCGAAGTGGATACCGTATGCAGGCAAGGCGGCGATGAATTCATCGTCATCCTTAATGATATGCCTGATATAGAATCCGTCAGGCAAATCGCCTTGAAAATCTTGGAACAATTGCATCAGCCAATCATTATCCAAAATATGACGGTGACCACCTCTTTCAGTATTGGCATCAGCATGTACCCAGATGATGGCAATGATTTTGACGTCTTGTTAAACAAGGCTGATACCGCCATGTACGCCTCTAAAAAACAAGGCCGCAACACCTTTCGGTTTTTTTCCGAAGAAATGCACTTGGCATCGATGGAGCACATGAACATCGAAAATGGTTTGCGCTTGGCGTTAGAAAAAGACCATTTCCAATTGCATTACCAACCGTTATTTGATTTACAAGAAAACCGCATTATTGGCGCAGAAGCGCTATTGCGTTGGCTGCCAGACGGCAAAGCCAGTTACCCACCGAGCAAATTTATCCCCATTGCCGAAGACAGCGGCCTGATTTTACCAATTGGTGTTTGGGTGCTTGAACAAGCCTGTAAGCAAAATCGGCTTTGGCACGATAAGGGTTTGATGATGGTGGTTTCCGTGAATATCTCCGCCGTACAATTCCGGCGCGGCAATCTCTTGGAAGTGGTACAAGCGGCGTTGGAAAAATCTGGATTGCCGCCGCACTATCTGGAATTGGAGCTTAATGAATCGGTATTAATGTCCGATATTGAAATGGTCGGCAGCACCATCAACAAACTCAAAGGACTGGGCGTCAGCGTGGCAATCGACGAATTCGGCATTGGCAATTCATCCTTAAGCTACTTAAAGCGCTTTGCCGTCAATAAGATAAAAATAGACCAATCGTTTGTGCAGCAGCTAGGCTCAGGTAAACAAGAAGATTTGGCCTTAGTACAAGCCATCATCCAGCTAGGCGATACCTTGGGTATACAAACCCTTGCAGAAGGTGTGGAAACGGAAGAACAAGCCGGACAGTTGGCGCGTTTAGGTTGCCAAAAAGGCAAAGGCTATTTTTGGCATAAACCCATGCCATCAACTTCGTTTGAGGCCTTGTTTGCGGAACATAAAGCGGTGGGGTTGTAACAAATGCCACTTAAGTTAAGCGGCAGCCGTTCGTGCTGAGCCTGTCGAAGCATGAATGGCTGTGGTGCGGAGTGAAAAATTCCCACTCCGCGAAGCCAGAAACTTAAGCTAGCAATTAATGATGGTGACCATTCGGGCCATGGACATGACCATGATCCATTTCTTCCGCGCTAGCAGGACGAATCTCTAAAACTTCAATATCAAACGTCAATGGCACGCCCGCTAAAGGATGATTGCCATCAATCGTGACTTCATCGCCATTAATCGCAACAATCGTTACTACGCCTGGGCCTTCGCTGACATCAGCATGGAATTGCATACCCACTTCCAACACATCCACGCCTTCAAACATTTCGCGTGGAATCACCTGTACGCGGTCTTGCATCAACTCGCCGTAAGCATCGGCAGCGGCGATACGGACAGTGAATTGCTCACCAACCGATTTGCCCAGCAACGCTTGCTCCAAGCCAGAGATAATATTGCCGTTACCGTGTAAATAAACCAACGGCTCATTGCCAATGGAGCTGTCAATGACCTCGCCCTCGTCATTAGTCAGGGTGTAATGGATGGAAACAGCCATATTGTCTGCGACTTGCATGAGAAACCTTCTGTATGATTAAAAAGGCCAATATCATATAGTTTTAAATAGCATTTGTCCTAAAAATAACCACTTACTGAATTGTCGGGGACGGCAGCGCCCCACTGGGTTGCGCTGTTGGTTATGGTTGGGGGCGATTAGCAAGGTAGGGTGTATAAGCGAAGCGCCATACACCGAATTGTGAATAGACAACACACCATTTAGAGTCAATTCATGGCGGGGATGAATAATGGGGAGCGGTAAATCCGATTGAAGTGATTGCAATCCCGATGCGGTGTATGACGCTTCGCTTATACAGCCTACGGCTAGGTTCGGAGTTTCGGAAGGCAATTTGGGTGGTTTTTTATGTAGGGTGGGCAAACAGCTTTTCTGCCCATCATACCCGGCTGCGCTACGTTCGCTCAGGGTGAAATGATGTTTCAAGCCTGCCATTGATCACGCGATACCCAATGTTCTTTGGGGCCGACTTTCCTATGTTAGCCGAAATAAATGCAGTTGGAACTTTCTGTCGCGAGAACACAAACCTTGAAGCCCCACCAAGAATTATTCTATTCTGCCGAGCAACGCCTTGATTTGTAGCTTCCATTATGGCGACCGTACTGAGGTCGTCTTTGAATTGGAGGGGAACTGGCAAGACCTGCAACGCAATGTCTGGCGTGAGTGGGGTATGGATGTCAAACGGAATACCGAATTCTCTGCGCCATGGCTCTTCTACAACTAGGCCGCCATCGGCGTACAGATATTCTGCCGAGTCTGCCCGACGAGTAAGTATGAACACTGATCTTTGAATTCGCTCAACGTAAGTGTTGAATAGCTCCAGCATGTTGCTGAGCGCAAGGTTTCTTGCCAGTCCATCTTCGCCTGTCGTCCTTGAATGAAACTCCACTAACTTCAACAAGTATCTCGGATGCCTAACAAGGAGCGCGGCAACATATTGAGAAATAGAAAGGCGAATCGCGGGTGGCAATTTAATTCGATCTACGTAAGGATTTACGCGAAATCCTACCGCTTTGACAGTTTTCACCTTCTCTGGATTGCCACTAAAGCGCTCGCGCGTAATATTGGATGGATCTAGTAGGTGTTCAATGACAGATGTCGCTGGGCCATCTATCGTTTTCGCAAACCATTCCTCAATGGATGTGTCTTTGGTGTCGTCTTCAAGAAATCGAGTGTACAGCTCAGATTCGACACCAATATTTAACGGGTTTGCTCGAAAGCTTGTGCCATCGGCACGGGTAACGGTAACAAAGCCTTGGCTATCCGTCCACATTCTCGACTGTGCCATGGGCCACCAATGATGGCGTTTGGGTTTACTCAATCAGTGCACCATTTTTGTTCGTGTTGCCCAACGTAAAGTAGACATCCTAATTGACGTAAAAAACACGTCAAAAGGTTGCCCATAAATTTTAAAAAATAATAAAACCATTTTTTTTCATTTGCTTACCAACATTTAGCATGTCCTAAAAAAGCTGCATAACACTTCAGGCGAATAAATCAAACAACAGCTTTGTTTTTGCTTTTTGGGACGGTTCAGATAATGCCCTAATCTTTAAGTCGTGTAAACGAATCAAATTAATCCACTTCGTCTAACACTTGCTAACACCCCAGCTTTTACGCAGCAAAGGCGCAATTAGCCAGCCAGCTTGCCCAGTTTTTGCCCGTTCAGGTTACAATTATTGGCTACTGATACTATAGAAATAAGCGCCCATCCTGATGAACTCTACGCTAGCCCCTGTTTCCCCGATTTCCCCAAGCCATGCCCCGTACCGATTTAGTGTTGCACCGATGATGGATTGGACGGATCGCCATTGCCGTTATTTCCACCGTTTGCTGTCCAAAAACGCTTTGTTGTATACCGAAATGGTGACTACTGGGGCGTTGATTCATGGCGACCATCAGCGTTTTTTGCAATTTAATGCCGAAGAGCATCCGGTGGCGTTGCAGCTTGGCGGCAGTAATCCACGGGAATTGGCGATATGTGCCAAGATGGCGGAGGATTACGGTTATGATGAGGTGAATTTAAACGTCGGTTGCCCTAGTGATCGGGTGCAAAACGGGCGTTTTGGCGCGTGTTTGATGTTGGAGCCTGCGTTGGTGGCGGATTGTGTGGCGGCGATGCGGGCGGCGGTAAGTATTCCGGTGACGGTTAAGTCGCGGATTGGTGTGGATGACCACGATAGCTATCCTGAATTAGTGCATTTTATAAGCACGGTGGCGGCGGCGGGTTGCCAGCAGTTTATCGTCCATGCGCGGAAAGCGTGGCTCAGTGGTTTGTCGCCCAAGCAAAATCGGGAAGTGCCGCCATTACAATATGAGTTGGTTTATCAGCTTAAAATTGACTTTCCTGAGTTGAAAATTATATTAAATGGCGGTGTGACTTCATTAACGCAAGCCGAACAAATCTTGGCACATGTCGATGGCGTGATGGTTGGGCGCGAGGCTTACCAAAATCCTTATATGTTGGCAGCGGTTGATCGGCAGTTGTTTGCTGCTGATGTGCCTGAATTGTCGCGTAACGAGGTGGTCGCTTTGTTAATGCCTTATATAGAGCAACAGTTACACGCCGGGCTGCGCTTAAATACCGTCGTGCGGCATATTCTTGGTTTATTTCATGGCCAATATGGCGGTCGGGCTTTTCGTCGGCATCTTAGCGAGAACGCTACTAAAGCAGGAGCGGATGGTTCGGTGCTGTCGCAAGCATTAACATTCACAATTCATGATGTATACTGACTGACCATTTTTTACAATAGAGACCACTTGGCATGGAAGAAAATTTTGCCCAAATTATCACCGCTATCGGTGAAGACTTAACCCGCGAAGGCTTGATAGATACGCCAAAACGCGCCGCTAAAGCGTTTAAGTTTCTCAACAACGGTTATGAAAAAACCTTGGAAGAAGTCCTGAATGGGGCGATTTTTTCTGCCGAAACCGAAGATATGGTTATCGTCAAAGACATCGAATTGTATTCCTTGTGCGAACATCATTTATTGCCATTTATTGGCAAATGTCATGTTGGTTATTTGCCTGCTGGTAAAGTCTTAGGTTTGTCGAAAGTGGCGCGGATTGTTGACATGTACGCCCGTCGTTTACAGATTCAAGAAAAACTCACCAAGCAAATTGCCGATGCGGTAGAAAAAGTCACAGGCGCACGCGGTGTGGCGGTGGTGGTTGAAGCCAAGCATTTGTGCATGATGATGCGCGGTGTGGAAAAGCAAAATTCAGTAATGACCACTTCAGTGATGACGGGTATTTTTCGCAAAGACTTAAGTACCCGCTCAGAGTTTTTAAACCTCATAAATCGGTAAGGCACATGACCACGGCAAAAACAGGCGTCATTCTGGCAAATCTTGGCTCACCAACGGCAGCAACCACGCCAGCGGTACGCAAATTTCTGAGAGATTTTCTGGGCGACCCGCGCGTGGTCAATTTGCCCAGACCCTTATGGTGGCTGATACTGAATTGCTTTGTGTTGCCGTTCCGCCCCAGCAAATCCGCGAAAGCGTATCAAAAAATTTGGCATCCCGAAAAAGGCTCGCCGCTGACTTTTTATACCCGGCAACTGGCGGAAAAAATGGCGGAGACTTTGGCGGCAGAAGGCGTGGTGGTTGATTACGCCATGCGCTACGGTGAGCCTTCAATCGCTACCCGTCTGCGCCAGTTTAAAGAACAAGGGGTAACGTCGGTGGCGGTGTTGCCGCTGTATCCGCAATTTTCGTCTACTACCACCGCGTCTATCTTTGACGATCTAATAAAAGAATTGAAAACTTGGTGGCATATGCCCAGTTTTCAATTTATCAGTGAGTACCACCAACAGCCTGAGTACATCAGCGCGGTCGCTGACAGTATCCAACAGAGCTGGCAAGAACATGGCAAAAACCAATTATTGGTGATGTCTTTCCACGGTTTGCCGGAACAATTGACCGCTTGGGGTGATCCGTATTTTCACCAATGCCACAAAACTGCCGAGTTGCTTGCCGCCGAGTTAAAGTTGGATGACAGCCAATGGCGCATCGTCTTCCAATCCCGATTTGGTAAAGCTGAATGGTTGAAGCCTTATTGTGTGGATACCTTAGAAGCCTTACCTGCCGAAGGCATTACCAGTGTGGATATGGTCTGCCCAGGATTTGCGGTGGATTGTTTAGAAACGCTGGAAGAAATCGCGATGGAAAATCAGCATATTTATAAGGAAGCGGGCGGTGTGGATTACCGCTATATTCCGGCATTAAATGATAGCGATGCACATGTAGGGGCTTTGGTTAGTTTGCTTAAACGCTATTTATAAATCACTTTTGGCATAAAAATAATAATAACGGGCTAAAACAATGAAACAGACTTTATTGCAATTATGGCAAGGCCAATGGCCTGAAATTAGGGCTGCTAAGCCTTTGGCGATGGGTGAAGGGGTGATTGATGATGGCGTATTTAGCACCATTGAAGTCGATAAAATCTTTGATGCCGTTAATTATGCAGAAACAGTTATTGGTCAAGCGGTGCTATATCGGTCTTTAGCTCAGCCTTTGGCAGTGTTGGATAGTATCCAAGCCAAACAAGATGCGGTTTTAGAATTACTGGCTAAGCCGGAGTTGAAGGCCGCGATTGATGGCCTTGTCGCCCATGCCGCTAGCCAAGAAAATGATTTTTACCGCTTGTTGTTCGGCAAGTTTTTAAGTGCTTTTGAACCCGTGCGCGAAGCCAACGAAATAGAAGGCTACGGTTATTTGCGATACAAGCGCGGTATCCGCTTTATGCTGGAATTGGTCGCCAACGTGCAAGCCATGCCGCAACCAGAGACACCGTATTTAAAAGGCTTGTTTGCCGCCATCAAAAACTTCGCTGATAGCCGCTCTTATTCCTTAATGAAAGGCCCGGTTTATATCACTGAAAACGGCCTGCAATGTAAAGAAGAGCGCCGCAATTCCTTGATGCCAGCCATCATCTTTAAACCCAGCATTCTCAAGCCGCTGTTGTTGGCCTTGGCTGTTGCTGGGTATGGCTTGGTCAAACATTTTGCTCCAGACCTTATCGCCGGAATCCCAAGTGTAGCGGTATTTTTTAGCCCCTTGTTGTTATTGTATTTTCCGATAGTTGGTAGTTTTGATAAGGAAAACTGCATTAATCCGTTAAGATTGCTATTTAAGCAATCCGCTGCGGTCGGTGAAGCCTTGGATGCGTTGGGGCAATTGGATGAATTGCTGTCGATACTAAAATGTGCGGAAAATTTTGGTCATGAAATGGTATTGCCGACCTTAGTCGATGCCGACCATCACCGCATTAATATTGTCGGCGCAAAAAATCCAATTTTGGCAAAAGAAAACCCCGATTATGTCGGTAACGAATTAGCCTTGGACGATGAAAAATTAGTGCTGGTAACTGGCCCTAACAGCGGCGGTAAAACCGCGTTCTGTAAAACCATCACCCAAGTGCAATTATTGGCGCAGATTGGCGCGTTTGTCCCCGCCAAAGCGGCGACCTTAACGGTTGCCGACCGCATTTTTTACCAAGTGCCAGAAATCAGCCAACTAAATGATGGCGAAGGCCGTTTTGGTACGGAATTAAAACGTACCAAAGATATTTTTCTGGCTTGTAGCCCGAAAAGCCTGGTGGTCTTGGATGAGTTGTCGGAAGGCACGACGTTTGAGGAAAAAATGGAATCCTCACAAAACGTACTCAACGGTTTTTACCGTAAAGGCAATAGCACCATTTTGATTACCCATAACCATCAACTGGTGGATGTGTTTGTCAAACAAGGCATTGGCTTGGACAGGCAAGTAGAATTTGCTGATGATTTGCCCACCCACCGCATCATTCCTGGCATTTCCAGAATCAGCCATGCCGACCGCGTGGCGAAAAAAATCGGATTTTCTAAAGAAGACATCGACCACTATCTTAAGGACGGCTAATGACTATCGGCACACCACTGAGCCAGCACGCAACCAAAGCGTTATTGCTAGGCAGCGGCGAACTTGGTAAAGAACTGGCAATTGCTTTGCAACGCTATGGCGTAGAAGTGATTGCCGTAGACCGCTACGCTAATGCACCTGCCCATCAAGTCGCCCACCGTTGTTATGTTATTGATATGACGGACGGCGAGGCGTTAAAAAAGTTAATCGCCTTGGAAGTGCCAACTTTCATCATTCCTGAATTGGAAGCCATTGCTACGGATGCTTTGGCGGAGATAGAAAGCCAAGGCATTTGTACCGTAGTGCCCAATGCCAAAGCCATCCAACTAACCATGAACCGCGAAGGCATTCGCGAGTTAGCCGCGCAAACCTTAGGCATACCCACATCGGCCTACGCGTTTTGCGAATCCTTTGAGCAATTGCAAGCGGCGGTCGCTGGCGGCATTGGCTACCCGTGTTTTATTAAGCCGACCATGTCCTCCTCAGGTAAAGGCCAATCCAAAGTTGACCATAGCGAAGAGTTATCTGCCGCGTGGGATTACGCTAAAGCCAGCGGACGGGTAGACACAGGCAAAGTGATTGTTGAAGCCGCTATCGATTTTGATTTTGAAATCACCTTGTTAACGGTACGCGCTTTAAATGCCAAAAACCAAGTACAAACCTATTTTTGTGAACCGATAGGCCATCGCCAAGAACACGGCGATTACCGTGAGAGCTGGCAACCGCAAGCGATGACCGCCGCAGCCATCGCCGCATCACAAGCCATCGCCGAAAAAATCACCACTGCCATTGGCGGCTTGGGTTTGTTCGGTGTGGAATTGTTTATTAAAGGCGATCAAGTGTGGTTTAGTGAAGTCAGCCCACGTCCGCATGATACCGGCATGGTGACTATGGCAACGCAGAAACAGAACGAGTTTGAACTCCATGCCCGTGCTATCTTGGGATTGCCTGTGGATACCCGCATACAGGCGCAGGGTGCCAGTGCGGTGATATTAAGCCCTATCGATGCCAGTGGCGTGGTTTATCATGGCTTAGCGCAAGCCTTGGCAGTGCCGGATAGTGAAGTCAGATTATTTGCCAAACCCGAAGCTTTTGTTGGTCGGCGTATGGGTGTTGCCTTAGCAACTGCGGATAGCGTTGATGAGGCGAGGATAAAAGCGGCAATTGCCGCAAATTTAATCGCGATTAAACCCGAATGACAGGTGTAATATGCTGAAAATCCTGCTGATCTTAAGTGTTTCCCTGCTGAGCCAAGCAGGGTTTGCAGGCACTATTTACAAGTTTGTGGATAAAGACGGGCATATTTTTTACACCAATAAGCCGAAAAATAGTTACAAATACACCGATAACGATGGCAAAACCTATTTTGCCGATGAACCCCGCAATAGCATCTCCAAAAGCATTTTCAAATTCCGCACTTACACATCAAAAGATTTTACCCCCCGCACCCTGCGTTATTCCTCGCTCAATAAACAACGTTTTTCCGATTTAATCGAACAAACCGCCTACAAATATCAGGTTGATCCTAAATTGCTACATGCGGTTATCCAAACCGAATCGGCTTACGATGCCGACGCTATTTCCTCAGCGGGCGCGGTGGGTTTAATGCAGTTGATGCCGGAAACCGCCAAGCGTTTTGGTGTTACTGACCGTAACGATCCTGACCAAAATGTTGAAGGTGGCACGCGTTATCTTAAGCATTTATTGGGATTGTTTGGGCCAAACCTGCATCTGGCGGTTGCCGCCTATAATGCGGGCGAAAATGCCGTTATGAAGTACAACAACACCATCCCGCCGTACCCAGAAACCCAAAACTATGTAAAACAAGTGCTGGCTTTGTATAAGCGCTGATTAGGGAAGCGAGTTGCCCGCATGAAGTGCAACGGAATGCGGGGCATCTTGAAAAGCTGTTGGAAAGTTAGTTTTTACGTAGGTTGGCTTGCATGCTTTCCGCAACCCAACATTTGTGTCAATCCCATTGAGTTGCAAACAGCGCAACCCAACCTACGCCTGATCGACAAGTCTCATGGCATCAGCCACAAAATCCCTTACTCGGAAGCCGCAGCGGCTTTCCTTTCCGCTTGGCGTTGTTTTCTGGTGATTAGCATTAAAGCCGCTTTATATAAACGCAAATCGTACTGAATCAATGGCCTGATAAGATGTTGCAGCTTGGCAAACGCTTCTTCATCTACACTATAAGACGTCGCCAGTTGGTCAGCAAATAACGACCTGTCCCAATCCATCAACGCACATAAACGGTCATAAGAATCCGCTTGTTGTTCGTTTATGCCGATAAAAACAAACGACTTGTTTAGATTTTCAATAGCGGCTTCAAAGGTTTCTTCGGTACATTCGCCAAAAGCGACATCTTTGCCGGAAATTAGCCGGGTGTAATAGTTATCCAAGGCTTTATGGCCTTTCGTTAGTACTTTATTCAGCGTTAAAACTTGTCCGCTAGCTTCTGCATTTTTAATAAACTGCACCGCGTGCAATTGCACCCGCGTTAACGGATTACCCAACCAAATTAAATAATCACAGGCTTGCCCAAAAGTGTCTCTGCGGTCAAAACCAAACAGGCCGTAGATAATATTTTGCTTGAGGTATTTGTGGTCAAAATACGCTATATCTAACAAGGTTTTAGGAAAAGCCAGCGTCGGAAATACCTCAACGACATTACCGTGGTTTGCCATTTTTATAGGCAGGCGGACATCCGGATGAATGCTAAAAGATGGTTCGATAAATAGCTTTATCCGAGGGTTGGGGGGTTTAGCCAGTACTTTCGGCAAGCGCAGTTCAATAAACTGCCAAAAATTGTTTTTGTCGATGGAATAACAAAAATGCTCTGATTTAGGCAGCGGCTTTTTTTTGCTTTTCAACAAACCCATGACCAGTTTTGATGCCAAATAACCCGCAGATTGCAATGGTGAATCACTGTGGTATTTGTCCGTTACTTGCGCGGCGGGCAACAAAAATACCCGTCGATGCGGATGAATGGCAAGGTTTTGCGGCAAGGTGTTTTTCGCCAAGACTTTGCTGGTATGGCAAAAACCAGGCTTGCCTAATAGCTGCGATACATATAAAGAACCATCGGCATAATCGCTGATAAAAAAGTCGATATGATTGCCGATAAACACTTTATTGATGCTGGTCTCGCCAACCACAGAGACGGCTTTTATTGATGGATTAAGCAAAGCTATTAACTGTTCGGCAAGTTGCTGATCCGCTTGTAGCGATTTTGCTAAGGTTGCCGATGCGCTGATGGGCAAGGTGCTGCTGCCATCAATAATCACGCCCAAATTCGGATAACGCTCCTGCAATTGCTTGAGGCAATAAGCATAGCCTTCTACTTGTTCCAGCCAATGCGGCTGTTGTCCCTGCAAGCTTATCCATACCAAGGGAAAGCAGCCATTCAGGCTTGATAATTGTTGGCGGATGCCATCACTAGCCAGCAAATTGGCCTTGGAGAGCAAATAGCGGTTGGCATCAAGATAATGGCGGTACTGATGGCGAAGTGTTGGTGGATTGCCAATATGGATAAACCATTTTGAGTTTGCCAAGGTGTCTTCATAACCTGATTCCGGATCGCTAAGCACACAGTTGCGTGCTCGAAACATGGTTTTAAGATCAATAAAATCCTGACCTTTACGGGAAATCAGTGCTGGAATTTTGGTAAAGATCGCTTGGTTTCTCTGTAACTCAATCAACACCGGCCAAGCATCATAAAAAAAACTTGCCCGGGAATGGTTGCTGGCAATGATGCCGCCGAAACGTTTATTGGCTTGCGCGTAGCTGACAAATTGCCGCAAATGGCTGAGCAATTTGAGCTGCAATTGTGACACATCAGCTTGGCTAGCTTGGTTTAGTATCAACAACACATTGTCTAGTGGGAAATAAATGCCATCAGCGGAACAGTTGCTTTGCAGTAAGAAAAAGCAATTGTCGGCATCGGTAAAGCGCAGATAGTTGACGCCTTCTTCGGTAATGTAGCTGCCTTGGCAGAAAGCCGAATTGTCGGAAAAAGGGCTTGATAGGCGCAAACTGCCATTATTGACTGCCTGTGCCACTAGCGAAAATGCAAAATGGTTTTGTTGGCAATCCGCCAATAAACCCGCAAGTTCTGTGTGCGCTAAAACTTCTGGATTGAGGCCTTCTTTGCTGTTGATAACTCGCGGCGGCTTTAGAAAGGCGCTGATCGATTGTTTTTCGGCTGCCAATAAGGCCGCGATTTTTTCATAATGGTCTTCAGTAATCTGTTCAAACTGATTGCTGAAAAAATAATACAGGGCTTGTGCGGTCGCAAGATGAAGCGGTGATGTGGTCTTGGCGGAAAAGTTGGCGGTTTTAAATGCTAGGCTTTTGTCTTGTTCGGATTCATGGACAGAGGTATTGATTGGGCTAGCTGACATAATTACATTATCCGGTTAGTTTTAATGTTCATTCCATCGTCTTTTCGGTCGAGAAGATAAGGTGTTTGCTAAGGCCATAAATGCTAGGTAGTTAGGGCATCAAAGCCTATTTGGTACGCCAATAAAAAACACGGCTAGTTCCGTAGGTTGGTTTCACTGGTCATCGTAACCAACCAGACCTTTCAGGTTTTAAAAAACCTGAAAGGTCTTAATCCACAAATTTCTTAAGAAATCGCTGAACAAAGCCTTCGACAAGCTCTCGGCAACTGCTCCATGCGTTGCTCTACCTCCTGCATCCATGCAGTCGAGGCCGAACGGTAACTAATTGATTCCGTTCGTGCTGAGCTTGTCGAAGCATGAATGGAATTAATTAGTTCGGCGCTTCCTCAACTAATGACTGGCATCCGTTTTGCGGAGACTTTGCGGCAACCAGCCAAAGCTATCTAAAAACATCAAAAATGCGCCAATACTTATGGCAGCATCGGCGACATTAAACACCGCAAAATGCGACGACCCGTAGTAAAAATCAAAAAAATCGATGACGTAACCGTACAGCAGGCGGTCAATTAAATTACCGATGGCGCCGCTTAAAATCAACGATAACGCCGCCGCCATGACTTTTTCATGTTTTTCCAGCTTGAGCAACCAAACAGCAAGAACCGTGCTCATCACCATCGCCAAGCCAGCAAAAAACCAGCGTTGCCAGCCGCCTTCGGCACTTAAAAAACTAAATGCCGCGCCCGTGTTATGCACATAAGTGATGTTAAATGACGGCAACACCGGAATCGATTGGTATAGCTGCATACTGCCAGCAACGGACAGTTTGCTGGCTTGATCCAATACCAAGGCCAGCAAAGTCAGCCATAGCCACTTAAGCATAATGGCGCACCTCGCCAGAACCCGCGACGTTGGCTACGCAACGTTCGCACAGTTCAGGATGCTCGGCATGAAGGCCAATATCGGTGCGTTGATGCCAACAGCGCACACATTTGGTTTTTTCAGAGGCGATGACTTTCAGTTTTATGCCTGTAACTTCAGTAGCCACCGCATCGTCCGGCGCATCCGCTTCCGCTTGTATAGAAGCTGCTGAAGTGATAAAGACAAAGTGTAGTTCATCTTCGATGTGCTGGAGTTCGGCAAGATAATTATCGCTGCAAAACAGTTGTACTTCGGCAGTTAATGACGCGCCGATTTCGCCTTTAGCGCGGCTTTTTTCCAATTCTTTGCTGACCGCATTCCGCACCGTCATGATGGTTTGCCAGAACTCGCGGTTTAAAGCGGTGTCGGCATCCAATTCCGCCAAGCCTTGATACCAAGTTTCCAAAAATACCGATTCGCCGCGTTCACCCGGAATAAATCGCCAGATTTCTTCCGCCGTATAGCTCAGTATCGGTGCCAACCAACGGGTTAAGGCTTCCAGTACATGATACATGGCGGTTTGCGCGGAACGGCGGGCGAGGCTGTCGGCTTGGGCGGTGTATTGGCGGTCTTTGACGATGTCCAAATAAAAGCCGCCCAAATCAATCACGCAGAAATGATGCACTTTTTGGAATATCGGCTGAAATTGGTAAGTGCTGTACGCGGTTTTGACTTCTTCCTGCAATTGGTAAGTGCGGTCAACAATCCATCTGTCCAGCGCCAATAAATCGGCAGTGGCGACCAAGTTTTGGGCTGGGTCAAAATCATCCAAGTTCGATAACAAGAAACGCGCGGTATTCCGCAAACGGCGGTAACCGTCGGAAGTGCGTTCTAAGATTTCATCGGACACGCGCATTTCACCACGGTAATCGGTGGCGGCAATCCACAAACGTAATACGTCTGCGCCCAAGTTTTTCATCACCGATTGCGGCGGGATAACATTGCCCTTGGATTTGGACATTTTTTCGCCGTTTTTATCGACGGTAAAACCGTGGGTCAGCACCGCTCTATAAGGCGCGACTGCGTTCATCGCTACCGAAGCCAGCAACGATGATTGGAACCAGCCGCGATGTTGGTCGGAACCTTCCAAATACAAATCCGCTGGGAAGTGGACTTCACTACGGCGTGCCAACACTGCGGCATGGGTAACGCCGGAGTCAAACCAAACATCTAAGGTATCGGTGATTTTGTCGTAATCGGCGGCTTCATCGCCCAGCAACTCGACGGGTTCCAGTTCAAACCACGCGTCTATGCCTTTTTCTTCAATGCGTAAGGCGACTTGTTCGATCAGCTCGGCAGTGCGCGGATGCAGCTCGCCGCTTTCTTTATGGACAAACAAAGCAATCGGCACACCCCAAGTACGTTGGCGGGAAATACACCAATCAGGGCGGCCTTCAATCATGCTTTCGATACGCGCTTGTCCCCAGTCAGGAATCCACTCGACTTTTTTGACTTCCGCCAAGGCGGTTTCCCGCAGATGGTTTTTGTTCATGGCGATAAACCATTGCGGCGTGGCGCGGAAAATAATCGGCGTGTGGTGCCGCCAGCAATGCGGGTAGCTGTGCAATAAGGCGTGATGGTGCAGCAATTTGCCGTTTTGTTCTAAAACGTCAATGACTTTTGGGTTGGCGTTGAATACATGCTCGCCCGCGAAAAATTCGGTGCTAGGCAAAAATACGCCATCGTTACCGACTGGATTATCCACCAGCAAACCGTATTTTTGTCCGACGATATAGTCATCCTGACCGTGACCTGGTGCGGTATGCACAGCGCCTGTTCCGGCATCAACGGTGACGTGGTCGCCAAGGATAATCGGCACTTGGCGGTCATAAAACGGATGTTGCAGCAATTGGTGTTCTAAAGCCGCACCAGGGCAATAAGCGATGACTTGGTATTGCTCGTAGCCATAACGCAACATGGCATCTTTTAGCAAGGCTTCGGCAATCAGTAAACGCTCTGGTTTGCCGTCTTTTTCGCATTGCACCACCGAATATTCCAACTCGGCATTCAGTGCTACCGCTTGGTTGGCGGGCAGTGTCCACGGTGTCGTTGTCCAGATGACCACCGATAATGGCCCTTGGCCTTCGTGACCGTCAACATGCTGGCAACGCGCCATAAAATCGGCGTCATCAACCACGGTAAAGCGCACGTCGATGGCGGGCGAGTGTTTATCTTCGTACTCCACTTCTGCTTCTGCCAAGGCTGAGCCGCAATCGGTACACCAATGCACGGGTTTTGCGCCTTTGTGGATATGTCCGTTTTGGCTAATTTTGCCCAGCGAGCGGACAATATCGGCTTCAAATTTGAAATCCATAGTCAGATACGGATTTTCCCAATCGCCCAACACGCCCAAGCGCACAAACGCTTCTTTTTGGATTTGCACTTGCTTGCCTGCGTATTCGCGGCAGGCTTTGCGGAAAATGGCGGGCGAAACTTTCGCGCCTGCTTTGCCGACTTTCTTTTCCACTTGTAATTCAATGGGTAAGCCGTGGCAATCCCAGCCAGGAATGTACGGGGCATCAAAGCCGTCTAAGGTTTTGGCTTTAACGATAATATCTTTCAAGACTTTGTTGACGGCATGACCGATATGGATTTCACCGTTGGCATACGGCGGGCCATCATGCAACACGAATAGCGGGCGGCCTTGGCAATGGGCGCGGATTTTCTGGTACAGCTTCGCTTCCTGCCATTTTTTTAAGGTTTCCGGCTCGCGTTGCGCCAGATTGCCTTTCATCGGGAATCCGGTATTAGGGAGGTTGAGGGTTTTTTTGTAATCCATGGTCATTTTATTGTTCTTTTTAAAATTTAATAAACGTCATCGTGTGTGCCGATAGCAATTAGCAATACCTTGTTTTCAGAAATAAATTTAAAAATCAGGCGGTATTGGTAGTTGATACTAAAAGCAGAATAGTCTTGGAGCTTGCCACTTAAGCTATGGGTTTTTAAGGACGGATGAAAAGGATGCTCTGAAAATAACAGTAAACGCTCTTTAAACCGTCCGTCCAATTCGGGATGTTTTTTCTGCCATTTTTTTACGGCGCGGATAAAGCCTTCATCCCAAATTAATTCAATCATCGCTTAAGGCAGCAAATAAATCATTGGCGTTACCTGTCGCCACCAGCCCTGATTGGTAATTTAATTCGGCTTCCTTAACTCTTGCAACCAGTTGGTCGCGTTGCAGTTCATGCACACGGTGGCTGACAATGTCGGCAATATAGCCTTGTTCATCCAAAGGCAAATTGGCGATAGTGTTTAGTATGTCGTTAATTTGTCCAGAGTGATTCATAAAAGCACCTTAAAAATTGGCTACTTGCTAATGGGCGAGCGAAAGCTTTAAAGCAGGGATAATTTTGGCAATGTGTTTAAAATCCATATCGTTGTGCAATAAGATTAACTGGTGCTCGATAGCGGTTTGGGCAATTAAACAATCAATTGTGCTGCGTATAGTTAAGCCGTTGCGGCGGCACATAAAATAAATATGCGCGGCATCGGCATAACTGGCAGCTGCATTTTTAGGGTAGTAAAAAGGCAAGCCCATGAAATAGTCTTTAAATTGATTGAAGCGTTGTTCTGATTCGGCGCCTTGCAACACTTCCTGAAAGATAACAGGGCTAATACCTACTGTTTGCCCGGCATTAAAAATATCCAGCAATTGCTTGGTGGCAGCCGTTGGTTTGCCGCGAATAAAATCAATCCAGACAGAGGTATCAACCAAATACATGGCTAATTTTGGTCGCAACGCAGTTGTTTATAATCGTAATCGGCAAGAATACCGCCTGCACCAAACAAATCCAGCATATTGGCTGAGCATGGCGACGCGTGGTTGGCAATAAACTCACGCAGTGCTAGGTCAACAATTTTTTCACTGTCATCCGTTGCTGTAATTTTAACGGCTTGGGCAAATAATTGGTTGTCTATATTAATTGTTGTTTGCATGGGCTTATTCCCCGAATAAATTTAAAGGCTTGCAGAAAAAACCGCCTTAGCGGCAATTATATCTTTTTCTATCTGTGCCTTAAGTTGTTCCAGTGAGGCAAAGCGGTGTTCCTCGCGGATTTTTTGTTTGAAATGCACTTCTACATAGCGTCCGTAGATTTCCTTGTTGAAATTAAACAAGTGCGTTTCTAGCAATACTTTGGTGCCGCCATCAACGGTTGGGCGGTTGCCGACGTTGGCAATGCCTTGGATTTCTACGCCGTCAATGCCCGTCATGGTGACGGCAAACACGCCGTTGATGGGCGCGGTTTTGCGGAACATGCGGATATTGGCGGTGGGAAAGCCGATGGTGCGTCCGCGTTTGTCGCCGTGCGCCACCCGTCCGCAAATGGAATAACCATGCCCCAATAATTTTTCCGCTTGTGCCAAATCACCAGCACCCAAGGCATCACGGATTAAGGTGCTGCTGACCCGCAAGCCATCGGAATGGTGCGAGCCAGTATCTTCAACACTAAAGCCGTAAGCTTGGCCTTGTTCTTTTAATAAGGCGAAATTACCGCGCCGGGCTTTACCAAAATGGAAATCATCGCCAATAACCAAGTGTTTGACGTTCAGCTTGTCGATTAAGATGTCTTTGACGAACTGCTCGGCATCATAATTGGCAAAATGCCGATTAAACCGGACAATCAGCAAGTTATCAACTGGTAATTTAGTAAACTCTATGACTTTTTCGCGCAAACGCATTAAGCGCGGCGGCTCATTGTCTTTGAGGAAATACTCTAGCGGTTGCGGTTCAAAAATCATCACTACCACTGGCAAGCCCAAGGATTCACCGCGTGCCGCCAGTTTTTTGATGACGGCACGATGCCCCAAGTGCAGGCCATCAAAATTGCCGATAGTCAGTACGCAGCCGTTGGCGAACGGTGCTAAATGCGCTAAGCCGCGAATCAGGCGCATGGTATTGGCAATTCCAGCGGTAAGGTTTTATCGGTATTTAGGATGCCGTTAGGATCGAACTGGCGTTTGATGGCGTGCATCAATTCAACGGCGTTGGCATCGAGTTCGCGGTCGACAAAATCGCGCTTTTCCAAACCCACGCCGTGTTCGCCGGAAAGCGAGCCGTTAAGGTTTAGCACCAAGGCAAAAATTTCATCCAAGCAGTCATGGGCTTTTTTGCCTTGTTCCGGCACGTCCGGGTCTAGCAGCAAATTCACATGGATGTTGCCGTTGCCTGCATGGCCAAAATTAATGATGGGCAATTGGTATTTTTTCGAGAGCTGATCCAATCCGGCAATCAGGGCAGGGATTTCAGTAATCGGCACCACCACATCTTCGTTGATTTTCTTGGGTGCGACTTTCCGCAAGGCGGGCGATAAGGCTTTGCGGGTTTGCCATAAGGCCGCCACTTCGGCAGCATCGGCAGCTAAGCGAATATCCAGCAAGCCGTCGTTTTTGGCGCTTTCCGCTAGTTTTGCCGCCGCCTCATCCAAGCCTGCCAATGCGCCATCCACTTCTATCATTAATATAGCGCCTGCTTGTTCGGGCAAATCACAGCTGGAATATTGGCGGATCATGTTGATGGCATTGCCGTCGATAAACTCTAAGGCGCAGGGGATAATCGGTTGCGACATGATTGCCGATACCGCTTGCGCTGCTGCCATGACCGATTGGTAAACCGCGCGTAGGGTTTTCACGCCTTCTGGTAAGGGCGTTAACCGCAAGGTGGCTTCGGTGATGATTGCCAACGTGCCTTCTGAGCCAATCAACAAGCGCGTTAAGTCATAGCCGACCACGCCTTTGCTGGTATGCACGCCAACCCGCAGTTCTTTGCCTGCGCCTGTTACTGCGCGTAAGGCCAAGGTGTTTTCACGCGGTGTGCCGTATTTGACGGCTTTCGGGCCAGCGGAGTTGTAAGCCAGATTGCCGCCGATGCTGCAAAACGCGGCGCTGGTTGGGTCGGGGGGCCAGAAGAAGCCACGGGTTTTGGCGATGTCTTGTACTTGCTGGTTGGTCATGCCCGGCTCAACCGTGATGTAGCGGTTATCAGGCGAGAATTCCACCAGCTTGTTCATGCGTTCCAGCGACACCACCACGCCGCCATGCAAAGGCACGGTCGCCCCGGTTGTGCCTGTGCCGCGTCCACGCGCGGTCAGCGGGATGCGGAATTGGTTGCAGGCTTGCACCACAGCCAGCACTTGCTCGTGGCTGTCGGCAAACACCACCGCCTGCGGCAAAACATGGCGGCGGCTGTTGTCGTAACCGTATACCCAGCAATCTTCGGGCGCGGTTAGCAGTGCGGTTTTGGCAAAGGATTTTTCCAGTAACGCCAAAAAATCCGCAGATAATGGCGCTATAGGGGCGCTGGCGTTAATCAAGGTATTCAAAAATGGTGATGATTTGTTTGACGTCCGGTTGCAACCTGACCACATTGATAACGACCTTGCCTTCGGAACGGTGCACGATGCCCATCAGATAAACACTGGCATTGGCGACCACGACTTTCACTTGGGAGGAATCAAAATTGGGCAGTGTACGGATTTGTTTGAGGGCAGTGGCAATATTAGCGACCATTTTTTGGTCTTTGGCTTGGCTGTCCAAATCGCCAGGATAGGCAATGGCGATGTTGTTATGCACGCGTTTAACGTTATCGGCAACTTGGGCAATGCCGATAATTTTAGTCCGCAGTTCTTCAGTCAAGGCTTCGCCCGCCAACAATACCGCGCCGTTGTAGGCAGCAACCGAAATGTGGGTTTGCCCTTGCAAATCGCGGTTGCTGTTTAATTCTTCAATGATGTCATTTTCAATATCGCGGTCATTTGCGACTGCTGCGCTGGTGCGGCGTTCGTAAGGCGATAACGGTGTCGCCGGGTCATTACTGCCGACCATCGCACAGGCGGTAAGCGCTGACAGGCATAATACAAGCAAAAGTCGGTTCATAAATTGCTGCCAAAGAGTTGTTGGTCGATTAAATCACACAAGCAATGGGTGATTAACACATGGGTTTCTTGAATGCGGGCGCTGGAAAACGCGGGCACCCGGATTTCAATATCGGTTTCTTTCAACATCGGTGCCAACATGCCACCGTGGTTGCCAGTGATGGCAATGACGGAAATGTCTTTATCGTGCGCGGCATTGATGGCTTTGGCGATATTGGCACAATGTTGGCCATCACTATAAGCCACTAAAATATCGCCGCTTTGCCCTAAAGAACGCAAAGGTTTAGCGAACACTTCATCAAAATGATGGTGGTTGGCAACCGCGCTGAGGGTGATGGCATCGGCGCCTAGGGCAATCACGGGCAGTGATGGACGGTCACGCTCAAACTGGTCAAGCATCAGGCAGGCCAATAACTGGCTGCTGGTTGCTGAGCGTCCGTTGCCGCAGCTGAGGATTTTTTTGTCGTTCAATAAACAATTCACCAGTCGTTGGGCGGCGTATTCTATTAACTCGCACAACGCAGCCATCGAATCTTGCTGGGTTTGGATGTTGTCGGTGAAGTGGTTGATGATGCTGTCTTGTAAACTCATGGGCGGGTGCTGGTGTTAAAAAGCATTTTTTATCCAATTGATGCTGCCGTCGCCAGATAAGGCCACGACATCAAAGCGTAACGGGCAATCCATTTTTTGTTGCGATAAATAAATCTGGGTCGCGGCTATTATACGCGATTGTTTGCTGCTGGTGACGCTCTCGGCGGCGCTGCCATAGCGGTCGCTTTTGCGGTAACGCACTTCGACGATTACCAGCGTTGCGCCGTCTTGCATCAGCAAATCCAATTCACCTTGCGGACAGCGGAAATTACGCCGAATTAATTTTAAGCCTTTGCGGCTAAGAAATTGTAAAGCGAAGGTTTCGGCGCTTTCGCCTTGTTGCAGATGCGCGGCTTTGGCTTTTGGGCGGTCAAATAGCATGGTTTAGGCTTCCAGAGGGCAAGGCTGAAGCTGCTATAATCCCCGACTTATCCGCGAACAGCAAGGGAACACCAGCATGTCCAAGCAATATGGCAAATTATACGTTGTCGCTACGCCTATCGGTAATCTGGCAGATATGACATTTAGGGCGGTCAGCACGCTAAAAGAAGTGGATTTGATTGCCGCCGAAGATACCCGGCATGTGCAAATGCTGCTCCAGCATTATGGCATCAGCAACAAAGTGGTGTCGTTACACCAGCATAATGAAGACCACGCCTCCCAGCAATTGCTGGAAAAACTGCAAGCCGGGCTATCAATCGCCTTGGTTTCCGACGCAGGCACACCGCTGCTGAGCGATCCCGGTATGCCGTTAGTGAAATTGGTTAAGGAATCAGGTTTGGATGTTGTGCCAATTCCTGGCGCGTGTGCCTTGATTACCGCGCTTTCTGCCGCAGGTTTGCCAGTTACTCAATTCACTTTCGAGGGCTTTGCACCCCGCACGGCTTCAGCGCGGAAGGCGTTTTTCAGCGAACGGCTAGCTTGCACGCATACTTGGGTGTTTTATGAATCCAGCCACCGCATCTTGGCGTGTTTGCAAGATATGTTGACGGTGTTGCCGGAAGATCGGCGGATTGTTATCGGCAGGGAATTGACCAAACTGCACGAAACCATTGTTAACACCACCCTGGCGACAGCCGTGCAGTTAGTGGCGGAAAATGACAATATGCGGAAAGGCGAGTTTGTGGTGATCGTCTCAGGTGCCGAGCCAGAACCTAAAGATCAGGCTGTGACCGATGAGCAAACGCGGATACTGAAGTTATTGCTGGCGGAATGTCCGTTAAAAACGGCGGTGGCATTAGCGGTGAGTATTACGGGGGGGCGTAAAAAAGTGCTGTATCAAGCGGCGTTGGCGATGGCGGAAAACGAAGGTGACGACTAAAAGGTAAATTGCCGGAGTTTGTTTGAATTATTACCGTTGGCTGTTGGCGGTAACTTTGTGATGGAAATATAGGTTAAGAGGGGACGCCACCGCCGTTTTCTAATATTACAGAATACGACGGTGGCGTTTTGGCCGCTATTATGAAAAACTCAACTGCAGCTAACTTCTTCAATCAGCCCTAAGCTGAGAAATAGAAGGCTTATTGCAGATTATTGATGCGCTCAACTAATGCTGTAGGGCCAAAAGTGTTACTAAAGCCGAAAGTTCCCATACTGACTCTGCCACTGGCGTGAACATTAACAGTTGCCCAGATGTAGCTGCGGTCATTTGCTGGGTCAACAGTTACATCGGAGCTTTTTGCGTCCCAAGGTGATCCACCTGCGCCAACTAATACTTGGTAAGGCATAGTTGTATAAGTGCCAGTTGGATCTGGATGTTGGTCAACTTTGGTAATGTGTTCATGACCCGTGAAATAAGTCGCGTTATATTGGGCAATCACTTTCCAAAATTCGTTGCGGGCGGTTACGTCATTATCCAAGCCGGCAGCAGCAACAGAACCACTTGCTAAGTATTGGTAAGTGAAAGCTGGTTTATGGCCGAATACGAAAAACTTTTTAGCGCCATTGGTTTTTGCGGTTGCCAAATCATTGGCAAGCCAGCCAGTTGGCGCGTGACCATCAAAGCCTACGGCATCGGTGTTGACGATTGCAAAATGTAAGCGGCCTGCTGTTGTATTGACATCAAACGAATAACTCAATTTAGACTGATCGGTGCTGATTGCCGCATCGGTAGTGCTTGTAGGTGCAGTACTGCTAGTCAGGCCAGAGGCATTCAGCGGCAACAAGCCAGTAACTGATTTGAAACGCACATTGGCAGACAAGTCGTCAATTAAGTCACCCATGTTGGCACGCCATGCGTTTTCGTTTTCGACAGCCGCTTTTTTGCCTGAGGCGCAAGGTACTTGGCTGGCAGCAGGTGCTGTGCTGACGTTAGCAGAATTACATTGGGTTTCGTGGTTGCCAGGAACAGGCACAATATAAGTGCCAGTTTCAAGGCTGCTTGCAACCATGCCGCGCCAGTAGGCATACTGGGTGTAGAACTTAACCAAGTCAGAGTTGACTACATCGTTAACAGTGGCTGGTGCAGTTGTTGACCATGAAGGCGGTATTGCCGCTTTGCCATAACCCATAATCATGTCGCCGTTCATGAACAACATGCTGGAGTGTTGGGTTTTTACAGTACGCAGAATGCGTGACCATGCTTTAGTATTTTGTAACCATTGGGCGTCTTGAGGCAATAATGCACCGTTTATAAGGATGGTTGGATCTGCTTTAGCGACGGTTGGGTCAATGCGAGAATCGCCAACAGTAGAAAATCTAAAAACGACAGGATCCGCCGCTAAGGTATTTGCGCTTGCCAATACGGTTAATACAGCCAGTGTTGCGGTTTTTAAGTTTAGAACGTTTTGTTTTTGCACTTTATTTCTCCAGTTAATATTAATGATTAAAAAGGGTTTTTATTTAAATCAGTGTTTTAATTGTTTTAAGCATGGAACATTGTGTTGACCATCCATCGTAATCGATGCGTTTTACAGTTGTATTAAATTCATAGGGTTTTGCGTATTTGAAAGTTTTTAGATGCCATTCCATAAACTTAAATCGTTAGGTAATAGCTGGCGGTAATCCAACAATTTTTTGCATAAAAACGGTTGGATTAAGCGAGGAATAAAGCAGACTTTAAATTGGGATGGAAATAGACAAACAATAATTGTCTTGGTCAAGAAGACGTAATATTACGCAATGATAGGTAGTGAGTTGTAAGCAGGGGAGTTGTCTGGCTATAAAATGGGGAGCATGATTTATATGCCCCCATTTTAATTTAGCGAAGGGATAATCGAGGATATAGGTTTTTTATAAAACTTAATGATGGCTATCAGCCGATGCAGGCGACACTTCCGCATATTTCGCCGATAAAAATAAAATCGCCGCTACACCTAAATAACTGCAAGCGACGGGCAGTGATTGCCCAAAGCCAATCGCTTCACCGTGGATTAAACCGACAAAGGTACAAACAGCGGCAGCGACGGCAAATGCCGAGGCTTTCATCAGTTCGCGTTCAATCACAAACGCGGCAATTGCGCCTAGCATCAAACCACCCAGAATCGCACCGCCGCCCAGTACTTCTAAGCCGTGGTACAACACGCCGACTTTTCCCAATGCTTCCATGCCAACCGCAGCGGCGCTGGTGCCTGCCGCGCCCAAGGCATTGTCGATTTGCAATTTTCCCCAAGCTGCCAGATGCGGCATTAACGACAAAATAATCGCTGGCGCGTGGCTTCTGGGAGTTTCTTGGAAAGCTTGTGCGCCGATTAACATACCGATGTACAACAAAATCGGCGAGATCGCCACGACTGGAATCAACGAAGCCATTAACGCCAGAATGCCTAACCAAGACAAAATTAGTACGGTAACGCCCGTCGCCGCCGAATAGCCGATACGTCCGCCCATGGATTTCCAGCCAGGATGACCGATATACACGGCGTTGATGAACGGGTTGCCCATCATGCAGCCAACCAAACTGACCACGCCGTCAGCCGTCAACACGCGGGTAGTTGGGAAACTGTCGCCGCCGACCGCCGCACTTTCAACGTTATCCATCGCTTCGACCAAATCGTAAATGCCGAAAGGGATGGCGGTAACTAAGATCACACCCAAGAATTCAAAGCCGGAAAAGACATGTCCGATAGCGGGCATTGGCAGGGAAAAACCAAAATTGGCGAAAGAAGCGCTGACTTTTTCCAAGCTCATGCCGCCGTAATCCAAACCTACTGCGGTTGAACCCCATGCGATTATCGTACCGACGGCAATGGCAACCAAACCTGCTGGAATGCCTTTGAAGTACTTTACGCCGCCAAACCAGCTCGCCAAGATCACCGCAAAACAGACCACGCCGACCACGGGTGTCATAAACATTTCCAGCGCGGGGCGTAAGGCGATGAAGGCGATAGAAACCCCTGCCAGCGTACCCAGCAAAGCTGCGCGTGGCGTGACTTTACGGATAAATGGCGCGATAAAACCGCCCAGCATCAGCACAAAACTTTGGATAAACACCCACGCCAAACCCGCTTCCCAGCCTTTCACCGGATCGCCGCTGCTGAGTGAAATCGGCAGCATAATCACGAACACCACCACAAACATGTGCGGTACGCTGATGCCGGAAGGCAGGGCGCAAACATCGTCGCGCCCAGTTTCTTTCGCCAACTTATAAGCCAGATAGGCGTAGTAAACCGTGCTTAAAAACAGCATCAGCCCCGTCGCCGGAAGAATGCGCCCGAATACCAAATCATCGGGCATTTTTAATACAAACCGCAGCAGTCCCGTCAAAACCAGCATATTGACCAGAATGTTGGTGCCAAACCCGAAATAAGCGTTCCAGTCGCCGGGAGTCCAAATCTTAACCGTTGATGTTGCCATAATGACCTCTGTTGGTTTGCTTGAATAAAAAATTGAATGTGTGGGATTTGCGGTTGGGTCAACCTAATGTTGTAGGGGTGGACGGCTGTCCGCCTTTTTTAGAACTCGTACCGAAATCAGGCGCAATATGGCGAGCAGCCGCTCGCCCCTACGAAAATAATGCTGACCATTCGGGTTTTGGGGACTCAAAGGCTGTCGATCAGCCCATAGCTTCCAAAATAGACGTTGAATCCGTCACCCAACCAAAAATCCCGCCCTGTGCCTTAATCATTTTTAGCCCAGCTTCGTGAAATTCCGGGATATACGAGCCGCAGCAATCGCCCGGCACAAGGCAGCGATAACCCCGATCATTGGCTTCGCGTAGGGTGGTGTGTACGCAAACCTCGGTGGTTACGCCGCAGACAATCAAATCTTCAATGCCATTGGCTTGTAAAATTGATTCAAACTCGGTGGCGTAAAACGCGCCTTTGCCGGGTTTGTCGATGACGGGTTCGCCTGCTTGCGGGTAGAGTTCGGGGATGATGTCTTGGCCTGGTTCGCCACGGATTAAAATGCGCCCCATTGGCCCCATTTCACCAATCCGCACGGACGGATCGCCGCGCTCTACCTTGGCTTTGTGGGCGTCGGACATATCAGGCAGATGGCCTTCGCGGGTGTGGATAATCAGCATGTTTTGCGCCCTTGCCGCAGATAGCAAGGCTTTACACGGTGCGATGGCGGCTGCCAGCAGGGAAACATCATTACCCAAGGATTCACCAAAACCGCCCGGTTCCAGAAAATCCCGCTGCATATCAATGATGACTACCGCTGTTTTGGCTAAGTCGATGTGGATGGCTTCAGGTTCGGCGTGGATTTCAAGCACTGGCATAACAAACCTCAGCAAACGGTTGATAAAATCTCAAAATGTAACCATGTATACAACAAAGCAAGTCTTGTACCAGTGCCAAAAACTTATAGCAATAAATTCAAGTTATTGAAAATAAAATAGTAATTGGCGATAAAGTTGGTTTTTAACAAGGCTTTCTGATATTGGCGGGCTTGGAGGTTAGTCAAATTGGTGCGAAATGGGCTGTTTTGCACAGCTATGTTGCGGGGTGTTTACTGATGTTACGCAGACATTTTCTACGGTATAAAAACAAACCATGTTGAGTCGCTACCGCGACGATTATTTAAATCGGGTTCTCGCACCCGAAGGCGAGCTACTTTCTTTTGCGCCGCCAAAAGAAAGTAGCCAAAGAAAAGGCGGCCCGATTGCCGCTCGTGTCTTGCGCTCCTCGCATTTGTCGGGGGACGGCAAAAGGGGCTTCCTGCCCCTTTGCCGCCGCGCGGCTTCCCTGCCGCACCCCTTCGAGCTGTTCCCTACAAATGCTCCGGTGCTCGACGCGGCAAACGGGAAAAACGCGTTACTGCGTAACATCAGTTATTTATATGGCGATAGCACGGGTTTTAAAGCCACGCCTCATTATTCGGCAGCCCGATGTTATATACTTCTTTAAGAATTGATAAGACACCTACCAACGATTGGCAGCAAACAGCACATGACCACGGCAAAAGCAAAAAGCGCGGCGGCGCAAACGATTTACGACACACTCCGCAGCATGATCTTAAATTTTGAAGTCCAGCCCAACTCGCGTTTAACCGAAACCGAATTGGCGGGATATTTCAACGTCAGCCGCACCCCAATTCGGGAAGCCCTGCAACGCTTGGCAAACGAAGGCCTCATCACCATCCGCCCCAAACAAGGCTGTTTTGTACGCTCAATGGATTTGGAGGAATTTACCGACTATTACCAAATCCGCGTCAGCTTGGAAATGTTGTCGCTGGAATTGGCCTGCACCAATATGTCCGACGAAGCCTTGAAAAACCTGTGCAAAGTTTGGGAGCAAGACAGCAGCGAAGACGACGAAGGCAAAGCCGAACGCATCGCCAGCCTAGATGAAGCCTTCCATATCAAACTCGCCGAAGGTGGCGGCAACCAAGCCTTAATGAAATTGCTGATCGACATCAGCAATCGCATCCGCATCGTCCGGCGTTTAGATTTTACCGACCAAGAACGCATCAGAAAAACCTACCAAGAACACTACAGCATTCTCCAACACCTGCTCAACCGCGACGTGCAAGCGGCAAAAAATGAAATGCTGCGTCATATTAAAAAGAGTGAGGAATTCAGCAAAATGCTGACGATTATTCGTATGGGGATTCGGAAAAACAATAGCTTTCCGTTTGCGGGCGGGGGGAATGCGGTGGAAGATGATGTGTCGGTTGATTGATACTGATTGGAGTGAAAAACATGTTTTTCACTCCAAATTAATGCGGGATAACTATATTAAAGTTGTAAGGTGGTTTGCCATCGGAGAAACCAACTTACAGGTTTGCGAAATAAGGGTTTTAGTGGCGCCAATGTTCCCGCATCCGTTATTTCCATGCGTTTTCACCGTGGATGTTTTATCCTCGCTTTAACAGCGTTTTGATAATGTGAAACATAACTTAACTATGATAATTTCCCATAAACATAAGTTTATTTTTTTAAAGACAATCAAAACGGCTGGCACGTCAATTGAGATTGCTTTGTCGAAACATTGCGGCCCTGATGATATCATCACGCCAATTAGTCCTGAAGACGAGAAGATTAGGAAGAATCTGGGTTATCAAGGGCCACAAAATTTTAAGACCCCTAATATCAAGTTCTACAACCACATGCCGGCAATTGAAGTTAAGGCGAATGTTGATTCTGAAATATGGGATTCCTATTTCAAGTTTTGTTTTTCGCGTAATCCTTGGGATAGGACTATATCCCTCTATTTTTATCTCTACCAATCAGAACCCCGCCCCTCATTGTCCGCGTTCATTAACTCTAGGCAATTAAATCATCTTATAAATGGCGGCCTTAATGTCTACACCATTGACGGACAAATAGTCGTGGATAGAGTTTGTCAATTTGAGAAAATTGCCGAGGAATTGGAAACCATTCGTATCAAACTAGAAATTGCAGAGACATTGGAATTACCGAACGCAAAATCACGGTTCAGACAAGACAAACGTAGCTATCGTGAATTGCTGAGTGAATCCGATAAAGCGAGAATAGCAAGAAGGCTCTCTGAGGAAATTCGGCTCTTTGACTATCAATTTTGATGTGTTAAAGCCATATCTCATTTCCTTACATAGGGTGCCATTTACGCAAAACATCTGGAAGATTGGTGTCTTTTCATTCGATTAAATAACATGGTTAGCACTGTGATAACCGGTTTTAAAATCCCGAATTGCGGCAAGCAATTCATTGCCAATATTTCATGTGGCATATCGATAAAACAGTTGCGTTACGCTAATGGATATTTTGCAGATATTCGGCAATTTGTTTTGGCTTAGCAGATTGTAACAAAGGCTTAACCTCCCACAAACTCCACAGGTTTATGCCAATGTACCAACACCAAACAGCCATCTTGGCTGCTGACGCTATGTTGCGAACCTTCGGGATTGTAGATGTAGCTGCCTGTTGGGTAGATGCCGCGTTCGTCCTGTTGCGAGCCGGAAAGTACATAGATATGTTCGTCGCCAATATGTTTGTGTAATGGCACGGATGCGCCGGGTTGGTAACGGATCAGGCCGACGCTGTAACCGCTGTCGGACTCTTGGAATAACATCCGTAAAAGTACGCCTTCGCGTAGGGGATGCCAGCCTGAACTATCGTCCGCAAGGATTTCTGGTGACAGGGTGAATGGCATAGTGGGTTTGGGATGGGTCATGATGGTCTTGTAAGAAATAGATTTAATGCTCGTTCCTAAGCTCCAGCTTGGGAATGCAGGAGGGGAAGCTCTTGCTTCCCGTATTTCTCGAAGCTAGAGCTTCTGGTCTTGGGTTACCAAGCTGGAGCTTGGTAACCAGCGTCACATTTTAACCCTTATTTTTCAAATAACTCCGCCAGCCGCCAAACTCGGTAATAGCAACCGATTTCCCCAGCGGATAAGGTTCGCACAAGAATCCATATTCCCAACTGCCATCTGCCATTTCTACCGAACCGATACACAATGGGCTTTTGATGTTGCTGATAAATTTTGCCCAATTTTCTTTGGGTAATTCCCAAATTTCCAAGGCGATGCTTTCACCGTGGTTGTCGTCGCGGACTAAACCGGGGCGTTCCGGTGGTGCGATTGCTAGGGCGTAGAGTTGGTATTTCGGCGCGGTTTGGGTGCTGGCGTAAAAGCGTGCGCCGAGTTCCAGCAGTTGCGGGTTTAACGGTAAGCCTTGCATGTGTGCGCCGCAGACGGCGATGCGTTGGTAGCCAGATGGTTTGGGTACTGTTTCCGTTGGTTGGTTGGCAAAGCGTTTGGCAATCGCCAGTAAACGCGCATCTGCCAAAGCGGCTGAAAACAGGGTAATGCCAAACGGCAGTTGGTTACTGTAAAAACCAGCCGGGATTGCCAAGGCGGACAAATCCAGCAAGTTCATATAATTAGTATAGTAGCCCAAATTGCTGTTTAAGGGGATTGGGTCGGCTAGCACTTCATCAATGCGGTAAATGCGCGGTGCCGTGGGTACGACGATGCACGACAAACCCTGCAAGAGCGTCGCGGTTTGACGTTTAAGCTGTTGCAAACGGTGTAGGGCATCAAAAGCGGCGATGGCGTTTTTGTCTTTCGCCGCCGCTAGCACGTCTGTAATCACCGGATGCAGTTGTTCGGGATGGCTTTCGATAAATGCGCGGATGCCTGCATAGCGTTCGGCAATCCACGGGCCTTCGTAAAGCAAGGCCGCCGCTTCTAAAAACGGTTGGAAGTCGATTTCTACCACGTCGCCCAAGGTTTGTAGTTTGGCGATGCTTTGGGCAAACAACGCCCCACTTTCTGCATCGCCAAAATACTGAAGCTGTTCCGGTTTGGGTACGCCAAAGCGTAATTGCGCGGTTGCCGAAATACTGGCATCTAAAGATTGGCGGTCACTGCGGGCATAGCTGTCGCTGGCATCGTAAGCGTTGACGATGTCGAACAAGTATTCGGCTTCGGCAATCGTTTGGCTAAAAATCGACACGCAATCCAAGCTTTTGCAAGCGGGGACAACGCCGCTGCAACTGAGCAAGCCGCGCGTGGGTTTTAAGCCAACGATGTTATTGAAGCCAGCAGGCACGCGCCCAGAGCCTGCGGTGTCTGTACCCAGCGAAAAACTGACGATATTTAACGCCACCGCCACCGCCGAGCCGGAGCTGGAGCCGCCGGAAATGTAATCGGGGTTAATTGAGTTTTTGCAAATGCCGTAAGGTTCTGGCGAGCGCGTACCCGTCAGGCCTGTGGCGAATTGATCCATATTGGTTTTGCCGATCAGCACCGCGCCTGCGTCGATCAGTTTTTGCACGGCGAACGCTGATTGTGCAGGCAGATAACTGAAACCGGGGCAAGCGGCGGTGGTCGGCAGTCCGGCGCAATCAATATTGTCTTTGACGGCAAACGGGATGCCGTATAGCGGCAAGTCATTTGGATTCAAGCTTTCCAGTTTTTTCGCCTGTGCCATCAGCGTACTTTCGGCGTGCAGGCTGATCCAGATATTGTGGTCTTTAAAATCCTTAACCCGCGCCAAGCTTTGTTGGATGACTGCTGAGACCGTGGTCGTGCCGTCCAGATAGGCTTGTCTTAAGGTGAAAATATCGAGTGATAAAAATTCAGTGTTTGTGTTCAAGATCACCCCTGCGCTTAGGCGATAGGCTTTAGACGAGTTTAGTAGGGTACGCTGTGCGTACCTTTTGTCTCAAAAATAACCCAAGGTACGCACAGCGTACCCTACGGCATAATGGTCGCGCCTCAAGACACGGCGGCAATAAAACTCGCCGAATCCGCGACCGCGCCAAACACGCCGCCTTGCATGTGGATCATGTGCAAGGCCGCTTGGTGGTTGTTGGGGTCGGTCGCCGCGCAGCAATCCGCCAGCAATAAGCATTCATAGCCACGGTCATTGGCATCGCGCATGGTGGTGTGTACGCAAACGTCGGTGGTGATGCCCGTTAAGATGATGTTTTCTATGCCCAGCGTCCGCAGCAGTAAATCCAAATCGGTGGCGTAAAACGAGCCTTTACCGGGCTTGTCGATAATCGGCTCGCCTGGTAAGGGCGCAAGTTCCGGGATGATTTCCCAGCCGGGTTCGCCGCGTACCAAAATTCGTCCGCATGGGCCAGGATCGCCTATGCCAGCGCCAATCTGCCGACTGCGCCATTGTTTGTTTTTCGGTAAATCGGATAAATCGGGGCGATGGCCTTCGCGGGTGTGGATAACGTGGAAGCCGAGTTTGCGGCAAGTCGCCAGCACTTGGCTGATGGGTTCAATCGGCGCACGGGTTAAGGAAATGTCATAGCCCATGGTATCGACATAACCGCCTTCGCCGCAGAAATCGAACTGCATGTCGATGATAATCAAGCAAGTATTGTCAGGCCGTAAATCGCCGTTGTAGGGGTATGCGTAGGGAGTGCTGCTAACGTATCGGGTCATGGTGAAATCTCATGTGGTGAAAGAAAGCGCAACAGGTAACGGCACTGCTGCAATCCGGTTAAATTTAGGGCGCGACTGAGGGTAACGCTATTGGATGATACGCGCCCATCAGTGTTGCATACAACAATAAATGCACTAACAGTGCCAAATGGGGAAATTGGGGTTTAAAGGGATTTTTTGGGGACTAGCTGGGGATTGCGGTGGTGTTTAAGCGAGGATTTTGGGCTAAAAGTGTCGCCAGTGGCGTTTTATGGCGGTTTTATGTGTGTTTTAAATGAGTGCGGATTTTTGCTGTTTTTGCACTGGATTGGTTCGGGATGGTGTTGGTGTTTGCCTAAGTGATTTAGGCAATCGAGCATCGTAGGGGCGGACGGCTGTCCGCCTTTTTCAGAACCCGTATCAGAATCCGCTGCGATAAGGCGAGCAGCCACTCGCCGCTACGAAAATAATTCCGATAATTCAACATTGGCTGAGGGCTGGTTTGGATTAGAAGTTGTTCTGAATTTTGAGTAGGAGTCCAAAACATGTTTTGGACTCCGTGCTTCATAGTTGGAATGTGGCTGTTACTGCCGTTCGTAACCAAATTTTATAATCACAGGTGTGCCTTGATTATGGATGATGAGCTGTTTGCGGGTTTCTTCTTCAGGCTCTGGCTTTGCAGGTGTTACTGGTGTTGCGACGGCGGCGGCAGGTGCAGCAGGTGTTGGCGTGGGTTGGGCTGTTTTAGGTTTTGCCGTCGTTGTCGCTTTTGGTGCTGGTAAGACAGCAGCTGGCGCGCTTTCAACTTTTGGCTGTGGTTGGGGTTGTATTACAGGTACTTTCACAGTTTCCACTTGAATGCTGGGTATCCAACTGGGTTTACTGATTGATTCGGCGGCTTGCGCGGCAGTGGGTGGCGGTAAAAATTTCAAGCTGTCTAGTAAATCAAAACACACGCTGCTGATGTGATCGGTCAGTGTTTCCTGCAATTGCTGGCTGGAGGCGCTGGCAGATGGCGCAGAGAAAGTCATTTCCAGCTGCTCTTCTTGTTTGGGATTGGCGTTGTCGACTAAACGGCATTGCACCGGGATGACATCGGCTTTTTGAAACTTAGGCGCGCGCGGGTCGGCGTTACCTACCGAAAAGGAAATCCCTACAGGGGTTTGGTCGGATTTGCTTTCACCCACGTTCACCATCAAGGTATGGCTGTAAGATTGTCCGTTTTCTGGTTTTAGCGGAAATCGGTATTGGCTTAAATTGCCGATGATGGTGGCGCGTAAACTGTTGATGTCTGCCGCCGTCAGTTTTGCCTGTGGTAATGGGGCAATTTTTAGGTCAATGGCTTTTATGGCGGATTTATCCAGCGGTTGCGCCATAGCGATAAGCGAGTGGGATAGCAAGCCTATTAAGCCGAGGATGGCGATGGGTTTGACGATTTTTTGCATGGGATAATCCTTGTGGGAAAAAGGTTGTCAGATTTACGCGATGGATAAATGTATTTACCAGAGGCAGATAGCTTTATTAGGTTTTTGATAAAAAAATAATTTTTTCTGGCGTCACTAAAGCTTAAGACCTTGCAGATTTTTAAAACCTGTAAGGTCTGGATGCTTAAATCCGAATGCTACGACACTCTACCAAATTCCCCTAATTTCTTGGCTTTTGTTGCGCCAAAGCGACGTCTTGTTGCGCCCATCTACTTTAAAAATACCCCTGCGTTTGCGATATACGTCATTTAACTGATGAGTCAGATGACGCATTGTGCAATCAGTCCGCAAATCAAATAATCCTTGCCAGCCGTATCAAATGGCTGCTTCAAGCGTGTCTTGAGGTATCAATTAACGCAAGCTTTATGATCTAAGGGGCTTAACATGACTAATTCAGGCAAGCATTTAGCAGCAACCCGCACGGTGGGATTGTTGCCCATGATGGCTTTAACGGCTTTGGCGATAGGGTATACATCGGTATCTCACGCTGGGGCGACCTTTAAAATTGATGATACCAAATGGTTGAGCGTAGGCGCTGGTTTAAGAACCAGTTTTTCATCAACTGAAGATACCGCAGGATCACTTGGCGGAGAACCAAAGTGGGGTACTAATTTCGCCCTCAACAATCTCCGTTTGTATATGAACGGACAGCTGCATAAATACATTAAATTTGAATTCAACACCGAATGCGCCAATTGTGGCCTAGGTGGCAGTGAGATAAGGATTTTGGACGCTGTTGCCAAATTTGACATCAACCCTTATTTCAATTTGTGGGCAGGTCGTCAATTAGTGCCAGAAGGCCGTATTGAAATGAACGGTCCTTTTTACAGCGCGACTTGGGAGCCGTTCAAAACCCCATTCGAACATTCCGATGCCAATATCCAAACCTGGTTACCAGGCCCGACCGCAGGTACGTTTGGTCGTGACGACGGTGTCAACATCTGGGGTGCTGCTTTAGACGGTAAATTGAAATATGTTTTTGGTGCTTTCAATGGCTTAACCCACAGTAAAACAACTGCAAATGGTGATGGCAACCTCCTTTATGGTGCCCGCGTTGCTTACAACATTTTAAATGTTGAAAGTGCGCCCGGTTATTACACAGGCGGTACCGCTTATGGTGGTGATGGTGATGTATTGACCGTCGCTGGTTTCTCACAATATCAAGAAGACGGTGCTGGAAGCCCAACAAACTCAGGTAATTTCTTGCTTGCGGGTGGCGATCTTAAATTCGAAAAAGTCATGGCGGATAAAGGCGTTTTGACTGTCAACACCGAATATAAAAACTTTGGTATTGATTACCACAACGGTGCGCCGGCACCCGGTGGCGCAAGCACTTTCTATGTTGGCGGTGGCGCAGGTGGCTTGTTGAACGGCTTCCAAGGCGACTCTATCACCAGCAACTTGTTGTACCTTATCCCGAAAAAAGTCTGGATCGGTCAATTCCAGCCCTACGTCATGTATACCCAAGTCATGACCCGTCAAGGCTTCACTGGCCCACAAGATCAAAGCGAATATGAAGGTGGTGTCAACTACATCATCGACGGTCATAACGCGCGTATTTCTTTGTTGTGGCAAGGCGGCGACTTGTCGGGTGGTGGCGGTATTTGGAATCCAGCAGCCAACGGCAACTTTGTTAATGCCATCAAACTCGGCGTTCAGTTGCAAATCTAGGCCAGCCTAAGCACATCCCCATTAATTGATAATTTAAGGAATCAAAGGATCAAAACATGTTTAATACCAATTCAAAACGTTTTAGCAAAAAAATGCTGTTAGCCCCCATCGCCGCTGCGGCGATGGCTTTCTTTTCAACAGTACATGCCGAAGACACTATTAAAGTCGGCGTACTGCATTCCTTGTCTGGCACCATGGCGATTTCAGAAACAACCCTGAAAGACACCATGTTGATGTTGATTGACGAGCAAAACAAAAAAGGTGGTTTGTTAGGCAAAAAATTGGAAGCAGTGGTGGTTGACCCGGCTTCTAACTGGCCGCTTTTTGCAGAAAAAGCCCGCGAATTGCTGACTAAAGACAAAGTTTCCGCCATCTTCGGTTGCTGGACGTCGGTTTCCCGAAAATCGGTTTTACCTGTTATTGAGGAGCTGAACGGCATTCTCTTCTACCCCGTGCAATACGAAGGTGAAGAATCCTCGAAAAACGTTTTTTACACAGGCGCTGCGCCAAACCAACAAGCCATTCCAGCGGTTGATTACTTGATGAACGATCTGAAAGTAAAACGTTGGGTATTGGCGGGTACTGACTATGTGTATCCACGCACCACCAACAAAATCTTGGAAGCGTATTTGAAAGCCAAAGGCGTTAACAAGAAAGACATCATGATTAACTACACACCATTCGGTCATTCCGATTGGCAAAGCATTGTTGCCGACATCAAAAAATTCGGCTCTGCTGGTAAGAAAACCGCTGTAGTTTCTACTATCAACGGCGATGCTAACGTGCCGTTCTACAAAGAATTGGGCAACCAAGGCGTATCTGCGGAAAACATCCCTGTTGTAGCGTTCTCAGTGGGTGAAGAAGAGTTGTCTGGTATTGATACCAAACCATTGGTCGGTCACTTAGCGGCATGGAACTACTTCATGAGCGTTGACACCACCAAAAACGCAGCCTTCATTAAACAATGGAAAGACTACATCAAAAATCCAAAACGCGTCACTAACGACCCAATGGAAGCGCATTACATCGGCTTCAATATGTGGGTGAAAGCGGTGGAAAAAGCCGGAACAACTGACCCTGATGCCGTACAAAAAGCGCTTATCGGTGTGGAGTATCCAAACTTGACAGGCGGTGTTGCCAAAATGTTGCCCAACCATCACATCAGCAAACCGGTGTTGATTGGCGAGATTCAAGACGACGGTCAATTTGTGACTGTTTGGCAAACCAACAAAGTGGTTGATGGCGATGCTTGGTCTGATTTCTTACCAGAAAGCAAACCAATTATTGCTGACTGGACAGCACCGATTAGCTGCGGTAACTACAACACCAAAACTAAAAAGTGTTCTGGTCAAAACTATTAATTTGATTGCTCGTAGGATGGGCTGACGTAAGGAAGCCCATCGTTTGAATGGTCGGGCTTGGGCATTTTTTATGTCCAAGCCTTCCCAAAATGTAGGGTACGTATTGCGTACCTTTTTGACACCGCCATCCAAAAAGGTACGCAATGCGTACCCTACAAGGAAAACCCATGAACATCCCCGCAAACAAACCGCTTTCTTACGGCTTGGCTGTGCTCATGCTGCTGTTCTCAATGTTGGCGCATAGCGAAACCGATGCCACCCAACAGCCGTTGCAAGATGCCTTAGCCGCTATCAAACAAGGCTCAATGAGCGAGCGCGAACAAGCCATCAACCACTTGGTTGAGCTTAAACATCCGCGCAGCTTAGTGATTTTACAAGCCTTGTTGGCTGGCAAGTTATTGGTAGTCAAAGACCAAGATAAATTGGTCATTGGCGATGCCATCGACCAGGATTACAACATTGTTGATGCCGTCAGCAACGAAAAGCTCGGCATTATCAGCGCCGAACAAGTCGGTAAAATCAACCTCACCAACAAACTCCGCAGCAATCTACGCAAAATTATTGGCGAACTGGAATTAAATGCCGACGACGATGCCGTGCGTTTGGCAGCGGTTAAAGCCATGGATAAGGAAGTGGATGCGCGCTTGTTGGACTTATTCAAACAACGCTTGGCTGTCGAGCAAAATGCTGACGTAAAAGAAGCCATCGAAAATATTTTATTGTTGCAGCAAATGGACAGTGCTGACAAAAACGAACGCATGGCGGCGATAACACAATTACAAAGCCACGACAGCTTGGACGTGGTCAACAAACTGAAAGCCATCACCGAAAAAGACGCGGATGGCAATTACGCAGAAGCAGACAGCGACATCCGCAATATCGCCGATGCGGCGTTAACCGAAATTAATGGGCGTTTGCGCTTGTACAGCTCCATAGAAACGGTGTTTTTTGGCCTGAGCTTAGGCGCGGTGTTGGTGTTGTCCGCCATCGGTTTGGCGATTACTTTCGGCGTTATGGGCGTCATCAATATGGCGCATGGCGAATTGATGATGATCGGCGCGTACACCACTTACGTCATCCAACAGCTGATGCCCAATTATTTAGGCTTGTCGATAATACTGTCGATTCCCGCCGCTTTCCTGATTTCCGCGTTGGTCGGTATCGCCATCGAACGCGGGATTATCCGCTTTTTGTACGGTAGACCGTTGGAGACCTTGCTGGCGACTTTTGGTGTTAGCCTGTTTTTGCAGCAAACCGTACGCTCCATTTTTTCTCCGCTCAACCGCAGCGTAGCAACGCCGGAATGGATGAGTGGCTCATGGCAGATCAACGATTTTCTGTCACTGACTTGGAACCGTTTTTACATCCTGATCTTCTGCTTAATCGTGTTCGTGTTGCTGATGCAAATCTTAAAACACACCAAATTGGGGCTGGAAGTACGCGCGGTGGCACAAAACCGCCGCATGGCGAAAGCGATGGGTATTCCAACTGCACAAGTCGATGCCATGACCTTTGGTTTAGGTTCGGGTATTGCTGGCGTAGCGGGCGTGGCCTTAAGCCAAATCACCAACGTCGGGCCGAATTTAGGCCAGTCTTACATCGTCGATTCCTTCATGGTGGTGGTGTTTGGCGGCGTTGGCAATTTGTTAGGCACCTTGGTTGCTGGCTTTTCGCTGGGTATCGCCAACAAGTTTTTAGAACCGTTTGCAGGTGCGGTGCTGGCGAAGATTTTAGTGCTGGTCTTTATCATCTTGTTTATCCAAAAACGCCCGCGCGGTTTGTTTCCGCAAAAGGGTAGGGCTGCGGATTCTTGATTTTTTTGTCCACGAAAATCACGAAAGGCACGAAAAATATAAAAATGTGGAATAGGCAATCTTGATTTGGTTGTAGGTTAAATCTGTATTTCTGGTAGGTAACGTGGAGTGCAAACCTCGGTTTGCGCTTTTACAAGCCCAGGCTTGTACTCCAACTACCCGTATTTTTTCGTGCAGTTCCTGGACATTCTCTAGTAGAAATTAACAAGGCTTTAAAAATGAAACTCTTAACTCTCGCAAGCCAAGACAAAACCCGCGCCACCGTGTTATCGGTGCTGGCGGCAATCACCATCATCATCCCTTTATGCAACGTGCTAACGCCTGCCGATTCGGCCTTGCATTTCTCCGCGTACACGGTTTCGGTTATCGGCAAATACCTGACGTTTGCTTTGCTGGGCTTATCTTTGGATTTGGTTTGGGGCTATTGCGGCATTCTCGCCTTAGGCCACGGCGCATTTTTTGCGCTGGGCGGCTACGCGATGGGTATGTATCTGATGCGCCAAATTGGCACACGCGGTGTGTACGGCGATCCGCTGCTGCCGGATTTTATGGTGTTCCTCAATTGGAAAGAGCTGCCGTGGTTTTGGTACGGTTTCGATAATTTTGCCTTTGCCATGTTGATGGTATTGCTAGTGCCAGGCACCTTGGCGTTTGTATTCGGTTGGTTGGCGTTCCGTTCGCGGGTCACGGGCGTGTACTTGTCGATTATCACCCAAGCGCTCACGTATGCCTTATTACTGGCGTTTTTCCGTAACGAAATGGGTTTTGGCGGCAACAACGGCCTGACCGATTTTAAAGACATCTTAGGCTTTAACATCCAATCAGAAGGCGTGCGCTCCATGCTGTTTTTCTTGTCTGGCGTGGCCTTGATTGGCGCATTTTTACTGTGCAGTTGGATTACCAGCACCAAACTAGGTCGCGTAGTTACCGCCATCCGCGATCAAGAATCACGGGTACGTTTTTTGGGTTACCGCGTGGAAATGTTCAAACTTTGGGTGTTCACCTTTGCGGCGATGTTGGCGGGCGTGGCGGGGGCGTTGTATGTGCCGCAAGTGGGCATCATCAACCCTAGCGAATTCTCGCCGCTCAATTCCTTGGAAATCGTCATCTGGGTAGCAATGGGCGGACGCGGCACTTTATACGGCGCAATCATTGGCGCGGTGGTGGTCAACTACAGCAAAACCGTGTTGACGGGGTTGTTGCCGGATGCCTGGCTGTACATTCTGGGCGGCTTGTTCATCGTGGTCACGCTGTTGCTGCCTGATGGCATCGTCGGACTGTTGCAACGTAAATTGAAGGAGCAAGCGGCATGAAGCAATTTGAAGAAGATTTGTTCAGCGAAAAAGACAAAATCGCCGCCAGTTCGCTGGTGGTGGAAGGCTCGGTGGACACCCGCCACGGCCCGATTTTATACATGGAAGATGTCAGCGTCAGTTTTGACGGCTTTAAGGCGCTCAACCAATTGTCGCTGTACATCGATGCGGGCGAACTGCGCTGCATGATCGGTCCAAACGGTGCGGGCAAAACCACCATGATGGACGTGATTACTGGCAAAACCAAACCCGATACCGGCTCGGTGTTTTTCGGGCAAACCATTGATTTGCTGAAAATGGACGAACCCGCCATTGCCCAAGCAGGTATCTGCCGAAAATTCCAAAAACCTAGCGTTTTCGATGCCTTAACGGTTTTTGAAAACTTGGAGTTGGCCTTAAAAGCCAATAAAAGCACATGGAAAACGCTGTTTTTCCGCTTAAACGGCGAACAACGCGACAAAATTGAAGAAGTGTTAGCCACCATCGGCCTGACCGACTGTATCCAGCAACGGGCGGGCATACTCTCGCACGGGCAAAAACAATGGCTGGAAATCGGCATGTTGTTGATGCAAGAACCGAAAGTCATGTTGGTGGATGAGCCAATTGCCGGGATGACTCACCAAGAAGTCGAACGCACCGCCGAATTACTGCTGTCGCTGCAAGGCAAGCATTCTATTGTCGTGGTTGAACATGATATGGAATTCGTCCGCTCCATTGCCAGAAAAGTCACAGTGCTGCACGAAGGCTCGGTGCTGACCGAAGGCACGATGGACGAAGTGCAAAATGATCCGCGTGTTATACAAGTTTATTTAGGCGGTTAATTAAGGAATTTATCGTTCCCACGCTCTGCGTGGGAACGCTTCTAGTCACGCTCCGGCGTGACGAAACAGGACGCGGGAGCGTCCGTTCCTGCATTCCCACGCAGAGCGTCACTGCCATTAAGTTAAGCGGGAATGGCTCCCTCTCCCTCAGGGAGAGGGTTGGGGTGAGGGGATAAAATTAAGGAAAAATGCTTTATTTTGATCCCCCTCATCCTAGCCTTCTCCCAAAGGGAGAAGGGACTTTTTCCTTAACTTAATGGCAGTGACACAGAGCGTGGGAACGATAGAACGATAGAATCAATGCTAAGCCAGCGACCCAACTGGTCGCGCTCCAAATTAATCCAATAAGGATTTAATATGCTAAAAATCAATTCATTAGACCAATACTACGGCGAAAGCCACACACTCTGGGATGTCAATCTCGACATCCCACAAGGCGGCTGCATTTGCCTGATGGGGCGCAACGGCGTAGGAAAAACCACCTTGCTGAAAACCATCATGGGCTTGATCCCCGCCAAAAGCGGCAGCATCCATTTTGATGGCGACCTGTTAGCCAACGGCAAAGCCGAGCAACGCGCCGCCTTAGGCATCGGTTATGTGCCGCAGGGCAGGGAGATTTTCCCATTGATGACCGTGGAAGAAAACCTGAAAACAGGCTTACGCGCCGCCAACAAACACGGCATTAAAAAAGTGCCGGAGTCGATTTATGAAATTTTTCCGGTGTTAAAGCAAATGCTCAAACGCCGTGGTGGTGATTTGTCGGGCGGTCAGCAACAGCAATTAGCCATCGGTCGCGCCTTGGTATTAAATCCGCGCTTGCTGATCTTGGACGAACCCACCGAAGGCATCCAACCGAACATCGTCAGCGAAATTGGCGACGTTATCATCCGCTTAAACCGCTCGCGCGGCACACCCTTAAATTTGCCGAAAGCCAATCCCAATGCTACAGGCGAAATCCACGAAGCCATCCATAAAATCACCCGCGATTTAGGCGTTACCGTGTTGCTGGTCGAACAAAAACTGCCATTCGCCAGAAAAGTCGCCGACCATTTTTGCATTATGGACAGAGGCCGCATAGTCGCCACTGGCGCGATGGAAGGCTTAAGCGAAGGCATGATTAAACAGTATTTGACGGTTTAAGGGCAGTCGTAGGGTACGCTGTGCGTACCTTGCTTAGTAAGGAATACGCCTAGTTTCCAGACCTTTCAGGTTTTTAAAACCTGAAAGGTCTTGTTCAATCACCAAAAATACTTCACTAATAAATTAACTGGTTGCGCGAAAGAGGAGTCAAAAAACAGGTTTTTTGATGACATCTTTAAAAAATAACATCAGCTTAATTTTTACCATTACCAAATATTTCATGCCCACTTTTCAATTTATCTGATTGATGGCAGACGCGCCGCCCGTTACGACATCCATGGCGATTTAAGAAAAATTCAACAAGTTCTTAGCCGTGATTTCGTGGTAAATTCCCACCATCAGTCAACCTACGTTAATCCAAACATTTTCAAGAGGACTCATCATGAAACCCCAATCATCGCTGTTATCCGCCCTTTTATTAAGCCTAGCCTCATTGCCCGCCAACGCCCACACAGGCATCGGCACCGTTCACGGCTTACTCGATGGTGCAATCCACCCGTTAATCGGCATCGACCACTTGTTGGTCATGCTCGCTGTCGGCTTATGGGCCGCCATGCGTGGTGGTAAATCTTTATGGCTATTGCCGCTGGCTTTCGTTAGCGCAATGGGCGTGGGTGCAGGCTTGTCCATGTCAGGCATCACCATCAACGCCGCCGAAACCTGGGTAGCAGCTTCCGTAGTCGCTGCGGGTGTATTAGTCTGGCGCAACAGTAATATGTCATCCGTTTTCGCGGTTGCATTGGTATCCGTTTTCTCCCTCGCCCACGGTTATGTCCACGCTTTGGAATTGACCGACAGCGCCAATGCTTTGGCTTATTCAGCTGGATTTTTACTGACCACAGCGGCTTTGCATGGCTTAGGTTTGGCGGTTGGTGTATTGGCGGCGGCTAGAGTAAGAATGCTGGGTGCTGGTTTGGGATTGATTTGTGGTTTGGTGGGATTGGGGTTGTTGGCTGGGGTTTGAAGACTAAAACCGATTGCAAACAAACATTAGAATTCCAGCTTTAATTTGGAGCTACGTATTTTATGACTACCATTTCTATTGAAGTTGATACAGAGATTGCAAAAAATTACCAAACGGCATCGACAAGCGAAAAAAATAAATTGCAGTTGTTGTTGAATCTGCGTTTAAAAGAATTGCTGGCAAATCCTCATCGGCCTTTGCCGGACATAATGGATGAAATGGGGGTTTTTGCACAAAACCAAGGCATGACCCCAGCGCTTTTAGAATCATTGCTAAATGAAAAATAAGCTTAGGATTGTCATCGATACCAATGTTGTGGTTTCGGCAGTCTTATTACCCCATTCTATTTCGCGTAAAGCATTTGATTCAGCCTTGCAAAAAGGGCAATTGTTGCAATCTGAAGGCACACTTGCCGAGCTAAATGAAGTTTTATCCCGTCCAAAATTTAGCAAATATATTGCAGAGGCCAAACGTTTGGAATTTTTTGACGCACTGGTTCATGAGGCGGAAATTATCCCTATCACACAAACAATAACCGAATGCCGCGACATAAAAGACAATCAGTTCTTAGAGTTGGCGATAGGTGGAAATGCAAGCTGCATTATTAGCGGCGATAACGATTTGCTGGTTTTAAATCCATTTCGTGGGATTGCCATTATGCCGCCTTCGGTTTTTCTGGTTATGGCGGATTAATAGATGCAAGATTGATGGGGCGTGGCAGATTTGATGAGGAATAAATAAATTGGGAGTTGGGCTATGCTGCTATCATCCGACCCTATCATCTAGTCATTAGGAATCGCCAATGTTATCCCGCAGTTTGTTATCTGGTTTAATTTTTGTGTTGTTTTTTACCCCAATAGCTTTTGCAAATAAACCTAGATATATCGGGCCATCCGTCAATGCAATTGTTTTTTCTACTGAAAACCCTAAAGTTTTGTATGTTGGCACTAGCGATGGTGTTTTTAAAAGTATTGATAGAGGCTTGTCTTGGGTGTTTTCTGATGGCGTTGTATTACCGACAGCTAAAGAAGGAAATACAGTAAATCAGAAATTTGAAGGGGTTTGTGGAAGGGTTGTTGCCTCAGTTTCCTCACCAAATATTATGTATTCCATTTGCTACAAGGACTCTAATATTGGTGGTCATAGCGATTTTAAAAAAAGCATCGACTTTGGTAAAACTTGGACATTATTGGGTGATGGTTTACCCAAGTATTGGCCTGCTACTGCGTTGGCGGTTGATCCCAATAATCCTAATGTGGTTTTCGCGGGTTGGGTCGGTGGTGGGCTTTATCGGTCTATGGACGGCGGAAAATCTTGGAAAAAATCCGATCATGGATTGATTGACAAACACGAAAGTTTTCTCCATTACTTGGCTCAACCACCGTTGCATCAAGCCGTGATGGATCAAGACTTGAAGCGCGTCCGCAAACTACTAAAAAAAGGTGCAAACGTTAATGAGGTTTCTTCTACGGGTATGACACCTATGCTATTTGTAGCAAGAAATGGAAAGCCTGAAATGTTTAAATTGCTGCATTCGGTTGGAGCTAAGCTTGATATAAGGGATAAGGAAGGGCATGCTCCTATCCACATGGCTATTGTTTTGAAAAATACCCCAATATTTAAGGCTTTGCTGGACGCAGGTGCTGATTTGAACATGCCAATTAACCAAAATAATCTTGTTGGTAATACCCATAACACGCCGTTAACAATGAGTATTACCCGATTGAATACGCCCATTATGAATTTGTTGATTGAAAATGGGGCTGACTTAAGCGATCCGAATGTGATGGGGGCAGCAGTTGAGTCCAAGCAACTCAGTTTAGTGATGTATTTTTTTGAAAAAGGAGCTGTATTGAGTTACGAAAATGGCGTGGGTAATCTTTTGGACAATGCGGGCTTTCTTCGGCAGCCAGATATAGTTGCTTTTTTACTGGAGAAAGGACTTAAGCCAAAAAATGATAAATACTCTGATCCATTTTATCGACCAAAAGCATGGGCTCCAGCTAATAATCAACATTAAGCGGGAGTAAAAGTTTTGTTGATGGTTTGTTGATGAACAATAAGCTTACAACCTGAAAAGGCTTCTGGAGCTAGGTAAGTAGAGTTATTAGTTTTGTTGATCAGCAATAAGCTTACAACCTGAAAAGGCTTCTGTAACTAGGAAAGTAGAAACATTAGTTTTCTTGATATTTTAATTATTATGGCAGTTGTAAAGAGAATGAATCTTTTAGCTATTTAGGCTAAGTAAACAAGGGTACTGGCAAATTGAATCACAATAGCTTACAGGACGTTCTAATTAATCCCCAAGATTGGCAAGCCCAACTAGACCTAGGCTTCGAACAGCAACACGGTAAAACCGTACTGGCACACCGTCGCCATCTCGGCCCGTTAACCGTGCAACGGCCCTTTTACCCAGAAGGCGAGGTTTGCCATGTCTATGTGTTGCATCCGCCTGGCGGTGTAGTGGCGGGTGATCGGTTGGCGATTAACATCAACGCCGCCAGCCACAGCGAGGCTTTGGTGACTACGCCAGCGGCAGGTAAGTTTTATCGCAGCGAAGGCAAGTTGGCGCGGCAAAGTGTGGCATTAAACGTAGCGGCAGACGCATCATTAGAATGGTTGCCGCAAGAAACCATTGTTTACGAAGGCGCACAAGTTGCATCTGAAGTGCGATTGGATTTAGCGGCAGGGGCGCGGTTTCTCGGCTGGGAAGTGCTGGCATTAGGCCGACCTGCCGCGCAAGAAGGTTTCACCGTTGGCGAAGTTGGCATGAATTGGCGCATTTTCCGTGCGGGCCAGTTGTTTTACCGCGAGCGTTTGTTGATAGACGCACAAGCGTTTGCCGCCAACTGGGGTTTAAACGGACATTCCGCTTGCGGCACATTGTTCGTCTATCCCGCAAACGCCGCGCAATTGACAGCTGTGCAGGCATTGATTGGCGAAAATACAGGGCAGGGCGTGACGTTATTGGATGATTTGCTGATCTGCCGTGCTTTAGATGCCCGCGCCGATCGCTTACGAGATTTTTTCCAAGACGTTTGGCGCTTGTTACGGCCTGAAGTGATCGGGCGCGAAGCGTGTGCGCCGCGTATTTGGGCGACATGATTTTATGTAGGGTACGCTTTGCGTACCTTTTAAAATAACAGCTAGAAAGGTACGCGCAGCGTACCCTACATTTTGAACGAGGTATGACCGATGCAACTCACCGCACACGAAAAAGACAAGCTCCTAATCTTCACCGCCGCCTTATTGGCAGAGCGGCGCAAAGCCCGTGGCTTGAAGCTGAATTACCCCGAAGCCGTCGCCTATATCACCGCCGCCATTATGGAAGGCGCACGTGATGGGCGCACGGTTGCCGAACTGATGGAATACGGGCGCACCTTATTAAGCCGCGATGATGTGATGGAAGGCATCAGCGAAATGTTGCCCGATGTGCAGATAGAAGCGACTTTTCCCGATGGCACCAAATTAGTCACCGTGCATAACCCGATAGATTGAACCCGACAAATGGCGCAGCCATGCTAAGCAACGGTTATCGCTATTATTACAGCCAGCTCGATGCGGCTATGCAAAGCGCATACGAGGCCATGCTGGCGGGGGTAAAAAATTATGCCGATGCAATCTTGCTGAACCCCAACTTTGCGCTGTACGAATCGGCAATCAGTGAATTGGTGCGTGCCGTTAAGCTAGATAATCCATCAGTTTTTTATCTGGCTTCACAATACCAATACAGCATCGACGGCAACGCGATTTGGTACAAACCACAATACCTGTTCGACCGCGCCGCGCTGCAAATGATGGAATATCAACTGTTGAATACGGTGGACAACATCGTCAACACCGCGATTGGTTGGGGAATGAATGATTATGACAAAGAGTTGGCCTTGCATGATTATCTCATCCAAAACGTGGCTTATGCCGCCGACAGCCAGTGGCAACAAAACCCGCCGGAAATCATTTACACCGCTTACGGCGCGTTGGTTAACAGGCAAGCGGTTTGCTCAGGCTTTGCCCATGCGCTGAAATTGCTGTTAGACCGTTGCGGAATAGATTGTTTGGTGGTGACGGGCGATTCATTCATGCCCGATAGCACGGTTTTGATCGCCCATGCCTGGAACATCGTCAACATCAACCAGCATTTTTACCATGTCGATGCAACTTGGGATGCGCCGACTAACAAAAATCCGGCGGAATTGTTCCACCATTACTTTAACGTCACCGACCAAGAAATCGCCATCGACCATCAATGGCAACGGGATATGCCTAGCTGTTATGCCACGGAATACAATTATTTTGTTCACCAAGGGCTGAATGTTGCCGATGAATCGACGTTGATGCAGTGGCTACAACATGCCATCGGCAATAAAAATCCGAGCTTGGTGTTTAAATATTCGGGCGGTAATTCGGTGATGGATAACGATAAGCTTAACGCGATGATTGCTGATTCTTTGCAACAGTTTGGTTATAACTCGCTGAGCTGGAGCTTGTCATTTAATGATCGGCAGAAGATATTTAATGTGGAGTTTAGTTATGGTTAAGTATCGCGCTACCTTGGCAAAGGTATTGCCCAACACATTTCGAGGAAACCGATGAAAACAGTAGAAAATAATGTCAACTTCACCGTGAAACTGGATGCTGTTGACAACAATCGGCTTAGCGCTTTAGCCGCATTAAAAAAACAAACTCCGCAAGCTGTTTTAAATCAGGCGGTTCACGATTATTTGTTACGGGAAATGGCGCGTCAGTCGTTTATTAATGAAGCCAACGACTCTTGGGAAAATTATGCCCAAACCGGACAGCATATTAGCTTGGAGGAGTTTGCGGATTGGGTCGATACGGTACAGCACCAGCCTGATACGTCTATGCCGATATGCCACAAGTAATACTGACCGAAAAAGCCAGTAGTGATATTTTCAGGCTATACCAGTTTTTGTTGGTGCAAAATGAGTCGGCGGCAAAACGGGCAGTGCAGACTATAAAATCAGCTTTCACATTACTGAGAGAACATCCTGAATTAGGTCGTCAAGTTGAAAACGCACCGCAATTAAAAGAGTTATTGATAGACTTTGGCAGCAGCGGTTATACGGCTTTGTACCGTTTTGAGCAAAATACCGATCAAGTGATTATTCTGGCAATACGCCATCAACGCGAGGCGGGCTATCAATAGTTGGCCCGGTTTAAAATTAAAGTGTGTTTTCGCTTATTTCCAAATTTCAGTAGCGTAGGTTGGGTTAGCGATAGCGTAACCCAACGTTTGTAAAGCCCATTTGTTGGGTTACGGCTATAGCCTAACCCAACCTACCATTCAGGAGTCCCCCATGATCCCCGGAGAAATCATCCCCGCCGCTGGCGAGATTGAATTAAATGCTGGTTGCGAAACCCTCACGATAGTGGTCGCTAACAGCGGCGACCGCCCGATTCAAGTCGGTTCACATTACCATTTTTATGAAACCAATCCCGCTTTGGAATTTGACCGTGAAGCCGCACGTGGCTTTCGCTTGGACATTCCCGCAGGCACGGCGGTGCGTTTCGAGCCAGGCCAACAACGGCAAATCCAGTTGGTGCCATTCGGTGGTTTGCGCCGCGTGTATGGCTTTCGCAATGCCGTCATGGGCGATTTGGATGCTACTTCAGCGGAGACAAAATTATGAGCAAAATCAGCAGACAAGCCTACGCCGACATGTTCGGCCCTACCGTTGGCGATAAAGTGCGGCTAGGCGATAGCGAATTGTTTTTACAGGTCGAAGCCGACCGCACCATTTACGGCGAAGAAGTCAAATTCGGCGGTGGTAAAGTCATCCGCGACGGCATGGGGCAAAGCCAAGTCGATTCCAAAATCGCGATGGACATGGTGATTACCAACGCCTTGATTATCGACTACTGGGGCATCATCAAAGCGGATGTCGGCGTGAAAAACGGGCGTATCGCCGCAATCGGCAAAGCGGGCAACCCCGACATCCAATCCGGCGTAGACATGATTATCGGCCCCGGCACGGAAATCATCGCGGGCGAGGGCAATATCCTCACAGCAGGCGGTATTGACGCGCACATCCATTTCATTTGTCCGCAACAAATTGAAGAAGCCTTAAATTCTGGCGTAACGACCATGATCGGCGGCGGCACCGGCCCAGCAACAGGCACGAACGCCACCACCTGCACACCCGGCCCTTGGCATCTGCAACAAATGTTGTTGGCTTTGGATGGCTTCCCGATGAATTTTGGCTTGCTCGGCAAAGGCAACGCCAGCTTGCCGGGCGGCTTGGAAGAACAAATCCAAGCAGGCGCGATGGGTTTAAAGCTGCACGAAGATTGGGGCACAACCCCCGCCGCCATCGACTGCTGCCTAAGCGTTGCCGAAAAATACGACGTGCAAGTGGCGATCCACACCGACACTCTCAACGAATCCGGTTTTGTCGAAGACACCATCGCCGCCTTTCAAGGCCGCACCATCCACACTTACCACACCGAAGGCGCGGGCGGCGGTCATGCGCCGGACATCATCAAAGCCTGCGGTTTGCCGAACGTATTGCCGTCGTCCACCAACCCGACGCGGCCTTACACCATCAACACCGTGGACGAACATCTGGACATGCTGATGGTCTGCCATCACCTCGACCCCAGCATCCCCGAAGATGTCGCCTTCGCCGAATCGCGCATCCGCCGCGAAACCATCGCCGCCGAAGACATCCTGCACGACTTAGGCGCGTTCTCGATGATCTCCTCCGACTCGCAAGCCATGGGCCGCGTCGGCGAAGTCATCCTCCGCACCTGGCAAACGGCGCATAAAATGAAAATCCAACGCGGACATCTATCGCCCCCCTCTCCTGATGGGAGAGGGGCTGGGGGTGAGGGTGATCCCGGCAACGACAACTTCCGCATCAAACGCTACATCGCCAAATACACCATCAACCCCGCCATCAGCCACGGCATCGCCCATGAAGTCGGCTCGATAGAAGTCGGCAAACTTGCCGATTTGGTACTGTGGAATCCGGCGTTTTTCGGCGTGAAACCCAGTCTGATCTTAAAAGGCGGACTTATCGCCGCCGCCGCGATGGGCGACCCCAACGCCTCCATCCCCACCCCGCAACCCGTCCATTACCGCCCCATGTTCGGCGCGTTCGGTGTCACCGCCGCCGCTACGTCCATGATTTTCCTCCCCCAAGCGGCGGTAGAAGGCGGCGTACCTGCCAATTTGGGTTTGCGTAAACGCATCGGCATCGTCAAAAACACCCGCAACATCGGCAAGAAAGATATGATTCACAACGCCTACCAACCCGTCATGGAAGTTGACCCGCAAACCTATGCGGTACGGGCGGATGGGCAATTGTTGACGTGTGAGCCAGTGGCAGTGTTGCCGTTTGCTCAGCGGTATTTTTTGTTTTGAGTGGTGGGATGCAATACGGTAGGTCGGGTTAGATTTTTGAGCGTAGCGAGAAAACGTAACCCGACACATCCATAAATTGGAGTTTTGTCGGGTTACGCTATCGCTAACCCGACCTACGGACTACTTAGCGGGTTCAGTTATATCTGCTGCTTTAACTTGTAATTTAGCTTTTTCAGCTTCCGCTTTTGCGGTTTCAGCTACTGATTTTGCTTTCTCAGCTTGCAACTCAGCTATTCTTGTTACATTGAAGAACACTTCTTTAAATAATTCCTTAACATCTCTGTCATGTATTGTGTTATTTATGCTTGCTTCGCAAATTCGAAAGAGAGCTTCTCTAGCTAGCAGAACCAGTTCATCTCGTCCCGCTAATTCAAGTGCAGTTGTGTTAAATGAGGTATCAATATTACCATTTGGGCCGTTTGGTAATTGCAAACTTCCTTTTATTGCATTCAGAAATGACAATGCAACATCGGGCGCTGGCTCTGAGCATGATCTAATCCTAGTTGTTTGCTTATCTCCGTATTGTATGGTCAAAAGTTCTCCACGACGAGAAGCATCGTAATCAGCAAGATAAACACTTGCACCATCTAAGGATTTAATTTTTGATCCAGTTTCAGCGCATCCAGATAATAAAAAGATTAAATAACTTAATAAAAGCCATCTAATAACCATCATCATAATTAAGCCTCAATTTAAAAATTAAAATCAGAATGTTACCATTAGCTTGGTAGGGTGGGCAACGCTGTTCTGCCCACCATCGATAACGGCAAAAGGTGGGCAAACGATAAAGCTGTTTGCCCACCCTACATTGATACCTGAGTAAGTTGGATTCGCCTTAACAATCCACCATTTCGAAAGCTGATGGTTGCGTTAAACATGGCGGTTTGCTTCGCGAAACCACCCTACGCACTAAAATAAACATCTATTTCAATTCCAAAGGAGTTTTTGCCATGTCTACCCTGACTGAAGAAATCATCCATGATTTGGCTGAGTTGCCGACTGAAATGCAAATGGAAACACTGGATTTTATTCGATTTCTTAAAACTAAATGGGTAAGCCAACATGCGTTGCAAACAGTGGCTGAAAATAATGGCGTTGCGCTTGCGGAGCTATTAGATAAGGCGGCAACAAGCGATTTGTTTGCAGATATTGCCGATCCTATTGCTTGGCAACGCGAAATTCGCCAGGACCGTCCGTTATCCGGTAGGGAAGAATGATGCTGTTGTTGGACAGTAATATCATTATTTACGCCCACCAGTCTGACTATCAGCACATCCGCGATTTTATCCGCAATAAAGCCATTCATGTCTCGGCAATCAGCTATCTTGAAACGTTGGGATACCATAGGATTTCTCCTCAAGAAAAGCTGGCTTTGCAAAAGTTCTTTGCGATGATTACGCCGTTGCCGATTTCTCATCTCGTCATCCAAAAGGCCACCGAATTACGTCAACAAAAGAAATTATCAGTCGGTGATGCCGTGATTGCAGCAACGGCATTGATTTACAATAAAACCTTAGTGACACGCAACACCAAAGATTTTGACTGGATTACTGGCTTGGAATTGATCAACCCCTTTGAGTAATGACATTAACTAACCATGCTAAAACTAACCGAACTAACTTGGTGGGCGGCGCTGTTATGCCCACCATTAACCCGTAAGGTGGATTCGCCTTAGCAATCCACCATTTCGAAGGCTGGGTGTTGCGTTGAATATGGCGGTTTGCTAACGCGAAACCGCTCTACGAACTAACAAAAGAGTAAAACTTAGAATCTATTTTCACAATTTCCCTGTACAAACGTGGGAATGAAAACATAAAAGCCCGTTATTGGTTTTTAATATGCCACCAAAAATTAAAGAATTAATCCGCTCTTTGGAAGAAGCTGGTTTTGTCAACAGAGGCGGCAAAGGTAGCCATAGAAATTTTGAGCATCCGCAGGGGTGCCGTATTACCCTATCTGGGCAAGTCGGCGATGATGCCAAGCCTTACCAGGTGCGCGAAGCCAGGAAAAAAATTGAGGAATCAAAATCATGAAAGACAGTGACCGCTATGTGAAAATTGTCGAATGGTCTGAGGAAGATGGCTGCTTCGTGGGCTTTTGCCCTGGTGTTATTGGTGCTTGTTGTCACGGCGACAATGAAGTCGAAGTGTATGCCGAGCTGTGCCAGATTGTGGATGAATGGCTTACTACACTAAAAAATGACGGTAAGCCTTTACCTTTGCCTACCGTGGGCAAGGGTTTTGTCGATCAGATTTTGAATGTTGCTTAAGCCAGCCATATAGTTTGGTACGGTGGGCAACCTGTAAGGTGGATTCGCGTCAACGCGATAAGATGCGCTAAATAGGATGTGCTGTACCCACAGGGCATAAAAGGCACGAAGCGCATCTGTCGAGGACAAACGCGAATGATGCGCCTCCTGTCGTCGGCACATCCTATTTTGGTTTATTGCCAATCTCCGTTTTGGAACAAATAATAAAACCCCATTGATTTACCGGAGTAATCCCATGTCCATAATTAGCGAAGAAATCGCCCAAAACCTGCCCGATTTGCCGCTTGAAATGCAGCAAGAAACGCTGGATTTTGTCTTGTTTTTAAAAGCAAAGTTGGCAAGCCGAGCTGATAACTTGATAGAACCCTTTGAAACCCGCAACCAACAAGCTGATGCCGCGTGGGCTGACTATCAGCTTAGCGGCAAAAGTGTCGGTAACGAGGCGGTCATGGCTTGGCTGGACACTTGGGGGACAGACCAAGAAAGTTCATGTCCTCAAATCTGACGCTAATCTGGACAAGCACCGCGTTAGCGGATTTGCAACGCTTGCGGTCATTTATCGCACAACATAATCCCCATGCCGCCAGACGCGCCGCCCAAACCATTAAGCAAGCGGCAATCCGTTTACTTGACCATCCTGAACTCGGCAAACTTTTGGACGGGCGCGAAGACAGGGAATTATTCATCCCATTCGGTCAGCAGCGGTTATGTGCTGCGTTATCGTTTGCATTGCAAAGCCATTGTTATCTTAAAATTGTGGCATGGTCTTGAGGATAGATGAGGCTTTTTTAGCTCGTTCCCAAACTCCAGCTTGGTAGCTCAAGTTCGAGAAGCTCTACCTTTTAAAACAAACTTAATTCATTACCGAATATTCACCTAATAATGCAAGAAATAATCAATTGGACAGAGCTTTTCAAAGATTTTATCGGTATTTTTGCCATACTGAATCCACTTGGCGCAATACCCGTTTATCTTGGTATGACGGCTAACAAATCACGCTCTGAAACCAAGCGTATAGCCATTAAAACTTCAATGGCGGTGGCTATCATTCTGGTGATTTCAATCTGGGCAGGCGGTGTCGTCTTACAATTTTTTGGTATCACCATGCCTGCCTTTCGCATTGCCAGTGGCTTATTGGTGTTATTGGTTGCTATTTCCATGTTCCATGCCAAATCCAGCGGCGCAAGCCATACCGATCAAGAAACGCTGGAAGCCGCACAAAAAGACGATATTGCCATCGTGCCCTTAGCCATGCCTTTATTGGCGGGGCCGGGTGCAATCAGTTTGGTTATCGTCAATGCGAATCAAATGACGCAATGGTTCGAAAAAGTTTTCTTAAGTCTAAGCATTCTTATTATGGCGGTCGTTATTTGGTTTACATTGCATATCGCCAATAACCTGGGATCGTTAATGGGTACGGCGGGCATCAATACGGCAACGCGGGTGATGGGTTTACTGCTTGCTGCGATGGCGGTGCAATTTATGATTATGGGATTGGTAGAGGCATTTCCGGGTTTGTCTTCTAAAAATTAACGCGGTAAAAACGGGATAGGGTGGGCAAGGCTGTTCTGCCCACCTTTGATAACGGCAAACGATAAAGCTGTTCATTCCCAAGCCAGCGCTTGGGAATGAGAAAAATTTATTTTATTGATTCCAATTTAAAGTATTGCTTTTAGTCTTGCCGGAAAGCGCTCGTTGGCAGGTTAAAATGGCATCGCGCCAATCTGAGCCGCTACTCACGCCGCTGTTAAAGCAAGCAACGGTTTTTTCTGCATCGCTGGTGCCAGAGCAGAGGTTAATGATATTTTTCCAATCCCATTGGGTGCTGCTGTTGGCGGTTCCCCATTTTACCCGCCCCGTCCTAACCATCGTAAAGCATTTGCCGGGTTCGGCGGGTTTTGCTGTGCCTTCGCAGAGTTGTTTGATATTTTCGGCATCCCAATTCATATTGCCCTCATCATTCCAAGGCGTTTTTCCTTGTACATCGTTAAAACATTGGGTTTCGTGATCGCTAGCGTATGCCGCTGAATTTATTAAAAATCCGGTAGTAGATAATGACAGGATTAAAACGAGACGGCTGGCATTTTTTATTATGGTTTTCATGTTGACCTCTTGTGACTGAATTTAATTGACCGCAAGATTAATTTATCTGCGATTAGCAATTGCACAAGCCTAAATTTTTTGGTAATCATCGCCAAAGACGATAAAGTGCCTTACCGCAACAAAACCAGCAAAGCCGTTTGGGTACTGTTATGGAATCGCTGAGCAAAGCCTTCGACAAGCTCTCGGCAACTGCTCCCTGCGTTGCTCTACCTCCTGCATCCATGCAGTCGAGGCCGAACGGTAACTAATTGATTCCGTTCGTGCTGAGCTTGTCGAAGCATGAGCGGGAGCAATTAGTTCAGTGCTTCCTTATCCGCCAGTGTTGTGACGGCAATTACTGGATTATCAAAATTTACTTTCATAAACATCAACCGAGTGGCCTTTCAAATTCAAACACTATGCTAAAACTAACCGAACTTGCCCCCGCCGATACCCAAGCAGACGACAGCTTGACCTTGCCTTTTGAATCCCGCCAAAAAAGCCGCTTGCCCGCCCTGACCGATGGCGGGGTGAAAGTCGGTTTGTTTTTGCAGCGTGGCAATTATTTGCGCTCCGGCACGGTGCTGACGGGTAACGAAAAATTTCGAGTGCTGATAAAAGCCGCGCCGGAAACCTTGTCGATTGTCCGCACCGATGATCCTTTGCTGTTCGCCCGCGTCTGTTATCACCTCGGCAACCGCCACATCGCTTTGCAAATCTTGCCCGGCGAATTACGATTTTTGAGCGACCACGTCCTCGATCACATGGTCGAAGGCTTAGGCTTAAGCGTCAGCCATGAAGACTTGCCGTTCGAACCCGAAGCAGGCGCGTACCAACATCATGGTCACTGATCTCAGCCTTTTACGCTTGCTGCAATTGGTCAGCCCTGGCTTGCCGATTGGCATGTATAGCTATTCGCAAGGGCTGGAGCGGGCGGTGGACGATGGTTGGGTCAGCACGCCTGATACCGCCCGCGAATGGATAGGCGGCGTGTTGCAAACCAGCATGACCCGCGTGGATGTGCCCGTGTTGTTGCGTTTGTGTAGCGCATGGCAAAACCAAGACCACGCAGCGGTAACACACTGGAGCCAAACCCTAACCGCCTGCCGTGAAACCAGCGAACTCCGCGCCGAAGACCGCCAAACCGGACAAGCCTTGGCGAAATTGCTGATGAAATTGGACATGCCCGAAGCCGAAGCCTGGCAACGTCAACCGGAAGCAACTCTGGCAACCGTGTTCAGCCTCGCCGCCGTGCGTTGGGGCATAGATCCACGCCACGCCGCGATGGGATATGTCTGGGGCTGGTTGGAAAACCAAGTGTTATGCGCCGTCAAACTCGTGCCGCTAGGACAAGTCGCCGGACAGCAATTATTGCAAGCTTTGGCAGCGCAAATCCCCACGCAAGTCGATGCGGCGGCTTTGTTGAATGATGACGATATTGGCGGCAGTGCCTTTGGTTTGGCGTTGGCGAGTAGCCGTCATGAGATGCAGTATTCGCGGTTGTTTAGGTCTTGAAAAAATTAATGGGTGGGTACGCTGTTCTGCCTATCATTTACATCACAAACGGTGGGCAGAAAAGCGCTGCCCACCCTACAAAAGGAAAATCCTATGAATGATAAACCTGTTTTAAGAGTTGGTATCGGCGGCCCAGTTGGGTCTGGCAAGACTGCGTTGGTGGATGCTTTGTGCAAACGGATGCGTGACAATTTTGAAATCGCGGTGGTGACGAATGACATTTACACCCGCGAAGACCAGCAGTTTTTAATCCGCAGCCAAGCCTTGCCGGAGGAGCGGATTTTGGGCGTGGAAACGGGCGGTTGTCCGCATACCGCCATCCGCGAAGATGCGTCGATGAACCTCGCCGCTGTCGATGAGTTGATCGAGCGTTGGGATAATCTGGATTTTATTATGGTGGAAAGCGGTGGCGATAACCTGAGCGCGACCTTTAGCCCGGAATTGGCGGATTTGACCATTTATGTGATTGACGTGTCGGCGGGTGACAAAATCCCGCGCAAAGGCGGTCCCGGCATTACCCGTTCGGATTTGTTGGTGATTAATAAGATTGATCTTGCGCCTTATGTGGGCGCGTCTTTGGAAGTGATGGACAGGGATGCCAAGAAAATGCGCGGCGAGCGCCCGTTTGTGTTCAGTAATTTAAAGACGGGAACGGGGTTGGCGGATATTGAGGCGTTTATTATTCAGGCGGGGATGTTGGATTCGCCACTGGCGGCTTGAGAATGACTTGGTTATTGATTGTAAATGTATAGTCTGAGTGGTCAGTTTTTCGGTTTTTTGGTAGAGACGTTGCATTGCAACGTCTCTACAACGTCTCTACCGTTTGTAGGTCGATTTTCCCCTAAGGCAATCTAAGTTGCGCTGCCAACAAGTCAAAATCAGCTTGTTGTTGGTAGGGCAATATCCCCAGCAATGGCGCAGGTATTAAGGTTTTCAGGGTGTCGATATTGTCTTGCATACACAGCATTTCTGGTTGTATGCAGTTGGCTATCCAGCCCGCGCAGGTTAGGCCGGATTGGTTGATGGCTTGATAGCTCAGTAGCGAATGGTTGATGCACCCCAGTTTTATCCCCACCACTAAAATAACCGGCAAATTTAAGGCGATGGCTAAATCGCTGATGTTTTGTTGGTTGTTAATCGGCGCGTACCAGCCGCCTGCACCTTCTACCAATATTATCTCGGCTTGCGGTTGCAACTGTTGAAAGATGGCCAACACTTTCGGCAATTGCACGGGATTGTCGCGGCCTGCTATGTGCGGCGAAACGGGCAAGGCGTAGGCATAAGGATTCAGTAGCTGATAATCGACTGCCAGCGAAGCTTCCGCTTGTAGTTGCAAGGCATCGTCATTTTTTAATTCCCCTCCCTCATCGTTACAGCCAGCGGCGACGGGTTTCATGCCGATGACCGATAAGCCTTGCTGTCGGCAATGGCGCATTAATGCGGTGGTTGCCCAGGTTTTGCCGACGTCGGTGTCGGTGCCAGTAATAAAGTAGCCTTGTTTCATGTGCGGGTCAGGATGTTGATGATGTCAAAAGTTGCCGGAATGCCTTGGGCAGTGCGGTGGTTTTCGTAAGCGGCTTGCATGGCTTGCAGACGGGCTTTGCTGGTGAGCTGTGGGTTTCGGCCTTGGATAACGTGGCCTGCGCCCAGTTGTTTTAGTTCGCGCAGTAAATCCAGCACTTGCGGGTAATGCGATTGCTGTAGGGTTTGCTGGAATTGGCTATCAACAAATCCGGCCTGTTGCAGTTGCTGTTGCAGGCTGGGTAAATCGTAAAAATCGTTAACGTGGCGGTAGTGGTCAACCTCGCGCCACGCCGCCGCCAATTCCTGCAAACTTTGATTGCCGAAGGTGGAAAACAGCAGCCAGCCGCCGGGTTTTAACACCCGCCGTAATTCTTGCAAGACTTTATCCAGCGGATAACACCATTGCAGCGCCAAGTTGGAGCAGATGGTGTCGATGCTGTGGCTTGCTAGCGGCAGTTGTTCGGCATCGGCGCAAATATAGCGGATGTTGCTGGCGGCTAGTAATTTTTGCCGCGCGGTTTGTAACATCGGCAAAGCGATGTCTACGGCGATGATTGGCGACTTCGGCGCTTTTGCGAACAGTTCGCCTGTTAAAAAGCCAGTGCCGCAGCCTAAATCGAGCAGATTGCCGCCCAAACTGTTGTTCGGTAATTGTTTTAATAAGGCGATGCCTGCGCGGCGTTGTAAGTCGGCAACGCTGTCGTAATGGTTTGCCGCGCCAGCGAAAGCCTGTTTGATGGCGGTTTTTGCTAGCATCTGTGCTGATCCATAAAGGCGTTGATGGCGGTCAACAGTTCTGCCGGATGCGATAAAAACGGCGTGTGGGCGGCTTGTTCCAAAACCTGAATGTCGGCGGCGGGCAGTAATTGCTTCAACGGTGCTTGCAGGGCGGCGGGGATGAGGCTGTCATTTTTACCGAGTAACACCAAGATTGGCGCGTTGATGGCAGCTAAATCGGCGCGTAAATCGCTGTCTTTAAGAATGGCTAAGCCGCCTTGCAGGGTTTCGGTGCTAGGTGCTGGGCAGGCCAACACCGCTGTTTTTAAGGTTTTGCCTAAGGATTTGGCATTCGGCAAGGCCATCACTTGTATGGATAAAAACCGCAGCAAAGTGCCGTGGGCATCGGCTTGTAATTTGTCGGCGAAACTTTCCAGCACCACCGGACGTATGCCAGGCCAATCCGCTTGCTGCAAAAAGCACGGGTTGCCAGCCAGTAAAATCAACGCCGAAGCCCGCGCCGGATAACGGCGAACGAAAGCCATCGCCACGGTTGCGCCTAAAGACCAGCCCAGCCAGCAGCAGGGCTTATCGGGCAAGGTTTCTGCCAAGCTGTCGATGATGTTATCTAAGGTAAACGGCGTTAATGCCGGGCTATGCCCGTGACCGGGTAAATCGACCAGAATGACTTGATGCTGCGCTGCTAGTTGCTGGGCAAAGTCCAGCCAAATGCCGCTGTGCATGCCCCAGCCGTGGATTAGTACGATAGGGCTGCCAGTGCCTAGGGTTTGCGTATGGATGTGGATCATGTGTTTGCCTTTTCTAGCGCATTCAGCAGGCTATTGACGTGATGCGGTTCATGCTCAGCCGATAAAGTCACACGCAATCTTGCCGTACCCTGCGCCACGGTCGGCGGGCGTATCGCGCTGACTAAAAATCCGGCTGCTAAAAGCGCTTGGCTGATTGCCACGGCGCGTTGGCTATCACCAATCAGTATCGGTTGGATAGGCGAAGCGGAGGGCATTAACGATAAGCCCAATTGCTCTGCGCCTGTGCGGAATTGCTGGATTAAGGCGAGCAGTTTTTCGCGTCGCCAGGGTTCGCTTTGGATGATGTGTAAACTGGCTCGGGTGGCTTCGGCAACGGCGGGTGGCAGTGCGGTGGTGTAAATGTAGGTGCGTGCTGATTGGATTAAGGTTTCAATCAATACCTCTGAACCTGCGACAAACGCGCCGAAAGTGCCGAAACCTTTGCCTAGCGTACCCATCAGCACTTGCACATCGTCTTGCCCTAGATTGGTTTGCGCCAACAAGCCGCCGCCGTTTACGCCCAACACGCCTAAGCCGTGGGCATCATCGACCATTAGCCAGGCATCGTGTTGTTTTGCTACTGCCGCCAGTTCTGGCAACGGCGCGGCATCGCCATCCATGCTGAATATGCCATCGGTAACCACCAGTTTGTTGCCGCTGGCTTCGGCTAGCAATTCTGCCAAATGGGCGCTGTCGGCATGGGCATAGCGCTTGAATTTTGCCCCCGACGATAAGCCGCCATCCAATAAAGACGCGTGGTTAAGGCGGTCTTCCAAGACGGTATCGCCGCGCCCGACTAAGGCGTTAATGACGCCGATGTTTGCCATGTAACCTGTGGAAAATAATAAGGCGCGATCACGTCCGGTAAAGGCTGCGAGTTCTTCTTCTAGGGCGTGGTGGGCGTGGCTGTGTCCGCAAATTAAATGCGCCGCGCCGCTGCCAACGCCATAGGTATCGGCGGCATTTTTAAAGGCTTTTACGACGGCGGGGTGGTTTGCCAAGCCAAGGTAGTCGTTGCTGCAAAAATTGATGACGGTTTGGTTTTGTAATTGCAAAACGATGCCTTGGGGCGAGTCGATCACCCGGCGGCTACGGTAAAGCCCTTGTTGTGCTTGGGTTTGCAATTGGGTTTGTAAATGCGAAAAGGCCATCGGGTGTTTGGTGAGGATGTTGTTAAGTAGTTGATATTACCCACTCACTTTTTGTGAGTTGAAAATAAATAATAATGAATCGCTATCGCGATGTTTTTCTAATCGGGTTTTCGCACCCGAAGGCGAGTTACTTTCTTTTGCGCCGCAAGCTACAAGGATGTGGCGAATGCCGAAAATGCAGGAGCAATTTTCGGCCAAAAGAAAGTAACCAAAGAAAAGGCGGCCCGATTACCGCTGATGTCTTGCGCTCCTCGCATTTGTCGGGGGACGGCAAAAGGGGCTTCCTGCCCCTTTGCCGCCGCGCGGCTTCCCTGCCGCGCCCCTTCGGGCTATTCCCGACAAATACTGCGGTGCTCGACGCGGTAAACGGGAGAAAAGCGCGTCACTGCGTAACATCCGCTCCTAAATTGAATATTTTTGCGGCTTCTAATTCGAATCCACCTTACAAATTTGCATTGCCAGCAAATCAGCTTGCAAGATTTCTAATTGGCTGCGATGGCTTTCCGGTAAGACTGCCAAATCTTGCCAATGGATGCTGTCATTGTTGTGGCTGGCGCTGATAAACCAGCAATCATCGGGGATATGTATGCCACGGGCGGCTAGCAATTGGCGTACTGGCGGGCGGTTTGCCAGGGTGGCGAATGCTTGGGCGTTATCGTTAGCGGCGTGGTCAATGAAAACCACTAATGGGGCAAAATCAGTCATTAAGTTAATTTTGCTTAAAAATTTAGCTAGCAGTTCGGCTTGTTCGGTATCAGAAGTGGGCAATAGCATAGCCATCAATTTTTGGCTGAAGTTTTGAAAGCCAATGGGTGCTATGGATTTGGCGATTAAGTTCAATAGGCTGAGTGGCGCTAGCAGATTGATGGCGGGGTAGGCTATCGCCATCGGTTGCAGTAAGCCGCGCTGCCAAAGCCCATGGGCTTTTTGTTGCCACGGTTGTTCTTGTGCATTTTCGTTGGCGGCGGTAAAAAAATCTGCCGCGTTAACAATGCGTATTTGTTGATTGCAGGCTTGCAAATGGCGGCGTAAGTTTTCTTCCCGGCTATCTATGCAGAAAATTAGCGGTTGCGGTTTTGGCTGCCCATGCAAAAGCGTTTGCTGGTAATGGTGTTGCTGCGCGTAATGCCAGATTTTGCTGCGATCGTTAGTGGTGAATTTATCTAAGCTGGCGAGCATGGCGGTTAAATCGCTGTCATCTAGCGCTTGCAGTTGTAAGGCATTCATACCTAGGTGTTGGCAGAGCCGGAATAAGCGCCAGCCGCTGTCGCTGGCGGTGTGCTGGCTTTGGTTGAGTTGCCAGGTGTGCAGTAAATCGGCGAGTTGTTGCCAGTCGCTGCGGCATTGGCGTTCTGAACCTGCGCGGATAATCAGGGCTTCTGCCAATTCGGTCAGGTATTCCGGCAATTTGCCCGCATACAGGCGTTTGCGGATTAAAAATTCGGAAAGGTTTTTTTGGAAATAGGTTTCTAAGGCGCTGACTTTGGCTTCCACTTTCCATAAATCGTGGCAGATTTGGTTTAGCCATAAGCGATCTAAAGTCAGCCGTATCGCTAAGTAATCGGCAAGCGCGGCTTCGGTTACGGCTTGCCCATTGAGCAAGCCAGGCCATTCGGGCAGTTCCTGCACCAAGCAGTGCAAGTAGCCTGCCCATTGCGGTTTGGGGATGGCTAAGCGCAGCAGTTGCAGGCTGATGTTGTCCAGCGCTTGCTCTGGCAGTTCGGCGATGATGTCTTTCCAATCCGGCAATTGGTGCAAGAACAAGTTGGCATCGTAAGGCACCATCGCCCGCCAAGCGGCGTACAAACCTAGTGATTGATAGTCGGGTAAAGGCCATGTTGCGTAGCCATTATCTTTGGCGGATGCGTATAGCCGCAGTAATTGCGGGCGCACGCTATCCAAGCTATCTGTGCCGCTTAAGGCCAGTACCCAGCCGCGTAAGCTGAGGCCGTTGCCTAATTCGGCGAGCAGTTGCTTAAATTCACTTTCTGCTTGTTGGCGGGTTTGTTGGTGGACGTTACTGGCTTGCCCGGCGGTTTCGGTGCAGGTCAGCAGGGTTTCTGGATGCTGGTCGGCATCGGAGAGTGCCAGTTTTTCAAGTAGGCTTGCCCATAATTGCGGTACGGCAATGGCGGGTTTTTCACCTGCTAGAAATGTGCTCGCCACGGCGGCTGGCACATCGGTTTGCAGCTGCTGTAAGGCGTGATGGGTGTTTAGTTGCCACTGTAATTGGCTGTTGTTGAGGCTAGGGAAATCATAAAGCAAGGCTAGCTTGGCGATTTCGGGAGCGTCTGTTTGTTGGTCAAAGTTGGCGAATGCGGCGGTTAAGTCGTAATCGTTAATGCGGCCTTGTTGGTAAAGTTGCCGATAATGGGCTTCTGGTAAATAGTCGCCAACGGTTGTAGCCGATGCCGCTAGTGTTTGTTGGAGATTGGCTACGATGTCGGCAAGTTGCGCCCGATATTTGGCAAGTTCTACGGTGTTGATTTGCATCAATAAGACCTATAAGGCGGTTTGCCCGATGGCATGGCTGATTTGTTTGACGCTGGCGTTGGCGAATTTTAGCCACGCGGCAGGCATGATACCTAGGGCGGTGATGCCGATCGCCAAAACGCCAGCGGCAAACAATTCGCGGGTTTGCAAATCTTGATAAGGGTGGTTTGCGGGCTGTTCCGCGCCGGTAAATAACAGGCTTAAGGTGCGTAAGCTATAGGCGGCGGTAATTAAGCTGCCTAACACAAAAAATACCATTAAGCCTTGCCATTGTTGCAGGCCGCCAATGAAGGCGTGGATTTCAGCAATAAAACCGATGGTGCCGGGCATACCCATAAGCGCCAATAAGCTGAGCGTCATTAGCAGGGCAAAACGCGGCATGACGGCTAATAGTGAGCGGTAATTTTGGATATTCCAGGTTTGGCTGCGTTGGTACAACAGGCCCAGAAGTAAAAACAGCGAGGCGGCGATTAAGCCGTGTGCAGTCATTTGCAGCACTGCGCCGTAGATGGCGGTGCTGTTTAAGCTGGCAATGCCGCCTAAGATAATCGCCATTTGGCTGATGCAGGAGTAGGCGATCATGGCTTTGAGATCGGTTTGCCGCCATGCCAACAAGCCGCCGTAAATCATGCCGAATAAAGCCAAAAATATCAGCAATGGTTGTAAGGCGTGGGTGGCTTCGGGCAGCATCACCACCACTCTTAATAAGGCATACGCGCCCATTTTCAGCAAAATGCCAGCCAGTAAAATGGTGACAGGCATCGGTGCTTCAACCAAGGCTAAGGGCAGCCAGCCATGCAGCGGAAAAATCGGCATTTTTACCCCGAAACCGATAATAAAGCCCAGTAATACCAGTATTTGTTGCGGTAAGGGCATGTCTTTTGCGGCTTGGTTCATTGATGCCATTAACGAGCCGCTGTGTTCTAGTCCGTGTTGGCTAATCGCTAATAAGCTGATGAGCATACACAGCGAGCCTGCCAAGGTGTAAAGCACGAAGTTAAGGCTGGCGGCATGGCGGCGTTTACCGCCCCAGCGGTCGATAAGAAAAAATAACGAGATTAAGGTGATTTCCCAAAATACGTAAAACAATGCCCAATCTTGGGCGGAAAACACGCCTAATAGGCCGAATTCCAGCAATAAAATGGCGATGTGATAGCCTTTGATTTTGCTGGTGATGGTGGTCGAGACCAGTATGCTTACCGCAAATAATAGGCTGGTCAGCAGCAGCATCGGCAACGATAGGCCATCAACACCCAGCGCGTAGGCACTGCCTAAATTGGGGTTGATGGGGAAATATTCTGAAAATTGTAAGTCGGCGGCATCTTGTTGGAATTGGCTGAGTAGCCAGCAACTGAGCAACAAGGCCAAAGCCGCGCAAAGGTTGGCAATCAGGCGGATAAGGAAGGCATGGCTGCCGGGCGTAACCGCTAACAGCAAGACCCCAATAGCGGGCGTCCAGAGTAGCAGGCTGAGTATCCCCATGATGTTGTTCCTTTAAGGCGAAGAAATGGTGGTTAAAATTGAGTTGGATAAGTTTGTCCACGAAAAACACGAAATAGCACGAAAATGCAATTTGGTAAGGGCTTTCAGGTTTTGTAGGTTGGGTTGCATGCTTTTGGCAACCCAACGTTTACGCTCATCCTGTTGGGTTGCGAAAAGCGTGCAACCCAACCTACGTTTTCCCAATGATAAGGCCTTTCGTGTCGTTCCTGGACACTATAAATAAGCGTAACATCAGTGCGTCACTATGGCTTGCAATTATACGGTGGGCAGGGCTGTTGGCAAGCTTAGTCCAGTAAACCTTGGTGGCTTTGCCGCGCCTGTTCGGCAAGGTTTTTGACTTTCTCTTGAGCGTTGTTCAGCAAGGTTTGCCGTAAGGGCGGATTGTTGGCGAGTTGTATGATGGCATCTACCCAAGCTTGTTGGTCGAGGTCAACAATCAGGCCATCGTGTTGATGGCTAATAATGTCGGCACAGATGCTATTGGGTGAATAAATGCCAACCGCTCCGCAACGGGTGATGTCAAAAAACTTGGTGTACGAGCGGGCTTGGTTGAAGGGTGACGGCAGTAGCGGGTTCAGGCCAATATGCCGTGGCTGTAAGCCTAAAAATGCTTGGTAGCTAGGCCATTGCATGGTGTGGATGACATTGACGCGCGGTAGTTTTCGGTACAGGCGGTTAACGCGGTGGTCGCCGATAATTTCAAACACCAGACGGCTGTCTTGCCGCAAGGCTTGGTCAATAACGGGTTGCAGCCAACGGATGTCGGCGCGGTGCGATGCGGTGCCGTGGTAAAAAACTCGGCACAAGTCGGTCTGTGCGGCGATTGGTGAAGGTAATAACAATTTTGCCGGCCAATCGGCGTATTTTTGTTGCAAGTACGGGGTGGATACCCAAAGCTCTGCTTGTTGCTGCTTAAGCCAGTTATATTTGCAGGCGGATAATCGGGCGAGTTTAAGGCGGTACAGCCAGGGGGTATCGCGGGAGGCGTGGATGTCTAGGACGTCGTCGTCCATGAAGAAAATGATTTTGCGAATATTTGCAGTTGCTAAAAGTTTTATCCAATTCTGTGGCACATATCTTACAAATATTATTGTAGAGCCAATTAGCTCGTCTTTTGTAGGTAAGTCATTGGAATCATGATTAAGTACCCTATAATTTTCGGACTTAAGCAGCGGTAGAATAAAGAAATCGGTGGAAGCGTTAGCGCGGGCATGTACAAGGTAAAAGGTCTTTGGGTTGCTGAGTGATGGCATTTAGAAGTAATCCAACGAATTTTATGGAAATGCTTGATGTATTGGGGTGCTTGGTGAATTTATATCAAGTATAGTTGCCGTCATTGTTTGGAATGAGTTTATAGCCTAGGCTTATCAGTAGTTGATAAATTAATAAGATGTATTGGGTTCATAGAATATGATTTTATAAATTTGGTTTGCGTGTTTTTCCCTAAAAAATTTACTAGGAGATATCGGTGAGTTTAAGAACAGTTTTTAACAAGATGGCATTATGCGTTTCTCTGGTTTTGCTTGTAAGCATTGATGGTTATTGTGAAACGCCTTTGGTTTTTGTCAGTGCACCAGATTGGCATAATGTTGACAATTATATGCAGCCTTCGTTTTTATCACAGGTTTCTGATCAAGATTTAGATTTTACCTTTTCAGGTATGGCAAGCGTCAATCCTTCAATTGTTATTATGCCCGGAGATCTTGGTTTTCAGCATTGGTGGGATAAAAACTTAGGCTATCAGGCTATTTGCGCGCCAGGAGGTGATTTAAAAGCCATTATTATGGGGTGTGCGGAAAAGAGCTATCGGCGTTTACTCAATAAAATGTCTCAACATGGCTTAAATTCTGTTTACGTCGCCCTTGGCGACCATGAAATTGGCGATAACGATTGGCCTTTAGGCGTCCAATCAGATTCAGTGCCAATTTTTAAGGCGGCATTTGCTAAATATTTCACCCAAAATACTGATGGGACATCGAAGTTCAACGGGATGTTAAATGGTGTACCTATGCGGCCAATAGGGACTGCTTATGAAAATACCTCATATGCTTTTAGGGCGGGCAATACACTGTTTGTAGCCGTTGATCAGTTCCAGCAAATATCTACTAGTAAAGTAAGTAATTTTAGGGGCACCGTAAAAGCGACTGTTGGTTTAGATGGGCATATTAGCTGGTTAGATAACTTGCTTAAGGCGGCGCGAAACGATGCTAGCATTTCTCATATTATTGTTTTTGGTCATTTGCCAGTATTGTCACCAGTCAGGTCTGTCACTAGTAGCTCAATTTATTTGGATGCTCAACAAAACTCCCTATTTTGGGCGACATTAAGGGCAAATAAGGTCGATCTTTATCTTGCGGGCGAGGTTCATGACAATACCGTGATAAAGGATAGAGTTTCTAAGGTAATTCAAGTTGCCCATGTTTCTGGCGCATCAGGTAAAAGCGGTTTTTTAGTAGGTAGAATTTATTCTGCCCGAATTGAATTGGATAAATATATTTTCCAAACCAGCTCTGTAGGTCAAAAAGCATTTGTTAAAGAAGGCACTTTGGTGATTGATAAGTCCAAAGGTAATTTTAAGTATTATGCTACTGGAAAGATATTGCAGCCGATTGATGCTTGGGGTTTGATCCAACACTATAGTTTTGATGAGGATATTTCAAAAACTGTAAGCAATCATGGCTCGTTTAATAAAAATCTTGATGGTAGCAATACAAATGTAAATCAGATAACGACAGGCATACTAAAATCTGCCGCGTATTTTACTGATAGCCAATCAAGTTCAATCAAAAATGGCAGCATGACACCGATTATTGGTTCTCAAGCCCGTACGATAAGCCTTTGGGTTCAGACACTAAGCACAACAAAGGGTTATGTTTATCCTGCAGGAAAAGCATATAACCCGAATGGGTTATTCAGGTTATTTGTAGATAACGGTGTGGTAGGTGTGCAGCTTGATAGTAATAAGGAAATTAGGGCTCAACAAGGAGGCCTTAAGCTTAACAATAATAGATGGCATCATCTTGCTGTTACCTTCCCAGGTTTTGGTGCGGTTGCTGCAGATATTCGTTTTTATATTGATGGTGTTGGCTTCAATCCAGTGGGGCTGATTAATGAAACTATTTATACAAGAGAAACCACATTTAATGTGGGAGGGAAAGTAGCTGGTCAGCCAATTAATGGTTGGACTGGAGGGGTTGATGATTTTGCTATGTGGGCATCGGCGTTAACACCGACAATGATTAATGCAATTAAAAGTTGTGGGGTGATACTTAAATATAATGCGAGTGATATGGAGGCGCTTTTTCAAAGGTTCCGTTATCAATCGTTAACGCCTGTTACTTTAAATGGGTTGGTTTGGAATTATAGGAGCGGCCTATCTGGTACAGTTGGTGTTTGTTCCCGAAAAGCAGGCAGTAATTCATATAGTGTTATTTTAGATAGTAGCGGGTCTGGTATGGCTACTAACTAACATTTTTATAAGCTAAAGCGATATTTATCAATAGATGGAATTAAAAAATGATAATAGAAGATGTTAACTTAAGCTCTTATATTTTAGATAAAACGATAAATGGCTGGTTATCTGGCATATGTGGTAAGGGGCATTATGAGCAAATTTCATTGCGGCGTCCGAGTACATTTTTTGGCAAATATAACGACAATCCCTTGGTGCTTGCTGATGGTGATTGTATTGAGGAAGCATATTTTGGTGGGGTTCTTTTCCCCTATTATGGGCATTTTATAATTGAAACACTCTCAATTTTGCCGAATATACCAAATGATAATAAACCAATACTGTTTATAAGATTAAATGATACGGTTTGTAATTGGCATAGCACTTTTTTTGATGATATTGGCCTTTCAAATAGGGTGATTTTTTCAAATAAAACTAAATCAACACATGTAAAGAAGCTTCATGTGCTAGATCAAACAACTGTTGTAAATGCCAATATTACATATAAATTTGTTAACTACCTCCAGTCTCTATTTTCTAATGAGAAAGGTACTCGGCGTATATATGTAAGTAGAGATAAGTGTCAAAATGCCAAAATAAAAAACGAGGCAGCTTTCCAAAAAAAAATACTTAAATTAGGGTTTGAGATTGTTCATCCAGAAAGTTTAACAATTAAAGAGCAGGTTAGTTTGTACGAAAGTGCCTCGATAATTATAGGGATTGAAGGATCTGCATTACATACATTAATGTTTTGTTCTTTTCCAAAAACCGTAGTAGTTTTGCGGCGACGCAATGAATTGGTGCAAAATTTTCGATTACAATCTGCTGTACAGCCACATATCAAATGGATTGAGATAGGTTGCATGAATACTTATGCACAAAGCTTTAATGATGTTTCTGAGATGGATATAGATTCTGCAATTGATAGCATTAAAAATCTATTAAATAATAATTAATAACTTCTAGGCTGTTGTGTAGCCAGAAAGTCATGAGGACATACAAATCGAAGGTGAAACGAATCAATTCCGTGCTGTAGGAATGGTCGTGCCTTTCTCTGCCCATTTGGGCTTGATGGCGGTTATGTTGGCGGCCTCTTGCTTGAGGCCGTTGAACAATTGTGGGGTTGATCAACATAAATACAATCAGTAGATGTTCAACTCGTCAATTCTTAGTTAGGCGTAATGGCAACCTTAATTATCAGCACGGTGTCGCGGAAGCTATAAAGAAGATTGCCACTGGCTAGCCAGTTCCCGGATTTATTTGATTATCAAGGAAATCGTTACTTAAAATAGCCGTAATGTCTTCCCCAACGACCACAGATTCGTTTGATAGTTTTAATTTCATCTTCAGTAAATAAGTTTTCGTGAGGATGTTCTTTGGGCGTGGTTTTTATATCTTTGAAGAATCTTTTATCGTAACTTTCATCAACGAAATCTAGCAGCCCCTCTATTTCAGGTAATAAATTTTCGGTGAGCTGTTCGTAACGCAATTCATAAACCCTTTTAGGGAAAGCTTTTTTTAGCATATAAATATTTGCTGCGGCTTCCGTCCAAAAATTACATGCGCCAACAATGTTTTCAATTTTTACAACCTTACCTATCCGTAAACTTGAAACTACATTTAGTGGATTTCGTACGATATGTACGAATTTGGCTCGTGGAAATTCACTAGCAATCATGGCGCTGCCATAAACATTTTGAGGGGTTTTGTCAAACCATCGGGTTGCTGATAATTTGTTATTTAGCAAATAGCGGTCCATATAGCGTTTTTGCAAGTCGCCCCGCGACGAGCTCCTTTCTAGGATAGTCTTAAATTCATCTTCGGAAATATTGTCCATTTCCCGATGTTTTTTAAGGACTTGGTTGTTTAGTAGTTGCATTTGTGACAATGGCGTGCCAAATACTTCCGCCCATCTAAAATAATGGGTTTCTTCTGGCGATGCCAAATTAGGATGATTTCTAAGAATATCCCTTAATAAGGTTGTGCCTGAGCGGACGCAGCCAATGATAAAAAAAGGTTCATTGTTCATTTAAATTCTTCGATTATGGATTGTTATTTTTTATCTTGGATTTGGCAAAAAATTCTGCGATGGATATTGGGCATTCCGTCTTTTTGATTAATAGATTGCTTAACAATAAATCTGCCAAAGTTCGGCAAAATTATAGATCCTGATGATAGATTATTAATTTCAATATTTAATATTTGAAAAAGGCTTTTTGCTATAGAAAGTGATTGTTTCTCATCAATACCATCAAAGGCATCCGGGTTGATATTTATTGCCGCATTTAGTATGTCTGCAATCAGGAGCTTTTTTTCTTCGCTGGGTAATGTTGGGGAAGTGGGTGATGTTGTTGAAATTATTTCAGCCGAGGTATTTTCAGTTTTTTTCGATAATTTTTTTTGTAGACGATTTGAAATTTTTTTTAAATTTTTCATTTTGATTTACGCTAAATTTAATTGATAGTTAAAAGTTTTTGATTAGAAAATGGTGGAAATCAGGCGTTTTTCTTAACAATAAATGGGGCGGTTTGAAAGCTAAGCTTTACGCTATACATCATGATGGGTGAGATAATAGTGAATTTATGCTTATTTACAATGGAAAATATGAAATAACCAATAGGTTTATTTAGATTAAATGTAAATTTAAGGGTTTTATATCAGGGAAAATAGTGTGTAATGATTTTTCAGACAATCCAAATTGGGCGCGAAAGAGCCCGGATAAGAGGGTTCTGTATTCTGTCAAAACAGGATAGTCACGATTCTGGAATAGATTGTTTTCATTAAGTCTGATTTGCTCTCCTACGATTTGCTTTCCTTTTATGCCTCCACCTAGGAGCCAATAGGTTGAGCCATGTCCATGATCAGTGCCTTTATTACCATTTTCCCTAAAAGTACGTCCAAATTCTGAAATAACTAGAACTACTGTTTTTTTCCATACAGGCCCCATTTCTTTAGAAAATGAAGCGATGCCGTTTCCTAGGCCTTTGATTTTATTTGCGAGTTCGCCTTCAGCATTACCTTGGTTGTAATGGGTATCCCAGCCACCTACGTCAATAAAACCAATATTGAAGTGTTCTTTCATCATTTTGGCCATACGCTTTGCTTGGATTTCAAAGCCTTTTGCCATAATTGCCCCGCGATTTGCTTGTATCATTTCATTCGCAAAGTCATCTGCTGCTTTCTGGCTTAGGTTTAAGCCTTCTTCTACGTAGGCATCAAAAGAGCCACCATGATACATTTCAGTTAAGATATCAATTTGATTTTTTGCCAATTTTTGTTTTTTATTTCCTTTTAGTGAGATATTCGCTATGTTGGCATCACCTTTACAAGACAAAGGTAATGAGTCGGTGAATGATATTCCTTGTTTCCCTGATAATTCCTTTACCAATCGATTGATAAATCCTGAATTGTAATTTTTATGCCCGGTTATTGATTGCCCCAGTTCGATGCTATCTTGAGTTTCAAAGTGACTGCGTGACAAATCATTTGTGCCGGCAAAGGGAATAAAGGCGGCTTCACCTTGTTGAAATAAAGGCCAAATATTCTGTTTTAATGCTGGGTGCAATCCCCAATCTGAATCAATTGCTAATGCTGCCTTTGGATTGTTGAGGTCAGGCTTAGCAATGGCAATATTCGGGCGAGTTTCATAATAGTAAGTGCTTGAATGAGGAATTAATATATTTGCCGCATCGTATCCGCCTCGTAGAAATATAAGCAAGAAGCGGGTATCGTTTTCTGGTACTGCAAATAATTCTGAAGGGAAATAGGCTGCTGGAAAAGAGCTTGTTAGTAATTTTAAAAATGAACGGCGGTTCATAGTATTGCCTTTATTAACGATAGAGGAATTCAGGTGCGGATAGCAATAAGGTATTCCATTCGGAAGGCGTGACAGCTTTTCGAAGTGCCAATTTTGTTTGATTCGAAAGTATCGGTTCGATTTTTTGAAATAGTGGTGTAGATGACAATTTTGTTTCTTTTAAAGAAGTGCTAATACTTGAAGAAATATCATTGTTATTGACAATTTGCTTCGCGGTTTCAAAGTGTTTGGTTAACTGTGCTGGACTAATCCAGTCTTTTTCTGTCATTCCATAGCCATCTGGCGTCAGGTGTCCGTATAGAGGCTCTCCTAAGTCTTTGAGCCATTTATTTATAGGGTCTACATAAGATATTGTTTGCTTATCAAAGGCAAAACGCAAGCTAGCCAAAACATAGTGTATTGGATCTCTAATCTTCGAGCCTAACGAAGCGGTAAATTCCTTGGATTCAAATAAAGTCATTAATGTTGCTGATATATCCCCGTCGGTTGTTTTGAAAGTTTTTGCCATTTTTTCGATTAGCTCCGATGATGGCGTGTCGCTTACAAAATACACCGCAAGTTTGTAACTAATAAATTTTGCAGTAGATGGGTGGCGGGCAAGAATATCGACGATTTTCTCTATTTCAACAAAGCCTTCACCTGCAATTTTTTCACCTAGAAATTGTTTTTGACTAAAATCATGCCGTTTCGGATTAAATTCAAAGCTGCCATTCCTACGGTAATATGGCATTAATTTATTGCCTAGTTTAGTTTGCCCATTTCCAAAATTAACACCTGCGCCAGTCAATACTTTTGTTAAAGCTTCTATGTCTAGCTGGGAATAACCACCCTCAATACCTAATGTATGAAGCTCCATTAGTTCACGGGCATAGTTTTCATTGATTTTATTTGCCGCATTGTGGCTATTATCGAGATAAATTAGCATGGCTGGATGCTGTAGCGTCGCCATTAATAAGTCACGGAATTTGCCTAAAACATGTGGACGAATAGCGGATTCTTCATAGTCAGATATTAACCAACGAATTGGTCCCTTACCTTGGAAAATATTGAAGTGATTCAGCCAAAACCAAGTCAGCTGTTCTTTGATTTGTGCTTGCGAATATAAAGCCCTCAACAAATGCCGCTGAACTGCTTCTTCGTATATTTCTTTTGCGTATGCTTTTTGTTCATTATGGGCGGAAATTCTTTCATTTTTTGGTAGTTTTTTTATTATTTGATTTTGTTCTTGAAAATGTTCGGATAGCATTTCTGGAGATACTTGTTCAATTTGCAAATCAGAAATGATTTTTTGGACTTGAGGTGGCAGTTTTTCATTCATGCCACGATCTAATTGTTGAGCCAAAAAAGCTTGACGCCCTAAGTCTTGAAAATTTTCGATGGTTTGTGTGTCAATGCCGTAAGTAATTCGATTAAGCCATTTTATATCTTCATTAGTAATTGGGGCGCATAAGGCTTCTAATGGAAATATTGCAAATATCAGCAATGTGGTTGAAAGAATAAGATTCATTGCTAATGGCCTAATGGATAGATTGCGATTTTGTTGAAGTACAAATTTTAGGACAATCAGTTTTTAGAAATGATCAAACAAAATATTATTGAGGCTGCCTATTTGTTAATTTTGTGTATTGTTCAAACTTTCTACCAACAAATCGACCATGCGATCTAAACGCAAATACAATTTTCATTAGTTGATAGGCTTTTTCTATATCACCTTCTTTCTCCAGCTCTACAGCCATATGTTTTAAGATTTCAATTTCATCCATACTTAGGCCGCGAAGGCCGAGATCGGCTGCAATATCATCATCAAGTTTTAATCCAGTTACTATTTTTTTGATTAACTTATTTGTTTTAGCATTATCTCTTATAAATTCAGTAACATATGCGGCTCTGTCTAAAACAAATTGCTTTGCTTTAACTAATTCTTCTTCAAGGCAATTTGACGCTATAAATTCTTTATAACCATTGTCGTATTTATTCAAGGCTTCCGGATCAATAGTAAGTACTGTTGCATTTTCATCGGAAATATAGCCTCTCCTAGTAAATTTTAAACTAAATTTCCCAGCGAATCTGGGATCTCCCCTGCCAAGTAATGAGGTGTATTCTATGATGCTTCTCTGAAATCTGTGTAGTATATAAGCATCTGATATTTCACCTGTTTTAATAAGTTTATGCTTATGCCTTTGTTTACAGGTAGAGTGGTGCGAGGTCATTATTTTTATCTCATCACCTGTCTTGACAGCGGATTTTTGCATTTTTGTAAAATGACACTTTGTTTCTTTTGTAAATGGCCTGCCAAATTCCTCGTGCTCCCCTACTTTATTAGCCCAAATAAATGCCGTAACACAGGGGTCATCAAGGGCAATTAATACATCTTTAATGTTTTTTGAAAAACAGGCAGGCATCCAAAATTCATCTATGTCCAAAAACATAATATGGGAAAAACCATTTTTTTTGGCATTCAAAAATGACTCGGCGTATGCTCTTGATTGGAGTGTGTTGGCATTCAGATAGCCGTTGTCCAAAATAAAATCGTTATCACTATAGCCTGGGTCAATTAAATATTCCCCGTATTTAAATTTTACAGGACATGTGTTTGTAATTTTCTCTAAGGTTTCGGCTGAGTTATCAGTAATAAAGTTTAGGTAAATCTCAATTTCATCAAAACCAAAGTATAAATGGTGAAAAATCCATTCTGGTAAATAAGCTGCTTCATCTTTAGCTATAGCCACAAGTTTTATTTTCATATAATTTTCCGTGTAGTTATTTGTATTTTTATGTAGTTAGATTTTTACAGTTACTACCGCATATCAGTATTTTTGGCATTTTTAATAATGTTAGCTAGTTGAATTATTTTTCGGTTGTTAGTGGTTTTTGCGGCTTTTGCAAGTAGTTTTTCAGCAATTTCAAATTCATTTAAAGATAAAGCTAAGTTTATTGTTAATTGTAAAAGTTCTTGCGGTATCGGTTTTTCGTGCAATATGATTTGCGTCAATAAGCCAATGGCTTTGTCTGGCTTGCCAATTTTGATGTACGATTTAAACGCAAGCTCAATTCCGTTTAGTTTCAAAATGTTTTCTGCAATTACCAATACGTCAATAAATTTAGATTCTTCAAATAAGCATTCACAATGTAACTTTAGGGCTTTGCGATCCATCGAGTTTATTGTAAGTGCTTGATTAGCGCAGCTACGCCTGATTGCCAAGTTTTGGGGGTGGCTTTCAGCCATTCTCAGGAAGTACCGAATAATACTTTTTCTGGTTCTAGCCAGTTTGTAAAAGTCTAATTCCGTTAAGCTATTTGAGACTATTTTGTCAATTAATGTGCCTAATATGCCCATTTGTAATAACCAAGTTGGGATTTGATGGCCTACTAAAAATACTTTTAAGTGGATAATATTTTGGCTATTTAGTCTATCAATATGTTTTTTATCTTCATTATGAAATGGGTCATAAACAACATAAGCTTTTTCAGCAAAACTAGCGCCTATGGCGCCGTCATGAAAAGAGTTTTGCCAATCTTGTTCTTGTCCCGATTTAAATCTTTTTTCCCAAGGTATAAGTTTTTTGTCCAAGGTTGACTGGGGATTTAATGCAATCACTGTGCAGCCTGGTACGGCTTCAGCAAATGCCAAGGCGGCATAGCCCCCCATTGATCCACCATAAAGAAAAACCTTTTTAAAGCGACTAATAAATTGTTTAAACTCATGAGATTGGAAAAATTGATGTAAGTCCTTATTTCTATACCAATCATTTTGTTTAGGTTTTACGCCAAGTAAGGAATACCCCCTTTTTTGTACAAGAAATTTAAATCCCCATGGCTCTCTTTTGATATTTTGATGCGTTGAAGCACCACTAGCATGTTCAAATGTTATAAATAGAATGTCATTGCCACTTATAAAATCGATAAGGTAGTTTGGTAATTCTTTTTGGGATGCGTTAAATCCAGAGTACGAGATTAAATTTGTTAACATTGTCGAAAAAGCCGATAGAGTGAAGATTGGGAGGGTAAAAAAATTAACTACTTTTTGTATTAATGGTTTTTTTAAATCGATGATTTCTCCGATTTAAGCCATCCGGTTTTCTCTAAGTCGTTTTTATATCAAATCCAGCCACATCGTTAGCCCATTAGTTTTTTTAGTACAGGCAATAATTGTTTTTTCAATAATTGCAAGTGTTTCGGTGGGTTATATCTGTAGTTTTTGGGGTTGCGCAATTCGCTATGAATAAGATTGTCTGGGCCTTTGGATAGGGCATCAAGATTGATATATGTAATAGCATTTTTTATGCACCAAGCTTCTACAGTCGAATTAAACAGACTTGTTAATTCGGTTCGTTCAGTGAGAGATGCTTTTATAGATGATCTGGCATCATCAATTCTATGGGTACTATCAACAGTAGGCAATGGAGAGCTAATTACAACAACGTGTGCTTTTTTTTCCGCAATGCGTATTAGCTTGCAATAATTATTAGCGGTGTTTTTTAAGGCAACATTTAAATCAACGCTTTGCTTTTCGACTGCTTTCCATAAATATAAGCCAACATCAGCTTCTCCTAGGCAAAAGATAATAACTTTAGCGAGGTGTGTATTGATAGATTTTGTAAGATCTGTTGTGGTCTGGTTGCAATTAGATCCATAGATCCTGGCATTCTCTATCAATACGGTCTTCCACGACCAGTCTGGCGTTAAATTCAACCAGTTTTCGCGCTTAAATATTCTGGCGTGACCATCGCCTAGGACGAGGACGGCCTTTTTATCCTTTTGTGGCGCTAGTGGAATAGATGTTGGTTTTTTTTTTTCTGTTAACTCAAAGATGACATCATTTCTAACTCGAACAGCTTCAATTGCAGATGCCTCATATTTGGAAAATTGCTCTTTTAAGGCAATTAATTCTTCTTCGATACTTCGATTTTTTGTGGTTGAACGCCATGAATCTAATGAATAACCAAAGTGCTTAAAGTCTTCATGATAAAATTGACTGACCATTTCAGCGAGTTCTTCGTTATAACAGGCTCGCCAATCTACGGGAAGTGATTCATTGATACGATGTTTTTTTAACAATTCAGATGCTGATCTGTGAGGAGCAATAATTCGTATTACTTCTTCTAGTTCGCTTTCTAGATTTTCGGTGTGCAAAATATGGGTATAATTGAGTAGGTCGGGCATCAGTAAATGCGTCATGCTTCGCCAATGGGCATTACATTTATTTACGCTTTGGGTTTCCACCATCCAGCGGGCAAATTGTGCGAATGATGGGCAAATTTGCGGGTCGGTGCCAAAGTAATCTCCGATTTGTTGCCATAATGCTTGAAAGCTCGGTTCTTTCTGGCGAACTTTATCAGACCAGCCAGAAACAAAACGGGCATACGGATTTCGCACTACACAGAAACGTATAACATCTGGGTTACTTAATATGCGTGTTCGCTCTATATCTGTTATTTCTAGTAAATTTTTAATTGAATGAGTTCTTCCGTGGATAATCATTGCTAAATTACTTTCTCTTCCACAGTGCTTGAACTCAACATGTTGGTTTTCCAAGTCTGCTAATATCCATTTCATCGTACTGCAAGCGGCTTTGGGGGTGGCAATAAAGAGATAATCCAGTTTTTCTCCGACATATGTGCCAAATTCTAATCGTTTTGTAGCTTCTTTAATGCTGTAAGCTAACAAATGATCTTGGCTTTGTTCAAATTCGAGCCACTCTTGCAAAGAAATAATTTCAGTCATAAAAATTTATAGGATAAAAGTTGGAATATCTGCTTGATTGCAAAGAGATAAATACTGTTGGACGTATTCATCTAAGCGACTGAGTATGGATGGGTCAAAAACATCATTTTTATCAAATTGTTTAAAATACCGATCATCACGTGCTTGTGTGGAGGCATCAATTACTGGCTTTAATCCATTTCCACGTAACCGCTTGTTTTTAAATTCGGATTTCGAACGGACAGCGTAATGGTTTAATTGGGCTACAGTAAAGTCATAATGATAAGCTCCATCTAATGTATTAAATGGGCCAGGACGCATAATGTGCTTGTTTAAGGAATCGCCGTTAGGATATAAATATTTCAGTTTGTTATATACGAAACCTTTATAAACCGCCCTGTGATGAATTCTTACTAAGTCTTTGTTATATCTAAAAATAGTTTTGAACTGTCTATGTTCATAAAACTCATCATGTGCTGAATGCAAGAACCTTTCGGGAGTAAGTCCAAGGCCTTTGTGTTGAATGTTGGCAGAACCAAAAATTTTCCAATTGATTGCAACTGCGTCCGCATCCGGAAAGCGGCTTAAAAATGAATCTAAATTAGTATCTTGTTTTAGATTAAGAAACTCATCGACATCAAATAAAGCTGTCCACTCTGGACGGTTATCATGAATCCATTTTACTGCTTCCCCAAAGGCAACCATTTGAGGGCTTTGGTCTGCCTCCGGATAAAGCTCGTACCATGTTAAGAAGCCTAAGCGACTTATTTGTTCTAATATTTCTTTAGTGTTGTCAGTATTGTCATTGGTATATATCAAGAAATGATCAAAACCGAGCATTTTGTGCCAAGCTATCCATTCAGCTATATAAGGCGCTTCGTTTCTGACACTAGTTATTAAAAGTTTCATATATTAAACGTCTCTTTTATTACAAATTTGGGAAATGTCTGTTTCACTGGCGCAAAATGACTAATACTCTCTTGAATGCTTTGTGGAATATTAATCTATAGTCGCCCAGCTTTCTGGAAGACGATCAAACCGAAAATTTAAAGTGGCGTAGGTTTTTTGTAAACGTGTTTTAAGTAAGTCATCTATTTCTTTTGGAAAATCAAAAGATTTGCTGGTCATATTAACCTTTTTTTCCAATTGCTCTGAAGAAATGCCTAGGTCTGCAATTCCTAAGAAACGCGTTACCTTATTTAGCGATTCTTGTTTATTTTTCATAACATCTTCAAAAAATAAGTATAGTAATTCGTCGCTAGCAAAATGTTGTTCTAATTTTCTTATAGTCAATTCGTAAGAAGACATACTAATGATGAAATCTGCAGAAGCAACTTTTATCAGTTGTTCTGTAGATATGTCGTCAATATTTTTATTTTGGGTCTCAAAAAAATAACGGATTGCCGATTTTGCACGCTCTATCGGGTCACGCATGATAAATATAATTTTTTTGTTGTTGCAAACATTATTAAAATTATCAAAACCTGCATCCGGAAGAGTGGCATATTCAGGGGTAAAATCAGCGGCATATTTTTTTTTGTTTCCAGCAAATAGATCTATGTACCACTGATCGTCTACAGGTGACAACAATTTGTGTATCCCTTTATTTACAGGTTTTCCTGCAGATAAATCAGCAAAATATCGCTCCAATCCTAATCTATTGTTTTTTAGTATATTTTCTAGTTGATTTACTTTGCGTCTGGTTAATAGCACGCTACCTTTATGTACGGTATTGAAATAATGGACTTCTTTAACATTTGAAAACCCAATTTCAGGATGGTCTTTTAATTGGGCATGTAACCATGTTGTTCCAGATTTTTGCGCGCCTACGCATAGCAATAAGTTTTCAATCATAATAATTTTTTACTCTCAGCCAAGTTAAGTTTATAAAAACAGTAAATCAATAATATGTGTTGTACCAAGTTGTAGCATAATTTTTAAATCGATCGCGGGCAAAAGAAATGTCTTCAAGGAACAATTCTTTATAAAAATCCAGAACGGTATCTGGCATTTCTGAGCTTTTACCAACATGGACTTTCTTGTTGGCATGTAAAAAATAATTTTGGTCAAAATCCACGCCAATAAATGAGCAAACCGCTTCCAGAAGCCAGTAAGGCCTCATGGCAACATCTTCATAAAAGGCGATAAAAAACTGCTCTTTAGGAAAAAAGTGTTCCCATTTTTCGAACATGTTTGCGATTTTACTGCGGTCAATAATAAACTGCTCTTTATAACATTGTAATGGATCAATACCTTGTTCTTTGGCATACATTCTTGCGCTTGACCAAGTTCTTTCGATTGGGTCCCGAATTAAAACCACAATTTTCACGTTAGGCGCTAATTTGTGAACATGCTCTACACCGGACAATGGAATTATTGAGTAATCCGGTGTCATTTCGCCAAGTAGTTTGTTATCACTATTATTGGCAAAAGACCAAATGGATTCATACCAGTTGTCATTAATATCCTTTTGTTCGAGATGCTGCCAGAACGCCATTTCGATGACTGCTTTATCACTCAAAGGAATACTGTCGTTATCGGTATTGAACCGTTTTAAATTATTTGTTGCTGCTCCTTGTCTTCTCACATGCCAACCAGGGTCAACATGTACCTCATCAAAATAATGAATTTCTTTGATAGGTGGAATCCACACCGATGGGTGTTGCCCCAAATTGGCAGCAAGCCAAGTGGTGCCAGCTTTTTGCATGCCAATGCAAAGAAAGTCAGGGGTATTTTTCATAGGAGTATTTAATAATTTATCGATCAATATACACATTTTGGAGATATTTTTTATTCAATATTACGGTAATGCCCAATAAGCTCATTCACCTGTTCATCAACGGCACGGATATCGCCAGGCATGGCCTCTTCTTTGAAGAGGGCAGGCTTTGCGTCGATTTTTTCCAAGCAGTCGGTGAGCGCTTCGAGTGTGGGGTCGATGACGAAGCCGGATTTGCCTTCGATGACATCTTCGCCGATGCCGCCCAAGTTGCTGGCGACCACCCAACA